>CACZFO010000078.1 GCA_902780455.1 uncultured Bacteroidia bacterium | reverse complement strand
AGAGAACACCCAGACCCGCCCTACCGTTTTCAGCGGTGAGATGCTCTCCGGAAACTGGTACGCAGTTGGAGGAAAGAACCACCTTGCCCAGATTTTCAGGGATGCCGGCGCCGATTACGTCATAAAGGATGAGAACACGGGCGGCGTGAACATCGAGTTTGAGAAAATGTATGCCTCATGTGCCAAGGCAGACTATTGGAGGATTCTCAACAGTTTTTCAGGAGATTTCTCCTACGCTGCCCTAAAAAAGGCAGAGCCCAGGAACGTCCTCTTTGATGCATTCAAGAACAAGAAGGTAATCTACTGCAACATGAAGCAGACTCCGTACTACGAACTTGCTCCCGTTCATCCGGACCTTCTGCTCAAAGACTTCATTGCAATCTTCCACCCTGAACTGGTTGAGGAAGGTTACGAACCTACATTCTACAGGCTGCTCAAGTAAAAGCTGGAATCTACGGTAAAGGCTTTGCTGCTATGAACCATTCAGAAGCAGCTGCTCGCGCAGATTTCCTTGAGAAGGGCCGTGCAACCCGCTGAAAGATCCTGATAGGTCTTCTCAAAATCTCCCGTGTACCAAGGGTCTGCCACGTCCCTGCTCTGTCCTGCAAAAGACATCATCAGACGAATCTTGCCTTCAGGATCCTCCGGGATGATACGCTTTATCAGACGCATGTTCCATTCGTCCATGCACACGATCAGATCGAAACGGTTATAGTCTCTGCGGACAACCTGCCTGGCAGTTTTGGTCTTGTCAAACGGAATACCGTGTGCTGATAGACACAGTTTTGCAGGCGGATATATCGGATTCCCTATTTCTTCAACTGAAACCGCAGCACTTTCCACATATACATCCGGCACTCCAGATTCCACAGCGGATCTTGTGTCTTCAATTCCACAATCTGCATTTATGCCCTCTGCCAAATCCCTTCCGCCTGCTGCAACTTTTGCCTTTTGGACCAGGTGTTTAAGGATAAATTCAGCCATAGGGCTCCTGCAAATGTTTCCATGGCAGACAAATAGCACGTTGAAAGTTTTGTTTCTCATATCGCTTTACTAGTTTCCCGGATAGTGAGTCTTCTTCCTTGTAACTTTTGCCATAGCTCACATTACCCTTTCATAACAAATGCGCCGGATAAGACAACCGGGCGGTCCCGACATCTTATCCGGCCTTGGCAGTACCGACTGCCGGCCTCCGATGAGCGATGCTAAGGTACGAAATAATATATTATTTTCGCGATAAATTATAACCATAAAACAAGAGAATCATGAAACAGCCTATCAAGACATCCGAGGCAATTTTTCCAATGCCTGTTCTGTTAATATCCACATACAATGAAGATGGAAGCATAGATGTGATGAATGCCGCATGGGGAACCATGATGGACAGGGACCATGTCGCTCTCAACCTTACAGAAACCCACAAAACCGTTGACAATATAAAACAGCGCAAGGGATTTGTCATCCATATTGCCGATGCTGCACATGTGGTGGAAGCAGACTGGTTCGGCGTTGTGTCCGGCAGGAAGGAAAAGGACAAGTTTGCCAAGAGCGGACTCACCGCCACCAAATCATCTCTGGTGGATGCCCCTATCATCAATGAGCTTCCAATTGCTATTGAATGTGAATTTATTGAATATCAAAGCGATGAAACGGGTCTTGGCGTTATCGGAAAAGTCCTGCAGACATCGGTGGAGTCAAACCTGATCAAGGATGGCAAGGTGGACATCGAAAGCCTGAATGCGATTGCCTTTGACCCCTATACCCATGGCTATTACCAGGTTACCAAGAGGGTCGGCGAAGCGTTCAAGGACGGTCTGAAATTGAAATAACCCGCAGGGCAATTACGGCTCAGCGGGTATATGAATGGCCACAGATTCCGCATCTCATTCATTCCTGCGCTTGCATGGCACCCATATACCGTACTACTTCAGCAGGTTTGCTGAACTGCTGAGCGACAAGCTGTTGATTGAGAAGTCGAATGGCTGCAGGATTCATATCACAGTAGGCTAAATTGGAATTTACAGGTTCTCCTTCAAGAATAACATAGACTTGCTTAAGTCAATAATGACGGTAAAATGCTGCCATATTTCATTTCCTAGGACAGCAATATACTCATCACTTGCCATCGCGCCTGAATGGTCTGTGCTATATCGGGCTTTACCTTGGAAGAGCAGGAGATTGCCCGTCGTAACTTTATC
>CACZFO010000077.1 GCA_902780455.1 uncultured Bacteroidia bacterium | reverse complement strand
GTAAAGCCTCTGGAGCATCTTGTCATACACAGGAATCAATGCACCTTTAGAACCAGCGCCCTTGACCCCGGTACCCTTAATCGCAGCTTTTTTTCCGCCAGCGCTTTCGTAAACGGTAGGGAAGTACTCCTCCATCCTTTCAATGCCGGAAATGTTCATGTTCTGGGTAATCTCCACGGCAGTTGTGCTCCATGGAGTTATCATTTCCCTGCGCGGGCCGGTGAAGTGTCCTTTGACAGTCTCTCCCTTTATCAGGGAAGCCTGGCCCAGGAGCCATTTAAGTGCATTGATGTTATCGTCAGAGAGTTGTTTTGAGCTCTTTACGGCAACTATGCTGCCAGATTTTGATTTGAAGAAAAGAATCATCTGTTTCTCACATTTAATACATTAGTATACGTTCCTACGCCTTTCATGACAAGCAATCTGCAGGCCTTGAACGTAATTGATATTTTGCAACAATCTTTATGCTTGCGGCATGCATTATCCTCGCGGCAAGCTTTATCCTTGCGAATTTACACATAAATTCCATACGATTGCTTTCAGCAAAGACTCCATTGCTCGGAATTTATCAACTTCTGGATGTTGATAATAGAAACTGTTGCTACTGGTAGGTGCAGGGTTCTTGAGTGCATGTTGGAGGGTTCAGGCTTAAAAATTGTAGAGCGTGACCGGTAAATGCTTATAAACTAGTCATATAACTAAATGAGTGTATGAAAAATGGCGTACAGGAAATTGTTTATATATCAGATAATCAGCGATTTGCTGGTCACGGTCATGAATCGATGATAAAATACGTATATTTGTATCACTTTTGTTCAATATGATGTCAGAAACAGAATACGATAAACTGTTGGAGAGTATATATCAGCGGTTTCCGTCTTTCCAGGTAGTTGGTGACAGGGCCTTCAAACCAGGAATCGGGAACATGCTGGAGCTCGACAGGGCCCTGGGCTTCCCGTCCCGGGATTTCAAATGCGTCCACATAGCAGGAACCAACGGAAAAGGGTCGGTGAGCCACATGACAGCCTCTGCTCTCATGCAGTTTCCCAAAGGTTCCGGAAAGATGCGGGTAGGCCTTTACACATCGCCCCATCTTGTTGATTTCCGTGAGAGGATCAAGGTGGACGGACAGATGATTGAGAAGGAATGGGTGTACAGATTCCTCAACGATAACAAGGAACTCTTTGACAAGACAGACGCTTCTTTCTTTGAGATAACCACAGCAATGGCCTTCAGCTACTTCTCCTACAAGAAGGTAGACGTTGCCGTAGTAGAATGCGGTCTGGGTGGAAGGCTGGACTCAACCAACATCGTGACACCGCTTGCAAGTGTCATAACCAACATAGGTTTCGACCACATGCAGTACCTTGGCAATACGCTTGAAGAAATAGCGGGCGAGAAGGCCGGAATAATCAAGTCCGGAATCCCCGTCGTAATCGGTGAGTCTTCTGATTCTGAATCCTGCCGTGAAGGCGGGCGTCAAACCGGCAAAGGTGTAGCAAGGGTGTTCACCGACAAGGCCTGTGAGTGCTCTGCCGACATCTACTTTGCTGAAAAACTGAATCCTTACAATCTTCTTCCCGACGGTATCTACCGCAGCTTTTCGCACCGGAGCAGAGATGAAAGGGAGGAGGCCCTAAAGTCTGTGGTGAGCCTTGCAACCTGCCTTCTGGCAAGTGTGGAGCCTTCCAAGATGGATCTCAAGGGAGACTGCCAGAAAAAGAACATCAAGACCGTCTGCACAGCACTTGCGGTTGTTTTGCGTAAATTGCTGGAAGACAGCCGTCAGGACCTCTCTGAGACAACAATCACTGAAATGGTGGAGGCAATCGAGAACGCTGCGCATATTACGGGCCTGAGGGGCAGGTGGGAGAAGCTCGGCGACAATCCTCTTGTCATCTGCGACATAGGCCACAACTCCCACGGGATGAAAGTGCTGATGCCTCAGGTAGAACGCACTTTTTCCCGGAGATTGGCAGAATGGGGACAAGCCTCTGAGACAAGGACATCCGATAGCGGACCACGCCAATCGTCCGGTTCTCAGAAGAAGCCACGGCTTATAATGTTCTTCGGGGTGATGAAGGACAAGGATCTTGCTGCTGAAGTCGAATTCCTGCCAAAGGATGCTTTGTATTTATATGTAAACGCTTCAACTCCAAGAGCCCTTCCAGCCACGGAGCTAAAAGCCAAGATGGACGCCTTTGGCTTTATCGGCGAGATTGCACGAGTAGAGGATTTCGAAGGGTGTTGCTCAGCTGCAGGAAGAGGCAGTGGAGAAGTTGCTGTTAGCTGTGGAGAAGCCTCCCATGCCGGATTGCCTCAGGCCGGGAGCATCAGGGCCGGGTTGGAGTGGGTGAAAAGAAACGCCTTACCGCAGGACTTCGTATTTATCGGCGGCAGTTCATATGTTGTTGCTGAGGTTCTCAAAATCCTTTCTGAAAGCGGCATTTAAGTAGAGGAGAGGGGTAAAAGAATTTTTTTTGAAAAAGATTTGCATTTTTAAAAGAAAGCACTACCTTTGCAGTCCCAAAACAATTCGGCCGTAGTGGCCACGATTCGGGAGCATAGCTCAGTTGGTTTAGAGCATCTGCCTTACAAGCAGAGGGTCATAGGTTCGACTCCTATTGCTCCCACAAAGAAAAACCCTTTCAGAAGTATCTCTGAGAGGGTTTCTTGTTTTTGAT
>CACZFO010000076.1 GCA_902780455.1 uncultured Bacteroidia bacterium | reverse complement strand
CCTTCTTTCCGCTGAACTCGAGGGTATCTACGGTAAAGTTGTCCTTGAGGAACTTTTCTACATAGTCTATGTTGCCCTTGATGTAGTCCATGGCCTGTGCCAGCCACTCTTCTCCCTTCTTGGAATAGAAGATGGAAGAAGGCATGAAGGAATCGTAATGCCCGCCGTCAAACTCTCCGCCTTTGAGGTAAGCGGCAAACTTATCGTGGATTTCCTTGTTCTCCGCCACCCATTCGCTGGCACCTACTCCGGCGCAGTTGAACGTCTTTGAAGGAGCGTGGAAAGTAATGGTATTGAGAGCCTGCTTTGCGTTTACAGTGGCAAAAGGTATGTGAGGGAGGAAGGAGAGGTCGCAATGTATCTCATCGCTGATGACAAATACTTTGTTTTCCAGGCAGATCTTTGCAATCTTCTGAAGCTCAGCCCTTGTCCAGACCCTTCCGCCCGGATTGTGAGGGTTGCAGAGAATCATGGCCTTGCAGCCTTTTATCTTCTTTTCAAGGAGATTGAAGTCTATCTCAAAGTCTTCTCCGTTTTTTCCTTCCTTGAGTACAAGAGGGCAGTCTACCTCCTTGCAACCTGCATAGGCAATCTGGTTTGCAAAAGGGAAGTAGACAGGAGGGAATATCAGCACCTTGTCTCCAGGTTTGGTGAAACACCTGAGAGCATGGGCGATACCCACTACAATTCCGGGAACGAATCCTATCTGGTCGTCGGTGATCTCCCATCCGTAACGGTTCTTGAACCATCCTCTTATTGCATCATACCATTTCTGGGGACGGCATCCGTAACCCAGTACTCCTCCGTCCACCCTCTTTACCAGAGCATCGGTAAAGAATTTAGGAGTTGCAAAATCCATGTCTGCAATCCACATCGGAAGAAGGTTTTTCTTGCCCCAGATCTTTGGAGTCATGTCCCATTTGATGCAACTCGTACCCATTCGGTTGAGTTCTTTGTCAAAGTTATATTTAGCCATATTATCTTTTATTGTTTGTTGTCTTTTGCCTTGTCATAAACCGGAAGAGTAAAGCTGAAGCAGGCCCCTCCGAGTTCCGAGCTGCTGTAAACTATCTTTCCTCCGCTCTGTTCTATTATGCTCCGCGATATTGCCAGGCCAAGACCGTTTCCGCTGGTCTTGGTGGTGAAGTTTGGCTGGAACAGCTTCTCCTGGTTCTCCGGGCTCACGCCTCTTCCGTTGTCTTCTACGCTTACCTTCCAGAACCCATCTTCCCGACTCAGGTTGAGGCTTATGAAGCCCTTGCCCTCGGAAGATGAAAGTTCCTGTATTGAATTGGATATCAGGTTAACCAGCACGCGTACTATCTGCCCCCTTCTGGCGAAGGTCATGCAGGTTTCGTTGGAATATGTGAACACTATCCTGATATTCTCGTTGGTATCAAAGAATTCCTTCTGCTCCTTGACCAGGTCGAACAGGTTGAAGGCAACACTGTCTTCCATGTAGAACTTGGCATAGCTGCTGAACTCGGAAGCCGTATTTGAAAGTATATCTATCTGCTCCAGCAGGGAAGCCGATATAGCATCCAGCTTGTCCTCCCACCCCGGTGCGTTCCTCTGCTTGAGCATCATAATCCGCTGGATGCTGAGTTTCATAGGAGTCAGCGGATTCTTTATCTCATGGGCAATCTGGCGGGCCATGTCGCTCCATGCCTTTTCCCTCTCGGCCACAGCCATCTTGCGGGTGCTCTCGGCCACATCATCCACCATCTTGTTGTAGGCATCTACCAGAAGGCCCAGCTCGTCTTTGCTGGTATAGTTGATGTGTTCAGGAGCGGAAGACACGTCCATGGACTTCATCTTGTTGCTCAAGTCGGTAAGCGGACGTGTAACCCTGGAGAACAGGAGCCTTGAGAAGAACAGGGCCACGATGAACAATATGATGCTCACGTTGATGATGGTGGCAACCACGTAAGAGAGGTCTCCGTTGAGGTCTCCGCCCCTGGTGAAATAAGGGATGTCTGCAATGGCAATGATCTTGCCGTTGTAGTTGCTGATAGGACTGTACAACGAATAATAACTGTAAGAACCTGCCTTCTCGCGATTGAAGACCTGGCTTCGGTGACGTACCGATATGTCTGAGAACGCATCCGGATTCATCCTGGAAGAAAGGATGAACTTGCGGAAAAGGTCCATCTTGGTGGAATGGATGATCTTTCCGGAAGGATCGTACAGGTTGATGTCTGCATGAGTGTCGTTGGCCAGGCGGTCCATGACGGAGTATAGCTCGGACTTGTTCACATCGGAGAAGTCCTGGACATAAGTGAAATATGAGGACAGAGACTTGCCCACCGTCTTCATCTTCTCTTCCATCTGAAGCCTGTTCTGAAGCTTGTAATAGTTTACGCTGTACCACAGGCTGCCTATGGCAGCAGCCAAAAGAGCCACGGCAATCACGACGGTTATAAGGAAGTTGAGCCTCCTTCCCCATGACTTCCTTGTTCTCTTCAAGACTGCTTTTGCCCTGACTCTGGCACGCTTTATACGGATGACGGCCAGGAAGAAAAAGAAGAAGAACAGTATCAGGTATGACAGCGATACGATATAAGGGAACACAGACCTTTCAGGACGGCTTATGACAACCGTATTCTGGTCGGTAACCTTGTTGAGCCTGTGAATATATCCGTCCTTGTTCTGAACGTCTCCCTCAAAATCCTTGTCATACATTGGGTAGTCGT
>CACZFO010000075.1 GCA_902780455.1 uncultured Bacteroidia bacterium | reverse complement strand
TGCTCCCAGAGCCTCCTGTTGGTGGTAAAGACGGTGCCGGTCCAGTAATCCTTGCCATGGTCTCTTATCGCTGAGGAAATTGCTCGCTGGAGCATGAATGCAGGCAGGGCCGGAACAATCAGAGGGTAGTAGTCATCCGATGTTCCTTCTCCCCTGATTGCGGCAATAGGGAGTACAAGGTCCCCTATCTTGGTATGTTTGTCTATACCGCCGCACTTGCCCAAAAAAAGGCAAGCCCTTGGATGTATTACACCAAGAAGGTCCATTATGGTAGCAGCGTTGGGGCTTCCCATTCCAAAGTTAATTATAGTTATCCCCTCGGCACTTGCATTTGGCATGTTTCCGTCTTTTCCCACTACCTCTACCCCGAACTTCCGGGCGAACATATCCACGTAATTGCCGAAATTGGTCAGAAGGATACAATCCGTAAAGTCCTCCAGCTTTCTCTTTGTATATCTTGGAAGCCAGTTTCTTGCTATCTTTTCCTTCATTATCTTGGCATCGGGATGGGCCAGCACGTTTTTCTGTTCCATAACTGTGAAATTTATCGGTTCCTTGCAAATATAATAAAAGATATCTACTCCTCTTCCAGAAGCCGTCCGGGAGAATCGGTATCTATGGATACTGCATCAGCCTCCACATCGCGGAGCCTGCGGTTAATCTGGTTGGTGCGGGTTGTAATCAGCTTGTCCATATCGTCCAGTCCGCCCTGGATCTTGCCCTTGGCCTTTTCCAGCATGTCGCCGAACTTGCCGAACTCGGTCTTGACTTCTCCCAGGACCTTCCACACATCGCTGCCTTTTTTCTGGATGGCCAAAGTGCGGAATCCCATCTGGAAACTGGTCAGTATGGCAGACAGGTTTGTCGGGCCTGCAACCGTGATGTTGAAATCTTTCTGGAGGCTTTCCAGCAGGCTGGCATCCCTTGCAACCTCGGCATAAAGCCCTTCGAACGGAAGGAACATTATGGCAAAAGGAGTGGTTTCAGGAACGTTGATATACTTGTTTATGTTCCTGGCCTCGTTCTTTATCGCAGAGCAGAAATCCCTCCTTGCGGCATCCATGGCATCCTTGTCTGCAGATTCATAAGCCTCCAGGAGAGCGTCATAGCGGTCTTTGGGGAACTTTGAGTCTATAGGCAGGAGCACAGGATTGCCGTCCTGGCCGGGGAACCTTACGGCAAACTCCACAACAGAGTTCTTGTCCGCTCCGGTATGGGCATTGGCAACATACTGGCCCGGCGCAAGATACTGTTCAAGAAGCATTTGCAGCTGAACTTCACCGAGCCCTCCCCTCATCTTAACGTTTGAGAGAACCTTCTTGAGGCCTCCCACATCCTTTGCCAAATCCCGCATCTCGGCCAGCCCGTTCTTGACGTTGTCCAGCTGGTTGCCCACAGTCTCAAAGCTCTTGCTTATGCGATCGTTGAGTGTTTTCTCCAACTTCTCCTCAACAGTCTGGCGCATGTTTTCAAGACTTTTTTCGGTAGACTGGATCATGCCTGCCTGGGTCTTCTCTATCTGCTCCAGTTTCAGCTTCTGGCTATCTTCCAGAGATTTCAGCCTCTGCTCCTGCATGCTCTGCATCTTGTCCAGCTGGAGCCTCTGGCTTTCTGTCATGTTTTCGAGGCCTTTTTTCTGGGTATCGCTGAGCAAAGCGACCTTTTCAGAAAAATTGCTGTTGAAATCTTTTATCCTTTCTGAAATCTCTTCTCTCTGCGATGTCTGGGCCCTCTCGTAATCATCCTTGTTCTCCTTGTGGTACTCCTTGAGATTCTGCGACAGATCCTTCATGAAACCCTTGTTGTCTTCCTTCAGGGAACGGATCATCCTCCCCTGCTTTGCAGAAAGCACGAACAGAACCACAAGCGCCACTACCAACAGCGCAAAAACCACATAAATCAAGACCTCAGGCATAATTCCATATTTTTTCCAAAATTACAAAAAACTCCCGACCTCAAACAGAAGTCGGGAGTTCTTTTTCACTTGACAGTTTTTTCAGAGACTTACCTGATTTCCTGCAAGAGACCCCTTACTGCAGCTTCGAGCTGAGGGTCCTTGCCGGAAAGGAAGTCGTTGTAAGGGAGTTCTACCCTTACATCCGGTTCAAACTGCTTGTTCTCGGTAACCTTTCCGTCCGTGCCCATGGAGCCTATCATCGGGATACCGAAGACTATGGTAGGATCTATCTGCGTCTCCCACCAAACTGCGGTACCGGTACCAGGCACAGGCATTCCGTAAACCTTGCCGATTCCGTTCTGCTGATATACGAACGGGAACATGAAGGCATCGGAATAGTTGCCCTCGCAGGTGAGGACTGCACTTGGCTTCTGCCACCTGCCCAGAGGCTCTCCGTCATCCAGCAGATTGCCCTGAGGAGCATAGCGCATGTAGGTCTTGGCTCCAAGCAGCGTAACCAGCTCGTCATGCAGCCATCCGCCGCCGTTGAAACGGGTGTCAACAACAACAGCCTGTTTCTTTACATGCTTGCCCATCAGGCGGTTGTAGATAACCTGATAGCTCTGCTGATTCATGCCTTCTACATGAACGTAACCTATCTTTCCTCCGGAGAGCTTGTCTACCATTTCCTCGCATCTCCTTACCCACCACTCGTAAACCAGGTGGCCCAGACTGGACTCAACCACCGGACGCAGAGTCTGTGTGAAGGTGTTGCCAGAGGTAGACTTGACGGTCACAACTGTATTGGCATTGGCTATGTTGTTAAGATACTTGTTGTAGTTCTCCGATGCAGGAATGTTCTCACCGTTGATTGCGGTGATGATGTCACCAGGGCGGATCTTGTTGGAAAGCTTGTCTGCAGGACCGCCAGGGATGATGGCTGAAACCTTGATTCCCTCTCCGGTATAGGTCTCGTCGAAGAGCATTCCGAAGTTTGCAGTAACGTCCCCTCCTGTCATTGCCCTTGCGGCATAATAACGGCCACCAGTGTGTGATGCGTTAAGCTCACCGAGAAGCTCGCTCAGAAGAACCTGGAAGTCATAGTTGTTGTTGATGTAAGGGAGGAACTTGGCATATTCATCGTGATACATCTTCCAGTTGATTCCGTGGATTGTAGGGTCATAGAACTTCTTGGTTACCTGGAGCC
>CACZFO010000074.1 GCA_902780455.1 uncultured Bacteroidia bacterium | reverse complement strand
AACTCCTAGGGTCCTAACAACGGCGACGGCTACCTCTATGTTTCAGAAAGCTACTTCAAGGCAAAGACCATCCAGATCATGATCCACAAGGATGCCCTTGCAAAGGATGTGAAGAAGAAACTCCACATCAAGTAGCTTGCTTCAGACAGCTTACGGTTGCCAGACCACTGACAAGAAGCAGTAGCATCAGTCTATTTATGCTGTGACCGGTAAGTTGTTGATAATTAAACGATTGTTAGAAGTCCTGTATGTAGATTTGCATACAGGACTTTTCTTAAATAACTGATTCTCAATTAGAACCAGGTCACGGTCTTCCTTGGACTTTTGATCTGGGGACTACTTTCCTTAGTCTTTAAACCCTGCTCGGGTTTTTCCTTGGACTTCAGATCTGGGGACTGTTGTCCTTGGGCTTTAGATCTGGGGACTGCTTTCCTTAGTCTTTAAACCCTGCCCCGGCTTTCAGGGATGTAGGTAGCCTCCGGTAATGCTGTGGCTGTCTGCTGCTATTTCGGCCGGTGCTCCCGTTGCAACAATCCTTCCTCCGGCTTCTCCGCCGCCCGGACCTATGTCTATGACATAGTCTGCACTGCGGATAATGTCCAGGTCATGTTCAATGACAATTACGGTTGCCCCGGCATCAATCAGGCTGCGGAATACACTCATAAGGGTTTGTACATCAAGCGGATGGAGTCCTATTGACGGCTCGTCAAACACAAATACGGAGTCTGTCTGCGTGCGGCCCATCTCGCTGGCCAGTTTCAGGCGCTGGGCTTCTCCTCCGGACAGGCTAGGAGTTTCTTCTCCCAGGGTAAAATATCCCAGTCCCAGGTGGTCAAGGATCTGGAGCCTGTCCCTTACGGATGGAATGTCCTTGCAGAATTCCATGGCCCTGGAAACTTCCATGTCCATGATCTGCGGCATGGATGCGCTCTCTCCGCTTTTATTGGTGTAGCGTACGGAAAGCGCATTCTTTGAATAGCGTGAGCCGTGGCAGTCAGGGCAAGGTATGTCTACGTCCGGAAGGAACTGCACGTCAAGACTTATTGAACCTGTTCCGTCACAGACCGGGCACCTGAGGTTGCCGGTGTTGTATGAGAAATCACCGGCCTTGTAGCCGAGTTTGCGGGCTGAGGCTGTCCTTGCAAAGATTTTCCGCAGTTCGTCGTGGACGTTTGCGTATGTGGCAACGGTGGAGCGCACGTTTATGCCGATAGGGGTGGCATCAATCAGTTTCACGTGTTCTATGCCCGGTGCCGAGACTGACCTTATATGGTCTGGCATCTTGACAGAAGCCGATGCTCCAGAACTTTCTTTCTTTGCCGTTATTGCTTCAAGTGCAGGAACCAGGCTTTCAAGAACCATGGTTGTCTTGCCTGAGCCTGAAACACCGGTTACTACGGTAAGCCTGCCTTTTGGAATGTCCACTTCCAGCGGCTTTACTGTATGTATCTGGGATGTAGACATATGTATGCACCCCAGTGCAAAGAGATCTTTGCTGCGTGTATTTACATGTACTGGATTTCCTTTGAGGAAAGGTCCTATCCTGGATTCTGGATTGCTGCAGATCTGCGGAACCGTTCCTGCAGCCAGCACCCGGCCGCCGTCGGCTCCGGCAGACGGGCCCATCTCTATTATCCAGTCCGCTTCTTTCAGTATCTGGCTGTCGTGATCCACAAGGATGACCGAGTTGCCGTCGCTGACAAGGTCGTGCATTACTCCGTTGAGTCCTACTATGTTGGACGGATGCAAGCCGATGGACGGCTCGTCAAGCACGTAGAGCACACCGGTAGTTCTGTTGCGCACGGCCCTTGCAAGCTGCATCCTCTGCCTTTCTCCTGTGGATAGGGTGGATGCCGCGCGGTCCGGTGCCAGGTAGCCAAGTCCCAGTTCCTTGAGTCTCTTGGCTACAAGGAAGAAGGAATCGCAGATGCTTTTTGCCATTGGCCTCATTTCTTCAGGAAGGGAGCCAGGAACACCCTTCACCCATTCCACAAGCTCGTCCAGAGGCATCTTGCAGGCATCGGCGAGAGATATGCCCCTGAGCCTTGGAGACCTTGCAGCATCGCTCAGGCGGGTGCCGCCACAGTCCGGGCAGATGTCTTCCTTTAGGAATTTCTCCACTCTCTTCATGCCCTTTTCATCCTTGACCTTGGCCAGGGCGTTTTCTACACTGTGTACGGCGCTGTAGTATGTGAAATCCATCTCCACGGCCACGTTGCTGTTCTTGGCCTTGTAGAAAATATGCTTCTTCTGGGCCGGACCGTTATAGACGATCTCCTTTTCCTGAGGTGTCAGGTCCTTGAACGGTATGTTTGTCCTTACGCCCATCTCACGGCACACATCGGTCATCAGTGACCACATCAGGCTGTTCCACGGTGCTACGGCTCCCTGGTCTATGGTAAGGTTCTCGTCGGGGACAAGAGTGGATATGTCTACTGTGCGTACCATGCCTGTACCTCCGCATCTCTTGCATGCGCCCTGGCTGTTGAAAGCCAGTTCCTCAGCTCCCGGGGCGTAGAAAGATGATCCGCACTCCGGGCAGACTATCTCCTGACCTGCCGCTACGGCAAGGGTAGGGGGAACGTAGTGTCCGTTCGGGCATCTGTGGCTTGCGAGCCTGGAGAACATGAGCCTCAGGCTGTTAAGCAACTCGGTTCCGGTTCCGAAGGTAGATCTGATCCCAGGAACTCCGGGCCTCTGGTGCAGGGCTATTGAAGCCGGAACATAAAGCACGTCGTCAACATCCGCCTTTGCAGAAAAGGTCATCCTGCGCCTTGTGTATGTAGAAAGTGAGTCCAGATACCTCCTTGAGCCTTCTGCATAGAGTACCCCGAGAGCCAGAGAAGATTTTCCGCTGCCGCTCACACCCGCTATGCCCACTATCTTTCCCAGCGGTATGTCAACATCTATGTTCTTGAGGTTGTGCACCCTTGCGCCCCTGACCTTTATGCACTCCGGTTTTCCGGTACCTTCCTGATTTTCCCTACCATCCAGTTTTTTTATGCCGTACTCCTCTGCCGAATCAGGAGTTTTACCAGTACTGATGTGATTATTGCTCATTAATTTTAACTTTAAGTGTCATAGTCTTTTTCAGCGACGGCAAATGTACTCAAATTCCGCTTCAATGCCAGACTGACATTGGACGAATATTATTATCTTTGTGATGACGGCCGGATAAGAGTGCCACAAGTTCATGGGAATACGAAAACACATACCTAACGCCCTTACATGCTGCAACTTACTGTGCGGCTGCATGGCCATTATCCTAAGGCCCTGAAGGCATATTCTCCATTGGGCAAAGACCTGGACTCCCTTGCGGACATGGTCAGCTTTGGTGTAGCCCCTGCCATTGTCGGATACAGTTACATGACAAGGCTTGCAGGTAATTATTTCGGTGACAATTTTGGGATTTCACTTTTTCCTTTGTTTATAGCCGTTTTCTCTGCCCTCAGGCTCGCAAAGTTCAACAACGACAAGCGTCAGAGTGAGAATTTCATAGGTCTTGCAACTCCTGCCTGCGCCATTTTGTATATCTCACTTGCAGCCATGTTGTCTGATTCGGAGACCATCATTTTGCAATCCACGTCCAAAGCCTGGTATTTCTGGCTTCCGGCTATACTGGTTCCAGTGCTTTGCTGGCTGCTTGTGAGCGAGATTCCGATGTTCTCCATGAAGCTCAAGAACCTGTCCTGGGCCGACAACCGTACGAGATTCATATTCCTGATGATTGTTGCCGTAGAAATCGCGATGGCTATAATTGGCGGTATAAGTTTCCAGGCACTGATAGTGGCAGTCATCACCACTTACATCATCATCAACTTTCTGCTTTTGGTATTTAGAAGGAAGCCGGTGAGCCGGAATGTATAGCTTCTTATGCGGTGCTTCAAGATTTTATTTCTCTAATATCCTGAAAGACAACTAACTATTCAGTATTGTGACCTGATAGGGTTATGTCTTTTCCTGCCAGACTTTTGTCTACGATTATAATCAAGACAGGGCGGATGGTGTAGGAGATGTCTTCTCCTGTCTTGACATTGTAGTGGAACACCAGTTTGCCGTCGTAGTGGTCGATCAAGTAGCTGGGAAGCAGCTCAGTCTGTTTCTGGACCGGCCCTTTTTCTACGGCAATCACAAAACTCTTGTCAAAGTCTATTTCCGTTGGCTTGCCCTTCTCTCCCATGGTAGTGGCCATGCCGAAGATGGAGTCGAAGGTCTGCTTGTCAGTTATCTTGTGGCTTTCAGGAAGCTGAGCGCCATTCTTTATGAAATAATTCTCAGCGATGGTGTATTGTACTTCAGCCGGTTTGGCAGATACTTGATCAGCCTCAGTTGCTGGCTGGGCTTCTGGGGCAGATGTTTCTGAAGTGGCTTTCTGGTTGTTACCGCATGATGAGAGAGTGATGCCGGAAATCAGGATTACGGTTAACATTAATCCCAGGCCTGTGCTAACTGAGAGGGGTCTTGATGTTTTCATAACGTTTGAATGTTTCTTTGTATTTTACTCTTTTGTAATAATATCATCGCCGAGAAAGGCTCTATCTTATGAAGTGTGTAGGGGTCCAATCTTCGCCTTCAGGGAGTCCTGGAGCTCTCTGGCCACCTGTTTTATGCAGCAGGAATGCAAGGTTGTTGCCCAGGGTGCGCATGGTTTGCATGCCTTCAGCGTCCTGGACTGTTTCTCCTTGTTCTCTTCCGTATGCACTGGAATGGCATGTTGAGGGTTGCGTATGCTGCTGAGGCACCGCCTCTTCGGCAGACGGCTACGGATACGGCCGGTTTTCCGGTAATGTTGGCTGTATTTGAGAAGAACGCTCTCTGGAGTACTGCAAGAAGGGCTCCGTTGGGCTGACCGTAGTAGACTGGAGAGCCTACGACAAGGGCATCTATGTCTTTGAACTTTTCACTGATGCGGTTGCAGACATCATCATCAAAAGCGCATCGGCCAGGGTTCTCAAAGCATTTTCCGCAGGCTATGCAGCCTCTTACCGGTCTGTTGCCGATCCATACGGTTTCAGTTTCGATGCCTTTTGAATTCAGGACTTTGGCTATTTCTGCCAGGGCTATGGAAGTATTTCCGTTCTTGCGGGGGCTTCCGTTAATTATCAGAGCTTTCATTGTGTGGTCTGTCTCGGCGATGGTGCGTTGTAAGTTGTTGATAATCAGTATGCCGTGAAATAAGACCTTAGTATATGGATGTCTTATTTACGGGTGCATTGAAAGTCAGTTACTTACGAGGTACCATAGCCGGTTGGTTCTATCTTGCGTTACGTTATAGGTTTTCAATTACTTTTACGAATGATCCAGGGAGTAGGATGTTGTCTACCTTCATTGCGGCTTTGAAAAGAGGGGCGATGTCTTCGTCTTTGAAGCCGGCAATGCCGCAGCCTATGCGGGTTACCAGGAAGGTAAGTTCAAAGTGTTGCATTGCGTAGGCAATGAACTGGTCTACATATGGTTTGATGGTTTCTACTCCGCCTTGCATGGTTGGGATTGCGTAGGTTTGTCCAAAGTGTCCGACGCCTTCTCCCCATACGGCTCCGAACTTCTCGTACGCCACTCTGGCCGCTCCTCCGCCGTGGGAGCCGGAGAGGTTGCTGCCAAAGACGAATACCTCGTTTGGCTTGAGTTCAAAGATGGAGTTAGGGGAGCAGCGTTTCCGTTGTGGCTTTTGCGGCTGCGACTTCTGCTGCTGTGGCGCCTCTCCGACATTACGGTTTGATGCCGAATCTGAGCGGCTGCTGCCAGTTCCAGCGGCATAGTTTCCATTTCCAGCGGCATGGTTACCAGTTCCAGCGACATGGTTTCCAGTTCCAGCGGCATGGTTTCCAGTTCCAGCGGCATGGTTTCCAGTTCCAGCGGCATGGTTTCCAGTTCCAGCAGTAGGGTGCCCAGTTCCTGGAGTGCGGACCATGTGTTTCATCTGGAAAGGAATCTCCATAGAGAGTTCCATGAAGCCGGCATACTCACCCTTGTCGTACCACGGGGTCTGGAAGATGAGCTTCTTTACTCCATTTTTCTCAATGGTGTAGGCATTGTTCCTTGGATGGATAAGAAGATCGTTGAGAAGGGTTCTGGCCGGCTCCGGATGGCAGTCCAGCACATTCTGGCCTATGATGTCCGGCATTCCGGGCTTTAGGAACGTCTTTCTTGATTTCTGGTTCATGTAAACTATCTCCCCGTCTTTCTTGCATACGGTAAGGGCAACATCTGCCTCTTCCATGAAATTCTTGCTATGTCTCCTGTCGCTCATGTTATGAATCTTTGGTGTATTCTTCTATAAAAATCTTTTGTTTAAGTCTTTCTTCACCCGTCTTTCTTCACCCGACCTTCTGCATCTGTCTTTCTTCACCCGACCTTCTGCATCTGTCTTTCTTCAACAGGTCTTCGCTACATGTCTTTTATTCCACGTCTTTCATTGCGCATATTCAATTGCATGTCCTCAGCTGCTGATCTTTTGCAATAAGTTTTCTACTTAAAGTCTACTGCTAAAAGCTATCTGCTTTAGGCATATTGTTTATGCTGGTATAAAGATAGTGAAAAGAATCCATATTGGCGATGGTGTTTTGTAACTGATTGACTATCAGGATACTCCTAAACAAGAGGTCTGTATATGAATGCCTTATTTCAGGGAGTGTTGACTATCAGTAACTTACAGTATACCATCGCCGAAGCGTGCCGCCGCCCGTTCATCCAGGTCTCCGCTGTGTGCAACTTCAATATGGATGCTCGGGCTGAATGTAATATTTCTGTCTCCGCTGCTGATCTCCGGCGTGTGCATCGGCGTCATCATCCTGCTGATCAACTCCACCTTCGGCCGCGCGCTGCGGGCCATCAAGGACGATGAGATCGCCGCGGAGGCCATGGGCATCCGCCTGGCCAGCCACAAGCGCCTGGCGTTTTGCATCTCCTCCTTCTTTGCGGGGGTGGGCGGCGCGATGCTGGCCATGTACCAGACCACCGTCCAGGCCAAGTCCTTCACCACGGCCATGACCTATGAGATCCTGTTGATCGTGGTCATCGGCGGCATCGGCTCGGTGACGGGCTCCTGCCTGTCCTCGTTCCTGTTTGTGGCGGCCAGCGAATGGTGGCTGCGGTTCCTGGATCAGAAGCAGATGATCGGCAGCTTCGAGGTGCCGCTGCTGCGCAACGGCTTCCGCCTGGTGGTGTTCTCCATCATCATCATGATCGTGGTGCTGTTCTTCCGCCAGGGCATCATGGGCACGAAGGAGCTGCCCGACTTAATACGCGGCCTGCAGGGCAAGAATAAAGGAGGTGCCGACAAATGAGCGACAACGTCCTCCACATCGAGCACCTGACCATGCGCTTCGGCGGCGTGGTGGCCGT
>CACZFO010000073.1 GCA_902780455.1 uncultured Bacteroidia bacterium | reverse complement strand
GTTGAAAGTCTCTTCAAGGTTGTACTGGGTTCTTCCGCACCCCGGGCAGGCAATGTATTCGGGATGGTAGAACACTCTCCTTGCACCCTGCTGGATATTCTGCTTGAGAGCTTCCATCACCTTTTCAGGATAAGGACTGTCAGCGATGGTGAAATCGTCTATATCCTTTTCCAGGAGCATGACTCCCAAGAGGGATGATACCCTAATAATGAAGCGGTTCCAGTCTTCCTTGTCACATTCCAGGTCGTTGAAGCTGATGACAGGATTGCGGCTCTCCTGGCTTCTGACGGCAGCTCTGAGGCGGCCCTCCAAACCGCTTTCAAAGAACTCGGCGATCTGCTTTCCTGCCGGAATTTCGTTCACGGGATTCTCCGTAAGGGACACTCTGATTGTGTCTCCTATGCCCTTGCTCAGCAAGGCTCCGATTCCGATAGCGGATTTGATCCTGCCCTGATCCGAGTTGCCGGCTTCTGTCACTCCCAGGTGTACCGGATAGACAAGTCCGCTTTCTTCCATGGCCTTGTACAGAAGGATGTAGGCCTGGCTCATGACTATGGTGTTGCTTGCCTTGAGAGAAACCACCACATTCTCAAACTTCTGGCTGCTGCACATCTGGAGCCACTGCATTGCTGCCTGCATCATGCCTTCAGGAGTGTTGCCGTAGCGGTTTACGATTTCTTCTCCCAGCGAACCGTGGTTCAGACCTATGCGCACCGCCGTTCCATATTTGCGGCAGACTTCTATGAAGCGGGCGAACTGCCCCTGGGCATCCTTGTGTACCTGTGAAAAGTTGCCGGGGTTTATCCTTACTTTATCAGCAACCTGTGCGGCAGCTATGGCTACTTCCGAATTGAAGTGGACATCTGCCACGAGCGGAGTCTTCACTCCCTGGTTGCGGAGTATGTCCTTTATCTTTGAAAGGGCTTCCACTTCCTTGAAGCCCTGGGTGGTAAGCCTTATGAGCCTGGCACCGGCCTTGGCCATTTCAAGGCACTGGGCAACGCTTTTCTCAACATCCTGGGTGTGGGTGTTGCACATTGTCTGAACTGCAATCGGCGCTCCGTTTCCAAGGAGAAGCCCAGCAACGTTTGCCTGTAACTTTCTCATAATCGCGATTATTTTCTTGAAGGGGCGTTGGATTTTATCTTGTAGGAACTCCCGCCAATCCTGTAATGGAGCCCTACAGAGATGATGATCTGGCTTGTATGGGTTGAAACCCAGTATTCGTCTGCGTAGAAGGACGCCTTGTCGTAGAGGTTGCTCAGATTGTACTTGTAGTTGGCTTCCACATGTATTTCAAACGGGCGGAATACATAAGCCAGTCCGCCGCCTGCAATTATTCCGTATCCGTATTTCTTCCAGGTGGAGGAAACCGTTTCCGGTAAAAGTCCTGAGAAGGATGCCGAGGTCCTGCGTGAAACGAAGCATCCGGCATTGGCCAGGATCCTCATCCTCCAGAAATCTATCCTGAACTGGGAAACGAACGGAAGCGTGATGTTGGAGAAGGATTCGGTGCCTTCGCTTACAAGCTTGCCGTCTGAATCCATTATCTGGGTCTTGTAGCCTTCTTCGTTGAACTGGATTCCGGTCTCAATTCCAAACAGCGAAATGGCGTTCCACAATGAATGGTAGTAGGTGTAGTAAACTCCAAAGTTCTTTGGAGAGGTAACCGGTTTTTTGTCGTAGTCTATGCTGAGGCTCAGGTTGTTGATTGACATTCCCCATTTTACACCGAACAGGTGCTCCCTGATCCTGGTAGAGTCTTTTACCTCGCCGGTGACTTTGGCATCCCTGAAGGAAAATTCGTCAAACTCCTTCATGATGTCTACCGTATCAACTATCTGGGCTTGGCCTGCAAGAGGAATCATCAGCCCCAGTATCAATATAAAGGACAGTCTTTTCATCATTCAAACAGTTTTTTAAGGTCTACGCTCTGGGTCAGGTCTGTCTGCTCGTTGAGCTTTATTATGACCTTCCCGTCCGGAAGCTTAAGCAGCCTGGCTTTTTCAGGAGGTATCCTCTTTACAATGTCTCCTACATCCAGTTTTCCGTTATGGTTCAGGTCCTGGGTTATCCTGAATGAATATACACCGGCATTCAGGTAAGGGAACAGAAGGTTGCAGTCTGAGGTTATCTGGTGGCTGAGGAAGACCTTGTCCCTTTTTTCATTCACGAGTTCAACGATGTATTCACCTCCCCGGGCACCTGTTATTTCGAGCGTTATGCTGCTCAGCTTGTCATCCGTAGGCAGAGAGAAGGTGCGGAAGGTAGAATCGTTGGTGAAGGAGTTCACGTCCTTGAAGGTGGCTGTCTTAATGCTGATCTTGTATTCGTTTCCAACCTTGTAAGGCTCCCCGGACATGATCTTGTACTTCAATATGTTGGAAGAATCTCTGACCAGCTTGAACTTGACGTTGGAGACAATTCCTCTAGGTGTCTTGGACGTGAAGGTTATGGAATCTTCAGACGCCTGGATCAGAGGGGTAGGGAACTCCAGCTCTATTCCTCTGTTTTCTACTGTCTTGCCGTCTACGGTCAGCTTCATCTTCAGAAGGTCTTTCCTTTCGGTATCAGCCTTGTCCGGCTTGGTAAGCTCACCCTTTTCCTTGTTGTTGTTCTTGTTGCCGAACGGATCCCTGCGGTCATTCCTGGTGTTGCCGAGGTTCTGGAGATAGTCGTTGGTCAGACCGGATTTGTTAGGGTCCGTCTTGTCCGTCTCCTTGAGTTTGCTCTTGTCAAAAGGCTTCACCAGTTTGATGTTTTCTCCGTGCGGAACCAGTTTTCCGGTGGAATCGGTCTTCATGTAGCTGATTCTGAGGAACAACGTGTCTTCAACAGGTCTCTGGTCGTTTATCCAGAAACTCAGGGAGTCTCCTACAGAGTTGAACTGGCGGATTATCCTGTCGCTGAAGACGCCTTTTATCCTGAAGGTATCTATCTGAGGGTTAGGGGAGCGGAATTTGATGAAGCACTCCCTTTCAGACACCCTGCCGGAATTTTCTATGTACTGGCTGCTGATGTTTTCCTTGAAGATGTAGATTTCTGTCTGGCTCGGCCTGGAAAGGCAGGCTACGGTATCTTTCATGTCCATCATCCTGGTCTGTGGCATGCCTTCCCTGGCAGCAATGTGAGGAGTGATGGTGGAATCGCAGAAACCTGCTTTTTCACCGTTTCTCTCGTAGAGCTGGTTGTTGTTCTTGTCTTCAAGGGCAAAGATCGAATAAGGTACGCCTCTGAGCCCCATTACGCAGAAATAGCCCCAGTCGTCGGTCTTTGCCACGGCGTCTGGCAGGGTCTTGAGCAGGCAGCTGTCCGTAGGGTTTGTATACAATGCCACGAGCATGCCCTTCTGGGGCAGAAGTGTGGCATAATCCATTACGGTACCGCTTATTATCATGGAATCAATCTGTTCTCCGGTGGAGAAGGTGAGGGAATAGTTGTGGAACGGATTGCTTTCATTCACATCGGAGATAGCCTGTCCGAAAAGCAGGGTGTAGGTCTGGTCGGGCTTGAGGGTGTCTTC
>CACZFO010000072.1 GCA_902780455.1 uncultured Bacteroidia bacterium | reverse complement strand
CCGTCCTGATCCTTAGCAATACCGGTGATGTGCATCAGATGGTCGTCTGAGGTTGTGAAATCAACCCACATTGCCTGACGTATATCGGCATCTATAGGGCTCTCGGTATACTTTTTCTCAATCTGCTTGGCGCCGAGGATGTTTTCACCTGGAGCAAAGACCGCAATATGCTTGTTGTGGGCAAAGTAAACCTCGCTCATGTCGGCATCCCACGCTACAGTATATCCGTGCATGATGGCCCTGGTGCAGATTTCATCCAGCTCATCCAGAGGTACGTTGTAAGAAGAAGCCATATCCCAGTTATCAGGAATCTCAACTATGAACTTCTCATAGTAAGGATGGTGGGTGAAGCTTGTTATCTCAACATAGTCGTCAGCATTCAGCTTGAGGGCGTTGCGGAATGATATAGGATCGTATTCCTTGCCCTTGTAGGTGAAAGTCTGAGGAACCTTGCCAAGATACTTGTCAAGGATTTCATTCATCTTGTCGTATGGAACGCCTTTCTTCTCCTCAACGGCTTTGTCCAGAAGGTCGTCGATTTCTTTCTGCAAAGCTTTGTGGTTGTGGGTCTTGGAATCATAGTTGATGCCGTTGTAGGCCTCCTCGGTCATCAGACCGGCATTCTTCATCCAGTATGTAGCCTGATGGCTGATTCCACCAGGACCTCTGCGGCCCTTGCCCCTGCGGTAGTAGAAGTCAGCTCCGCGGCGCAGGTACTCCTGCCTTACGGTAAACATCTCGGAAAGGTCCAGGTCTGTATCTGCAGTACCCTTGCGGATAGCCTCGCTCTCGAGGAATGAGGTAGTGGCAAAGCACCAGCAAGTACCGGTAGCAGCCTGGTTCTTAACAGCCGTAGCCGGAAGGTTCTTTACTATGGTAAACTCATAGAACGGAAAACTTGTCTGCTGGGCAAACACTCCGGTTCCCAAAAACAGAGCAACTGCTGCAATAAATAATTTCTTCATATAATGTTTTTGTTTTTATGTTCAACGACTTTATTCCGCCAGCAATGGCGCCGGTGGGATGTACTTGGCACCGTTCAACGAACTAGATGCCCAGCTTCTTGCGGATAGCCTTAGGGATGGAGTTCTTGTTTACCAGGATGTTCATGGTCTTGTATCTTACGAAAGTTTCTGATACATACCAGATTCCCTTGTATTTTCCTGTAGGGCCCCATGAGTTCTTTACCATGTAGTACTTGGTGCCGTTCTGGTCTTTAGCAATACCGAAGATCTGCATTCCGTGGTCATCGGTAGTGTTCTTGTTGTCATAACCTTCCTGACGCATCTCCTGGGTCACTTCAATCTCCTTTACCGGTCCGGTGATCTGAGGACGTGCGTTTGCGGTGTTGCCGCCTACCCATCTTGCCTGGTCTGAACCAACCATGTTCTTGGCAAGGTCTTCCATATCAGGAACTACGCCTATACCGTCGCGAGTAAAACCGACCTCACTTACGTCTGAACCCCAAGCAATGGTGTAACCGTTGTTGATTGCGTTGTCCATTACCTCTATCATCTCGTCGATAGGAATGTTGTAGCTCAGATCCCATCTCCAGTTGTCCGGAACCTCGATTGCAAATGTCGTGTAAAAAGGATAGTGGGTGAATGAAGTCAGAGAAACATAGTCGGACATGTTCAGGCCCAGACCCTTGGTTACGAAATCCTTAGGGCTGTAGGTAACACCCTTGTAGGTAGTGGTCTCAGGGCACTTGCCGAGATAGGTTTCAAGGATGCTCTTATAGGTTTCCATGAATCTTGGAGAAACCTTTCCACCTGCCTTCTTTGCACCTTCTGCCATACCGTTGCTGATGGCGGTCATTTCGCGGAAGTTGATCCTCTTCTCGCCAGGGAGCAGGTTAGGCATGTCTTTCTCCAGAACAACTCCGTAGTCTTCAAACGTATGGGAAACATCCTCAAAAGATCCGCCCTCTGCAAAGTTCAGATAACCGTCAAGGCGAATGAACTTACGCATCTTCTCAAGGTAATTCTTTGTAACAGTGTACATTACTGAAAGGCTCAGCGATGTGTCGGCATGTCCGTTGCGTATAGCCTCGCTCTCAAAGAAAGCTGTAGTGGAGAAAGCCCAGCAGGTTCCACTGCTTCCCTGATTACGGATGGCCGTAATAGGATTAGCCTTAACTGTAGTGAATTCGAATCCATTCCTCTGTTCCTTCTGTGGAACGTTTGTCTGTGCAAACGAAGCAGTCATGCAGAATAAAGCAGCAACTGCAAAGAAATACTTAGTTAGTTTCATAATTTATTGTTTAACAATTATTTGCATCTATCAGTAATCTATGGAATCCTCAAGAACTTGTGTGCCTGGACGGATATGTTCCATTCAGGATGCTGTTTTACGTATTCAACGATGAGCGGAGATAGCTCGTCCATCTTGCTCCACTCCGGCTGCATGTAAAAAAGACACGGAGCTTCAGCAGCCTTTCCCAGCTGTGCATACCTTTCTATCTGACACTCAAAGCGTTCATTTGTAAAGGTACCGTCTTCTCTGCCTGGGCCTCCCCGGAACCTGTCGGAATCACCGGAAGACTGCGCCCTAAGCACCTTGAGACGGTTTTCTTCTGCCCATTCAAAATCGGTTCGGTCCTCTATTATAACCTTAAGTTCATCGGCGATGAAAAAGAACTCGTCCTTGGGCGGCTTGTTGCGCTTGGGGCTCAGGCACACCCAGTCAAAGGCCCCGCTAAGATGGCTGCTGCCGCTGGTCTCTACGTATATCTCAAGTCCGTAATCCTTCAGGAGATGACACAAGGGATCCAGAGGATAGTTCATGGGCTCTCCTCCGGTTATCACTATGGCCTTTGCCGGAGTAGAAGCAGCGTCCCGCACTATGGTCTCGATGTCAACAGGAGGGAATCGGTCAGGATTCCAGCTTTCCTTGCTGTCGCACCATCTGCAACCCACGTCGCAGCCCCCCAGGCGTATGAAGAACGCCGGCTTACCGGAATGGAAGCCCTCTCCCTGGATAGTGTAGAAACTCTCCACTAAAGGGAGCTTCTTTCCTCCTTCCAACAACGGATATGTCTTGTCCAAGTTCATTTATTCCGGATTATTCACACGTTCCTACAAATATAATAAATATTATCATACGATAGGCCGGCAAGCTCTACCCCAAGAGTACAAGGGCTAAGTTTTAATCCTGACTTTCTGGCACTTGAAGTTTCAGCCGGGCCCCTGCTTCTGACAATATGGCACATCCAAGTGAAAATATTGCTTCAAAACAAAATCCAATCGCGGAGAATAAGAAAGAATCCAATCGCGGAGAATAAGAAAGAATCCAATCGCGGAGAAAAAAAGAAAAAGTAAAAAGGAGATAAAAATATGGTAATGAACAATCAGGCACAAGGAAAATTTTTGGAGCGTTATGCCATCAACCTCAACGAGAGGGCAAAGAGCGGCAAGCTGGATCCTGTCATCGGAAGAGACGACGAGATCCGTAGGATACTCCAGATTCTGAGCCGCCGTACAAAGAACAACCCTATCATGGTTGGAGAGCCTGGCGTTGGAAAGACTGCCATTGCAGAAGGTCTGGCGCAGAGGATCGTACACGGCGATGTAGCGGAGAACCTGAAGGGTAAGGTGATTTACTCCCTTGACATGGGAGCTTTGATTGCCGGTGCCAAGTATCAGGGAGAATTTGAGGAGAGGCTCAAGGGAGTTGTCAAGGAAGTTGTAGAAAGCGACGGAGAGATCATTCTTTACATAGATGAGATACACACGTTGGTAGGCGCAGGCCAGACTACCGGTGCCATGGATGCCGCAAACATCCTCAAACCGGCCCTGAGCCGCGGAGACCTTCGTTGCGTTGGTTCCACCACCCTGGATGAATACCAGAAGTATTTTGAGAAGGACAAGGCTCTGGAGAGGAGGTTCCAGACTGTCATGGTAGACGAGCCTTCACCTGCAGACACCATCTCCATACTGAGGGGCCTTAAGCCTAAATACGAAAACCATCACAAGGTAAAGATAGAGGATGATGCAATCATAGCCGCAGTGGAACTCAGCCACCGTTACATCACCAACCGACAACTTCCGGACAAGGCCATAGACCTGATAGACGAAGCTGCCGCAAAGCTCCGTCTGGAGATGAATTCCGTTCCTGAGGAGGTGGATGAACTCCAGAGGAAGATCAAGCAGCTGGAGATAGAGAAGGAAGCCCTTCGCAGAGAAGGAACCTCCCCTAAGCTTACCGACATAACAAACCAGCTGGAGGAGCAGAAGAAGAAACTGGAGACTCTCAGCGACCAGTGGCGTCAGGAAAAATCCATCTTTGACAAGATACAGACCAAGCGCCAGGAGATAGACAACCTCAAGTTCCTGGCAGACAGCGCAGAACGTAACGGAGACTATGCCAAGGTAGCAGAACTCCGATACGGCAAGATAGCCGGCCTGCAGAAAGAGATAGAAGAACTCAACAAGCAGATAGAAGACAACGACCACAAGCTCATAGACGAGCAGGTAGGACCTGAAGACATAGCCGAGGTTGTTGCAAAATGGACCGGCATTCCAGTAACCAAGATGATGCAGAGCGAGAAGGAGAAACTGCTCCATCTCGAAGCCGAACTCCACAAGAGGGTTGTAGGACAGGACGAGGCCATCAAGGCTGTAGCCGATGCCGTAAGGCGTTCAAGGGCAGGGCTCCAGAGCGAGAAACGCCCTATAGGCTCGTTCCTCTTCCTGGGAACTACCGGAGTAGGAAAGACAGAACTGGCAAAGGCTCTGGCAGAGTTCCTCTTTGATGACGAGAACATGATGACCCGTATAGACATGAGCGAGTATCAGGAAAGGTTTGCAGCCACCCGTCTGGTTGGTGCGCCTCCAGGATACGTGGGATACGAGGAAGGCGGCCAGCTTACCGAGGCCGTAAGGCGTAAACCATACTCCGTAGTACTGTTTGACGAGATAGAGAAGGCCCATCCAGATGTATTCAACATCCTCCTCCAGGTTCTGGACGACGGACGTCTTACAGACGGCAAGGGAAGGACCGTAAACTTCAAGAACACTATCCTCATCATGACCAGCAACGTGGGAAGCGACATCATCCAGGAGTACATGTCCAAGATGAAAGGTCTTGACCAGATCAATATCCCGGATGTGGACGGAGACGGAAATCCTGATGCCAGGAACAATTCCGAGTATGCCCAGATGACCATAAACAAGGCCCATAACGAACAGCTGCTTGACGAGTGCAAGGAGAAGGTACTGGCCCTGATGAAGCACACGGTACGCCCTGAATTCCTCAACAGGATCGATGAAATCATAATGTTCCGCCCTCTGGGCAAGTCGGAGATCAGGGGCATCCTCAAACTCCAGATAGCCCAGGCCTCAAAACTGCTTGAAGCCCAGGATATCCGTCTGGACTTTACGGAAAAGGCCCTGGATTACCTCTCAGACAGGGGATTTGACGTAGCCTACGGAGCAAGGCCTATCAAGAGGCTCCTCCAGAAGGAAGTCATCAACAACGTTGCCAAGGCCCTGATTGCCGGCAAGGTTTCCAAGGGAAGCACCGTCAAGGTAGACTACATCGACGGCGGCCTGACCATCAGCTGACAGCCCGGCATGCTGCCGCCTCCAGTTAGGTAGCCACGTCAAAGCCAGTAGCCGCCTAAAGGCTTTCAGACACCTCATGGCAGGCAGACACCTCATGGCAGGCAGACACCTCAGACACCTCATGGCAGGCAGACACCTCATGGCAGGCAGACACCTCATGGCAGGCAGACACCTCATGGCAGGCAGACACCTCAAACTCCAGAATGGAATAATACATCAGTTGATTAGAAAAGCCTCCGCAGATTTCCGGGGGCTTTTTGTGCGTGACCAGTAATCCGCTGATTACCTGCATATTAAGCAAATAAGTGTATTCTTTTTTACATACAGGTTTTTGCTTATTTATCTATTTATCAACGATTTATCGGTCACGCTACCAATTTGAAAATTAAAAATAGATTCGTATTTTTGTGCCTTATGGAAAAAGAGAGGGAAGAACAGCAGTTTGAAAGGGAAGAGAACGAGCGTCTTAAAGCCGCATTCAACAGATTCGATTCCTTGTACGGCAACGGCAAGGGGAATGATTCTGTAAAGGATATTTTGCCTGATTCCAAGGAAGAGGATCCTATGAAGGGTATGTGGGATGATTCCAAGAAGGAGGATCTTATAAAGAATATGTGGGATGATTCCAAGGAAGAGGATCCGGTGAAGGGTATGTGGGATGATTCCAAGAAGGAAGATCCTATAAAGAATATGTGGGATGATTCCAAGGAGGAGAATTCGGTAAACTATACTTGGGATAGTTCCAAGGAGGAGGATTCGGTAAAGGATACTTGGGATGGTTCCAAGGAGGATGATCGTGCGCATGCTCCTTTTGAAGATTCGTCGTTTGAAGAAGATGAATACGAGTTCATAATAGACAGATACATAGACCTTTTCAACGATCCGATGGCAAGACTGGCAGCGGAGAAGGGATTTGAGGCCTACCCCTACTCATCAGCGCTGCTTGTCAAGTACTGCGATGCGCTTGTGATAGGAAAGGAACTGGGCAAGGCCCTCCTTATCCTGGACGAGTACAAGGATTCGTTTCCTCCGAATTCAGACATCTATCTTTCTTACAGCAGGGTATACATAGGTATGAAAGACCTCGGGAATGCCAGGCGGTACTACCAGATGGCCATAGATGTGGAATCTTCTCCTGAAGAAATCTGCGATTCCATACACACCCTGGCACAGGACTGCATGGAGATTGAGATGTACAAGGAAGCCTTGTTCTATCTTGACAGGACTGCGGAGCTGACCATAGCCTGGAACCGAAAGCATCATGAGGGCGAGAAGGCCGAGAACATTGCGTCGTTCCTGTTTGACTACGCCTTCTGCTCGGAAAAGACAGGCAATGAAGACAAGGCTCTGGACCTCTACCAGAAATGCCTGGACATAGATCCGTTCAACGACATTGTCTGGCACAACATAGGAATAATATACAGCAAGAAAAACCTCTATAAGAAAGCTTACGAAGCTTACGACTACGCAATTGCCCTCAATCCAAAGAACATAAGCGCACAGTTCAACATGGGCCAGCTTTGCATAGACTGCAACCTCTACGACCAGGCACAGAAAAGATTTGAGGAGTGCTGTAAACTTGAAAAGGACAATTCAGACGCCATATCTGCGCTGGCCCTGGTCAACTACCTCAAGGGGGACCTCAACCAGGCTGAGATACTGTACCGGAAAGCATTGATATTCAACCCTGACCACGAGCCTTCTATCAACGGCCTGAAGGAAGTACAGGCAGAAAGAAAACTCAAGGAAAGGATTAAATCAAGACAAAAGGACAACAAAGATGAAAAACATTAAGGAATACATACTGCTGGTTCTCAAGGGTGTGGGAATCGGCGCCGCCAATGTCATACCTGGCGTCAGCGGAGGAACCATAGCCCTTCTGACAGGAATCTTCGAGAGGCTGATCAACTGCCTGAAGTCTTTCAATGTCAGAACCACAAAGCTTCTGTTCAAGGGAAAATTCAGGGAATGGGCCAAGGAGACCGACATTCTATTCCTGGCTTTCGTGCTCCTCGGAATAGCAATCAGCGCTTTCTCACTGGCCAAACTGATGTTGTACCTGCTGGAATTCCAGCCTGTTGCCACATGGGGTTTCTTCTTTGGACTGGTACTGATTTCATGCTGGTACGTTATCAAGGAGGTAAAGGTCTGGAACATCGGAACGGTCGTGAGCCTGGCCATCGGCATCGCATTTGCCGTATGGGTATCCCTCACCTCCCCGGCCGAGACTCCTGACACTTGGTGGTTCCTGCTCATAGCCGGTGCAGCCAGCATCTGCGGTATGATCCTTCCGGGAATTTCCGGCAGTTTCCTGCTGGTACTGATGGTCAAGTATGAAGACCTCATGAACAGCATCAGCACCCTCAACATCCCTCGCCTGCTGCTCTACGGAGCCGGTGCCGTTGCCGGAATACTGGCATTCTCACACTTCCTGGCATGGCTCCTGAAGAAATGGTACGGACAGACGATGGCCATGCTCACAGGCTTCATGGTAGGTTCACTGGTCAAGATATGGCCGTGGCAGCAGATACTGCAGGGAGAAGGCGACAAGGCCGTCACCCACCCTATCCTGCCGGCCAAGTATGAGGCAATCAACGGAGTTGATCCTCAGATTGCTACCGCCATCATAATGGCAATAGCCGGCATCGCCCTGGTAGTGATACTGGAAACCTGGGCCGGAAGGAAAAAAGCCAACGAGTAGCAGAAAGTCTGGGGAGAGTTAGGAAGTTTCTGAAAATTTGCTACATTTGCACTCCCAAATGGTTCGGTAGCTCAGCTGGATAGAGCAACAGCCTTCTAAGCTGTGGGTCTTGGGTTCGAATCCCAACCGAATCACGTTCAAAAGTTGCTAATTGATTGTAGAATAATCAGTTAGCAACTTTTGTCTTATCTTGGTGAAACATTATCTGAAACAAATAGCCTCTTTTGCTATAACTGATTACAGTGAATCTCAGCGACTGAATTCAATTATTGCACTAGGCTTGTCCTCCAGCATCAGCACTGCAATGACATTCTCTTCCTGGGTTATCAGGATGGGTTTCAGGACATCGCCGAGTTTGGCGGCTATGCGGTATTCCACCCTCATTCCTCTTACCTTGAAGTCTTCCGGCAGGAGATCCATGGCAATCCTCACGTACTCGGCATTGTTCATATGGTTGTTGTAGTCAATGGCCGAGCGCTTGACAGAAACCGGATCGCAGGCCACTACCGTCTTGTCAGGTGAGTCCTTGGTTGGAAAATCGTGGAGGGTCTCAAAGTCTTTTGGAAGAATGATCCTGCGTTCCTTGTATTCCATCTCGAGCTTCGGCTCTATTGTGAGGGAACCCATCACGCTCTGCTCTATCTTCTTGAGTTTGCCAGTAGACTTGTCTACAAAGGCGCCCATGCTCCAGGTCTTGTAGCAAGGCACCCCACACTCATCGCGGATGAAAGTATTCCTGAAACCGAACATAGGCTCGATGTCGTACACCGTGGTAGTAACCGAAAGGCGTTCCTTGAACTTTGGAACCCTTACAACCTCAACCTGCCTGGAAGCCAGAATCTGAGCCATATCCTGCTGCTTGAAATAATCTTTGACAACAGGTTCTGTATCTATCCACATCTCTGAGCAGTCCTGCATCATCTGAAGTGCCGAGAAGAGTTTCAGATTACCGTTGCTGTCACAGCAACTGGTTGTCACGGTAAAATCCAAAGTGAACATATGCAATGATGTTTTA
>CACZFO010000071.1 GCA_902780455.1 uncultured Bacteroidia bacterium | reverse complement strand
AGCTTGGCTCTCCTCTCGCTTAATCGCAGCCTTGAGGACTGGCATTTTCCTGGAATATTGCTTGCACTTGATGAGTGAAAGTGGATATTGGCCTTTGGGAACAAGGGCAAAGTTGTATCCAACCGGCATCAGGTCTTCCTGGTCGGCCTGAGGGTCCTGTATGTCTATAAGCCGGATTCCGTTTTCAAGATACTTTACGGAAAATCCTTTGGCATATTCAGGAGAAATCAGTGCGGCAGAATCCGTTATTGCCGCAATGTCGGCAGCTGTCTGGTCCGGAATCTTCGGGCCTGTCTTGCAACCTGCAAAAAGGATAACTGCTATGCTCAGCGATGAAACTATTTGTCTGATGTTCATGATCTGTTTGCTTTGTTTAAATGTATGTGCGGCATTTTTACTGCCACCTTATTATCTGAATACTATCCAGTTGGTAGTGTACTTGCATTTTTCTATCCAAGGGTGGATAATTGTAACATCCTGTCCGCTCTTGCGCCTGAACCATGAATAGTTCCAGCCGCTTCCCATATCCATGTACAGCGCATTTTCAACTCCGGCTGAAGAGAGCAGGTCCACAAATTCTGCGTACCTTATCTCTTTTGCAGATTCTATCACGCACAGCATTCCTTCTAGGGAGCATAGTGCCCTGAAGTAATACCGTCCGTCAGGCAGCCTGTCCCTGAACCGCGGCTGGACCTTGCCCTCAGATATGATCATGTTCTGTGAAAAACCTGCCCTGAGGGGCTTGTCTTGGGGGATTCTTCCAGAGAGGGCAAAACTCCATGCTTTTCCGTCGTAGACAAAATAACCGGTGTTGTCGGGGCATTCATATCCTTCATGGAAGACTCCGGAGCTCACATGGTTTCCGGCTATGTTGTCGTGAGAAAACTCCTCCCGGAGTTCACCTGTAAAGGCGGCTTCGCAGCATAGGAGGATGTCTGTATCTTTTTGATAGTCCGGCATTTTACCGCAGACAAGATCTATTTCCCTGAAGCCTGGGGTGAATATGATCAGAGAAGAATCGCCGCCTTTCCCAAGGCTGTCAAGAGCAACCGTGCCGCCGCCCTTGGTCCAAAGGGCAACGTCCAGGAAAGTACTGGCACAGGCCCCGCAGGGAACTGTCTTTGATGTGCTGCAACCCGATGACATGGCTATCAATGAAAACAATGCTGCGAATAAGGTACTTCTTTCCATTTGAAATCAGGCCTGACTGTTTAAAAGTTCTGTGATCTGGTCTTTCCAACAGCCCTGGATGATGATGTGGTGGTTGCCGATAGGGTTCTTGAGAAAGTATTCCGTAGCTTCTTTCCGCTTGAACCTTATAAGCTGCTGGGTGCGGCAAAGGTTGGGTGCAGAACCGTTCTCGACAAGTTCGCCTTCTTCTGCAAAGAATCTGTCCAGGTCTCCGGAAACCTTGAAGACCGTTACCGGGCCCTTTTTCATGAACCCTCTGATCCCCACGCCTATACCTGACTCGAAGTGGGTGTAGAGTTCGTAACGTTCCACCATGTTGAGCGGAATGGTGCAGTGGGCGAACAGTACTTCACCCTTTTCCACATCGATCCTGGCAGGGTTGGCCTGGAAGCCGGACTTTCCGGTAAGGCTCCTGGCAATGACCATGGAAAGCATGGCAGGGGCGTCTCCTTCACATCCGGCAACGATTCCTTCCGCATTGAGCTTTGCCAATGCCATGCAACCGGTGTTCCTCAGGCTTGATAGAAGGTCGAAGCATCTGATTGTAAAAGCGTTGAGCTTATGCTCCCCAACCACTGCCTTGATGGCCTTGTAGATTTTATTCGCGCCCGGGAGATAATCGTTCCCGTTGCCGCCAGTGACCTCATCGGGAAGGCTGTTGTACTGCGACTCAACTTCTTCAATCGGAATGTAATCTATGTCAAAGCCCAGTCTGGCCTGTACGGTTTCCCTGTCGGCATCGCTTGCTATCAGCCAGTCCGATGGCCTGCCTATGATGGCGGCCCTGGTATTCCTCAGCGATTTCCTTGCTGCTTCCAACTGGAGGAGCTGGCTTATCCTGGAAGAAATGTACTGGTGCGTACCGTGGAGGATCTCACCTCTGATGCCCTTTTGCCTGAGCCAGGAAAGGATCTCCATTGAAGCGGCAAGCGAGTTGCTGCTGTAGGAGGCCAGAAGGTACACGCTCTTGTTGGCATCGAGTACATCCATATACCTCTGCTTGAAGAGGTTTTCCGTGCCGCCTGTCCTTACGAAGATAAGGTCCAGGTCCGTATGGCCCCATGAGGAGAAATCTTCGCCCTTGTAGTCGAAGTCAAAGTCCAGATGGGAGAAAAAATCTTTGGTGTAGGTCTCAATTGCCTGCTTGTCGTGAAGAGGGGATGTTATCGTATATACTGCTATGCTCATAATGTGTTGAGTTGTCTCTGCAACTTGCTTTTAAGCAACCGGAAGATTACCGTCTCCTGGCGCTCAGTATTCGTCCGATATACATGTGATGGATTTTTGTGTTAGGCCTGTTGGCGTAGAACTCCTTGCCGGGGCCTGTCATGTTGCCCATCTCGAACGGAGCCTTGTAGATAAGTTCACACTCGTAGACCTCGTAGGCTTCCTGATAATAAGGAGCCCCGTGCTCCGTGTACTGGACGTGCAGGCCGAGGGCCTTTGCCTTGTCTTCATCCCTTCCGCTGTGGCTTCCCATGTAGGAGAGGATGTCTTTCCTTGACTCGTCAAAGGTCATGACTGTAAAGTACTTGCAATCTTCCATCATCTGATGTGTGTATCGCGATTCAGATACATAGACTGTGAGAGTGTTCACATCATGTCCCCAGAGGTTTCCAAGAGCTCCCCAGCCTATGGTCATGGCATTGCTCTTTGTCTTGTCTCCTACTGCAAGCAGGAGACCGTCGCCCTTGAACCAGAGGAAAGGGTTGCCGGTGAAATCGTCTGTGTAGTCAAACTCGGAGAATACCGTATTCTCTGTCATCTTTTCCATGTCTACTGTTTTTCCGTCTGTACTTCCGTATCTGTTGTATGAAACGTTTGCTGGTTTCCACTTGTCCTTTGGCTGAGGATCCTGTGCCGGATAGCCTATTACAATGACATTCAGAGGTATTATGTTATCCGGAAGTGCAGTTACCTCAGCAATGGACTTGCATCTTTCCAGGTCTGGATAGACTCCTGTCCATACTGCTCCCAGCCCCATTGCGTGGGCTGCCAGAAGGAGGTTTTGGGTTGCGGCGGAAGCGTCCTGGATCCAGAAATCCCTTCCTCCGCCTTCAATGGCCTTGAGCATGTCGCCGCATACGATGATGGCAAGCGGAGCCTTGGCTACCATGCCGGCATACGGGCTGGTTTGGGAGAGGGCTTTCAGCTGGTCCTTGTCTGTGACCACTACAAAATGCCAAGGCTGCTTGTTCATTGCGGTAGGGGCGGCCATGGCGGCCTTGAGCATCTTCTCTATCTTAACTTGCTCAACGAGTTCTTCCGTATATGCGCGTATCGATGTCCTTGTTGCAATGTTTTCAAGTACAATGCTTTCCTTGTCTACCTTATTGCCTTTGCGGGTAAGGAAAAGCAGGATGGCAAGTGCAAGCACGGCTACGGCCAGAAGGATCTTGGTTATTTTCATGATAGTTGTTATTGGTGCAGTATTTTCATAAGGTTAGTGGCAAAGA
>CACZFO010000070.1 GCA_902780455.1 uncultured Bacteroidia bacterium | reverse complement strand
GCCATAGCCCCGGAACGCTATCATCTGGTCCGGAGCAAAGTACAGGTCGTTTACCAGAAACTTGTTAAGTGAGAACAGAGTCATGTCTTCTGCAAGTTCATACTCGCGGAAAAATACCTTGTTTGAAGGAAAGGTTACCTTGTATCTGAGAATTCTAGCCATTGTCCTTATCTTTTTCAAACTGCATCCGCCAGGCACCCTTCCAGAATGGAGGTTACGGTGTTTATCCCGTCCATCCAGTCGTCCGTGGCAGGCGATTGCGCAATACCAAAGTTAGTATATTTTTTCTGTATCTTGTCGCGATATCGGCTGCAGAATGAATCAATTTCTGAAATATCCCCATATTCAGAATACCTGACGCATCCTATCTGTGGGAAAGGAGAGTCTGAAGGTTCGAGGAGGAAAAATCCGCCGTCCAGGAACGGAACGCCTTCAAGAGTATCCAGAGCCCTCTGCCTGACCACATTTGACATGTAAGGCTCTATCGGGGTCAGATGGCCCGCCATGGAAGTTGAAGCCCTGATTATCCGCCCCATGTCATAACCCTTTGGAACAAACAGATATGATATGCTCCGGCATCCCAGCCCGCAGTACAGGAACATGTCTTCCGCCAGAAGTTCCAGTTCTTGGTCAGTCTCCTTTCCAGACAGCACCCCAAGACTGAAGCGTGAGCCTCGTGAGAGAATCGGCAACCCCGGGAATTCATCCTTGAGCAAAGACCGGTTTGCGTCCGAACCGCTGAAAAGAAGATAATCCAGCCGGCCCTGATATTCAAACAGAAAACGCCTGTCTTCAAAAGTAATAGCTGATGAAATCTCAGGTGATATCTTTTCCAGCATCTGAACTATGGCACGGGTGATGCCCCCGTCTTTTGAAGAAACCTTGACCCTTGCCTTCGCCCCGGTTGAGAGTACGCACAGCAGGTCATGGAAACCTACCGCTGGAATGTTACCGGCCATGATTATGCCAACTCTCTTTCTTTCCATTCTACGATTGAAAAAATCCCTGTCATCCAAAGGACCTTCCGAAAACCTAAGAAGCTTTGAAAGAGCCTCTTCAGTAAGATAGTTCCCAGCAATAACCTTAAGTGCCTTCTGCTGCATATAGATTGTAAAGAACGGATTCTGAGCCTCCGTTTTTTTCATGGCATCTAAAAGAAAACAGTCAGATACGCTTTTAAGATGCTCACCTAGAGTTGAAAAAGCTCTTATGAAAACCTTTCTGTCTAACATTTCAAAACATTGTCAATGCCCGGTACCTGTTTCCACACTCTCATTATTAAAAGCTTTTAAGTTCTTCAAAGTTAGTATTTTTAGGAAAAAAATAACTAATTTTGTAAAAACTTATAATACGATTCATAAATATGAACACTTTGAAATTATCTGCGACATCTATTTTTTTATGTCTGGCAGTTTTTTCAGCTTTTGCACAGGCAGACCGGAGCAACAATTGGATTGCAAGAATCAACTATAACCAAAATTTCATGACCATGGGCTATTCCGATGATAAATGGAACTGGCCAATTGGCGGATTATCTGTAGATTTCGGAGGAAAGCAGTTTTTCAACCCAGGCAACGGTTGGTTCATAGAAGAATCAGTTGAAGGCTTTTTTTCATACCTGCCTAATTCTAAAAGGACTCTTGATGGAAAATGGGCAAGAGAGGCCGGTATAGGTACCGTTCTTATGGGGGGATATGACTTCATCATTGATAAAGATCTGAGCCTTGATGTATTTGGCGGCATTGTATACAGGTATATTTTGTACGATAAGGTAAAGCACAAGTTGGCCGATGGTATTTCAACAATACATGGAACACATCTCCAGCCCAATAATCTCCGCTTGAAATTAGGGGCGGGGCTGAACTACGGCAAATACAATTTCAGTTTCAGCTTGAGCCCTGATCTTATTAACAGGTTCAGGAATGATTGGATAGAGGGTAGTCGAGGGCCGACCTATCACTATACAACACTTCAGGTTGCTCTCGGATTCGGCATTTATTTTTAGTATTTCTAAATGGACTTATCTAGTGCTAAGATTTTGCTTATCTTAGCACTAAATTTTTATGATATGAAGTGTCTTCCATGATAAAAGGAAATGAAAATTCATAATTACTGCTGTGACGACTATCTGAGCATTGCTGCTCCGACCGAAGGCCTGTACAAGGAAAGCGGCAGCCGCTTCATCTCATTTGCCTACCCCTGCAGCAGCGCTGCAGTGGCTGAGGAAATTGTCAAGAAAATCCGCAAGGAATACTACGATGCCACCCATCACTGCTATGCCTACCGGATAGGAAGAAACGGAGAAACCTGGAGGGCCAACGATGACGGAGAGCCATCTTCTACAGCAGGGAGGCCCATCCTGGGAGAGATCATGTCAAGGAATCTCAGCGATGTTCTCGTAGTCGTAGTCAGGTACTTCGGAGGAATAAAACTGGGAGTGCCCGGCCTTATAAAAGCATACAAGGCGGCAACCAAATCTGCACTTGACGCCTCTGCAGAAATAGTAAAGACTGCAACCGTTCCCGTTACCGTAAAATTCACTTATCCGCAGGCCGACAAGATCCTCAAAGAACTCAGGAAAAGGGATATTGAAGTTTCCGACAAGATATTCGAGGCGGAGTGTTCACTTACCGCCCATGTGCCTTCCAGCATGAGAGAATCGCTGAAGGAAACACTTCTGAAGATAGAAGGTACAAGTATATCGGATGACTGACTGATAAACAGAACATTATAACAAACAAACGAATAACATGAATATACTTATTTTACAAGCCTCACCGAGGGCAAACGGCAACACCGCATGGATGGCGGAAGAATTCAAGAAGGCAGCCCAGGCTGCAGGACATCAGGTAACTCTCTACAACGTTGCCCGCAAGAAGATAGCCGGCTGCCTGGCATGCGAATACTGCCACGGCAAAGGCAACGGACAGTGCATACAGAAAGATGACATGCAGGAACTCTATCCGCTGATGGCACAGGCAGAAGGTCTGGTTCTGGCAGCTCCTATCTATTACTTTACCCTTTGCGCCCAGATCCAGGCTCCTATCCAGAGGATGTACTGCGTCAACAAACCGGTGAAAGCCACCAAGATGGCGCTTCTGACTTCTTCCTATTCCCCTGGCGTATACAATGCTGCAACAGATGAGTTCAAGGACATCTGCAACTACTGGAGCGTTGAGAACTGCGGAATAGTAACCGCAAAGCTGGAGGAGCAGAAAACTGAAGCAACCAAGAACAAAATCGTTGAAGTAGTAAGCAAGTTCTAGAATAATCGTTGAAATTTTGCAAATATCTGGATTAAAACTCTTAAAATCCTAAACAATTCTTATATTTGCATCAAACGCATTAATATTAAAATTCATCATGAAAAAAGCTTATAATTTCTTTGCCGGCCCATGTGTTCTTCCTGAGGAGGCAATCAACTCTACAATTGACGCCCTTAAGGACTTTGCCGGAACCGGCATTCCATTGATTTCAATCTCCCACAGAAGCAAGGAGTGGGAAGGAGTAATGAACGAGTGCAGAGCACTTTGGAAAGAGCTCCTGCAGATTCCAGACAACTACCACATCGTATTCCTGGGCGGCGGTGCAAGCCTCCAGTTCCTGTATGTGGCAATGAACCTGTTTGAGAACAAGGCAGGTTACCTTGAGACCGGTGTATGGGCAAAGAAGGCCCTCAAGGAGG
>CACZFO010000069.1 GCA_902780455.1 uncultured Bacteroidia bacterium | reverse complement strand
ACGTGATCTTTGAGGAGTTCAAGGGCACCGGCAACATGGAACTTCAGCTTGACCGCAAGCTCTCCAACAAGAGAATCTTCCCGGCCGTAGACGTAACGCTCTCATCTACAAGAAGAGACGATCTGCTTGTAAACAAGGAGGCTCTGAACCGCATCTGGATCCTGAGGAACTATCTCTCAGACATGAACAGCGTTGAGGCCATGGAATTCATGAAGGCCCGTCTGGAAAAGACAGCCACCAACGAAGAGTTCCTGGTTACCATGAACGGAGACGCACTGAAATAGAGCTGCCGCTTAAATAGCTGACAAATAGGTAATTATAAAAAGTCCTTCTCTCGAAAACAGGAGAAGGACTTTTTATATGTCGCTGAGAATTAATGGATTAAGGGGCAGGGCTATTTGACGGCAATAATGTCAACTTCAACCATTGCGCCTTTCGGCAGTGCCGCTACCTGGTATGCTACCCTTGCCGGATAAGGTTCTGAGAAGAACTTGGCATAAACCTCATTAAGTGCTCCGAAGTTTGCCAGGTCCTGCAGGTAGCAGGTTACCTTTACCGCATCGCTCATCTTGAATCCGCCTTCTTCAAGAACATTCTTCAGGTTTGTGAAAACTTGTGTCAGCTGCTCCTTGAAACCTCCCGGAACAAACTCTCCGGTTGCAGGATCGATAGGAAGCTGTCCTGATGCGTAGATTGTATTGTCTGCTATAACTGCCTGGCTGTAAGTTCCTACAGCGGCCGGTGCCTTAGGGCTTGCTACTATTTTCTTCATGATCTTTTAGTTTGTTTCCTTTATGAGATGTAACTTTTCTTTAAGGCAAAAATAGGACTTTTTGAAAAGAATAGCAATTGGCGGTTCAGCCCAGAAGGAAACCAACCATGCCGGCGGCTGTTCCAAGCAGGGCGCAGAGGACCTTGCTCAGGATCCAGCTTTTCTTGCTCTGGGCAAGCAGCGGAAGGGATACGTGGCCCTGCTGGCTGATTGCACTTGTGAGAAGGACATAGAACGGAAGCGTGCCTTGAGTGACAAGAAGGATGAATACCATGTGAGGTCCGCTCTGTGGAATGAGTCCGATGGCAGCGGCTGAGAGGATTACAACCGGCATGTAGCTTCCGTGGGTGGTTATCCATGTCTGAATGTCGAGGTAACTGACAAGTATTCCGCAGAGTATCAGGGCTCCGAGGGTCCACAGAAAAACGCTCAGCAGGTGTTTCTTGATTATGTGGTCCCAGATGTGTTCCTTGATGAAGTGTTCCCTGGCCGTTGCCGTCATCAGGAATGTTATTAAGGCCAGCACTCCGAACACGGCATATATCCAGCGTTCGCTGAAGATGAGTCCGGAGGGTTCCTGCGCTCCCTCTGAATCGTCTATCAGACCGGTTGCCATCGCGATTATGAAGAGGATGATGCCGGCCATGATGATTACCCTTTTCCAGTCTGCATTCTTCAGTATGCGGTAGGATCCGGGCTTGAATACAGACGGCATTTTTTCATCTTCGTCCTGATGGATTTCAAAGTTCTCCGGGCACTGTGCCTTGTTCTTTTGCTTGAAGATCACGCTGATTATCAGACCGAACGCTATGGCAACTGCGACAAGGATGAGCAGAAGCTTAAGATATGTGAGCGGAGATGATGCCAGAAGCACAAAGGCTTCGTCTCCTGTAGAAACTATCATCGCCGATACAAGAGCTCCGGCACCAAGTATGGAGTGTGTATGCAGAGATACCGCCGCAAAGCCTCCCACGCAGCCGGGAACGGCTCCAAGCAGGGTGCCTGCGAGAACCTGACGGAAAGGTGAATGCTTCAAGGAAGAAAACCACTTTCCGCGGTTCTCTATGTTGAGGTACTCTATGAGCAGCATCATTATGATTACGAGCCCCGTAATCATGACCGCTCCCTTGAGGGCTTCCAGCAATATGTCCGTGATAATTCCGGCCTGCATTACAGTGGCTTGGGAAACCGTCAGATTTCCTTGTAGATGTCAAGCAGCTGCTCGGCGGCCATGAATGAATCGATCTGGCCTGCAAGTACCTGCTGCTCTGTCTTCAGAAGGGCTTTTTCTATCTTTGGATTGTCGTAGAAATCGTTTCTGAGGGTTTCGTTTATATGCTCGTACATCCAGTACTTTGCCTGCTGGCGGCGCTTCACATCATAGTAACCGTTTTTCTGGACCAGTTTGAAGTAGGCCTCGATTTTATCCAGGATTTCCGGCAGGCCTTTCTTGGTAACGGCAGATGAAGTGACGGCCGTTGGAACCCATCCGGAATCTGTTGGCGGGAACAGGTGCAGTGCGTTTGCATAGAGGGCCTTGGCTCCTTCTGCTTTCTCCACGTTGCTGCCGTCGGCCTTGGTAATGGCTATGAGGTCGCTCATCTCCATGATTCCTCTCTTTATTCCCTGGAGGTCGTCTCCGGCTCCGCTGAGCATCAGAAGCAGGAAGAAGTCGCTCATGCTGTGAACGGCAATTTCGCTCTGTCCGACTCCAACGGTCTCTATGAATATTACATCGTATCCGGCTGCTTCGCAGAGGATTACGGTTTCCCTTGTCTTTCTGGAAACGCCACCCAGGCTTCCTGCGCTCGGCGAAGGCCTGATGAAGGCCTTAGGGTCTTTGGTAAGGGTTTCCATCCTGGTCTTGTCGCCCAGGATGGAGCCTTTTGTCTTCTCACTTGAAGGGTCTATCGCCAGCACTGCCAACTTGTGTCCTGCACTTGTGATATATCCTCCGAACGCCTCAATGAAGGTGCTCTTTCCGGCACCGGGAACTCCGGTTATGCCGATCCTCATGGTGCGGACCTTGCTCTTGCGCACTTTTTCCTGGCAGCCTATGATGATCTCCTTGGCCAGGGCCCTGTGCTCCGGATTGGAACTCTCTATGATTGTTATGGCCTTTCCAAGAATGGCGCGGTCGCCGGCAAAAATACCTTTAAGGTACTCCTTAGCCGTCAGTACGGAAGGCTTTTTCTTTACAAAGAAATTCTTGATGTACGGATTGACAACAGGTTGCTGGTCAACTCCTTCGTTAACTACGAGCGCGGTGTCGTTCTTCCTGCTTTTCTTAGGAGGCCAATCCTCCGTGGTTGCGTTTATCTTGTTGCTCATGTTCCTATCTCTCCGGCCAGACTGTGCCGCTTACGAAAATGGTTACCAGCGGTCTTTCAGGCGAGTTTGTTATTAGTGTTATTACGAAAACGATGTCTTCTCCGGTTTTATTGGGCTTGATGGTTCCGGTAAGGATTCCGCTGCCACCTGCCTTGATCAGGGCCGGGCAATGGATATCCATCTTCACACCGCCGGTCTCCACCTTGTAAATCCTGAGGTCGCTCTTCCCGGGGTTGCTGATCTTCACTTTGACAGGAATCTTGCTGTAATATCCGGCACTGCCGAAAGATAATGAACTCTTGTCCAGGAATACCTGCGGAGCCTTCTGCATCTGTTCTTTGCTCAGCGATGTGTATGGAGTCACCACCACGGCCTCGGCCACGAATGGTTTGTCAGCCTTCTTTCCATCGCAGAGTATGGAGGCCTTGTAAAGGTTCCGGCCCCATCTTTTCTTTCCGATGGCTGTGTTTATCGTGTATGAGACAGTAGCGCTTTCTCCAGGCCCTATGACAGAAGGTGAGACGGATATTTTCATGGCTGGATCCACGTCTGCAAAACTTACTGTAACCTTCTTCTTGGATATGTTCACGATATTCTCCTTGAGGGCTTTGGCCAGACCCTGCTCAATCTGTCCTGCGTTCTGTTTTTCTGCTTTCATGCCCAGCGCTCCAAAGTGTGCCGGATACATTTCCGACATAGGTTTCTCTTTGTCGTAGGCAACTCCGGTAATCCTGAGCTGTATAGGTTTTGGGGAAGACGATACGTAAACCGTAAGGGTCTTGTCAAACGGATAGGCCCCCTGGTCGTTGAGGAAGGTTACGGTAATCACTCCGCTTTCTCCAGGGCGTATAGGGGCCTTGTTCCATTCCGGGACAGAGCATCCGCAGGAAGAAAGTATATTGTTGATTACCACAGGCTCTGAGCTGACGTTCGTATATTTGAACTGGCACTTCTTCTCTCCGCTTCCGGCCAGTATCTTTCCAAAGTTGTGCACCACCTTGTCAAACTTCAGCGATGTGGAATGTCCAGTCTGAGCCAAAGCCAGGGCACCGGATGCTGCAACCACCATCAGAACCGCAATGATTTTACCAAAGTATCTCATAATTAAACCCTCCTTTTGGAGTCAATATGCAAATATAGTGCAAAAA
>CACZFO010000068.1 GCA_902780455.1 uncultured Bacteroidia bacterium | reverse complement strand
GCCCTCAAGGAGGCTCAGGGCATAGCTAAGAGCCGCGGAAAGGAAGGTGCTGCATTTGCAGTTGCTTCTTCAGCAGACAAGACTTACAGCTACATCCCTAAGGGATATGAGATTCCTACAGACCTCGACTATTTCCACATCACTACCAACAACACCATCTACGGAACTGAGATCAAGTACGATATGGACTGCCCTGTAACCCTTGTTGCAGATATGTCATCAGACATCATGAGCCGTCCGGTAGACGTTTCCAAGTACGGTCTGATCTACGGCGGTGCCCAGAAGAACGTAGGTCCTGCAGGCGTAATCTTCGCCATCATCAGGGACGATGTCCTCGGAAAGGTTTCAAGCTACATTCCTACAATGCTCGACTACAGGACACACATCGAGAAAGAGAGCATGTTCAACACTCCTCCTGTATTTGCAATCTATGTAATGACCCAGACTCTGAAGTGGCTCAAGGGCATCGGCGGAGTTGAGGCCATCAACAAGATCAACAACCAGAAGGCTGCAATGCTCTACGAGGAAATCGAGCGCAACAAGCTGTTCGTAGGTACAGCAAATCCTGAGGACCGTTCAATCATGAACGTATGCTTTGTAATGAATCCTGAGTACAAGGATCTTGAAGCAAGCTTCCTGGATTATGCAAAGGCCAACGGAATGATGGGTGTTAAGGGTCACCGTTCAGTAGGTGGCTTCAGAGCTTCCATCTACAATGCCTGCCCTGTTGAGAGCGTCAAGGCCCTCATCAAGTGCATGCAGGATTTCGAAAGACAGAATGTAAAATAACATACTGACATGAAAGTACTTATCGCTACTGAGAAACCTTTCTCCAGCAAAGCTGTGGAAGGTATCAAGAATATCGTTGAAGCTGCAGGACATACTTTTGCAGCTCTGGAAAAATACGGAACTGAAGACAAGCTGCTTGAGGCTGTCGCCGATGCAGATGCTCTGATCGTCCGCTCTGACAAGGTTACTAAGGCTGTCGTTGATGCAGCAAAGAACCTCAAGATAGTTGTAAGGGCTGGTGCCGGATTCGACAACCTCGACCTTGCAGCCCTTTCTGAGAGAAAGATCGTTGCCATGAACACTCCTGGCCAGAACTCAAACGCTGTTGCCGAGCTTGCAATCGGAATGATGATCTACATCTCACGTAACCAGTTCACCCCTGGCACAGGAAGCGAACTCAAGGGCAAGACCCTGGGAATCCAGGCTTACGGAAACGTAGGAAGGCTTGTTGCCGAGCACGCAAAGAGCTTTGGAATGAAGATCATGGCATTTGACCCGTTCGTTCCTGCAGAAAAGATGGAAGCTGATGGTGTAGTTGTTGCCAAGGATCTGGACGACCTCTACTCAAACAGCAACTTCATTTCACTCCACATCCCTGCAAACGAGCAGACCAAGGGTTCCATCGGCTATGCCCTTCTGAGCAAGATGCCTAAGGGAGGCTGCCTGGTCAATACCGCCCGCAAGGAAGTCATCAACGAGCCTGAGCTTGAGAAGATTCTCGAAGAGAGAGAAGACCTCAAGTACATCACTGACATCGCTCCTGCAAACATCGAGGTTCTGAAGGAGAAATTCGGAAAGAGAGTATTTGCAACCCCTAAGAAGCAGGGAGCAGAAACCGCAGAGGCCAACCTCAATGCAGGTCTTGCAGCAGCAAACCAGATTGTAGGTTTCTTCAAGGACGGATGCACCCGTTTCCAGGTAAACAAGTTCTAAGTTATGGTAAAGGTAAAACCGTTTGCGGCCATACGTCCGCCAAAAGAGATAGTAAAGGAAGTTGCATCCCGTCCTTATGACGTGCTCAACTCCCAGGAAGCCAAGGCCGAGGCCGGAGAAAAATCACTCCTCCACATCATCAAGCCTGAGATAGACTTTGATCCTATCGCAGACGAGCATGAGCAGAAGACCTACGACAAGGCTGTTGAGAACTTCAAGAAATGGCAGGAGAAAGGATGGCTGGTACAGGACAAGAAAGAGCAGTACTACGTATATGCACAGACAATGGAAGGCCGCACCCAGTACGGTCTGGTTGTATGCGCAAATACAGAGGACTACATGAGCGGAGCCATCAAGAAGCATGAGCTCACCCGCAAGGAGAAGGAAGACGACCGCATGATCCATGTAAGGATCCAGAACGCCAACCTCGAGCCTGTATTCTTTGCATATCCGGACAACTCCGAAATCAACGCCATCGTAGAGAAAGTTGTAAAGAGCAAGGCTCCTGAATACGACTTCGTAGCAGAAGACGGATTCGGACACACTATGTGGATCATAGACGATGATGCTACCATCAAGCGCATCACTGAAATCTTCTCCACGATTCCTGCTTTCTATGTAGCTGACGGACACCACCGTACAGCCGCAGCCGCAAGAGTCGGAGCCGAGAAGAAGGCCCAGAACCCTCACCACACCGGCAACGAGGAGTACAACTACTTCATGGCCGTTGTATTCCCTGAAAGCCAGCTCAAGATCATAGACTACAACCGCGTGGTAAAGGATCTCAACGGAAACACTCCTGAAGAATTCATCGCCAAGCTCGGCGAATTCTTCACAGTAGAGAAGAAGGGTACTGAAATCTACCGCCCTTGCGGTCTTCACAATTTCTCAATGTACATCGGAGGAGAGTGGTACAGCCTTACCGCAAAGCCTGGCACTTACGACGACAACGATCCTATCAAGGTTCTTGACGTATCCGTATTCTCAGACTTCATCGCCGACAAACTTCTTGACATCAAAGACCTCAGGACTTCCAAGAGAATCGATTTCGTCGGAGGTATCAGAGGACTTGGAGAACTCAAGAAAAGAGTTGACAGCGGAGAAATGGCAGCGGCTTTCGCTCTCTACCCTGTTTCAATGCGCCAGCTCATAACCATCGCCGATACAGGCAATATCATGCCTCCTAAGACCACATGGTTTGAGCCTAAGCTCAGAAGCGGAATCACCATCCACTCACTGGCAGACTTCAAGAAGTAGGCCTGGCCGGGCAATAAAAAAGGGATGTCAGAATCTGGCATCCCTTTTTTGTACCTTAACGTTACAGCTAGAGCGAGAACTTGATCCTCACTCCGGCAACTATGTATCCCTGGGTTCCGAAACCGGCCTCAGCAAACCCGCAGACAGTCTGCCCGTATTCAAAACCGATTGCAGAAACCTGCCAGGCAAAATTGAAGTCACGGAATTTCTCAACGATTCCGGAAACGTTGGTATACTTGTTCCTTCTGGCAGAAAAACCTGCGGCAGCCTTGGAATAAACGTTCTTCATCTTGTCTGTATACCAGAAATACCTTACCTGGGGCATAAGCGAGTACCATGTATCCCTGGCTTTGGTATTGTCAAGCCCCTCGTTGAGTATGTGGGAATCGGCAACCTGGAAAGAAAGCAGGGCACCAACTGCAAATTTATTTGAAACCCTGTATCCGTACTCGGCGGTTACCGTAGGGAAAAACTTGAAGTTCTTGGCCTCATAACTCGGATAATTGCTGATTATCTTTTTGTAGCTATCAAAGAACTGCATATTTGAACCATATCCTGCAGAAAGCGAAATATCGTGGAAACCAGGGAGATTCATATTGTCCTGAGCAGAGGCGGAAGCAAAAGCCAAAAGCATGATGCCAACGGTCAAAATAAACTTTCTCATATCTGGATCTTATTTTTTTATTCTAAATCGGGGCTCAAATATACTACTATTATCGCGATAGATACCCAAAGAGTGGCATTTTTTAAGCCCCTGGGTTCTTTACGGGTTCCATATGAAGGACTACATGACTGTCCTTGCCAAACCTTTCCTTAAGCTTCCTCTCTATGTCTGAAGCCTTGTCGTGAGCCTCCCTGAGGGTAATACCACCGTCCATCCTTATATGAACCTCTATGGAAACACTGTGCCCCATCTTCCTGGTTCTCAAATGGTGGGGTTCGGATACCCCTGGTACCGACTTTATGATTTCCACAATATCATCCTCGTCTGAGGGCAGAAGAGACTTGTCAGTAAGCTCGCCTATGCTCACTTTAAGAAGCTTTATGGCAACAATGGCCAGCATTATGCCAACCACTATTGAAGCCAGGGGATCCAGGACGGTCCACCTGCCGCCTAAAAACAGTGCTCCGCCGATACCTACGGCAGCCGCTACTGAAGACAGGGCATCGCTCCGATGGTGCCAGGCATTTGCCACCATGGCCTGAGATTCCAAGGCCTTCCCCTTAATGGCGGTATATCGGTAAAGAATTTCCTTCACCAATATAGACAGGAGGGCGGCCCACAAAGCAATCCTTCCTGGAACGTGGAGATCCTCGCCGGAAAGCCAGTGTGCAAACTTGACAGTCCCCGAAACCATTATCCCCACAGCAGCCCCAACCAAAGCCAGACCGATGAGAAAAGAGGCGATGGTTTCAAATTTCCCGTGACCGTAGTCATGGGTTTCATCCTGGGGTCTGGAACTTATGTTTACAAAGATGAGTACCATCAAGTCTGTCAGGAAATCTGAAAGCGAATGCACTGCATCTGCAATCATGGCAGAACTGTTCCCAACTATTCCGGCCACAAACTTGAAGGCCACAAGAGCCACGTTACCGGCACTGCCAACCAGAGTAACCTTGCATATTTCCTTTTCCCTAATGCCCATAATACAAATATAAACAATTAAAGGTGCCTGTATAAAAAAAGGGTCCCAGATTTCTCTGAGACCCTTGAAGATGGCGGCTACCCACTTTCCCACTTGGTATAGCAGTATCATAGGCGTGAACGGGCTTAA
>CACZFO010000067.1 GCA_902780455.1 uncultured Bacteroidia bacterium | reverse complement strand
ACCCGCCCTCTGCAAAAGTTTAATGCCGTCATCCAGCCTGTATGCATCGCGATAGACAACCCTTGTGATTCCGCTCTGTATTATCAGCTTGGCGCACTCCATGCATGGAGAGGCCGTAATGTAAAGCGTTGCCCCGGCGGAAGAGTTGTTGGACTTTGCCACCTTGGTTATGGCATTGGCCTCAGCATGAAGGACGTATGGCTTGGTAACCCCGTTCTCGTCTTCACAGACATTCTCAAATCCGGAAGGGGTTCCGTTATAACCGTCTGAAATTATCATCCTGTCCTTAACCAGCAGGGCTCCGACCTGGAGACGCTTGCTGTATGAATTCTTTGCCCAGATTCCTGCCATCTGCAGGTAACTGAGATCAAACTGCAACTGCTTGTCCATTTTATTATTTCTGATAAATGTATCGCTTGATACTTCTCTTAGGGGTCTTTTCAAATTCCTCCGGCATTATCCTTACGGCGGAGATCTTGGAGTAGTTAGGCATCTCCTCGTTCACGATGCGGATGTTCTCGTTCATCTTGGCCTCTATCATCTCGGTGGTGGTAAGACCGTCCTTTGCGGCACCTTCAAGGTCCGGATATATCAGGGCAACCATCTTACCTCCATCGTCAATTACAAGAGACTCAACAACATACGGCATGTTGTTGATTACACTCTCAATCTCCTCAGGATAGATGTTCTGGCCGCTAGGACCCAGGATCATGCTCTTGCTCCTTCCCTTGATGTAGAGGAAACCGTCCTTGTCCAGAACTCCCAGGTCTCCGGTCCTCATCCATCCGTCCTGGGTGAAGGCATCCCTGGTGGCAGACTCGTTCTTGTAGTAGCCGAGCATGGTGTTGTCTCCCCTGACCTGAATTTCACCAGGAACGGTCTGAGGATTTTCGGAATCAATCCTGACCTCCATCCTCGGAGCCGCATAGCCGCATGAACCTACCCTCTTCTCCTTCCAGTCTGCATAAGTGATGATTGGAGCGCACTCGGTCATTCCATAGCCGACGGTGTATCTGAAACCGATGGAATTGAAGAACTGGTCGGCCTCTTTGTTGAAGGCTGCACCACCTATGATAACTTCTTCAAACTCACCGCCAAACGAATTGGTAAGAGTATCGTTGATCTGTGTCTTTATCTTCTTGTCTGCAATAGGAAGCCTCAGCAGGAACCTCACACCAGGGGTACTCAGGAAAGGCTGAAGACGGTTCTTGTAAATCTTCTCAATTACCAGAGGAACGGAAATTATGATCTTTGGCTTGATTTCCTCAAACGCCTTTACGATAACGCTCGGAGAAGGAACCCTGGTCAGGAAATGCACGTGAGCACCCACGGTCATCTCAAACAGGAACTCGAACATCATTCCGTACATGTGGGCGGAAGGCAGGATGGAAACCACATTGGAAGTTTCGTCTATCATAGGCAGAACCTGGTTGGCAAACAGGATGTTGGACCTAAGGGCCCTGTACGGAATCATCACTCCCTTGGAGAAGCCGCTGGTTCCGCTGGTGTAGTTTATCATGGCCATGCTGTTGGTATCATCCTCCGCCTCAAACGAAATGCAGTCCTTGTCAAAAACCTTCGGATAGGCCTTGCCAAAGAGTTCGTTAAGGTGTTCCATGGTCATGTATACGTCCTTGTCCTTGGTGTATACGAGGGAGAAGTCGTCAAGGCAGATAACCGTGTTGAGCTTTTCCATGTGGGTTATCGCCACGCCTTCCAGGATTGCACTTCCGGCAAAGAGGATCTTGCTGTCGGAGTGGTTTACTATATGCTCTATGTTGCTTGGCTTGAACTCATGAAGTATCGGTACGGGAACCGCTCCGTAAGTCAGGCAGGAAAGGAACACCACAGCCCAGTTGGCCTGGTTCTTGGAACAGATGGCAATCTTGTCGCCTTTTTGGACTCCCACGCCCTTGAAGACGATATGCATCTTTGCTATCCTTCTTGCAACATCGCGATAATAAAGCGTAATTCCCTTATAATCAGAGAGAGCAGGTCTGTTCCAATTGTGCTTGAAGCTCTCCTCGATTATCTTGTTCACCGAATCGGAAATGTACATCATAATGTTATAGGTCTAGATTAGTTTTCAGGTTTTACGGTTTGTCATGAGAATTCCTGCATGGCGCACAGTCCTGCATAAATTCCGTTGTTCTTGATAAGCTGGTCGTGATTGCCCTCTTCCACTATCTGCCCGTCTTTCATCACGATTATGTCGTCTGCATATCTGATCGTAGAAAGGCGGTGGGCTATCACTATGCTCGTACGGTTCTTCATCAACTTGTAAAGGGCATCCTGCACCAGTCTCTCGCTCTCGGTATCAAGGGCGCTGGTAGCCTCGTCGAGTATGAGGATAGGAGGATTCTTGAGCACGGCCCTGGCAATGGCTATCCTCTGCCTCTGGCCGCCTGAGAGATTCTCTCCCCTGTCGCCGATGTTGGTCTGGAACCCCTGCGGAAGCTGCTCTATGAACTCCAGCGCATTGGCAATCCTGGCCGCTTCCACCACCTGCTCGCGGGAGACATTCTCCATGCCAAAGGTGATGTTGTTGTAAACCGTATCGTTGAACAGTATGGATTCCTGGGTTACGATTCCCATCTGCGATGTGAGCGAATCCAGCGTGTAGTCCCTGATGTCATGGCCGTCTATGAATATGCCGCCCCCGGATACGTCGTAGAACCTCGGCAGAAGGTCTGCAAAGGTGGACTTTCCGGCACCGCTAGGCCCTACAAGCGCTACCATCTTGCCCTTTGGAATATCCACGCTCACGTTCTTGAGGACCGGAATGCCGTCTGTGTAGTTGAAGTTTACTCCGCGATATTCTATCCTGTCCTTGAACTCCTCAAGACGGAGGGCGTTTGGCTTCTCCTTGATCTTGTTCTCGGCATCCAGTATGACAAACAGCCTCTCGCCGCTTACCAGGCCCCTTTGGATGCTGGCATATGCCTTGGCAATGTTCTTTGCCGGCTCCAGGACTCTCCAGTAGCAGAGAATGTAGACGGTGAAAGTTGTGAATCCCATTCCCAGCGAGCCGTTGATCTGGAGCCATCCTCCGTACAGCAGTACTGCTGCGGCAATGGTAATGCCCAGAAACTCGCTAGTCGGATGGGCCAGCTGCTGGCGGTAGAACATCTTGCGGCTGGATTTCTTGTGGGCGTTGTTGGTATTCTCAAAATTGTCCTGGACGTATTTCTGGGCGTTGAAACCCTTGATAATCCTTATACCGGAGATTGCCTCGTCAAAATGGCTGACGATGCGGCCCATGAGTTTCTGGGTGGTTATGGCCTTCTTCCTCAGCCTCTTGGCTATGGCACCTATCGCAAGACCTGAAAGAGGAATCGTGATAAGTGTAACCACGGTAAGTTTAGGAGAGAGGATGAAGCAGTAGGTAATGAATCCGATTATGAGCAGAGGTTCCCTGAAAATCATGTGGAAGCTGTCGGCAACGCCGTTCTGCACCTCGGTGACATCGTTTGAGATCCTGGAAAGTATGTCGCCTTTCTGCTGGGTGTGATAGAAACCTACGTCCATGGTGGAAACCTTGCGGAAAAGGTCTGTACGAAGCTTCTGCATGATATGTGTCCTCATCCTGACCAGTATGGTCTGCGAGAGGTATCTGGTGATGTTTGAAAGCAGGCTGGCCCCTACAAGAAGGGCGCATACAAAGAGCAGGGCCTTCAGAGGTCCGCTGGCAAGGTAAATCTTGTCAAGGATGTACTGGAAGGCATTCTCAAACCAGTCCATGCTGAAAGAGAACTCGCTGGTTTTCTCAGCCAGGGTCGCTATCTCGGCAGAAACCTGCTCGGATGCCGGAGCGTCAAAAAGAAGCTTGAGCACAGGTGAAATGAGCGAATAGTTTATGATTCCAAAAACCACGCTCAGGAGTGCCAGTATTATGTAACCTGGCCAGAACCTGCGCCATGGCCGGGCATAGTTGAGCAGTCTTAAAAAGTTCTTCATCCTCTAAAGTTTCTTTATACGTCCGGTCTTCAGGTTGAACAGGAATTCCTTGCCGTCCACTCCCATAACCTTGATATATCCGTCCTCCTCTTCGGTAATGGCGCTGTCCCTGGATATAGGACGCTTGATGTTCTTTGCCGTTATCTCCTCTCCGTCAGGAGTGTAGATCCTCAGCTTGGATACCGTACGCAAAATATAGTAACGCTTGCCCAGAATCACCTGCTCCTGAGGCAGTTCGCGGGTGAATTCAGGTGCATGTATGTCTGTCCAGCCGGAGCACGGTTCTCCGCTCAGGGTCCTCTTGGTAATGATGTTCTGGTCCGTGAGGATGAGCAGATGCTGCTCGCCGTTTTCCTTAATCACCAGCGGGCCGAGTGAAACTCCCACGTCAAGTTCCTTAGGGTAACCCGTGTAGTGAGCTCCCCTTCGGCTCATCATGTAGAGCTTGTTGCCCAGGATGAAGGTGATGTGAGGCTTTTCTCCCAGAGAAACCAGACCGGCGTAGTTCTTGATCGTGTCTTTCATCGGGATACCCCAGATGCCCTTCTTGTTCTTGTCCATGTATGAAACGGACAGGTACTTCCTGCTCTGCTCGAACCAGGTGGTATCCGAATTTTCGTCTACCAGAGGGAACGGCCCCCAGAAAGTCTTGAACGTGCTGTCTATGAATACCACATCCTCGTCCAGGGCGTCAAACATAGCCGGAGGGGTGTTCAGCAAAGCCGCGTAGAAGTTCAGCGAAAGCTCCGTTCCTTCAGAAGTCGGAACAACGTTGGCCGTGGCATATTCAAAGTTCTTCTTCTTGATGGAAGAGGCAAAACGGCTGCGGTAGTATTT
>CACZFO010000066.1 GCA_902780455.1 uncultured Bacteroidia bacterium | reverse complement strand
GTCAAGAATCCTGATGATGTAATCCTTTACATGGTTTTTTCATTAATCACATCTAACGGGACTTACCTGCTCTGCTTCTTCAGCCTGCGGCGGCATATAGACATTTCTTTCCGTATCAGAATCAAGAAGAAACATTTCAAGCCCCTGCTACTCTTCTTCCTGATGTCATGCGCAGTATATTTCTACAACAGCCTCACCATGACAATACTGGGCTTTATAAAAACCGACTATGAAACAGGCCTTTACAGCATTGCCTGGAGGCTGAAGTCAGTTTTGGCCCTGACAGGAATCATCGTGATTACATCAGCCATGCCGGCCGCTTCAGAACTCTGGAACAACAAAAATCAGAAACAGTTCAGGGCACTGGTCAGAAAATCCCTGGTCTTTGTGGGAGGCGTTCAGCTATTGGCAATGATGGTTTGTCTTGTCTTCTCCTCAATGATTATCAGGATAACCGGCGGAGAATCATTCATGGAAGCAGTCCCGGTTTTCCGTGTCCTGATGCTGTCACTCGTGCCGATCGGCTTAAGCAACATAGCCGGGGGATTGGTCCTTATTCCGGCCGGAAAAGAAATGAAGCTTCTGTATGCGGAGATCGCAGGTGCGGTCCTTTGTCTTGCTTCATGCCTGGTTTTCATCCCAAAATATTCTACCATAGCCGCTGGATCAGCTGCAGTTGCCTCAGAGATACTTGTTTGCATACTGTGCTTCTGGTATTCAAAAAAAGATCTGGGTGTTGACCTTGTCAAGGAATCAGCCTCATTAATCGCTGAGAAAATAAAGAGAGGGGCAGAACTCTCTGCAATCTTCCTTGCCAACCTGGGAGGAAGAGGCAAGAGACTACCATTTTACTGTCCTTGCTGCAACAGGCATCTGTACCACTTCCGGGACGGAGGTTTTGCATCAATACCGGAAGTATATGATACTGAAAGGTACAGAGTAACGGACCAGGCTGTCGTATGCCCTGTCTGCCAGTCGCTTCCAAGACACAGGATCATGATATCATGGCTCAATGAGCATATGGGTCTGCTCAAGGATAAAAGGATATTGATTTTTGCTCCGGAAAAATCTGTCTGCAACTGGCTGGACAGGAATAATGTGACTTATACCACTGCCGACCTGCACAGACCGTCGGACATCAAGATTGACATCCAGGACACCGGACTGGAGGATGGCTCCTACGACATCATAATCTGCAACCACGTCCTCGAACATGTCGATAATTACAGCAAAGCACTTGAGGAACTGAAAAGGATCATCAGTCCGGAAGGATTCATCATCATGTCATTTCCGGTTGACAATTCTCTTGATAAAGTGCATGAAGACAGCACGGTAACCACGCCTGAGGACAGGATTCACGAATTCGGCCAGTACGACCATCTGAGAGTTTTTGGGAACGATTCCAAAGCAATGCTTCAAAGTTTCGGATTTGAGGTCAACCAGATAGATGGCTCTGCCTTCGATTCCAGGATAAAGCCTGTCATCGGCCCCGCAGACTATGATTCAAACATATTGTGGATTCTGTCCCGGACAAAAAGAATTTTTTCTTAAATTTGTAAAGACACATTTTTAAACCAAATACTATGTCTCTAATCAGCGATTTGATTTCAAAGCAGGTCAATTCCCTCTCAGGTGGAATTGAAATCCCTGCCAACATCAAGAACCAGGTCCTCGGCGGCCTAGGCGAATCCATTCTCGGCAGCCTTACACAGACAGCCGCAAAGCAAGGAGGAACAGACATGATTTCCGATCTTCTGACCGGAAAGACAAGTGCTGCAAACAGCCCTATCACGGCCCTGGCAGGAAACCTTTTCTCAAACAACGTGCTCAAGAACCTCAATCTTGGAAGCGGTTTGGTTAAATCCCTTACAGGACTCATTCCTAGTGTATTGGGAAGTCTCAAAGGTTTCATCAAGGACCAGGACGGCGACGGTGACATCGATCTGAAGGACATCATGCTTTCAATTACCGGTGGCGGAAACGGCGGCGGATTGGGCAGCATCCTTGGAGCAGCCAAGGGAATCCTCGGAGGAATTCTCGGCGGCAACAAGAACTAGACAGCATCGCCGATGCAGATTATGGAGGATGGTCAGAATACAGGCCGTCCTCCTTTTCTTTTGTCAGCCGCAGGGGCTTATTCGCGATAAATGCTTATCTTTACAAACAAATACATCATTTATGGCAGACGAAAAGATAATATTCTCGATGAACGGTGTGGGCAAGATACTTCCACACAACAACAAAGTCATTCTCAAGGACATATACCTTTCCTTCTTCTACGGAGCCAAAATCGGCATCATCGGTCTGAACGGCAGCGGAAAATCCACATTGCTCAAGATCATAGCCGGCGTGGAAAAATCCTACCAGGGCGAGGTAGTATGGGCACCGGGGTATTCCGTGGGATACCTGGAGCAGGAACCTCAGATGGATCCCGACAAGACCGTACTGGAAGTAGTACAGGAAGGTGTCCAGGAAGTAATGGACCTTCTGAATGAATTCAACGAGATATCTGCCAAGTTCTGCGAACCTATGGATGATGACACCATGAACCGCCTCATGGAGCGTCAGGGAGAACTCACTGAAAAGATAGAACATGTGGGCGGATGGGAAATAGATTCCAAGCTTGAAAGGGCCATGGACGCGCTCCAGTGTCCCCCATCCGATGCAAAGATATCTACCCTTTCCGGAGGTGAAAGAAGAAGGGTTGCACTGTGCCGTCTGCTCCTGCGCCAGCCTGACGTACTGCTTCTGGACGAGCCTACCAACCATCTTGACACGGAGAGTATCCTCTGGCTGGAAGCCCATCTCAGACAGTACAAAGGCACTGTAATTGCCGTGACCCATGACCGCTATTTCCTGGATAACGTGGCAGGATGGATACTTGAACTGGACCGCGGAGAAGGAATCCCATGGAAGGGAAACTATTCCTCATGGCTTGACCAGAAAACAAAGCGCCTGGAAATGGAAGAAAAGACGGAGAGCAAACGCCGAAAGACACTCCAGAGAGAGCTCGAATGGGTGCGTATGGCTCCAAAGGCCCGCCAGGCCAAGCAGAAAGCCCGTCTGGGAGCCTATGAGAAACTGGCGTCTGCAGACACAAAGGAAAAAGAAGCCAATCTTGAAATCTACATACCTAACGGACCGCATCTTGGAAACAAGGTCATTGAATTCCATGATGTGAGCAAGGCCTATGGAGACAAACTCCTGTTCGAGCACCTGAGTTTTGTACTGCCACCTGCCGGAATCGTCGGAGTCATAGGCCCTAACGGTGCAGGAAAAACCACTTTGTTCCGCCTGATCATGGGCATCGAGCAGCCGGACAGCGGAAGCATAGAAATCGGAGACACGGTAAAGATATCATACGTAGACCAGCAGCATAAGAGCATAGATCCGGACAAGACTGTATATGAGACCATTGCCGGAGATTCCGAATGGATTAGGATGGGCAACCGCGACATCAATGCCAGAGGATGGGTATCCCGCTTCAATTTCAGCGGAGCAGATCAGGAGAAGCTCTGCGGAATACTTTCCGGAGGTGAAAGGAACCGTCTTCACCTGGCCCTGACCCTCAAGGATGAAGGCAACGTACTTTTGCTCGACGAGCCGACCAACGACGTTGACGTCAACACAATACGAGCATTGGAAGAAGGACTCGACAACTTTGCCGGATGCGCTGTTGTAGTCAGCCACGACCGCTGGTTCCTCGACAGGATTGCCACCCATATACTGGCATTCGAAGGCGACAGCCAGGTTGTGTTCTTTGAAGGCAACTACCAGGAATACGAGGAGAACCGCAAGATGAGACTGGGCAACACTGAACCGAAGAGGTTCAAGTACAAGAAACTGATGGAATAGCAACGTATGGGAAAGAAAAAGGCGTCCGGCACAGCAGATTACAACTTTGACAACATAGTGGCACCAGCAACGGCCGTAGGAGCCGGAGCCATAGGAATAATCCGCCTAAGCGGAGCAGATGCCATAACCATAGCCGATGCCGTTTTCGCCCCCTACCGGCATCCCGGCAAAAAATCCGCAAAACTCAAGACTTCAGAATCATACAAGCTCATCTTCGGTAAGGTTACAGAAGATTCAAAGCTCATAGATGAATGTCTTGCAGCAGTATTCCGTACACCAAATTCCTACACAGGAGAAAACTGCGTTGAGTTTTACACCCATGCATCATCATACATCATGGAAAAGATTCAGCGGATGTTGCTGGAAGTATCTTCAAAACTGCTGAAAGATAACGTTATCAGCGCACCGCTGCGACTGGCCCATGCGGGGGAATTCACACAGAGAGCGTTCCTGAATGGCAAGATGGACCTCGCCCAGGCTGAAGCCGTGGCAGACCTCATAGCCTCAGAAACGGAAGCCTCACATGACATCGCGATAAACCAGATGAGGGGCGGTTTCTCAAGCGAGCTCCGCAACCTCAGGCAGTCTCTGCTCTCGCTGTGTTCGCTGATTGAACTGGAACTGGATTTTTCTGAAGAGGACGTTGAATTTGCAGACCGAGCCAAACTCTCCAACCTTCTCACTGCCACATACGTAAAAATCAAAGACCTGGCAGACTCGTTCGCCCTTGGAAACGTGATCAAGAACGGCATTCCGGTTGCTATCGTAGGCGCCGTAAATACAGGCAAAAGCACCCTTCTGAACTTGATGCTCGGCGAAGAAAGAGCCATCGTGTCCCCTATCCAGGGCACAACCAGAGACACAGTTGAAGACAATATCAACATAAGCGGCACTCTCTTCCGTTTCATAGACACCGCCGGTATCCGCAACACCACGGAAACCATTGAAATGATGGGAATAGAGCGCACATTCCAGAAACTGAAGGAAAGCTCTGTCATCATTCTGATGCTTGACGCCACCAGGGAAACTAGCATCTCCCCTGCCCTTTTGTCAATCGCTGAGAAGATCAATCCAAAAAGGCAACAGCTTGTCATAGTTGCAAACAAGACAGACAAACTTGCAAAGAACGTCTCCAGTGCAGCACTTGAAAAGATGATCAAGGATGAATGCAGGAGAATCAAGCTCAAGCCTAAGGAAATAATTGCAACATCGCTCAAGAAAACTCCAGAAGTAGCAAAAGCCAAAACAGTATCGGCACTTTCTTCAATAGGCAAGGGATTTATATCTGATATACAGGGCAAAACCTACGTAACCAATTTGCGTCACTATCAGGCTCTGAAAGATGCTCAGGCTTCTATTGAAAGGGTCTTTGACGGATTGGACAACAACCTCCCTACCGATCTTCTTGCACAGGACCTGCGAGAGGCTACCGATGACCTGGGCAGCATCATCGGCGAAATTTCCTCCCAGGATGTACTGAACAACATCTTTGCTAATTTCTGCATCGGCAAGTAAATCAATTAGTTACGACTTTCTGTCTAAAGCTCAACTTTAACTGATTGCAACTGAAACTAGCTGAAATTCAAAATCCGGAAAGGG
>CACZFO010000065.1 GCA_902780455.1 uncultured Bacteroidia bacterium | reverse complement strand
AATGTGGTGAATCCCCGCAGCGCCGTAAGCCGCAAGGACTCTTACCGCAGGACCATGGTAGGCAAAGGGGCTTCCATCGGAGCCAATGCAACCATTGTCTGCGGCCATAACATCGGCGAGTATGCTTTCATAGGGGCAGGTGCAGTAATAACCAAGGATGTGCTTCCGTATGCTCTTGTGGTTGGTAATCCGGCCCGTCAGATAGGCTGGATGAGCGAAAGGGGCTGCCGCCTGATCTTCAAGAAAAATCCTAACGGAGAACAAATAGCGGTCTGCCCGGAGAGCGGACAGAAGTACAAGCTCTATAACAAAATGGTTTACAAGCTAGAAGAATAGCTTTTTAGCCGCCCATCTTTTTGCAAATGCCAGGAATCTGGCAAATTCACCTTTTCTGTTTTCTGAGCCTTCTGCCTGGTAAATTGAATAATTCCTTCTTGCAATTACAGTTTCTCCCATCTCGGTAATCATGACCGGCTTGAGGAGGCCGTTTTGGAGAAGATCGGAAATCTGGCTTTTCCAGAAGAAAGAGACAAGGGGAGTTGTTGAAGAGGCAGATCCCTTTCCATATTCTATCAGGAATTTGATGGCGGAGACCGTATCTTTCATGGTTGCGGCAACCTTTAGATTCTGGGGGTTCATTCCGGCAGCGGATATCCTGGATATTATCTCCGTTGAGGTTTCATGGTCTCCATCGTACCTCAGATGCCTTGTCTGGGCTATATCATAACTGCGGTCTTCCTTCAGCGCCACGGGTGTTACGGACAGGAGGTAGTCCGTGAAGATGAAATTACTGTCGTTGCTGCCTGAAACGGTCATTATGGCATCGAAGTTCTTGCCTACACTCTGAGGAGTGTCTGAGATGTCCGTAATGAGGTGATGGATGGTACTTTGTGGAGAGAGACGGCACCAGTCTGCAGCAAAGTCCGGGAACATTCCGTAATAAATGGCTCTTGGTATGCCGATTATGAATGAACTCTCCGTAACATTCGAAAGCAGCGAGGCCTCCTGGCGAAACTCATCGTAAAGAGCGAGTATTCTCTCTGCCTTCTGGAGCAGGAGTTCTCCGCTGTAGGTGAGGCGGAATCCTTTGCCTTGCCTGGCAAACAGCTTGACACCCAGTTCATTTTCCAGCAATTTGATGTGCGTACTTACTGCCGGCTGCGAAATGTCGAGCTTTGCGGCAGTCTGGCTGAAATTCAGTGTGTGTGCTGCGCTTACAAAAATTCTTAGTCTGAAATCCATGTTGCAAGATAAGAAATAAGAGTAACATATCCAAGTATAGAGAATTTTCACTATAATTGCTTTCAATTTTTAAGTATTATCTGATGAACAGGGTTGATACAAAGATTGGTAACCGAATAAAATCGGTCCGTAAGGCAAACAAACTCACGGTAGAAGACCTTACAAAAAAGACAGGTTTAAGTGAAACTTACCTTCAAGAGATTGAAAATGACGATGATACGCCAAATCTTGGAGAAGTGTCTAAAATTTCTAAGGTACTGGGAATCAGAACCGGAACTTTCCTGGATGGTGAAGAAGATCTCAGTCCGGTTGTTTCCTCTCTAAAGTCAAGACACAGGGTAAACGGCATAAGGGGAAGAAGTGCCGGCAGGGACCATATGCATTTCTTTTCTCTTTCTACTTATAAGAAGAACAGGCAGATGGATGCAACTGTGGTTGTAATGGATCCGATCGGGGACAAGAAGAATTTTGCCTCTCACGAAGGGGAGGAGTTCATACTTGTGCTGGAGGGAAAGCTGGAAGTCACCTACGGAAAGCATACATATATACTCAAGCCCGGGCAGACCATTTACTATGATTCCATAGTTCCTCACCACATAGGTTCCGCACTCAAGGTTAAATCATGCAAAGTGCTGGCAGTAACATATTTTCCTGCCTAGCAAAACTTATTTTCCCTTTTTATGTCAAAGAAACTCAAGGATATTCGGGAAAACGCTTCCCGCAGGGTATCTGATATCCTGGCAGATATACAAAGCCGCCTGAAAAGGAAAAACAAGGAGCTTCCGCTTTCAGAAAGAACCATAGGCCAGTGGCTGGAGAAATGGGCCGAAGAATGCCCCGACAAGGAGGCCGTGGTCTATTCTGACCGCGACCTCAGGTTCACCTACGCCCAGCTGAACCATCGTGTTGACACCCTGGCAAAAGGTTTTATTGCGATAGGCATCACCAGGGGGACGCATGTGGGTATCTGGGCTACCAATGTACCTGACTGGCTGACAGTAATGTATGCATGTGCAAAGATCGGAGCCGTATGTGTTACGGTCAACACCAATTATCAGCAGAACGAGCTGGAATACCTTTGCAAGGATGCAGACCTCCACACTCTCTGCATCATAGACCGCGACAGGGATACCGACTTTCTTGGCATGACCTACAAGATGCTTCCCGAACTCAGGGAATGCGAGAGGGGAAAACTCGAGAGCAGCCGTTTCCCATTCCTGAAGAATGTTGTCTTCATAGGCCAGGAGAAGTACCGCGGGATGTACAACACCCAGGAACTTCTCATCCTGGGCGAGAATACCGATGACGCCCAGCTGGATGCCCTTAAGGCCCAGGTGAACTGCCATGATGTGGTAAACATGCAATACACGTCCGGAACTACCGGGTTCCCCAAGGGAGTGATGCTCAGCCACTATAACATTACAAACAACGGCTTTCTGACCGGTGAGCACATGCTTTTCTCCTCTTCAGACAAGCTCTGCTGCTGCGTTCCCCTGTTCCACTGCTTCGGCATAGTCCTGGCCACAATGAACGTGATCACGCACGGTTGCACCCAGGTGATGGTGGAGAGGTTCGATCCGCTTGTTGTGCTGGCCTCCATACACAGGGAAAGGTGTACTTCAGTGTACGGAGTGCCTACAATGTATATCGCGATGCTCACCCATCCTATGTTCAAGATGTTCAACATGAAGAGCTTGAGGGTTGGCATTATGGCCGGTGCGCTCTGCCCGATAGAACTTATGAGGGAAGTTGAGCAGAAGTTCTACATGAGGGTTACAAGTGTGTACGGCCTTACCGAGGCTTCACCTGGAATGACCCATACGAGATACGAGCAGTCTTTTGAAGAAAGGTGCACAACGGTTGGTTATGAGTTTGAGCACACGGAGGTAAAGATCATAGAACCAGGAACTGGCAGGTTCTGCGAGGTAGGGGAAGTCGGCGAATTCTGCAACCGTGGATACAACAACATGGTAGGTTATTACAACAATCCCGAGGCTACTGCCGAGACCATAGACAAGGATGGCTGGCTTCATTCAGGAGACCTGGGAATCTTGGATGAGGACGGGAACTTCAAGGTTACCGGCAGGATCAAGGACATGATAATCAGAGGAGGAGAAAATATTTATCCTCGCGAGATAGAGGAATTCCTTTATCATCTCGATGGTGTCCAGGATGTGCAGGTGGCAGGGCTGCCGTCAAAGAAGTACGGCGAGGTGGTTGCTGCCTACATTATTCAGAAAGAGGGTGCGCAACTTACCGAAGAAATAGTGAAGGACTACTGCATGGGCAGGATTTCGCGTTTCAAGATACCTCAATACGTCCTTTTTGTGGAGGAGTATCCCCTTACCGGCAGCGGAAAGATTCAGAAGTTCAAGCTCAAGGACATAGGTCTAAGGATGCTTTCTGAAAGAGGAGTCATCATAGAGTAGGAAAAGATGGCCTGTATAAACGGAAAAAGCCGCTCAGAAAGAGCGGCTTTTTTGCGGTGCGTACGAGGCTCGAACTCGTGACCTCCTGCGTGACAGGCAGGCATTCTAACCAAACTGAACTAACGCACCGTTTCCGTTTTGGGAGTGCAAATATAGATATCTTTTTGGAATGTGCAAACAGTTTTATGAAAAAAATGAAAAATGCACATTTCCGTAATGTCTTTCTTTCACAAAGTGCGGGTGAGAGGAAAAATCGTAGTCTCCGCCATGCTCCAGGATTAAGTACCCCTCGCCTGTCAGGATAGGGGTTTCCCTGTTGAAAATCTTGTCCGGAATGGTTTCCAGACCCTCCAGTTGGTAGGGCGGGTCGGCAAAGATGAAATCAAATGTGCGGTTGCACAGTTTGAGGAAATCGAACACGTTGTTGTGTACCGTACGGATCTGGGTGAGCCCCAGTTTCTTGTGGGTCTTGCTTATGAAAGAAGCATTCTTGAGGTTCATTTCAACGCAGACGGCTTCCTTGCCTCCTCTTGAAATGAACTCGGCGCTTATGCTTCCAGTACCGCCGAAAAGGTCCAGCAAGGTGAATCCTTCCAGTTCATATTCGCTTTCCAGTATGTTGAAAAGACCCTCCTTGGCAAAATCGGTAGTGGGCCTGGCCGGGTATCCGGCAGGCGGGTTGATGGTCTTGCCCTTTAATTTTCCTCCGATTATTCTCATAACGGTGTAAGATTGCCCTCTACATCCTCATCCTGACGTCTTTCACGTATGAGCGCAGTGTCTTGAGCTGATCCTCATCTGCCTTGCCGCTGAAATGGAGGGTGGTCTGCTGAGGGTTGATCTGGCTCTTGTTGAGCAGTTCAAGCATGTAGTAGATGGCAGATGGCAGGTCTACGGTATGGTAACTGTTTGCCAAGACCAGTCTTTCTCCTTCTGCTAGAAGAAGGGTGGTCTTCCTGCGGCCCAGGTCAAAGTCCATGATCAGCTTGTTGTATTCCCTGATGGCTGAAAGATCTGCCAGTTGCTTCAGGATCAGGGGCATGATACCTTCGGAAGGCACTATGTCGCCCTGGGAACTCTTTTCCCATGCGTAAAGCAGGGTTGCTCCGTACTGGGGAACATCCGCAGACATGACCTTGTAAGACTGGTCAAGGGAGAACAGGTCCCTGAGTATCTTCTCCTTGGCCCTTGAATCAGCAAAGCCCTGGGGAACCAGCGTAAAGAAGGAAGTAGAGGAATAATCTGCCATTGTTTTTCTTTTGGGTGTGCAATATACGAAAAAAGGTGGCCTGAAGACCACCTTTTACTTAATTGACTCAGGACTATTCCCAGTTTCCGGCATTGTTGTTAGGGTTGTCAATGCTTCCAACCTTCAGGCCAGGGAACTTGTTCATCTTGTCTCTCTCGCTCTTGAGGTTCACAAGAAGCTGGTGATCCATTCCCTCAAGAAGATCGTCGTAAGGAATATTAGCCTCGAACAGAGGAACATCCACTCCGGATACCTGCTTTACGATGCTCTTCATTTCGATCTTCTTGCCATTGGTGAAAGGAATATCAGCAATCTGGTCAATGTTGAAGTCCTCTCTCTTGAGGAGGGTATCCTTTACAGGAATCTCACTCTTGATTGAGAATACGAGATTGTGGTCTCCTTTCTGGTAGAGCTCATACAGTCCCTTGTCAGTTATTCCCTTGTTAGCCTTCTTTACAGCATCAGTGTGGGCTACCATTACAGAGTCGTTTACAGAACCGATCTGCATGTTGATAACCATCTTGTCGTTCTTGTAGAAATCTACGAGAGTGTCAAGAGCAGACGCAAATTTTCCGTACTTGTTCTTGTAAGCAACCTGAAGGTCTCTGATGTCCTTGAGTTTCTGAATGGCAACAGCTTCCCTTGCTGCTCTTTCTTCGTTGAACTTGATAGGTTTCATTACGCCCTTTACGATCAGGTATCCCAGAAGGATGATGATGATAGGGAGAATAACTAG
>CACZFO010000064.1 GCA_902780455.1 uncultured Bacteroidia bacterium | reverse complement strand
GTACCTCGGCCGTCAACCTTATTCGTTCGGCCCTTGGACATAAGTTTGAGATTGACAGTATTTTTGTCTCAGGTAAGCGCCTGTCTGTATTCCGCGATGCCCGTTATCCCTCAAAGACTGTCATCAAGATGCCTCAGGAGGGTCTGACTTCCATTAAGATGCCGCTCCACATAGGATACCTGGAAATGAAAATGCCGTCTCTGAAAATGGAGATACTGAGGGACAAGGGAGGTACAGGATGCCTTAACCTTCACGATGTCAGTATGCTCGCCCATAACATCTCGAGCTCCCCGGGGAGTACGATGGATGTACGCACACGCGTGCACCTTGGGAGGGGAAGAGGGGATGTGCACATGCGTCTTGATAATGACAAGAAAAGTTCCTTCAGCGTAAATGCCAATATCTACAATGTGAAGGGTACCGAGTTCAATACTCTGCTCCAACCTGTTCTGGGAGTCTCAATGGAGGCAGACATCAAATCGTTGAACTCCTCCATCAAAGCTAATGGTGAATCGGCATCAGGAACCTTCTGCATGCAGTATGACAATCTGAAGACCAGTGTGGAAGATGCCTCTTACCTCAATCAGAAACTGGAAGACAAGGAGAAGATTATCAATAAGGTAGCTGGATTGGCCATTCATTCTTCCAACCCGAGGAAGGCCAACGAGGAGCCTTTCAGATGCCAGCTCAGCGCCCGCAGGGATCCTTACAAGAACTTCGGTTCCTACATGGTTTCAATCCTTTTGGACGGTGTCAAGAAAACAGTTCTGAGAGATTTTCCTCTCAAGGAAGTTGAAAAGCTCAAGTCTTCCGGAGAGGCTATAAAGCAGAAGAAGGAAAAAGTTTCAGAAAAGGTCAGGGGAACGAAAGAGAATATCAAAGAAAAAAAGGAAACTGTCGTGGAAAAGGCAAAGAATACAAAGGAACATATCAAGGAGAAAAAAGAGCAGATAAAGGATAAGAAACAGGAGCTGAAAGACAAAATATTCAAAAAGAACAGATAACTAGCCTCATATGAAAAAAAGATTCTTACTTGCAGCAGTTGGTGCACTGGCTCTTTGTGCTTGCACGCATAGAGATCCGCAGGATAAGGTACAGCCACTTGTAGCCCATCTTGAGCCTTCCTATGAAAGTACCATGCCTCTGGCAGATTCGCTGGCCGTTTTTCCTGACAGCATCGTAGTTTTCAAGGACGGCACGGGACACTCCTATGTTGTAGACAAGGAAAACAGTTATGAAGAAATAAACCTGGACCATTATGTCTGGAACTATGTGGTCAAGGCAGGCTCTCCTGATTGTCCGGATATCGTTAAGATCAGTATCAGGAAGTATCTGACGGAGTTTTATGGCCCAAAAGACAGATGGAATCAAGACAATGTCTGGTTTACAGGTGCTCAAGACCCTGAAAAGGTCAATGTGTTCAAGATTACAAATGAGGTATCGCCGAGCAGGATGACTTTTGCAAAATATCCGGAATCCCAGCCTTATCCGGAGTGGATTATGGAGAATGCCCGGTTCCATTTTCAATATGGCATTGATTCATCTTCAGTTCCTGCCGTTGTCAGAAATGCAACAAGAGTTGTCATAAAAGACCGTTCCGTATTTCTTTCATCAGACCAGGGAAGCGTTGAGCTTAAGATAGTTCCGCTTTCAGACTATGAGACGGTCTATTCAGAAGGATACGACTGGCACTTCATAACCGAGGCTGCAGGCGAGCTGCCTTCCATGAAATTCAACATGAATGCAGGGTTTGACTTCGTGCGCCTTCAGATAAAGCCCGAAGAAAGATGGATCTGCCTCTATATTGATAAAATGGGCAATTTCAACTTTGATTTCAGGTCTTGGGAGAACCTTAAGAGGAAGGTTTCTGTTTACTATCCTTCAGACGAGGATTTTGAGAGTACTATGGAAGAAGGCATCCTTCCGGACTGCAGCGACGAGGATTGACAGCCATCTTGCTAAATTTTTGTTACGATTAGTCCATTTATCGTTATACTTTTGCACTGCCCAAACAAAAAGGACATAGACATATTATTAATATTTAAAACTTAAGATCATGAAGAAGGTATTGTTCATCGCTGTTGCAGCTCTTGCATTCGTAGCTTGCAACAACAACAAGGCAGCTGAGGCTACTGAGGCTGCTAACGAGGCTACTGAGGCCGCTACTGAGGTTGTAGAAGAGGCTGTTGAGGCAACTAACGAGTCTGCTGAGGCTGTTTGCGATTCAACTGCTAACGCTGTTGAGGAAGCTGCTGCCAAGGTAGAGGGCGCTGCTAACGAGGCTAAGGGAACTGTTGAGGCTGTTAAGGGTGCTGTTAACGCAGTAAAGGATGCAGCTGAGACTGTTAAGAAGTAATTACAATCTTCAAGCAAAAATGAAAAAGCAGTCTTCGGACTGCTTTTTTTTTGTGCTTACACTTGCTTTTGGAGCTATTTTTGCTAACTTTACATCAGTAAGCATTAACACTAAATTTAAAACTTCAGTTATGAAAAGAATCATTGCTATTTGCTGCGTTTGCGCATTCCTTCTGAGCGGTACCTATGCTCTGGCTTCAACATCTTCAGTTTCTGAGCCTCAGAAGAAAGAAAAGTCTATGGACAAGAAGAGCGGAAAGGACGACAAGAAAGACAAGGACAAGAAAAAGGACGACAAGAAGAAAGAGACCAAGTCTTCTACAACGACCGCTAACAAGAAGATGGATCAGAAAAAGAGCAATTCTACTACAAACAAGAACTAGCAATTGTGCGTGTAACCTAAAAACTCCCGGTAAATGCCGGGAGTTTTTTTATGATGCCACCTGAAGGTTGAGCTAGAACAGTGCGGAAACTTTCTCTATCACTTCCGCCGGGCTGCTTTCAGGAGACAGGATGAGGTCTGCACGGGCGTTTACGTAGTTGAATTCTCTCTTGAAACGCTTTTCTCCTCCTCCGGTGATGTTGAGCATTATGGTCTGCTGTGGTGTAACCTGGCCTTCTTTGAGGGCTTTGACCAGGCTCATGAGGGCAACACCGGCTGCGGAATAGATGTCAGTCCCCTCAAGTTCTTCAAACATATCACAGGCTTCTGTCAGTTCTCCGTTGGTAACCTTCTGGAAGTCTCCGTTGCTCCACTGGAGAACGTCAAACAATCCTCCGGCAATTGAATAAGGCGGTTTCCTGTTGCTCAGGACAGGGGCTTTGATCTGCAGTGCCTTGGTCCTGCCTTCATTCTCATCCATAGGAAGAAGGTTGCGGCTTCCGGCTTTCCATGCGTCGTGCATAGGGGTGAAAGGAACATTCTGAGAAGGTATGAGCTTCATGAAGTGGCTGCCGAACCTTCCGTCTTCCTTGAGCCTCAGGTTTGCCTCATATGCCGCTATGGTTCCGGTACCGCTTCCAACTGCTTGGAAATAAACGTCAGGAATCCTTCCGATAACCTCTGCAGCAGACAATACGGTTGTTCCCATTCCGTCTCTTCTGGCCACGTTCTTTGCTCCGCCTTCTTCCATGAACATAGGGGAGGCATTGAGTTTTGACGCCAGGGCAATGGCATCGAAATAGTCACTGCCCTTAGGAGTGCATATGATTTTTACGCATTTATTGAGGTTCTGCTTGAACCATAAGGCGTTCAGGTTGTCTTCCGGTATCGCGATGACGATAGGGATATTGTTGTCTGAGCAAACCTGTGAAAAAGCCCTGGCCGTATTGCCTGCAGAAGCCACAACCAGAACTTTGTTGTTGTCCTTAGGAAGCCTGGCGCATACGGAATAGGCTTCTGTTTCCTTGAAGGAGCAGGTGTTCATGAAGGCACCTTTCTCAGGCCACCATCCGCTGAAGGTTATGTAAAGGTTGCTAAGTCCCAATTTCCTGGCCAGCCCCTGGCTCTTGTAGGTTACAGGAGCGCAGCTTCCTTTCAGCATCCTGTGCACAGGCAGCCAATCCGAGAATTTGTAGATTCCATAGTCGGGACTCTTGAACTCAATCTGTTTCTTGTCGTAAATTGTCCTTACCAGGGACGGACGGCTGTCCTCTGGGTCAGCCATAAGCCATCCTGAGTCTTCAAATACCCTGTGTGTCAGGCAATTTTCCAGTCTGTAAGCGGTAGGTTGGATCTCCATAGATATATAGTTGTTAAATATTAATCCCATAATTTGATGTTGTCGCAGAATATTTCAGCAAAGTCTTTTACCGGAACCGTGGACTTGCTCCGTATTGCCCTGTAACACATCGGGCATGCAGTTACAATGCAGTCCGGTTTGTTGGTCAAGAGGTTTTCAACGGCACTTTCAGCTATCTTTCCACGGTCTTTGTCATCCAGGGTCAGGCTGCCCAGGCTGTAGCCGCAGCACATGCTCTCGTCTCTTTCCTTAGGTGCCTTTTTAAGTTCGCCGATGCTCTCCAGTGCATGCCTTGGCTCATCATATATGCCACATCCTCTTCCCAGTTCGCATGGATCGTGATAAACCATTGACATTGACGTCTTTGAGATGGAAAGACGGCCTTCTTTCACCAAATTGTCAACAAACTGGGTGTAGTGGATTACACGGATTCCCTTCAGGTTGTATTCCTCCTTGAAAACCTTCAGGCAGATAGGGCAGGATACCAGCAATGTGGTGCAGCCTGACTCCTCTATCAGTTTCCTGTTGGCTTCTATGGTTTTCCGGGCGGCTTCTGTTTTTCCAGAGAGCATGAGAGGCCTTCCGCAGCATATTCCCTTGTCCTTGTCCATGAATTCATATTCGTTGCCGCTGGCCTTCAGGATGCTTTCTACAGACTTGATTATCTTTGGAGTAAGGTGGCTCATGCACCCGGCAAAGTACAGAATCTTGCCATTTGCCTTAGGTTTTTCAATGGCTGAAGTGCTGTCGAGATACGAATAGTCAAATTTCAGGTTGTTGTTCAATGTTTCTCTCTGGACCCTTCTTATCTCCGGAGAGTTCACCCCGACCGGACAGATTGCCGCACATTTGCCGCACATAAGGCATTTATCTGCTATTTCGTTGATCTTGCGGTTGTTGTGCCTTCTCAGGAAACGGATGAAATATACCGAAGAGTATTTGAGGTTCTTTTTCTGGGTGTTCATCGGGCATGCGTCTATGCACAGTCCGCAGCTGGAGCAGGCATAGATTTCAGCCTCTGCGAATCCTTTGCGGGGCTTACGGACTTTCAGACCGGCATTCCTGAAGAGTATGAGCAGGGGCTCGGTAAGGATGTGCATGTACCTTGAGAACGGCATGGCCAGGAAGAAAAGGCCGAGGCAGATTGAATATGCCCACCAGGTAGGCATGAAATTCAGTTCGTTTCCGAAGAAGGCCTTGAACATCCAGTTAACCGGTTTGGTCAGGAAACTTCCGCCGCTGAGGTCTGCAGTAAAACCCTCTGCCAGAAGCCTTAGCGGGAAGATGGCCCAGAGTGAATACAAGGCAACCCTGTCTGCAAGTGAAGGCTTTGTGGTATGCCTCATCCCCAATGCTATTGAACGCACTCTCTTGAACATCGCGAGTGCTATTCCGCTCAATACGTACAGGAGGAAGAAGTCCATCAGGAAAAAGAACACGGTTCCCCTCAGGGTTTCGTGTGCAGGGTTCATCCAAATGAAGAACCTGTAGAAGATAGGGTAGTAGAGCGATCCTTCCGTTATGCCTTCCAGATGTCTGGGAGCAAACAGCGCTACCTCAAGGTGTCCGAGTACTATGAGCATGAACCATCCGAAGGCTATGGCTGAATGCATGTAGCCAAGCAGAGGCTTCCTCTTCCATATCTTGGTGTGGATCAGGCAGTCGCAGAATATGTCCCGTATGTTCTTGAGGGCCGTCTTGGGAATGAACAGGGATTTCAGTAGCTTCATCCTGTCCTCACCGGTCAGATGGTACAGGACCCTTATCAGGCCTATCAGGAGGTATACAATTATGAAGGATATGCCTATGACAAAGGGCAGTACGAAATGGTTGTAACTGTTCGGATACCTGTCTATGATACCTGAAGGAGTTACAGATTGGGCTGCCGCTATCATGATGCTTTTCATTTTCCGTAGATTTTTTGGATAGATATGATCAGATGGCGGGTATTGATTCCCCTGGGGCAAACCATTGTGCATTTTCCGCACAACATGCAGCCTTTCAAAAGATTGAGGGCTTGTTCCACCTGGGCTCTCTGGAGAAGGAGAATGGCCTGGCGAAGGCTGGTGGGCTCAAACTGGGCGGCCGTACAGCTTGCCGTGCAGCTGCCGCAGGCCATGCACTTTAGCACATCAGGTTCAATCTTTGCCAGTGCGTTGAATGATGTCCTGTCCATCTTGTCCAGATCCAGCCTGGAGCTGGGACTGACGGTAAAACCGAAATCTATCATTTCTCTCTGGTGTTTTCTTTGATGTATCTGTCTATCTCCAGGGCTGCGCTGCGGGCCTCGTGAAGGGTGTCGGGCAGGGTCTTCGGACCCGTGCAGGCTCCTGCATAGAAGAATCCCGGAAGCTTGCTCTTCTGGATGGCAAGGAGGTTGTCTTCTGAAGAGAAGAAGCCGTCGTCTTCGGTAGTCAGGTTGATCTGTCGGCCTACGGAACGTCCGGCCTCTGAAGGTCTCATTCCGGCCATGAGCACCAGCATATCCAGTGTCACCCTTATAGGCTTGCTTGAGAGAGTATCCTCAGCCTTGACCTGGAGCCTTCCGTCAGCCATTTCGGCAACTTCTGACACCCTGCCTCTTATGAACCTGATTCCAAACTCCTTCTGAGCCTTCAGGTAGAGGTCTTCGTAATGTCTTCCGAACATTCTAAGATCCATGTAGAAGCAGTAGACATCGGCGTTCGGATATACTTCCTTTATTTCACATGCCTGCTTTACCGCGGTTGCGCAGCAAACCTTCGAGCATGCCGGATTTCCGGCTTTCTCGTCCCTGGAACCCACGCAGTGGACGAAACCTATTGCACGTGGTTCATTGAGGGGCATCTTCTTCTCCCTGAAGGCTTTTTCCAGGTCTGCATTGGTGATGACCCCTTCGTAAATCCCGTAGCCGTATTCCTCTTTCTTTTCGGCTTTGAACAGGTCGAATCCGCTTGAAAGCAGCACTGCGTCAGCCAGAACGGTTATGCCGTTGGAAAGAATGGCATTGTAGGACTTGTCAAGAATGTTGAGAGACTGTACCTGGGTTTCGGTGAAGCAATTCACGCCCCGGATTTCGTCTGTGAGGGCTTCAAGTGTTTTCCGGGCAGAGACCCCGTCCGGAAACAAGCGGTCCCATTTGGCAAGGTGCCCCCCGAGTTTGCTTTCTTTTTCTATGAGGATGACGTTGTATCCCATCCTTTTAAGGTTGGCAGAGGCTTCAAGTCCGGCCGGCCCTCCTCCTATTACGAGTATGTTATTTTTCATGATTCTACTTTAAGCAATGAGGTTTTTGGGGTTCACCGATGGATTTTCCATTCTTTCCCAGATACTTCTTTGATGGATCATATGGTATTCCAATCTTGTCCAGAAGCGGTTCAACGGATACCTGATGTGTCTGAAGGCCAAGATCCCAAGGGTCATAACCCATTACCAGTCCGGCCACTTCCTCATAGGTGAATACAGGGATGCCGTGTCCGTTTTCCCCGTAGGTCTTTCCCTGGCTTTCCGCAATTACATACTGCCATCTGTCAAGGAAATACGGGCATCCCGGGCAGTTTGTGATTATCATGTCAGGCTTGAAAGGCTCCATGCTTTCAAACTTCTTATATGTGTTTGAGAGAGAGTATCCGCGGTTGCCCTTTATGAAATACTGGCGGAATCCGAATCCGCAGCAATGCCTTCTTTCAGGATAATCCACGATCTGGCCACCCCAGGCTTCTACCATGCCGACCAGCACATATGGATATTCGGCACCTCCGACGCCTTTGGAAGGGAACATCTTGGAATAGTGGCATCCGATATGTTCCACAACCCTCAGAGGTTCTCCGGTTTTCTTGTTGATGAGTTTGTACTTGCTTTTGGCTGCAATCTGCATCCTGTACTTGTAGATGAGGTCGCTGGCATGCAC
>CACZFO010000063.1 GCA_902780455.1 uncultured Bacteroidia bacterium | reverse complement strand
TCAAGGTCTTTGACCCATCCTTTGATGACAGCCAGGTTCCGATGTTCCCGATATATGATCCTTCAAAGGCAAAGAACCAGATTCTCTCAACACATTATCCGATGTCCGGCGAGAAGAATCCTGAAGTGAAGATAGGATTTGCAGAGATTTCAAGCGGTAAAATCGTTTGGGCAGACTTTGACCAGAAAGAAGACCAGTACTTTGGAATCCCTTTCTGGAATGCGGAAAGCAGCCGCTTCATAGTTCCATGGATGCCAAGGGTTCAGCAGGACCTTGTTTTCTATTCCGTAAATCCTGAGAACGGAAGCAAGGAACCTATCTACAAGGAGCATCAGGACACCTGGATAGACTGGCCGGAACAGATGCTCTTTGACGAAAGCGGCCTCTATATGGTGCGTGACTTCACAATGTGGGAGCAGATCTATTACCTTTCCTTTGACGGCAAGACCCAGAAATGCCTGACCGACGGCAAGAACTGGGATATCAAACTGCTCAAGATAGATCCGAAGAAGCAGGAACTTTACTTTACCTCCAAGAAGGAAATCTCCACGAGGGTAGATATCTACAAGGTGAATATCAAGAAGGCAAAGACAACCAGGATTTCAACCGGAGACTTTTCTTACAAATCGCTTCAGCTCAGCGAAGATTTCAAGTGGATGGCTGCCATCTGCAGCAATGCACGCACTCCTGACAGGGCTGTCCTGCTTCCAACTGACGGAAGCGGCAAGATGACTGTCCTGGCAGACGGCAAGGGCAGGGACTTTGATTCCTACGATATCGCCCTTCCTCAGATGGTTTACATCCAAACTCCTGACGGATACACGATTCCGGGCAAGATAACGCTTCCTGTCAATTTTGATCCTAACAAGAAATATCCTGTCATAATCTACATGTACGGAGGCCCTAACACTCCGGTGGTTGCTGATTCCTGGAGCTACATTTCATCTGGCAACCAGTGGTGGGCAAACCAGGATGTGATACAGTTCAGCATGGACCACCGCGGCAGCGGCCACTGTGGCAAGGAAGGCTGCAACTTCATGTACCGCAACTTCTTCTCCATTGAACTCAAAGACTTCATAGAATGGGCCAAGTACCTCAGGAACCTTCCTTATGTCAATCCTGACAAGATAGGAATCTACGGTTTCTCTTATGGAGGAAGCATGGCAACTCTCTGCGTTACCGAAGGGTGTGAGTATTTCAAATACGGAATTGCCGGTGGAGGCGTTTACGACTACATGCTCTATGATACCCACTACACCGAGCGTTTCATGGACACTCCTCAGAGGAATCCGGAGGGTTTCAAGAGAACTGTGATGGCAGACCGCATCAAGGCTTCCGGCTACAAGGGAGACGCAACCAACTATCTGATGCTCACCCATGGAGCAGCAGACGACAACGTCCACATACAGAATACCATGAGTCTGGTGTTGGAACTGCAGAAGATGGGCAGGCAGTTTGACCTCATGATATATCCGAGGCAGCTTCACGGTTATCGCGGAGCCCAGGGAGATTTCTCTGATTTCAACGATTACCGTTTCTGGTACCGGCATCTTCTGGGAAGAGAAGTTCCAAAGGAACTTTCCGACGCTTACTCAAAACAGTAGTCAGCTTCCGAGGAACAGCACTACCTGCCTTAGGATTTCTATGATGGCGGAAGATATTTTGGAAATGACTCCGCCCACGGCAGGGATGCCCCCGAGCAGTACGGAAGCGGCGCTTCCGTAAACCGAAAGCGTTACTAAAGGAGCCGTTACTATGTTGGAAATAAGGAAATTCCCGCTTACCCTTCCAAAGTAGAGGAGGATGAGCGGGAATGTTGCTATCTGGCAGGTCATGGTTATCCCCATCGGACGGGCTGATGACAAGGCAATCTTCATCCATGCATTTTTTCTTTGCCTTCCGAACACTTTCCTTATGCTCTCTTCAACTGCGGGATAAAGGAAGACTATCCCGGCTACAGCTGCGAAAGACAGTTGGAATCCTATCATTTCCATGGCGGAAGGATTGAAAAGCACTATTATCAACGCGGCTGTCATGAGAGGCCCCGTCCTGTCCTTGCCACTGCAAAGGATATCTGCCGTTTTCCAGATCGCTATCATGATACAGGCCCTGCTCACTGAAGGGGAAAGGCCTGTTATTACGGCATATATGAATATTATCGCGATGCTGAGGATAAATGAAAGTTTCCTTGTCCTGTAATTCCACCTTAATGCTGCCGTGAACATGCAGACTATGCTCCAGATTATACCTACGTGCATTCCGGAAAGGGCAAGGGCATGGCTGATTCCGGCATTGCGGAAGGCGGTCTTTACATTGGAATCCAGGCCGCTCCTGTCTCCCAGCAGCAGGGCTGAAGCTATATCCCTGGAGTGTTCTCCTTGGAGCCTTTGGGAGAGTTTTGCTGAAATACGGTTCCTTATCTTACGGGCTTTGTTTTCTATGAATCTCTCTGCAGGGAAGACTTTCTCGGAATACATGGCCCTTCTCTGGACCCCAAGGATGAAGAATCCGGCACAGCTGAGCAGTATGAAAAGCACAGCCCTTTTTCTTGACAGATACAGGATTCCCGGAAGAAAGATGAACAGGTAGGGGAAGAAGGAACAGCTGAAGAATCTGCCGGAGACCGTTCCCAGAAGGAAACTCAAGGTTAACGCCACACCCAACTTCCTCATATCAACTTTGTTGTTTCTGATTGCAAATATAGAAAAAACCGAGATTATTATTAAATTTGCACGATAACGAAACAATTTTAAGAATATGATAATACTGGTTTTAAACTGCGGCAGTTCTTCAATCAAGTACCAGGTGCTGAATATGAGGAGCGCAAGTGAACATTCTCTGCTGGCCAAAGGTCTGGTAGAGAGGATAGGCATGGAAGAGGGTGACATAACCCACTCTGTTCCGGGAAAAGACAAACACAAGATCCACAAACCCGTAGCAGACCATACCGAGGGTATAAAGGATGTTCTCGGTCTGCTGGTAGATCCTGAGTACGGGGTTCTCCGTTCCCTGGATGAGATAGAGGCTGTAGGACACAGGGTTGTTCACGGTGGTGAGTATTTCACCCAGAGTTGCATTATAGACCAGAGGGTAAAGGAAGGAATTGAAAAATGTTCAGTTCTTGCTCCGCTTCACAATCCTGCTGGTTTGCTCGGAATCAATGCGGTAGAGAGCATTCTTCCTAAGGTTCCACAGGTAGCTGTGTTTGATACATCCTTCCTTCAGACCATTCCAGACTATGCCTATACTTACGGTCTTCCTTACGAGTACTATGAGAAGGACAAGATACGCCGTTATGGATTCCATGGAACCAGCCACAGATATGTATCCAAGGTTGGCGCCGAGCTTGCAGGCATAGACTACAACGACTCCAACATCATAACCTGCCATCTTGGAAACGGCAGCAGCGTAACAGCCGTGAAGAACGGAAGGGCTGTAGATACATCATTGGGACTCAAGACAATAGACGGTCTGATCATGGGTACGAGATGCGGTTCGCTTGATCCGGGAGTGGTTACCTACATCATGAAGAAATACAACCTGACAGCAGATGAGATGGAGAATATCCTTACCAAGAAGAGTGGATTCGTTGGTATCTCAGGAGTTTCTTCAGACTGCCGCGACCTCGAGGAGGCTGCTGCAAGAGGAGACAAGAGAGCCCAGCTGACACTCGAGATTTTCCGCTACGGACTTCTCAAGTTCGTTGGAGCCTTCTCTGCTGCAATGGGTGGAGTTGACCTGATAGTATTCACAGGCGGAATCGGCGAAAACGATCCTAAGACCAGGGCTTACATAGGTCAGAAATGTGCATATCTGGGCGTAGACTTTGACGATGAGGTCAATGCAGGGTTGAGAGGCAAGAGCGCCATCCTCACCAAGAAGGATTCCAAGGTAAAGGTTGCCGTTGTATGTACCAACGAGGAGCTGGTTATTGCAACCGATACCATGAGACTTGTTAAGATGTAATTGAAAACCAAAAATTTATACAACAGCAATGAAGACATTTGACGAAGTATACGAACTTCTCAAGGCTAATCCCAAGAGAAGGCTGGCAGTAGCGTGGGGTGTTGACGAGCACTCCGTTTGTGCAGCAAGCATGGCAATTGATGCAGGATTCTGCGAGGCTACCCTTTACGGAGACCGCAAGATGATAGAGGCAGTCTGCGCCAAGGAGAACATAGACATCAACAAGTTCTGCATAATGGATGTTCCTGTGGAACTGAAGGCCATCCAGGCAGCAGTTACAGCAGTGCATAACGGTGAGGCGGACGTTCTGATGAAGGGCCTCTGCTCAACCGACAAGTACATGAGGGGAATCCTCAACAAGGAATGGGGACTGCTCCCTCCTAAGGCTGTCTTGAGCCATATTTCCGTGATGCAGCATCCTAACTATCCTAAGTTCCTGGTATTCGGCGACATGGCCGTTATTCCACTTCCTGATTTCAAGCAGAAGACAGCCATCCTGAAGTATATCGTGAATGTCTGCAAGTCTCTGGGTGTTGCCAATCCTAAGATTGCAGCAGTTGCTGCCACCGAGCAGATGCTTGATGGCATGCCTGCATGCGTTGAGGCTGCCATGCTTGCCAAGATGGCAGACAGAGGACAGCTTCCTGGCCTTGTAGACGGACCTCTTGCACTGGACGTTGCCATCAACAAGGAGGCAGCAGCCATCAAGAAGCTCAAGAGCGAGGTTGCAGGTGACGCCGACGGACTTCTGTTCCCTAACATCGAGAGCGGCAACGTGTTCTACAAGTCCAACACCCAGCTTGTTCCTGGCGTAAGGACTGCAGCTTTCGTAGCGGGCGCTTCTGCTCCATGCGTACTTTCTTCAAGGGCAGACAGCATAGATACCAAGCTGAATTCAATAGCATTGGCTTGCCTGCAGGTTAAATAGTCCATGAAACTCAGTCTCATATCGGTTCTTGCAGTTTTCCTGGCTTTTTGCAGCACAGGCGTAAAGAATGATTTGACAAAGGCGGCAGGAGAGGGTTCTCCTGTCGCTTTTGCCGATTATATGAGGCTCTCGGGCGATACCCTGGTTTCTTTCAACAGCTGGCAGGGCGCTTCTTCGGAAAAGTATCTTCTCGTGCCAAGGGACTGCACAGAGCTTCTGTCTTCTGACATCATGGCAATTCCTGTCCCGATAGAGAGTTGTGTGTGTATGTCAACGACATACCTTCCTGCCATTCAAATGCTTGGGAAGGAGGATGCCGTAAAGGCCGTAAGCGGTACCAGGTTCATTTACGACAGCCTCTACCGCAGCCGTGCAGACAGGGGGCTGATAGCCGACATAGGGGCCGAAACCGCTCCCGATTATGAGCTGATCCTCAGCCTCAAGGCTGATGTCGTATTTGCTTATGGAATAGAAGGATCAGACAACAGCTACATTGAAAAACTGCGCAAGCTGGGGCAGAAGGTTTTGGTCATCAACGATTATCTTGAATCTTCCGTCGTGGGAAGGCTGGAATACCTTAAGCTTTTCGGAACCCTGCTGGGCAGGAAGGATACGGCTGACTCTCTGTTCAATCTTAAAAAAGACAGGTATCACGACCTCGCATCCCGCTATTCAGCTATGGCCGGAGACAACCGGGCTGCAGACTTGCAGGTGCTTGTCAATATGCCATTCAAGGGAATTTGGTATGTTCCCGGCAAAGACAGCTACATGTATGAACTTGTAACCGCGGCAGGAGGTTCTATCCTGGGGGCTTCGGATGGAGAGAGCGCGTCTTCCAGGGAGAGCCTTGAAAGGATGTATACCCTTGCAAAGAAGGCAGATGTGTGGATTCACCTTAATTCTGCCCGTACAGCAGGGGAAGTTGTTTCTGAAAACCCGATGTTCAAGAATATCCCTGCTGTGAAGCGAGGGGCCCTGTATAACAATGTAAAACGGGTAACTCCTTATGGCGGAAGCGATTACTGGGAGAGCGGGGCTGTATATCCGGAGGAAGTGCTGATGGATCTCATACAGGTGCTGCATCCTGAAATCGCTGAGGAAATTTCTCCTGGAAGGGATCTGAAATATTATATCAAACTCTCTGACTGATGAAGGATTTGGTTTACGATCTTGCAATAGTAGGCGGAGGAGCTGCCGGCCTGATGGCCTCTGCCTGGATTTCTGAGAAATTCAAGGCGTCTGAAAGCCGTCCTTCTGTGGTGCTTCTGGAAAAGATGCCCAGATGCGGACGGAAAATCAACATAACCGGAAAGGGGAGGTGCAACCTGACCAATACCAGGATGTGGGATGAATTCTCTGTTCACGTTCATCCGAATTGTCAGTTCTTCAAGAACGCATTTTACAATTTTTCCTCTCACGACACCATGGATTTCTTCACTTCCATCGGCTTGGAACTCAGTGTTGAAAGGGGGCAGAGGGTGTACCCAAGGAGCATGAGGGCAATGGATGTCACCGATGCTCTGGTCAACCATGTAAGAAGATGTTCGGTTGTGGAAACCATTACCGGGTTTGAGGTTTCCGGAATAAGCAAAGATGATTTGTTCTGCATCCAATCCGAGCAGGGGAGGGTCCTTTCAAAGAAACTTCTCATAACGACCGGAGGGCTTTCCTACCCTTCTACAGGAAGCAGCGGAGACGGTTATTC
>CACZFO010000062.1 GCA_902780455.1 uncultured Bacteroidia bacterium | reverse complement strand
TTTCTTATTATCCTCGAGTTTAACAAGGACAAAAATAAAAAAAATCTTCTCATCAAGCAATATATTTTTAATTTTGCGTATCGTTTAGCTTATATGAAAGTAGAATCCGCCATGGCCGCAGACTTTTTCAGCAAGTTGTCTGCAGCAAGAAATATAGTCATAGCAGGTCATCTTAATCCCGATGGAGACTGCATAGGATGCCTGACCGGCATGAAGGCATGGATAGAGAGTGCCGTCAGGGGCAGTGTGGAAAGCATCTCAATGATAGTCCCGAATGTCTTCCCAGACTATCTGAAGTTCATGCCGGGAGCCTCCCAGGTTCTGGATTTCTCCCTGAACCCCAGTGCGGCCGAGGCTCTTATAGAGAAGGCTGACACGGTCATCTGCATGGACCTTAACAATCTGGCCAGGACGGAAGGGATGGCCGGGGCCCTTCGACTCAATGCCGGGCAAAAGATCCTGATAGACCACCATCCCCAGCCCGAAGACTTTGCAGACCTGGTGTTTTCGGAAACCGAGGTTTCTTCCGCATCTGAACTGACATGGTGGCTTCTGAGTGAGGTTTCCGTCCAGTTTGGCAAGGAGATACCTTTTGACACCAAGACATCGCTCTATACCGGGATGATGACGGACACCAACAATTTCTGCAATTCGGTGTTCCCTTCCACCTTCCTGATGGCCTCACAGATAGCCCAGGCGGGCGTAGACAGGGAAAGGATACAGTTTGAGATAATGAACAGTTTCTCCGAGCAGAGGATGAGGCTGATGGGGGAGATGCTGCTCAACCGGATGAAGATGTTCAAGGACCTCAAGGCTGCCTCAATGGTTCTGGACAAGGCCGTCAAGGACAGTTTTGATTATCGCGACGGAGATTCGGAAGGTTTCGTAAACCTGCCGCTGAAAATAAAGGATGTTGAAATTTCTGCCCTTTTTACGCAGTCGGATGGATATATTAAAGTATCTTTGCGGAGCAAAGGTGCTGTTTCTGTGAACCAGCTTTGCAGGCGATACTTCAACGGCGGCGGCCATGAAAGGGCTGCCGGCGGTAGGTTATACATGCCGGTGGAAGAGGTCGAAGACTATTTCGAGAGGTCCCTGAGGGCTTTTCTGGAAGAAAATCGGCACAGCTTTTGATACTGTATGAGCGTTATGGTCAGAAAAATATTATTCATATGCCTTGCGGCCCTGGTTGCATTCAGCTGCGACAAGGAGGACCGCAAGAACACATATGCAAGTCAGGAGGCGGTCATAGACAGATATGTATCGTCGCTGAGTTCTGACTATACGGTAGTCCTGAACCAGGGCGTTCCCCGGGTGATAGTTGACCAGGCTCCTTCCGGGGCAGCTGAACTTGAGAAGGGGGATTCTCTTTACATACACTACAGCGGTTATGTTTTCAGCAACGGCAAAGGCAGTCTCTTTGCCACCAATGAAACGGAGGTTGCCCAGGATAACGGCTTTGTGACGGACGGGAAGCCTTATGGGATAAAGTTCGGATCCTCGGCCCTTATAAAGGGACTTGCCCTCGGGCTGGAAGGCATAAGGGAGGGTGAACATTGCTATATCATCTTCTCGGCCAGGTACGGATACGGCAACCAACAGATGGGAAGCATCCCTGAGATGACCCCTCTGTTCTTTGAGATAACAGCGGAAAAGATTGTCAAATAAAGGAAGAACAATTATTTATTTATGAGAATAAAACTGAAATACATCCTTTTATCTGCAGCGGTTCTGACATTGGCCGGTTGCGCAGAAGAGAAGGTTGAAACCGAGAAGGAGCTTCAGGAGAAGATCCTAGACGCATACATCCAGGCAAACTGCCCGAGTGCCCAGAAACTGACATCGGGCCTTACCATCCTGGACCTGAATCCGGGAGATTCCAAGAAGCCCGGCACCAACGACGGAATCTACATCCACTATAATACGTACGACCTGTCCGGAACCTGCCAGAGCACTACGGATTCCGTAAAGGCCAGGATGCTCGGAACTTATGATCCAGGCATCTACTACGGTCCTTCTCTTTTCATAATTAACAATACCACTACGGAAGGTATGCGGGAGCTGCTCCAGAAACTTGGAAAGGGCGGCCGTGTTACTGCAATCATCCCGCCTTGGCTCACGTCTTCAGGACAGAATTCTTCAAATTATGTAAACAAGGGCCAGCAGTCTTCTGTAAACATACTTTATGAGATAAAGGCCGGCATTGTTATTGACGACGTAGAAAAGTATCAGATAGATTCTCTTGAAAAATACATAGCCAAGCATTTCAGTCCAAAGATTGATTCAACCGCTTACGGATATTATTTCCGCAATTTCACTCATCCTTCCGGAATACCTGCAGCAGACACCGTAGTATCTGGCACTGAGGTAAATGTCTGGTATGTAGGACGTCTCCTTGACGGATATGTATTTGACACCAACATAGCAGACACGGCAAGGAAGTACCGCATCTACGATTCATCCAACGAATATGAGCCGCTCAGCGTTACTATGAGGGGAACATTTGGTGAAATGACTACCTACGGTTCTTCAGCCACGTCTTCTGACAATACGATTGGGGTAGGTGGAGAATCTTCATTGATATTCGGATTCGTAAGGGCTATCAAGAGCATGACATATGCGGACCAGGCTACAACATTGTTCATGTCCGGACTTGGTTATGGATCAAACGGCAACATGTCCTCGGGCAAAGGTGTTCCTGAATATGCAATGCTGAGGTTCGACTTGTGGCTCGGTCATCCTTCCGATGACAAGTTCCCGCCTACAAGAAAAAAATAACCTTACGCATCTATGGAAACAAAGAGAGAGAGGGAACTGGCAGCCTTTGAAAGACTGCTGGATGTTATGGATACGCTCCGTGAGAAGTGTCCGTGGGATCACAAGCAGACTTTGGATACCCTGCGTCCTCAGACTATCGAGGAAACTTATGAGCTTTCCGATGCCATACTCAAGAAAGACATGCCCAATATCTGCAAGGAACTCGGCGACCTTCTCCTGCACGTGGTCTTCTATGCGAAGATAGGAAAGGAGCAGGACCAGTTTGATATAGCTGATGTATGCAATAAATTGTGCGACAAGCTTATATACAGGCATCCCCATATCTACGGCAATGTCCGCGTGAACAGTGCGGATGAAGTTGTGGGTAACTGGGAGCAGCTCAAGACCAAGGAAAAAGACGGCAACAAGACCGTCCTGAGCGGGGTGCCGGAGTCTCTTCCGAGCGTAATCAAGGCTTACCGCATTCAGGAGAAGGCCCGTGCGGTCGGCTTCGACTGGGAGAAGAAGGAGGACGTGTGGGACAAGGTTTGTGAAGAACTGGGAGAATTCAGGGAAGTCCTTCCTGAGGGTGGGAAGAGGGCAGAGGAGGAACTCGGCGATTTCCTGTTCTCGGTGATAAATGCCGCCCGTCTTTACGGCCTGGATCCGGACACGGCCCTTGAGGATACATGTGCCAAGTTCCGCCGCCGTTTTGGATACCTTGAAGAGAATACCATAAAGAAAGGCAGGTCATTGAAAGACATGACCCTGGCCGAAATGGACAAATACTGGGAAGAAGCAAAGGCCCTTGAAAAGTGACCATGTCTGAGGATTGGAAAGAAAGGACTTTGCTCCAGTGCGGCCCCGATGGTGTAAGGCTGCTTTCCGAGGCCAGGGTGGCCGTTGTCGGACTTGGAGGCGTGGGCGCCATGGCTGCCGAGATGGTGGCAAGGGCTGGAGTGGGCAAGATGATAGTCGCCGATGCAGATTCCTATTCCATAACCAACAAGAACCGTCAGATTGCGGCCTTTGATTCTACATTGGGCCGGAAAAAGACTTCCGTGGTATCCAGCCGTCTCAAAGACATCAACCCGGAAATCCAGATAGAGGCCATAGACCAGTTCCTCTCGGAAGAAAACATCCCATCGGTCCTTCCTCTGCTGGACGGGCAGGGAAAGCCACAGGTGGATTACGTGATAGATGCCATAGACACCCTCTCGCCAAAGATAGCACTGATCAAATTCTGCATGGATAACAGGATTCCTCTCGTAAGTTCTATGGGTGCAGGGGCCAAGTGGGATGCTACAAGGGTCCGTCTTGCTGACATCAGCAAATCTTTCAACTGCCCTCTTGCTTACATGCTTCGCAAGCGGCTCAGGAAAATAGGCATAAGCAAGGGTTTCAAGGTGGTCTTTTCAGAAGAGCTGCCGGTCAAGGAAGCAATAGTACCTTTTGAGGAACAGAATAAGAAAAGCCGCACCGGAACAATTTCATATCTTCCGGCAGTGTTCGGCTGCATCTGCGCCCAGGCTGCCATTACATGGATTTTGAAGCTTGAGGGATAATTCTTAAATTTGCGGGCTTTGCAAATTATCCGCTTATGGCAATTACAGTTAAGGAAGTAACCACAGACAAGCAGTTCAGGCAATTCTACAAGTTCCAGAACCGTCTTTACCGCAAGTGCAGGTACTATGTTCCTACTTTGGACATGGACCAGAAGCACTCCCTCAAGGACGATCCGGCCTTGCTGTATTGCAAGCGCAAGCTGTTTCTGGCTTACAATGAGGATGGTAAGGTTGTAGGCAGGGTTCAGGGAATTATAAATCCCCGTTACAACGACTACTACAACCTGAGCCGCGTAAGGTTCGGATGGTTTGACTTCCAGGAAGACCCGGCCATTGCCGAGGCTCTGATAGATGCCGTGGAGAAGTGGGGCAAGGCCGAGGGCATGACTGAGATCCACGGACCTCTGGCTTACAACACCCTTGGGCGCCAGGGTATGCTGGTGGAAGGTTTTGACAAGGAACCTCAGGTTAATTGCCTGTATAACTATCCGTACTACGTGGATTACATGCAGAAGATGGGTTTTGAGAAGGAGTGCGACTGGATCCAGTACGAGATGGATCCGGGGCAGGGCCTGCCGGAGAAATTGGGCAGGATATCCAAGCTCCTGGTAGAGAAGTACGGCCTGAAGGTGCTGAAGATAAGGGAAGTAAGGCGTAATAAGGCCTTGAAGGAAAAACTCCTTGACCAGTTCTTCAAGATATATAACGAATCCTTCAAGGCGGTCCACAACTTCATCCCTCTTACCGAGGAGGAGCAGAAGGAGATGGGCAACCATTATTTCTCCTACCTGAAAGAAGGTTTGACATGCATGGTTCTTGACAAGGACGGTAACCTTGCTGCCTTTGGAGTCAGCATCCCATCGCTTTCCAGGGCTTTTAAAAGAGCCAGGGGAAAGCTTTTCCCCATTGGATGGTTCTTCATACTCCTGGCTTTCTGGAGATACAAGAAGGTAGACCTGATGCTGCTGGGCTCCGCTCCCGAGTGGCATTCCAAGGGGCTTTCCGCCATCTTCCATACCAAGATGGAGACCAACTATTACAAGATGAAACTCAAGAGTGCCATCACCAATCCTCAGATTGACACCAACATTGCAGCAATAAAGGTTTGGGACAGCTACAAGAAGGAGTTTTACATGAGAAGAAGGTGCTGGATCAGAAAGATCCGTTAATTGACCATATTATGAGCGACAACAACAATACATTGCTAGAGAAGATAGAAGGCCTTAAAGTTAAGCTTGACCAAATTCAGGCCCAGCTTTCTGATCCTGAGTCCATGGCCGACATGAAGAAGTACGTGCAGCTGAACAAAGACTACAAGGAAATAGAACCTATAGTCAAGGCCGGTGCACGCTACAAGAAGATGGTGGAAGATTATGATGCCGCCAAAGATTTGATAGTTAACGAGAAGGATGAGGAACTCAGGGAGATGGCCAGGGAAGAGTTGGCTTCTTTGGAGGAGGCTCTTCCAAAGATGGAGGAGGAGATAAAGCTGCTTCTGATCCCTGCCGATCCTGAAGACGGCAAGAATGCCATCATGGAAATCCGCGGAGGTACCGGCGGAGATGAGGCCGCCATTTTTGCGGGAGACCTTTTCCGTATGTATTCCAAGTACATAGAGCGCAAGGGCTGGAAACTGGAAGTCACTTCCCAGACTCCTGGCACTGCCGGCGGTTACAAGGAAATCATATACACCGTTTCAGGAGAGGGAGTATACGGGCTTCTCAAGTATGAGTCCGGAGTACACCGCGTACAGCGCGTGCCTCAGACCGAGACCCAGGGCAGGCTCCATACTTCAGCCGCTTCAGTGGTGGTGCTTCCTGAGGCCGGCGAGTTTGACGTGGAAATCAACGAGAAAGATATACGCAAGGATATTTTCTGCGCTTCCGGTCCTGGCGGACAGGGTGTGAATACAACTTATTCTGCAATTCGTCTGACACACATCCCAACCGGAATCGTTGTCCAGTGCCAGGATGAGAGAAACCAGCTGAAGAATCTTGAAAAAGCCATGAACGAGCTCCGTACGAGGCTCTACAACATGGAGTACCAGAAGTACCTTGACAATCTCTCCTCCAAGAGGAAGACCATGGTTTCTACCGGTGACCGCAGTGCAAAGATCCGCACTTACAACTATCCGCAGAGCCGTGTAACCGACCACCGCATCAACTGGTCCACCCACAATCTTCCGGTATTCATGGACGGAGAAATCCAGGAGGTCATAGACCAGCTCCAGATTGCCGAGAACGCAGAAAGGCTCAAGGAGGCCGAATAATTCATCTGACATAATGGCTGACCAGGAATATATCACGATTACTGGCGCACGGGTCAACAACCTGAAAAACATCTCGTTGAAGATTCCGCGCGGCAAGTTGTGCGTAATTACCGGAGTCAGCGGAAGCGGCAAGAGTTCGCTTGCCTTCGACACACTTTACGCTGAGGGGCAG
>CACZFO010000061.1 GCA_902780455.1 uncultured Bacteroidia bacterium | reverse complement strand
TCATCATCAACGATTATAGGGTTCATTGCAGTAGAGCCTTCAGTGCAGAAACGGAACTTACGGCTTTCTGTAGCCCTGGACACCATTGAGCCAAAGCCTTTTACATCATCCTGGCTTACCTGGACGCCTGCAGACCACATTCCTACACTGAAAATAGGATACACGTCATTATAGTAAAACTTGCCATGCTCGTCCTTCTTCCAATTAACACTCGTTACAGCAGTATTGACTATCTGACCGCACTTTATAAGAAAATAAGACCAGTTCTTGAGTTCCTTTATAAGCTGAGCCTCCAACTGGCTGTCTCTTTCTACGGACCCCTCTTCCATCTTTGTCAGCATCTCGGTATCCCACTTAGCCCTGGTGTTGAGTTTATGGGCAAGGGCCTTCACGGATTCGACAGGATTTTTCCTCAGTCCCCAAGCCAGTTTGTCCATATAGACATCCGATGCATCCAACTGACTTGAAGACGGCTCAATTGACATAAGTTCCGGAATCTCCGGGCCGGACGGTATAGATGTAGACTTTGACTTAGGCTTGGCGGTTTCTGCCCGGGAAGATGAAGTATTGGAAGTTTTTGATTCCGTTGACTTATCATCTGAAGATTTCTCCAGCGCTTTATCCAGCACCTTCTCAGCCTTCTCCTCAACGGCTTTCTTGGCCTTGTTCAGAATGCCTTTCAGCTGTGCGTCAGCGGTAATGGAAACACATGTGACCAGTACGGCTACCAGTACTGATTTCAATAGAGTTTTTGTTTTCATAGTCTTTAAGATAAGTATTGTTGCTCAAAGATAAAGAATTATTTAGTAACTTGTGCCATAAACTGAACAACAACCTAAAACCAATGTAATATGAGAAACGCAAGAAAAGCATCAGGACTCCTTCTGCTGGCAACTTCAATTGTTTTCATCTGCTGCAACACGCCTTCAAAGGGCAGCAGCCAGACTGAAGAAGTAACCGCTGAATCATCCGGCACGGCAATGCAGGAGTCTGCCACCCAGGCTAAAGTAGACGGCAACACAATTACTTACGGACAGCACACCTACACCGTTTCAGGAGAATTCAACAGGCCGGGCAAGATTCCTACAGCCTTTGTGACATTCACCAACTTCCCTGCAGACTATGACGAATTCGAGGCAGTTTACAACGGTCTTCTCGGAAAGAGCATCCAGGGAACAGCAGCCATGATTCCAATGGCAATAGAACTCTATGCCAGAGACGCTGAGGTAGGAGAAAGATGCTTCAACCTGCTTTGCAACAGCAGCGCAACCGTAAGCGGAATAATCAGGATCCTAAAGACCAAGCTCGTACCATCCAAACAGGCCCCAGCCAATGATCCTTACATTCAGCGATACATGGCAGCAGCCCTCCTCAAGGGAGCAAAGGCCGACAACGCCTACTCCCCTGCAAAGCCGTACACCGTGGAGATGGCGGCTTCCCCTAACGGAGTTCACCAGGTCATGAACGGTGAGGTAACCTACATCTATATCATTGCCCAAGGATGGGATACGGTTCAGAGAGGCGTTGAAATCTTCCAGGAAGAAGGCAGCACACTCTACAAGGTATACAACTGCCCGTCTTGCTACACCCAGTGCAAGAACATCAAGGGCAAATGGGCCGGACTTGAATAAGCCCTCCAGGTCTGACTGATTAGCTCCTTGCATAGGATCCGAGTAACTCCTCTTCAAATAACACAGTCAGAAAGCCTGCCGCTTAAATAGCTAATACTCAGCGATATAGCCAAAGCACTTCCAGCAAAAACACTGGAAGTACTTTGCATAATATACTGTCTTTAAGCCTATTAAGCGGCAGCCACTACCGTTGGTCTCTTCACAAGGTCTGACAAAGCTTGGCTTTTGTTTCAAATCTGCCACTTTGGACCAGTAAAGAAGGCTTCCAGCATGCCGGTATAAACAGAATTTGACAAAATGGCAGTTATTTGTCGTTATTCGGCGATGGCACAATAATAGAGATATACCCCATCGCGGAGACAATCCGAAAAACAAAAAAGAATAATCAAAAAAATAGGAGATAAAATCATGGGAAAAATTATCGGAATCGACTTGGGAACAACCAACAGTTGTGTCTCAGTAATGGAAGGCTCTGAGCCTACCGTAATCATCAACAGCGAAGGAAAGAGAACAACTCCTTCAGTAGTTGCGTTCACTCAGGGTGGCGAGAGGAAGATTGGTGACCCTGCAAAGCGTCAGGCCATTACCAACCCGACCAAGACCATCTACTCCATAAAGAGATTCATGGGAGAGACCTTTGACAGGGTTCAGACAGAAATCGCAAGAGTACCTTACAAAGTAGTTCGTGGCGACAACAACACTCCTAGGATAGACATAGACGGCAAGCTCTATTCTCCTCAGGAAATCTCTGCTATGGTTCTCCAGAAAATGAAGAAGACTGCAGAAGACCATCTGGGACAAACTGTTACAGAGGCTGTTATCACAGTACCTGCATACTTCTCCGATTCTCAGAGACAGGCAACCAAGGAAGCCGGTGAAATTGCCGGACTCCACGTAAAGAGAATCATCAACGAGCCTACCGCAGCCGCTTTGGCCTACGGTCTGGACAAGAAGGAGAAGGATTCCAAGGTTGCAGTATTCGACCTGGGCGGCGGTACTTTTGATATTTCAATCCTTGAACTTGGAGACGGAGTATTTGAGGTTAAGTCTACCAACGGTGATACCCACCTGGGAGGTGACGACTTTGACCATGTCATCATAGACTGGATGGTTCAGGAATTCAAGAACGACCACAGCGGAGCTGACCTGAGCAAGGATCCTATGGCTCTCCAGAGACTGAAGGAAGCTGCCGAGAAAGCAAAGATCGAGCATTCCAGCCAGACTACCACTGAGATCAACCTGCCTTACATCATGCCTATTGACGGTGTTCCTCAGCACTTTGTAAAGACTCTCACCAGAGCAAAGTTCGAGGCTCTGGCAGACAGCCTGTTCCAGAAGTGCATCGAGCCTTGCCGCAAGGCCCTCTCAGATGCTCACCTGAGTGCTTCAGACATCAATGAAGTTCTTCTGGTAGGTGGTTCTACCCGTATTCCAAAGGTCCAGCAGATGGTAAAGGACTTCTTCGGAAAGGAGCCTAACAAGAGCGTAAATCCTGACGAGGTTGTAGCCATCGGCGCTTCCATCCAGGGCGGAGTTCTTGCAGGAGATGTAAAGGACGTGCTTCTGCTCGATGTAACTCCTCTGAGCCTCGGTATCGAAACCTACGGCGGTGTTTTCACAAAGCTCATCGAAGCCAACACTACCATCCCTACCCGCAAGAGCCAGATCTTCTCTACTGCATCTGACAACCAGCCTTCAGTAGAAGTGAACGTGCTTCAGGGAGAGCGTCCTATGGCAAAGGACAACAAGTCGATCGGAGTATTCCACCTGGACGGCATCATGCCTGCACCTAGAGGCGTGCCTCAGATCGAGGTAACCTTTGACATAGATGCCAACGGTATCCTCAATGTATCAGCAAAGGACAAGGGAACCGGCAAGGAGCAGCAGATACGTATCGAGGCTTCCAGCGGACTCAGCGAGGCCGAGATCAAGAGGATGAGAGACGAGGCCAAGGCAAACGAGCAGGCAGATAAGGTTGAGAGGGAGAAGGCAGACAAGCTCAATGCTGCCGATGCCCAGGTATTTGCCAGCGAGAAGAACCTTAAGGACTATGGCGACAAGATTCCAGCCGACAAGAAGTCCAGAATCGAGGAAGCCACCAAGAAACTGAAAGAGGCTCACCAGGCCAAGAACATCTCAGCTCTGGACGGTCTGATGAACGAACTCAACGAGGCTTGGCATGCAGCCAGCGAGGAGATGAGCAAGGCAGCCGGAGCCCAGCAGGGTCCTAATCCGGGCGCCGGAACCCAGGGCGGCTACGGACAGAACACCGGCAGCACCTCTAATACCGGAAACTCCGGCCAGGACGGCGAGGTAACCGACGTAGACTTTGAGGAGGTCAAGTAAACCATCCGTCAATCAGAAAAGGCGTGTTTCTTACGAAGCACGCTTTTTTTATGTTAATTTCTCAACGATTTTTCAACATCGCTGAAGATTTTTAATTATTCTGGTGGTATTTGATGAATTATTCTTAAATTTGGAAACTTGAAAAAAAGAAATTTTTCAGATTAATTATAAGAACAACGAATATGGACTGGTTAGAAAAGTACAGTGACCGTATTGTCACACCTCAAGGTGCGGCAAACGCAATCCAGAGTGGAATGAACATCGTCTTAGGCCACTCTGCAGCCGCTCCTCAGGAGATCCCTCTGGCTATGATGGATCAGAGAGAGAGGCTTAAAGATGTGAACATTTACCACATGGTAACCCTTCACCCTGCAACCTATATGTTGCCTGAGGGTTACGGCCATTTCCGCCACATCACAAACTTTGCCCATGGTAACACCAGAGAAGGCCTCAACGATGACCGCGGAGATTTCTTCCCTTACTACTATCATCAGATCGGAGACTGGTTTGACACCCGCTATCCGATTGATGTTGCCATGATTACAGTCACTCCCCCTAACGAGGACGGATACTGCAGCCTCGGTATTTCAGTGGACTACACCAAACTGGCCGTTGACCGCGCAAAGATCATCATCGCCGAGATGAATGACCAGATGCCTTTCCTCGGCTACGGAGACTGCCTTATCCACATCTCAAAGATTGACTATATCGTAAAGACCTCAAAGCCTATGTTCCAGCTTCCTAAGCCAAACATAGGACCTGTTGAGGAGAAGATCGGAGAATACTGCGCTTCATTGGTTGAGGACGGAGCAACACTCCAGCTGGGTATCGGCGCAATTCCTGATGCAGCCCTGCATTACATGACCAACAAGAAAGACCTTGGTATCCATACCGAGATGTTCTCAGACGGTGTTGTAGAGCTGGTAAAGAAGGGAGTTGTAACCAATGCCAAGAAGAAGCTCCACCCTGGCAAACTGGTTACCGGCTTCCTCATGGGAAGCCAGATGCTCTACGATTTCGTAGACCATAACCCGGACGTGCTGATGTTCCCTGTAAACTACTGCAACGACCCTCGCACCATCTGCCAGATGGACCACTTCGTATCCATCAACTCCGCCCTTGAGATGGACCTCCAGGGCCAGAGTACAGCCGAAACTATCGGTCTTAAAGTATTCAGCGGAACAGGCGGACAGGTTGACTTCATCCGCGGAGCATCCTGGAACAGGACCAGCAAGGCCATCCTCGCCTTCCCTTCTACTGCAAAGCACGGAGAACTTTCACGTATCAAGGCATTCCTGACAGAGGGAGCCGGAATCACCACTCCAAGAGACGATATCGATTATGTTATCACCGAGTACGGTATCGCCCACCTGAAGGGTGCTACACTCAGGGACAGGGCAAGGATGCTCATCGGCCTGGCCCATCCTAAGTTCCGCGACGACCTCATCAAGGAGTTCGAGAGAAGATTCCCTCGCACACCTTACAAGCCGTGGGAAGGTACTACCGAAGTGGTTTACTAATCAGAACAAATAAAACAGACACAGTATGTACGACAAAGAACGCGGGCTGTACATAGCCCATTCACCTAACGGCCCGATAAGCCTCGTCGGCAAGATGGCCAACCGCCACGGTCTGATAGCCGGTGCTACAGGTACGGGCAAGACCGTTTCCCTGCAGGTAATGGCAGAGAGCTTCTGCCAGATCGGAGTTCCTTGCTTCATGGCAGACATGAAGGGAGACCTCTCCGGCATAAGCCAGGCAGGAAAGACCAGCGGCTTCATCGAGAAGAGGAAGGATGAGTTCGGAGTTCCGGACCCTCAGTATCAGGCCTGCCCGGTGAGGTTCTTTGACGTATACGGAGAGCAGGGCCATCCTATGAGGTCAACCATCTCAAGGATGGGCCCTCAATTGCTCTCACGGATCCTTGAACTCAATGACACCCAGGAAGGTGTGCTCAACATCCTTTTCCGCATCGCCGATGAAAAGGGCCTTCTTCTGGATGACATCAAGGACCTGCGCTCCATGCTGAACTATCTGGGCCAGCATGCAGCGGAATACACAACCACCTACGGCAATATCTCTCCTCAGAGCGTAGGTGCCATCCAGAGGTCTCTGCTCAGGCTCGAGAACCAGGGTGGCGACAAATTCTTTGCAGAGCCGGCATTCGACATCATGGACCTGCTCCAGATAGACATGGCTACCGGCAAGGGTATCATGAACGTACTGGCTGCAGACAAGCTGATGGAGAATCCTAAACTCTACTCCACATTCCTTCTCTGGCTGCTGAGCGAACTCTACTCCTCACTGCCTGAAGTGGGAGACCTGGATTATCCTAAGCTGGTGTTCTTCTTTGACGAGGCCCACATGCTCTTTGACGGAGCATCCAAGTCTCTGACAGACAAGATAGAGCAGGTCATAAGGCTCATCCGTTCCAAGGGCGTGGGAGTATACTTCATTTCACAGCTCCCTACAGACATTCCTGAAGTTATCCTGGGCCAGTTGGGCAACCGCATACAGCATGCCCTGAGGGCTTATACTCCTAAGGACCAGAAAGCCGTAAAGGTTGCTGCCGAAACTTTCAGGGCCAACCCGGAGTTCAAGACAGACGAGGCCATCATGAATCTGGGTACCGGAGAGGCATTGGTTTCATTCCTTGATGAGAAAGGAGCTCCGCGTATGGTGGAAAACGCCAAGATCCTCTTCCCGCTGAGCCAGATAGGACCAATAGACCAGAGTCAGAGGAGCCAGATAATCAAATCTTCAAGACTATTTGGCAAATACGACCAGATCCACGAAAGGGAATCTGCATTTGAGACTCTCCTCGAAATGACAAAGAAAGAGGAGGAAGCCAAGCAGAAGGCTAAGGAAGAGGCTGAAAAACAGAAACAGAAGGAAAAGGAAGAAAAGGAAAAAGCCAAGAAGAAGGGCAAGAGCGGCCTGAGCAAGATTTGGAAGGCCATCGTTACCGCCCTGACCGCAACTCTTGCAACCATCGTGGGTAACAAGCTCACCGGCACAAAGAGCAAGACAAGTGCCGGCAAGAGGATTATTAAGAATACAACTACAGCAGCTACACGCCAGATCACGCGCGATATACTGGGAAATCTGATAAGATAGCCTATTTCAATATCTGCTTCAGCTGTTGAATTACTGAATTGTCTGCTGGAAGCCAGTTTACAGAATCAAGTTCATCTGCAGAAAGCCACTTTGAAGATTCGT
>CACZFO010000060.1 GCA_902780455.1 uncultured Bacteroidia bacterium | reverse complement strand
GGCGAGTACCACAAACAACACTGCACACACAACAACAATGCTCTGGGGTATCATAAGTGTCTTGGGAGAAACTCCGAGAAGGTTTTCAACCACTCCCCTGCCTGCAAATATCAGCACCGCGGCAAGAATCAGGGACAGCAGAAGGTGAACAACAGCCTCCCTGGAAAGCATTCTGTAGATGTCCTTCCCCTCCGCACCATAGCACTTCATGACGCCGACTTCCCTGGAACGTTTTACCATAGAGGAGATTACGACAAGAATGTAGTTAAGGATGCTGATAGCCACAAGAAGAAGCGCCACTACAGACAGCACCCGGATTGTGTTCTTGACTTCAGGGTCTGATGTATGCATCTTGTCAAAGGGGGTCAGGTAATACCAAAGGGAGGAGCCCATCTTTTCAATCTCATCAATCGGCTGATGCTTTTCCTGCATCTTGCGTATGGCATCGTCAAGAGAATGCGGATCCACACCGTCGCTGAGTTTCACATATCCCTGATAACGGTCATTACCCATCCAGTTCTCCGTGCTTTGCTTGGAAAAGCTCTCCATACTCAGGAGAATGTCATAGTCAAACGTTCCGTTCTCAGGAAAATCCTCATAAACCCCCTCCACGGTAAACTTCAAGTCTTTGGCATCCTCGTTGAAGAGAGTCTTGCCCATACACTGCGCAACACCTCCCATCTTCTCTGCAAAGCTCCTGGAAATCACGGCTGTATATCGTTTAGCCAAAGCCTTGCACAAATCTCCCGCAAGAGATGGTCGCTCAAAAACGTTGAAAAAACACGAGTCGGCCAATATAAGTTTTGCAGCAACTATGCTGCCGTCTTCAAGGACATAGTTCTCATTTGAGAAAAGAGATGTCGTCCTGGTTCCTTCCTCAACCCCTGGAACTTCGCTCTTGAAACCAAACGGAACAGCACCGCTTACGTTGTAATAATCGTGCAGTTCACCTTGATGCGTGTATTTGGTCCTTATACGGTATATCCTTTCCGCATCCGGATAGCTCTTGTCATAGGAAAGCTCAAAGCACACCTTGGCTATCAGCACTATACCGACGGCAAGCCCTATCCCTAAAGACAAAACCTTCATCAGCACATCTCTTCTTCTCATATTATTCTATTTTCTTTTCAGTGATTATTTTTTTCAGCGACAGTCATTATTCAGTTACTCTTTCTTAAGCACCCCGGCAGGATTGAGGCGGGTGACCCGTAGGGTCTGGATGGAAACAGCGGCAAAGGAGAAAGCAACGATAATCAACAAAGCAGCAATGAAGAACCAGGCGCTTAGATTTACTCTATGGACATAGACAGAAAGGAGATCTTTACAGATATACCAGGCCAGAGGAATTGCAACAAGGCAGGCTATCACTACCAGAATCATATAACCCCTGACATTTTTCCATGTCTCTGAGGAAACTGTACCGCCAAAGACTTTCCTGACTGCAATGTCGTGTTCCTTCAGCGATATGAACCAGGTGCTCAGACCCGTCAGGCCGAGTAAAGACAGTATGAGCATAAGACCGGCAAACATCAGAATAAGAATCATCAGCGCATGTTCATCCTTCAGATGCTCACGGTTCAGCGCGGGAACAAATCCCTTGCTGTGAGGCTCCTTGTAGATACCCCAGGACTGGTCTAGAGTGTTCTTGAGGCATTCCATTATCTCCTTTTCAGCAGCGCCGTGATGGCCGTTGACCTTGATGGCCAAAGACTTGTAATAAGCAGTCGGGTTCACATACCAGTCATCCATTATGCAGACATAGGTAGCATTGTCGTAATAATAGCTTCCCCTGAAGTCCTCTATAATTCCTCCCACTGCCGTAATACCCAGGTTGTCAAGCTGATCCTGCGTAGGCTGGATGTCCTCAGGGTTGAGCCCCATCAGCTTGACCAGGCCTTCAGTCAAGTATCCTACCCTGTCTTCTTCCCTCTTGAAATCCTTCACTATCTTGAAGCCGTATGCTTCAAAGGCTCCACGGTCGCAGTAGAGTTTGGATACGTTGTATCCTCGTTTTTCCTCTGCACCATTGGAAGTATTCACAATCATCTGTGTAGAACCTGATTCATCCGTGACGAAAGCACTTTCTGAAAGAGTGCCCGGCTTGTCGTCACAATATCCAATCTTGTCCACGCACGGCAGTTTCCTCAACGCCTCTATGGCAGGGTCAAGCTCGTGATGGGCGTATGGCCCGTACAGATAATAGACATCTTTCACATCTGCACCCAAAGGAAGAGAAACCATCTTCCTGTACTGGAACACATAAACCAGAGAAGCCGTCAGAAGAACCATAGTCACAAGGCACTGGACAAAGATGAATACCTTGCTGAAGACCATCTTGCTTCTGGCCCTCATCTCTCCCTTGATTACCTCTATTGCCTTATATCGCGATATAAGTATGGCCGGAACAAACCCTGCAATCAGGCCCACCACAACACCAAGCGCAACGTACATCAGAAGGCTCTGCCAGTTGTAGCCCACTCTCACGTCAAATCCCAGCCCTGTAGTACGGAATACCCAGAACATCCTTTCTGGAAGACCCCAGAAGCCTGCGCGTAGCCATTTCCTTGGCCCTGAAAGACCCCATTGCCACATTGAGAGCTATGTAGTTGAACAAGGCGAACATAAGCAGCACAAGGCTGAGTATCAAAACAAAATCAAACAAATAGCTCTTTGATGCTGTAAGACATCCTCCTGAAGTATCCGACAGCTCATCGTAGCGGAAAAGCTTGACCTGCTCCTCCAGGATCCTTTTAACGTCTTCTTCCGAGGCTTCTTCAAGATATAATATGCTGCTATAATTGTTTCTGGCCGCCGAGCGGATCTTTGCAATCAGTTCATCCCGGTCTGTGCCATCTTTCACCTTGAAAAGGCAGAGGTCTTTCTGGTGCATCCGCTGCGGATTCTTCCAGTAATACTGGAGAGTAGGTCCTGCAATGTTGATTACCACATCGTGAGGCAGCATCAGAGACCTTTCATAATCGCCGATTATGCCTTCTACTGTATATTCCAGATTATCCAGCACAAAGTGCTTGCCCACGGCATCTCTGCCCCAGCCCGCCTTGCGGGCGAAGCTCTCGGACACCAGAGCGTTAGTGTTGTCGCTGAGAACATTGCGGTTTCCTGAAATGAACCTTGTAGGAAAGAAGTCAAAGAAATCAAGGTCGCAGAGCAGAAGTTCTATGCTGTAGCTCTCCTGCCCGACCTTTATATCAGCCGGGCGGGTGGCACTGAACAACGTGGTCTGCTCCACTTCCGGAATGTTTGACTTCAGAAACTCAGGCTGGTCGAAACAACCACCTAGATAGTTGCCCCAGAGGGTGAAAGTATATATGCGGTCATAGTCTTTGTTCTCGTGGTCCAGCCTCCACAGGTCGTTGGCGTAGCTCAGCAGCGGGATTATAAAAGCCAAGGCTACGCTTATACCTATGATTTCTATCAGAGTATAGAGTTTGTGTTCCTTCAGGAAACGGAGATATGTTCTCATAATATTCTTTAAAGCAGATTCTTCACGTCGTTGACAATCTGGCCGTCAAAGAGGTCTATAACCCTCTGGGCCACTGTAGCGTCTTTCTGGGAGTGTGTCACCATCACGATTGTGGTGCCTTCCTTGTTGAGTTCGCTCAAAAGGTCCATGACTTCCTTGCCGTTCTTGGAATCCAGGTTTCCTGTAGGCTCGTCGGCCAGGATCAGTTTAGGGTTGGAGACCACGGCACGAGCAATGGCCACCCTCTGCTGCTGACCGCCCGAAAGCTGCTGAGGAAAATGCTTTGCACGGTGAGATATGTTCATCCTCTTGAGCATCTCCGTAACTCTCTTTTTCCTCTCCGATGCGGAGATGTTCAGATACCTCAGAGGAAGTTCAACATTCTCATACACATTGAGTTCATCAATCAGGTTGAAACTCTGGAACACGAAGCCGATGTTGCCTTTGCGGAACTTGGTGCGCTCCTTTTCCTTCAACTTGGCCACTTCCGTTCCAAGCAGCTGGTAGCTGCCGCCCGTAGGATTGTCCAGAAGCCCGAGGATGTTCAGAAGGGTTGACTTCCCACATCCTGAAGGCCCCATGATGGCAACGAACTCGCCGTCCTTGATTTCAAATGAAACACCGTTGAGTGCTGTAGTCTCGATTTCTTCCGTACGGAAGACCTTGCTGAGATTGGTTACTTTAATCATATCTTTCAGTTTTTGTTTAATAATCTTCTTTTGATGCCGGTCCTAGAACACTAGTACATCGCTGTCACCGTAAGTATCATAGCCGGAGGTGATTACCTTTTCGCCAGGATTCAGGCCTTCCAGCACTTCAAAGTACTGAGGATTCTGCCTTCCGATCTTTATCTTGCGCTTGGTGGCCTTGCTGCCACTTGCATCCATGACGTAAATCCACTGGCCTCCGGTCTTCTGGTAGAAGGCTCCGCGTGGTATCAGGACGGCTTCCTCGCTCTGGCCCAGCTGGAGGTTCAGGTAATAGGTCTGGCCGCTGCGCATATTGTCAGGCTGCGCTCCTGTAAAACGGAAGTCTGCCTGGAACTTGCCTTCCCTTACCTCAGGATAGACCTTGCGGATTTCAGCACCGTAGGTTTCACCCTGGCGTTCAAACGTTGCAGACAGGCCGGCCGTCACACGGTCTATGTAATGCTCGTCTATCTTGGCCTCTATCTTGTAACTTGCCAGGTTGTTTATCTGGCCAACCTTCATTCCGGCAGAAACGTTCTGACCGAGAACTACATCCAAAAGACCGAGTTCCCCGTCTATAGGAGCTTTTACCGTAAGGTTGTTCTTCCTTTCGCGTATCATGCTCATGTTCATGCGCATGTTGGAAAGGCTCTCGTTCATCTGCTGGATTTCCACAGAACGGTACAGGCTGTCCTGCCTCTCCCTCTCCTTTGTAAGCTGGTAGTTCTTAAGGCTCAGGTTGTAGTCTTCCTCAGCCTTGAGGTACTCGTCCCTGGAAACAAGTTTGTCTGAATACAGAGCCTTGTACTGCTCGTAGGTCCTTCTGTTCCTCTGAACTTCCATCTCCAGGGCGAGCCTCTCCTTCCTTACGGAGAGCTTCTGCTGCTCCATGGAAATCATGGTGTTACGGAGGATGTTCTCCTTCTCGGCAAGATCCGCCTCGGCGTTCAGGATCTGGAGGTCCAGGTTGTCATTTCTAAGGCGAAGTATCGGGTCGCCCTGACGGACGGTGGTTCCTTCCTCAATGAGAATCTGCTCCACAACGCCCCCCTCCATCGGGCTGAGCTGTATGGTAACCATCGGCTGAACCTGGCCGTTGATCCTTATGTAGTCCTTGAATTCTCCCTTTGTTACATCGCTGACTGTTATTGATTTGCCGTCTATCCTAAGCGTTTTCTGGTTGCCCCTTGCAATCAGGTAAACCACAAATATCAGCACAAAAGCTCCCAGCCAGTACGGAACAGCCTTCCTTGTGAAAGCCTTTCTGAATCCCTTTTTCTGTTCTAATACCCTATCCATTTATTTAACCTTTATTCATCGATATATCATCGCTGAGACAGATAGCTCTGCCCCTGATAATATCTGAGTACCTTTTCCTTGATCATATATGTAAGCTGGGCCTGGAGCCGGTCGGCCTGGGCCTGAAGCCAGTTGTTGACTGCACTCTGGTACTCTATTGAGGAAATCATCCCCTGATCGTATTTCTTGACATTCAACTTGTATGCTTCCTGCTGGACTTCCGCCCTCTTGAGAGCCAGTTTCCAGGAAGACAGGGTATTGTCCCTGTCCTGGACTGCCCGCTTCACCTCAGCCTCCAGTTCAGTCATCTTCTGGTCCCGCTCTGCAACGGCCCTGTCGTAGGCATTCTTTCTTCTTATAACAGACGATTGAGCCTGCAATCTGTTATATATCGGAATGTTTATGCTGAGCTGTATGTATTCTCCGCGATTGTTCTTGAGCTGCTCCCTGAAAGGAACCGGAGTGTATCCAGCCCTTCCCGGGTAAGTAAAGTAAGTTGTTGACCATCCGCCGCTGAGGCTCAGGCTCGGAGCCAGCTGCCACCTTGCCGTGGAAAGCTGTCTTCTTGCATTGCTGACATTTCCCTCTGCGATGATTGCCTGTGGATTGTGGGCCAAAGCGTAATCTACTATATGGGCCATGTCTTCCTGATTCTTTGAGGCATTGTCCGCAAGGCGCGAAGGCTCCTGGGAATCAAGTACGAGCGGAGTGTCCAACGGCCACATCATCACGCTTTTAAGAGTCAGCAGAGCGTCATCGGCCTTGCCTTTTGCCTGCAGGCTCTGATACTGCTTGTCGGCAAGTTCCGCTTCCATCTGGACTACGTCTGCGTACGCCTTCTTTCCCAGCTGTTCCTCTTTCCTGGCCTTGTCAAGAGACAGTTGGGCAGCCGCTACCTGGTCTTCCAGGATTCTTGATAGTTCAGAATAATACAGCACATTGCTCCAGGCCTCCATCGTTGCCAGGCATACTTCGTCTTCAGCCTGCTGTTCACGGCTGATTCCCATAAGCAGGGAGGTCTTGGCAATCTTCATGTTGTTTACCGCCTGGAATCCGTCAAACAGAGCAATGCCGGCCGAAAGAGAATATCCGTTGTGGAAAGACTTTATGTTGCTGTACGTATTGGTTTCCGGGTCAACGCTTCGTCCCCAGTTGTAATAACCGTACGACGAAGCACTCACCTGCGGGGTGAAAGTCTTCAGGACAGCATCCCTGCGTTCTACTCTGGTGTCCGAAAGGTCCGCCTGGGCCACCTTGACCCTTGCGGAATGCTCCACAGCATATTCCATACACTGCCGGAGAGTCATCTTATCTGGAATGACCGTGCTTTCCCTGCTGCCGGCCCTGTCCTGGGAAAAACCTCCGGAGGATAAGGAACCTGCCAGGAAAAGCACAAGCACCCATACAAATAAACATCCTGCTGAATTAACTTTAATCATAACCTTTAATCAATCGCCATAGTGGTAGCATCACCCGTGCCACAAAAGTCAAGTCGCTGAGAAACAGCTGGTTCATTAAAACACAAAAAGAAAAGGGTGTAAACTATCTTTACACCCCTTCTTGATTTTTAACAGTTCTTATGTTATCGGCGACGGTTATGCTCTCTTCTTTTTCCTGGACCTTAGGAACATCACGATTGCTGCAATAACGGCCAGGCAGATTACACCGCAGATTATATATGGAGTATTACTGCGCATGTCCTTGCCGGCAGGTACAGGATAACTGTCGTTGAGTACTACCTTGTCCCTGAGGTAAACTGCATAGGCGTACCATTCAGAAACGTCTGCGTTGTCGAGGAACCAGCCCTCGGAGTTACCTCTTATGGAGCACTGTCTTTCAATGTCTACCAAAGACTTGCCGTTCTGGTCTTTAGGATCAAGGGTAAGGAAGCCGTGGGACTTCTCACCTGCATAGGCAATGTTGTTGGCTGTGTAGAGGTCAGTAACAACAGGATAGAGGGCAGAACTCTCAACCTTCTTTCCATGAACATATACGTTCTTTATCCTCAGGAGACCCGGCATGGCTGAGTTGTACTCGTAATTCATGCCGTAGAAACTCATGTATGTGTCCGGATTGCCATTGGCAGCCATGGTGTTGAACTCGCAGATCTTCTTCAGTTCACTTCCTGTCAAGAAGCACAGAACCAGCGGACTGCCCGGGTTCTTGTTGATGTCACGGCCCAAAGACAAGCTGTTGAATACATCGCTGTAGGTTATCTTGCCCTGTGGAAGAGGCTGGCGGAGAACACCTGTAGGGACTATTGCAACAAGCTTTGAAGTATCCATTGGAACTCCCTTGAGAAAATATGCGCAGTTGAAGATTGCCTTGGCTACATCGTAACCCATAGGGTTGAAACCGTTCTCGTCTGTAACCATTGAAAGCGGTGCAGCAACTGAATCTATCACATCAAAAGGAGAAGAGTGATACCTCTTGCCAAACTGGTCTGCAACCTTGTTCCTGATGTAACTGAAGAGAACCAGTGCACCAGGATCCGGAGCTATGTCCTCAGGAACGCTCTTGAGCTCATAGTTGCCAACCTTGGCTCCCTGGGAAGTCTTCATGAGATCTATTTCTCCAAGATACTGTCCGTTGGCACCTGAAGATACAATAGTCACATTGCCAACCATGTATGGTTCTGAAAGAGCCTCATGGTCATGAGCGCTGATGATAAGGTCTATCTCAGGGCACTCACGGGCAAGGAGAGCATCTTCGCTTTCTTCTCTCTTCATTGCGCCGCTGTGAGAAAGGGCTACTATGAAATCAGCACCCTTGGCCTGGATCATGGGAATCACCTTCTTGGCTGTTTCAATAGGATCCATGTACTGGATCTTGCCGCTTACCATGCTGGTCTGATATGCTTCTTTTCCCAGAAGGCCGAAAACACCGATTTTCAGACCACCTCTCTCAAGTATGATATAAGGCTGGTGACTGATGAATTTCAGGGCATTGGCAAAATTCTTGTCATTATCGTTACCATCAATGTTGGCATCTACGTTGGCTGTTACGTTCAGAGGGAAGAAAAGGTTCTCCTTGGTTGCCGGATCTACTGAATTGCCGGTAACGGCCCTGTTGTAGAACATGTATGCCAAAGAAGTAAGTCCAAGGTCAAAGTCATGGTTTCCGAAGGTGAACGCATCATATCCGGCAATGGCCAACTGACGGTACTCGGGAGCATCTATTTCAGTAAATGCAGAATAGATTGAACCAAAAGCCATGTCTCCAGCATCCAGAGTGATTACTCCGCAGCCATTCTCCTGGGCTGCCTTCCTCTCCTGCTTGATGAAGGCGGTAAGGGAAGGATACTTGTCTGCACAAGAATGAAGATCACCGGTGAACAATACCTTTACCGTATTGGCGGCACCGGCCTTGTCTGTCGACTGTGAGAAAATGCCGGTGCTTACCATCAGTGCAGCACACAGCATCATAGAAATCTTTGTAAAACGTTTCATATCACGAATCTTTGTTATTTCAAATGAACTTTCATCTGGGAAACCATCTCAATGGCCTTTTCAGCAGCAGCCTGGGCAAACCTCTCTGAAGAGTCTGCATACAATATGCCTCGCGATGAATTGACAATCAGGCCACAGTGTGAGTTCATGCCGGCGGCGGCCACCTCTTCAACTCTTCCCCCCTGCACTCCAACTCCTGGAACAAGGAAGAAGTTTTCCGGGCAGAGAAGACGTATGCGGGCCAGCTGCCCGGGGCGGGTTGCTCCAACCACAAACATTACGTTGTCTTTATTGCCCCACTTTTCTGCCTGGCTCAAGACTCTCTCATACAGAGGAACATGAGTCTGGGCATCATCATCAAAATCCATCCTGTGAGGACGGGTTTCCAAGGTTTCAAAATCCTCGGCGGTAACATTGGAGGTAAGTGCGAGTATGATAGCCCATTTGCCTTCATATTTTAGGAAAGGCATTATGGCATCTCCGCCCATGTAAGGAGAAAGGGTAACAGCATCGCAGTCCATCTTCTCAAAGAAAGCCTTTGCGTACTGCTTTGCCGTATTTCCGATGTCTCCCCTCTTTGCATCGGCGATAATGAAAATATCGGGATAATTGGTCTTGATGTAAGAGACAGTCTTTTCCATCTGGCGGATTCCTTCTGAACCCAGCGCCTCGTAAAAGGCTGTATTTATCTTGAATGCGATTGCATACGGAACGGTTGCGTCAATTATCTCCTTGTTGAAAATGAACACAGCCTCTTCCTGAGGAAGCGAGGCAGCCCTCACCCTTTCCTTCACACATGACGGAATCTTCTCGATATCCGTATCCAATCCTACGCAAAGGAAACTGCCCTTTTTCTTTATCTGTTCGTATAACTCTCCGTATTTCATTAGCTTATAAGCATGCTGCCAGTGAAGGACTCCAACTTTTCCCTGGCATATGAAAGTGTGACTTTAAATGATTTCTTGCTGGACGAAGGAGCATTGTACATGGCATCCATCATGATTGCCTCGCATATAGACCTCAGACCTCTTGCACCAAGGTTGTACTTGAGGGCGGTGTCCACTATCAGGTCCAGTACCTTGTCTT
>CACZFO010000059.1 GCA_902780455.1 uncultured Bacteroidia bacterium | reverse complement strand
TTCAAAGTCAAGGGCAGAACCAGACGGAAGAGTTAACTGCCACATACTCCTATTTTGCAGACGGAACAAAGTATTCCATAAAGGACATGGACGGGAACAGCAGGATTTACATCGGGCCGTTCACACTCGTAAGGAAAGATTATCAAAGCTCAAGTATTACCTTGCTGGAATCCACTGATGTGCTGGGTTCAGATGCGAGGTTTGCATTTACGGCTTCTCCACAGGCAATAGCATCCGGAGATACTACATACGCAATCGCATACGAGACACTATATCTGCTTAAAGATCATCTTGGAAGTGTGAGGGTAATTACGGACAGTCTTGGGAATGCCTTGGAAAGGTATTAATGTCTGAAATAGAGAATGATACATATTGGTATCCAAATAATCTTCCTTTCAAATAAAATACAGATATGAATATCTTATATTACATATTATATAGGTTTTATGTTTTTTGGGCTTTCTTTGAAGAACAAGATGACAGTGAAAACTTTTTTAGGGCAAAAATAATACTAGGTTTTATTATTGGTTTAAACACGTTAGGTGTTTTAAATCTTGTATTAAGTGCTTTTGGCATATTGATTACAAATATTTTTGTATTAATTGTATTGGTAACAATAATGATTATTACATCTTTATGCTTCAAGAATAGAAAAATCATGGCCAGCAGGATAATTTTTGAAAAAACAAAAAATAAAAAACTAAATGATTGGCTTATTGGCTGTTTAATTATTTTAAGTATAGCGTTTTATATAGTCTCCTTATTCCTCTCAAAATGTACCGAGAGTCGTTTTTTGTAGCTTGCAGTGGTCCTATTTTCTGGGACTGTGCCCTCCCCCATTTATGTACCCTCCCCATTAATCATGCAGATGAAAAGTTTACAATTAAACTAATTTTGCAATATGAGGAAAAGCAGATTTACAGAAAACGAAATGGTTCGGGCAGTCAAGCAGTTTGAAAACTGAATGAGTTTCGATGCCATCTGCAGAGAACTGGGGATCTCATGAATGACTCTTTACAAATGGAAATCCAAGTACAGTGGCATGGAGGAGTCCCAGAAGGTTCAATTCTTATAAATTAAAACATAATTAATATCTTTTTAAACATTTTAGATAAAGTTTTGAAAATTCAGAACAATTGTTTAAATTCGTAGCAGAATATTTGAAATATTAATTTGTTTTAAACGATATGTCTGAAAAAACTTTATTGCTGGGAGATGAAGCACTGGCCCTTGGAGCCCTTCATGCAGGGCTTTCTGGCGTCTATGCTTATCCCGGCACTCCGTCCACTGAGATTACGGAGTATATCCAGGGCAGTCCTCTTGCCCGTGAGAAAAATGTTCACTGCCAGTGGAGCTGCAATGAGAAAACCGCCATGGAGGCTGCACTGGGAGCTTCCTATGCAGGTAAAAGAGCCATGGTCTGCATGAAACATGTCGGAATGAATGTTTGTGCAGATGCGTTTGTGAACTCCGGAATGACAGGAGCAAACGGAGGCCTGGTAGTTGTAGCCTGCGATGATCCTTCCATGCATTCATCTCAGAATGAACAGGATTCCAGATTCTACGCAGAATTTGCCATGGTACCTTGCTTTGAACCTTCTTCCCAGCAGGAAGCATACGATATGGTCCGGATGGCGTTTGACTATTCTGAAAAATATCATACAACAGTCCTGATGAGGCTGACTACCAGGATGGCTCACTCAAGGGCAGTGGTTCAGACATCGCCTGCAAGAGATGAGAATCCTCTCAGGTTCCCAGATGACCAGAAGAGGTGGGTGCTGCTTCCAGCCGTTGCGCGTCAGAGAAATGAAGTGGTCATCAAGCAGATGGAGAAGTATGAAGAGGATTCGGAAAATGCAAACGTACTGTCAGGTCCAAAGGCTCCGATGGGAGTCATAACCTGTGGAATCGGATGGAATTACCTGATGGAGAACATTGAAGGAGAACCAACATTCCCTACTCTTAAAGTAACCAGATATCCGGTTTCAAAAAAGCAGGTACAGAAGCTGGCTTCAATGTGTGAACAAATACTTGTAGTTGAAGAAGGACAGCCGCTGCTGGAGAAATCAATCAGAGGATTCCTTCCTGTTGGAGTTGAAATCAAGGGAAGACTCGACGGAACACTTCCACGTACCGGTGAACTTACACCAGATGCACTGAGGACAGCCATGGGAATGCCACAGAAAGAAACTTGTGCAAAGAGTGAAGTAGCCGTTCCACGTCCGCCAGCACTCTGCATGGGATGCGGTCACAGAGATTTCTACACCGCCCTGAACAATGTTGTGAAGAACTACCCTACTGCCCGGGTATTCAGCGATATAGGCTGCTACACACTGGGGTATCTGGCTCCATTCCACGCAATAAACAGTTGCGTAGACATGGGCGCTTCAATCACCATGGCAATCGGTGCTTCTGAGAGCGGAGTCCATCCTTCCATAGCCGTCATCGGAGACTCCACATTCACCCACAGCGGTATGACAGGGCTTCTGGATGCAGTAAACATGAATGCCAATATAACTGTCTGCATATCAGACAACCTAACCACAGGAATGACAGGCGGTCAGGACAGTGCGGCATTCGGCAGGATAGAAAACATCTGCATGGGAATAGGAGTTCCTAAAGAACATATCAGGCTCATCATCCCTCTTCCAAAGAACTATGAGGAAATGGAAAGAGTCATCAGGGAAGAAATAGAATATCGCGGAGTATCAGTGGTTGTATGCCGCAGGGAATGCATCCAGACCGCCAAGAGACACCTTAAAAAGCAGTAAGTCATGAAAAAAGATATAATATTGTCAGGAGTCGGCGGCCAGGGAATACTCTCCATAGCCACTGTAATCGGCTGGGCCGCAATAAAGAACAATCTTTATTTGAAACAGGCCGAGGTTCATGGAATGAGCCAGAGAGGAGGAGATGTCCAGAGCAATCTCAGGCTCTCATCCTCCCCTATCTTCAGCGATTTGATTCCTAAGGGCGAGTGCGAACTCATAATCTCCATGGAGCCTATGGAAGCACTCCGCTACCTCCCGTATCTGAAGAAAGGTGGCTGGATAATAACCAACAGCACACCTTTCGTGAACATACCTTCATATCCTGAAATCGGAAACATAGATGCGGACCTTCATCGCGATGCAAATGTGATTTCATTTGATTCCGACCAGATTGCAAAGGACTGCGGAGCACCGAGGTCATCCAACATGGTTCTCTTGGGAGCAGCCGCAAAGTACATAGAGATACTGGACGTGGAGAACCTCAAGGAAGGAATCCGGAACGTTTTTGCCCGCAAGGGTGAGAAGATTGTGGAAGACAACATCAAGGCTTTTGAAGCCGGATACCAAATAGCAGACAAAAGATAGATTATGGAAAGACCTATAGCCAAAAACGTCATAGACGGAGTTCTGGCCAAGATGGATATCTCAGATATTTCACGTGCTACCATCCGCCAGTGCGTTGCTGTTGCCAACAAGCTTGAGGAATTGGAAAACATGCATTTCATACATCTGGAGATAGGAGTTCCAGGTATACTGGCATGTCCTGCAGGCATTGAAGCACAGAAGAAAGCCCTGGACAGCAACATAGCCCATGAATATCCCCCTATCGGCGGTATTCCTGTCCTGAAGCAGAACGCATCCAGGTTCCTCAAGGCCTTTGCAGACGTTGACATAGATCCGGAATGCATAGTTCCTACAGTAGGCTCCATGCAGGCCAGCATGAACCTCATCCTGGAATGTTCCCAGCTTGATCCGAAGAAAGATACCATACTTTACATCAACCCTGGTTTTGCTCCCAACATGCTGCAGGCAAAGGTGCAGGGAATCAAGACGGAAGCGTTTGACATATATGACTACAGGGCAGAGAAGCTGAGGGGAAAACTTGAGGAATACATGTCAAAGGGCAACATAGCCGCCGTACTTTACTCAAATCCTAACAATCCGGCCTGGATCTGCCTAAGTGAAGACGAACTGAAGACCATAGGAGAACTTGCCACCAAGTACGATGTAGTTGTGCTTGAGGACCTTGCATATTTCTGCATGGACTTCCGCCAGGACCTTTCAAAGCCTGGAGTACCTCCTTTCCAGCCTACTGTTTCAAAGTACACGGACAATTACGTGATAATGATGTCATCTTCCAAGATATTCAGCTATGCAGGAGAAAGGATAGGCGTTGCCTGCTTCTCCCCTAAGCTGTTCTACAGGGAGTACCCTGCCCTCAGGAAGAGATACGGCATCGGAAGGATGGGCGACAACTTTATTCTGACCTATCTTTATGTTGCATCTTCAGGAGTCTCACATTCAGTTCAGTATGCTTATGCAGCATTGCTCGGAGGTGCAGCAGAAGGAAAGATTGATTTCATTTCGGAGATGGCCAAATACGGTCAGAGGGCACACCGTTCAAAGGAAATCTTCGAAAGGCATGGTTTCCACATTGTCTATGACAAGGACCTTGAGCGGAAGGTGGGAGACGGTTTCTTCTACACGATGGGCTACGGCAACATGAGCTGTTCAGAACTCATGTTCGACCTGGTAAGGTGCGGAATCACAGCCATCACCCTCAACACCACCGGCAGCAGCCAGAACGGCATAAGGGCTTGTGTATCAAGACTCAGTTCAGATGAAGATTTCATCCAGCTTGACAAGAGACTTGGAATGTTCGAAGATATCCAGAAAGAAAAGACAGCATAGCAAATGGCAGATATCCAGTATGTAAGTGCGGCACAGGCCGTTCAGTGCGTGAAAAGCGGAGACGGTGTCTACTTCCAGGGAAGCACGGCCATACCTGAAATCCTTCAGCAGGCATTGGCTGACAGATGGCAGGAACTCCGCGATGTAAAAATCTACAGCGCATTCTGCATCCCCAGAGGAGTGGCTCCTTTCTGCAAGCCTGAATACAGAGACTCATTCATAACAAGAAGCCTTTTCCTTTGTGCAGACCAGAGAGATTGGGTTGCAAGCGGCAACGGAAGCATGATACCGGCCTTCCTCGGCGAAATCCCCTATCTTTTCCGCTCCAGGCAACTGCCTGTGAATGTGGCATGCATCAACTGCTCTCTTCCTGATGAGGAAGGCTATTGCAGCTACGGTATTTCTGCCGACCTTGCCGTTTCTGCGGTGGAGAGCGCAGACTTTGTGATAGCGCAGGTCAACAAGAGCATACCATACCTTTACGGCGGAGCCCGTATCCACATTTCCAAGATCCATGCTGCCGTTGAATGCGATATACCTCCTGTAGCCCTCGAATTCGGCGAGCCTACAGACATAGAACGTTCCATAGGCAACAACATTGCGTCTGAGATTCCGGACGGAGCCACCCTGCAGATCGGCGTGGGAGGGATTCCAAATGCCGTGCTCAACGCCATAAAGCACCACAAGCATCTTGGGCTGCATACCGAGGCCATGACCGACGGAGTGGTAAGACTCATGGAAGAGGGAGTCATAGACAATTCCCTCAAGAAGTTCCGCCCGGGAAAAGGCGTTGCTTCTCTCGCTCTTGGAAGCAAGCACATGTACGAGTTCCTCCACTACAACAAGGACATGGAGTTCTACGATGTGGCTCTTACCAACGATCCGCAGATCATCCGCCAGAACCCAAAGGTCATGGCAATCAACTCCGCCCTTGAAATAGACCTTACAGGGCAGATCTGCGCAGACAGCATCGGTGAGAAGATTTTCTCCAGTGTCGGCGGGCAGCATGACTTCATGTACGGAGGTGCCCTTTCAGAAGGCGGCAAGACCTTCATAGCCCTTCAGGCTGCAACCAACAAAGGAAAGAGCAAGATAGTTCCTACACTCACTCCTGGAGCAGGTGTGGTAACTACAAGGTTTCAGGCACAGTACATTGCTACCGAGCACGGAATCGTATATTTAAGGAACAAAGACCTGGCAGAAAGGGCCAGAGCCCTGATATCAATAGCAGAACCTTCTGCACGCGAAGAACTGGAGAAGGCTGCCTGCAAACGCTTCGGCTACAGTTTCCTCAGGCTTCACTGATGAGCTGGCCTCAGCAGGTCTGCAACGGTTTTTACCGGATTGAAAGTAGATATCGGAACTTCCACAAAAACTGTGTGCCAGCGGCTCATGCTGCCGTTCCACAATCCTGGAAGTTCCGTATATTTTGCCTTGCGGCCCTCATAGGTCTTTTCTACGCTCAGACCTGTTTCGGGATCAGTAAATTGCTGAAGGTCAAACTTGTTTCCCTGCGCATCCTTGATGCAGCAGACAATGTCCACCGGATTGAAATGCGTGCTTTCCTTCATCAGGGATTTGTCTTCTATCTGTACGCTTTCCAGGATCTGAAGCGATGTACTGCCGTCTTTTTCACGGCATACAAAAGGTCCGCCTCCGGGTTCACCCTCGTTTCTGACCATACCGCAAACCCTTATAGGGCGGTCCAGTGAGTTCCCGAGAGTCTCCTTCAGATGGATGGCCATTCCAAGAAGTATCTTCTTCCACTTTATCGTGTCATCCAGGAAAGGCTCCTTGACAACATTGTCTATGTTCTTGATGAAAATGAAATCCTCATCGCAGAGAGAAAGGTTAGCCAAAAGGGCGCCGTGGCCAGCCGGACGCTTAAGCACCGTTCCGTCTTCCTTGAGGAAAGGCTTGCCGTCTTCATCGTACGCGGTAACGTCAGTTGCATGGTCCTGAGTAGTGAATACTGCATCATAGCGGCAGTTGTACCTGTTCTCATAACCTGCTCTTACAGAGCTGAAAAGCCTTTTGAAATCTTCCAGATGTTCCTGTGAAACAGTGAAGTGGAGCCTGACAATTCCACGCTTGTCCTTGGCATACATAGCCCCTTCCACCAGGTGTTCCTCAAGAGGAGTCCTTACGAACATCGCGTACTTGTGGAAAGGAATGAGCCCTTTGGGAGTGGATGAAAGAATGTTCCGGTCAATGGTAAAATCTACGGGAGTCTTTTCCCTGAGCTGACGTCTCACCCTATCAGCCGCCTCTCCTTCCTCATACAGAGGCTTGAACATCCTTGTGGCGGCTCCGCTCGCAGGTGTGAACTTGCACAATGTCCCCTCAAAGGAATCAGCCATTCCAAGATACCTGGCTTCTTCCTCCGGTGTAAGCTTAAGGATTGTCCCGTCCTTGACGCTGGCGGCTTTTTCAATAATCAAACTCATGTCTGTAAACGTAATTTTTTCTCAGCGATTCAAACTGCTGCGGATCTCTCCGCAGGGCCTCGTCCAGCTCTCCTATCGGGAAGAAAGAAAGCAGCTGGGCAGAAAGGTCTCCCAGTATATCGAGATGATTCTTCTCATCCTTTTTCCTGCAGGTGAAATCAGAGAGCTCTGCGATTGAGGCAAAGCGGGCCACCTGGCGAACCACTGCATCCGTAGCGTTCTGCTTGCCTTCAACAGAGTATCCGGCTATGTGCGGAGTGGCCAGGGAAGCTCTCTGAAGCATTTTAGGGCTGATCTGAGGTTCATTATTCCATACATCGCAGATGAACATTCCGAGCCTTGAGGAGGAAAGCAGGGCCTGGTCGTCCACAACCGCTCCCCTTGAAGCGTTGACGAGATGTGCTCCTTTTTTCATAAGGGAGAAGAACCTTTCTCCGGCCAGTCCACGTGTGGTGCTGTCAAGAGGAGTATGAAGAGTTACTATGTCTGAATTCTCCAGAACGTCTTCCAGCTTATGGTATCGGATGCCTTGGTGAAGACCGGATTTCTGCTCATTTTCCTTGGGAGGATCATTTCTGAGAACGTTGAATCCGAGCTTCTCTGCCAGAGAGGCAACTTTCTCACCTACATTGCCGGC
>CACZFO010000058.1 GCA_902780455.1 uncultured Bacteroidia bacterium | reverse complement strand
GGCCAGGCCGCTTATGAAGGAGGGGCGTCAGGCCGATTACATACCCGCTTTGGCCAAGGTAAATCCTGATCAGGCAGGCATATGCCTGAGCACCCTGGATGGAAAGCAGTTCACATCGGGGCAGGCAGACGAGAGATTCTCCATACAGAGTATCTCAAAGGTCTTCACCCTTGCCATGTGCCTGGGAGCTGAAGGAGACGCCATCTGGGAAAGGATGGGAAAGGAACCTTCAGGTACGGCTTTCAACTCGCTGATACAGTTGGAGATGGAAAAGGGAAAGCCACGCAATCCTTTCATTAACGCGGGGGCTATAGTGATGTGCGACATACTGATTTCGCATTTCAGGCGCAACGGCAGCGACTACAAGGAAAAGTACATCTCCTTCGTTCACGCACTTTGCGGAGACCTCATTACGGTAGACTATAACTCTGAGATAGCATACTCTGAAAGGAGCTGCGGTTACCTCAATGCCGCAATTGCCAATATGCTCAAGTATTACGGCAACATCCGCAACGACATAGAGGAAGTGCTGATGTTCTATTTCCTCACTTGCAGCATAAAGATGAGCTGCAGGGAGCTTTCAAGGGCTTTCCTTGCGTTTGCAGACCACAAGAAGCCGTTCTGCTACAGCGGCATCAGCCTGACCTCGTCACAGGTGAAGAGGATGAACGCCATAATGCAGACTTGCGGTTTCTACGACGAGGCCGGAGAATTCTCCTATCTGGTAGGACTGCCCGGAAAAAGCGGGGTAGGTGGCGGAATTGCCGCCATCTACCCCCAGCGATATTCAGTTGCGGTGTGGAGTCCGAGGCTCAACGACAAGGGTAACTCCATAGTGGGCCTCAAGGTACTTGAGCTTCTTACCACCCGCACCGAAGAATCTATATTCTAGGAAGCCCTGCTGCTTCCTTCAGCAGGCTACAGGAGCTTTTCAACCTGAGCCTCGACATCTTCCATTGAATGTGTAGGCTCGAAGCGTGCCACTACATTCCCGAAGCGGTCTACCAGGAACTTGGTAAAGTTCCACTTGATGTCATTGGACTCTCTCCAGCCCGGATTGCTTGCATCAAACATCTTCTCGAGAACCGGAGTAAGCTTGTTGTCTGCATCAAAGCCCTCAAAGCCCTTCTGGCCCTTGAGCCAGGTGTAAAGAGGAAGCTCGTTCTCGCCGTTAACGTCGCTCTTCTTGAACTGAGGGAAGTCTGTTCCGAACTTAACCTGGCAGAACTCGGTAATCTCGGCATCAGTACCAGGAGTCTGGTTGCCAAACTGGTTGCAAGGAACGTCCAGGATTTCAAATCCCTTATTCTTTAATTTCTTGTACATTGCTTCAAGTTCCTCGTACTGAGGTGTGAAGCCGCACCCTGTAGCGGTATTTACAATAAGGAGCACTTTGCCTTTGTACTCAGAAAGGCTTACCGGATTGCCATTCTTTCCGATAAGCGAAAAATCTGTAACTTTCTTCATATCAGTATTATTTTGTTTATTCGCGATTTCAGTACCGGAGACTTCTTTCTCCTTGTTCTTGGCTGCAAATCTGGAGAGATAAATGAGCACGCCAACCAGCACGAGCAGCAGGATTATAAGCGTTACCGTGCTTTTCTTGTTCCTTGCCTTGCGTCTTTCCAGGCTTTTTCTGTTGAATTGGATTCTCTTGTTGTCGTTTGTTTCCATGTTACTCAGGTGCTATTGATTAAGTCTTGTAAATATAAACAAAAAAGATTCAAAAAGAGGTTTACCTGTCTTTCAGGTACTTGTACAGAACCTCAAGAGGGTGCAGGGCCTTGACGCCCGTTCCGTCCAGTATCTGCTGGCGGCAGGACGTTCCGGGAGCGGCAACAATTACAGGGTTCCGATGTTTATCATTACCGTTTTCTGAAACTCCTTCAGCTGAAGTTTTGGCAACGGCCTTGCGGACTGACGGGAAGAGGACCATCTCCCCTATCGCCATGGAAGTGCTGTAATGCTCCTTCTCGTAACCGAAACTTCCGGCCATGCCACAGCATCCGCTCGGTATGGTGTTGATCTTGGCATCGGGGAGCAATTGGCTGAGCATCTTTTCTGTCTTGGCAATCCCTACCAGCGCCTTCTGGTGGCAATGACCGTGAAGATAGATCTCGACAGCGGCCTGCGAGAACTGCTCCGCAGAGATGTGCCCTTCTTCTATTTCCCTGACAATGAACTCGTCATACAACAGGCACGACTTAGCCAAAGTCTTTGCCTTCTCCCTCATCTGAGCCGGAACAAGGTCAGGATATTCGTCCCTGAAACTGAGAATGCAGCTGGGCTCTATGCCAACAAGGGGAGTCTGGTCAGAAACCACATCGCTGAGCAAACCCACGTTCTTAATGGCAAACTTCCTCGCCAGTTTCAGGCATCCCTTGGAGATTGCTGCCCTGCCGCTCTCCACGTGACGCGGTATCTCCACCCTGTATCCAAGGCGCTGCAGAAGGCGGGCAAAGGTCAGCCCCAGTTCCGCCTCCTGATAATTTGTAAACTCATCTGCAAACAGATAGACCTTCCTCCCCGAGGCATTGCCGGACTCCCTGGCGACCAGGGTGCGCATGGACCAGCGGCTGAGTTTGGGAATGTTTCTCTGCGATGAGAACTTTACCAATCTCTTTATCAACGATGCGGAAGGCTTCCACCCCGCAAGGAAATTATAGACAGGACGGACATGATGCCCCAGCCTCTCAACAGAAGCCATATGGGCTATCATCCAGATATACAACGGAGTACCCTTGAACCTCCAGCGGTGCTGCAGAAGCTCTGCACGGAGCCTGGTCATGTCTACGTTTGACGGGCACTCGCTGCGGCAGCCCTTGCAGGCAAGACAGCTTGAAAGCACATCTCCCGCCTCTTTGCTGCATACGGCCTCCTTGAAAGATCCGCCGTATGTAAGAAGCTCTCTCAGGATGTTGCTGCGGGCACGGGTAGACCACAGTTCATCGCCTGAAACCTTGAAGGCCGGACACATCGTTCCGCCCATCAGGCTGGATTTCCTGCACGCTCCGGCACCGTTGCACTGCTCCAGGTTACAGAGCATTGCGTACGGATTGCTTTCATTGTTGGTAAACTCCGAGTTCCATGTGAAATAGGTTCTGTCCGGAAGAGCGCAGGATGCGGCAAGGGATGCGCAGCCAGACTCTTTATCACCGGCAAGCAGGAACCTCAGGTGCTCGTCCATTGGAGGAGTATCAATTATCTTTCCGGTGTTGAACACTCCGTAAGGGTCCCAGGTATGCTTTAGGGTGCGCATAAGGGAGTAAACCTCAGCCCCGTACATGAGAGGAATGAATTCTCCCCTAAGCCTTCCGTCCCCATGCTCACCTGACAGGCTTCCCTTGTGCTTCCTTACCAGAAGGGCCGTGTCGTGAGCCACCTGGCGGAACTTCTTTCTGTCGGCTGCAGCCTTAAGGTTGAGTATCGGCCTAAGGTGCAGTTCCCCAGTACTTATGTGGCCGTAGTAAACGCAGGAAAGCCCAAGAGATGAAAGCATCTTCTTGAAATCGGAAATGTAGGCAGGCATCCTTTCTGGAGAAACTGCGGTGTCTTCAATCACACCTACAGGCTTTGCATCGCCCTTCATTCCGCTCAGGACTCCCAACCCGGCCTTTCTCAGATCCCATACACGGCTTATGTCCTTTCCGTAAACCCTTGTGCAGCAATATGCCAGAGGCTTGCTCCTGTGAGCCTGCCCAGAGCACGCTGAAACCTGTAAAACATCCTGTTCAAAGGCGGCGGCCTGCTCCTCCATGCCCTCCCCTTCAAACTCGGCGATTATAAGGGCAGCCGGGTTTCCATTAATAAAGAAACGGTTGCGCTGCTGCTCCAGGTTGCCCTTGCTCAGATCCAGGATCTGGCCGTCCATGAGTTCCACTGCCACAGGAGAATGCCTGAGAGCTACAAGATTTGCTTCAAGACTCTCTTCCAAACTGTTGCAATGGGCGCATACAACCATGTGATTTTCAGAAGGAAGAGGGTCCAGAGAAACCTTGATCTCAGTTATGAAGGCCAGGGTGCCCTCGCTGCCGCACAGAAGCTTGCACAGATTGATCTTATTGATGTCCCCGATCACCTCGTCAATGGCATAACCGCAGCTGCGGCGCCTTAAAGACTTGTCCGGATAATTGTCATTTATCAGGGTAACTGTATCCGGGTCCAGAGCCCATCTGACCAGTTGGGAATAGATATGCTGCACCAAAGGTATCTCAGGACCGGTCTGCCTCTCCCAGAACCTCTTTCCGAACCGTTCCTCCAGTTCCTCAACAGAAAAGTCTTTGAAAACCTCAACGGTTCCGTCTGAAAGAACACCCTCAGCCTCAAGCACATGATGGCGGGTGCTCCCGTAAACCAGCGAGTGCGTTCCGCAGGAATTGTTGCCAAGCATGCCGCCGATGCAACAGCGGTTGCTGGTAGAAGTTTCCGGGCTGAAAAAAAGTCCGTAAGGCTTAAGGGCAAGGTTGAGTTCATCACGCACCACTCCGGGCTGGACCCTGGCCCATCGCTGAGCAGCATTAATCTCAAGGATCCTGTTCCAATGCCTGGAAATATCGCAAACGATGCCGCTTCCCACCACCTGGCCGCAGATAGATGTTCCTCCGGCCCTCGGAATCAGATGCGTCCCAAGTGAACGCGCCCTGGAAACAAGCTCGATGACATCCTCAACGGTCTCAGGATAAGCCACTCCCAGCGGAAGCTCCCTGTAAACGGAAGCGTCTGTGGAGTATGCAGTCCTGTGAAGGCTGTCAGAAAAGAAATCCATATAAGGAACTATCCGCGGAAATTCTGTTCGTCACCGATATACCTTGTAAAGCCGAACTTGGATATGTTGATATCCTCCTTCGGAAGAGACCTGGCTATTTCCTCAAGCTTTGCCTCATCCATGTTGATCCGGTCATACTTGCAGTACTCAACGATGAGGGTGTAAGGATTTACGCTGTATTTTGAGGAGTATTTATGGATATACTTCATGTAACTGCTGTGGAATCCGGCTATTCCGCAGTAGATATCCAATCCGTAAAGACCTACGTTCTTGACCAGGGGCTTCACGTAATCGTCGCTGAATGAAATCAGCTGGCGGTTGTCGTAGCCTTCAAAACCGTATTTGATGCCCATAAGAGCCACCACCAGTTCGGTGGATGCGTTGCCTGCGCTTCTGCCCAGTCCCTGAAGTGAGCAATCTACCATGTCAAAGCCCAGGTCTATGGCATACAGGCTGTTTGAGTTTGCCAGGCCCAGGTTGTTGTGTCCGTGGAAACCGGCCTTGAGGCCAAACTGCTTTATGATGTCAAAATACTTCTTGACGTCTTCCGGGAGCATGCAGCCGGCAGAATCCACAACATAGATTATGTCAGCTCCGTAACTCCTTGAGAGCTCCACGCACTGGGCAAATTCCTCCTCGGTTGCGGTGTAGGATTTCATGTAGTTGGCGGCAACCATGAGCCCTAGCTCCTTTGCCCTTCTTACGTAAGGCTCTGAAGTCCTGATCTTGTCTATGTTGCAGCCAACGCGAACGAAGCCCGCACCATATTTTTTCAGAAGATCCAGATCTTCAACCCTGGCAACGCCCGGAATGCAGAACATACCGTAGGTACACTTGCGGTATGCACCCTGGGCTGCAGCAAGATACTCCTCATCAGTACACAGGGCGAGGCCGTTCTTGTAGGAACTTGCGTTCAGGCCCATTCCATGCCCTATCTCCACGTAGCGGATACCTGCATTTTCCAATGCCACGCCGATACATTTGGTATCTTGCTCGGAAAACTGGTAGTTGATTGCATAACTCCCGTCACGGAGAGTTACATCCATTATCTGTGTCTTCATAACCGAAACCATTATTCTTCAAACAATATTACTCTCGACGGGCTTCCGTCGCTTCCCTTTATCTTGAGAGGAAGGGCAACCAGAGTATGCTTTCTGGACAGGTCTATCTTATCTGTGTCATTAAGGTACTCCACTATCACCACATCTTCCTTCAGAAGCTTCTTATGGTTAGGTGAATCCTCCTTGGAGTTGATGTTGCTTCCGTCGTCAGGAGACGGAGTGTCCATCGCCATGAGCTTGATTCCTTTATCTATCAGATAATCTACAGCATCTTCCTCAAAATAAGGAAAATCCTTGTAGTATGCAGGGGTCTTCCAGTTCTTGAACCAGTCAAAACGGAAAAGCATACGCTCGGTTATCTTGAGCCCCTTCACATCTTCCAGCCTTACGGTCTGGCCGGCCTTGATGTGGGAAAAGTCCACAACGCTTATCTCTCCGCAAACCACGTCAAGGGGAGTGTCTTCAATGGTCCTGCCTCCAGGCATGAAATGGAACGGAGCGTCCATGTGGGTTCCGGTATGGCTTCCGAATGTAACTGCATGGGTGTTGCGGCCAACTTCCTCCAGCTTTCCCAGATGTGTTATTGACACGTTCTGATGCCACGGCGTTCCGCAAGTCGGCATTCCGTTCTCTATTACAAAACTGAGGTCGATTATCTTCATATCAGATCTTATTTGAAACTATTTCTATCAGTTCTCCCCTGCTGCCAAGGGCAAACATTACATACATGGTCTTGTCCTCAACCTTGAGGAATTCGGGGTCTGTAACCCTGAAACCGGCTTCTTTCAAGGCATTTGCGGTCTTTGATGCCGGTCTCACAAAAAACGTAGGGCAGCAGAAACCCTCGTTGTCCAGATTGAACGCCGTCTGGGAAGAAACCTGTGGAACTATAGCATATTCCTCCGTATCCAGAACGCCGCTGAAAATGACTTCTCCCCCGTCTCCCGGTCTGCACCCCATTGCAAGCAGCATCCTTGAAAGTTCATCGGTATCCGGAGCGTTCATCACCAGCCTGTTTTCACCGAGGCTGTAGCCAAGGGCCGGAGCATTGCACGTAGTATGCTCATAGGCAATCAGTTCCACAGACAATCCTCTACCCTCCGGAGCCTGCATGAAATACAGGGCGTGGTCCTTGTCCTTGAAGCTGAGGAACTCTTTTTTTGACTCAAGGTTCTCCACATGGTCTGAATGGAGGGCAAGCTTGTAGCCCTGCCTCTCAAACTCAGCCACGGCGGTGTCAAGCTGCGCGCGGTTAACCACAAACGTAATATGGTCAAATTTTACCAGCATTCTCTTGTCTGAACTTTATATAGTTGTCTTTCAGAACTTTCTTGTCGTTCTTTCCGTTGATGTTCTTTGGTATGGACGGCACCTTGTAGAAAAGGTCTATCATGTAGTTCTTTCCCAGTTTCTCAGATACGGCTGCCGAGATGGTCTTCTCAAGTTCCGAATCCGTCTTTGAAGATGAGTAGCCCAGCACCATCAGTTCTTCATTGTCCTTGCTGAGGATACTGAAAACAGAACACTCATCCACACCTTCTATGCCGGATACCACGCTCTCCACAAGGGCCGGGCTGATGTTCATACCACCCTTGATTATCAGGTCTTTTGACCTTCCTACTATGGAAAGCACGCCATTTTCAATCCTTGCCAGGTCTCCCGTCTTGTAGTAGGAGCCCTCAAAGTATTTTTCAGTTGGCTCGTTGGTGTAGCCAAGGAACATCCACGGAACCTCTACCTGCATCTCACCATCGCCTGCAAAGCGGTAAGAAACCCCATCCAGGAGCATGCCTACGTTTCCTCCCCCTGCTGCCACGGTCTGCGCAGTCTCGGTAGAGATGAACAGGGTCTCGCTCAGGCCGTAACTGGCATACAGGGTAACAGGATATCTGGCTTCAAATTCCTGCCTGGTCTTCAGGTGGAGAGGAGCCGTACCTATGAAGAACAGAGTCTTGTTTTCCTTGCAATACTCCATGCCCACCTTGTGGTTGCCCACCTTCATTATAATCGTGAGCATGCTCGGCGACAGCCAGAAGGTATTTACCTTCCATTTTGCCACATCCTGCCAGAATGTGAAGGCCCTGATCGGAGAGAACCTGCCCAGGACCACAATCCGGGACATGCCCAGGAACGGCTGGAAGGCGGAATTCAATATGCCTGCCATGTAAGTCATAGGCATCACGTGGGCAAAAGTGTTCTTCTCTCCTACTCCGAACATGGAGTTGAAGGCCTCGGCA
>CACZFO010000057.1 GCA_902780455.1 uncultured Bacteroidia bacterium | reverse complement strand
TTTTGGCTGCAATCTGCATCCTGTACTTGTAGATGAGGTCGCTGGCATGCACCAGGAACTTTGGCTTGGCAAATTCCAGTTTGCAGGTTTTCCAGAGGTTGTCGGCGATTTTCTGCTGGAGTTCGGGATATTCCCTCCATGTTTCCAGTGTCTCGCAGTACAGGCCGAAAGACGTGATGCAGGAGCATACGTAGTTCTCGTAGCCGTATTTTTTCATCAGTGCAAACTGCCTGGCAATTATGGTCATGGCAGTTTCCTGCGGAATGGCGTCAGAGTGGTAGGCTATGCCGCCGCAGGTGGTGTGATGTTCGGTTTCAAAAATGTCCTTGCCAAGCTTGTTCCTAGTAATGTCAAGGAAAGTGGCTTCCGATGCCGGAAAGAAAGACTGCCTGATGCAGCTTCTGACATAGAAATAGTGGTCGTCCGGTATTTCTTTCTGGTACTCTGCCCAGATTTTCTTTTTTCCTTCGTAAATCATCAGTGGTTGAAGTGTTTAGGACTACATTCGGTGTAGAGCTTCTGGCAATATTCCTCTTCTGTGAGGCCAAGCTCCGCCGCTTTCTTTTCTCCGGCTTTCTTGACGTTTTCAAGCATTTCAGTTGCGCCGGTTATATCGTAGATACGTTTGATTTCATCCAGGTCCTTCTGCGGAATCTTCCTCAAGGCACCAGCACCGTCTCTTTCCAGGTTTGCTCCCAGGCGGTCATAGACATCTTCCATGTTTTCCTCCCACCATTTCCAAACGAGGCCTGCCTCAGGGTGTTCAGCGTAACCGAAATGCCTCGGATAGACGCAGTAGCCATAGTTAAGCACGTTGTAGTTGAGGTCTTTGCACAGAAGATACATCTGCCGTCCCTTTTCCGATTCCATGAACAGTCCGGTCTGGATGGAGAGGCTCCTGAGGGCCATGATTATCAGGCCGGCGGCATTTTTCCTAGGGCATCTTGTCACACAGCTCAGGCACTCTCCGCAGTACCAGATGGTATCGCTCCTGAGAAGTTCTTCTATCTGCTGGTCGTCCTGATGCTGGACGATGTCCACGATCCTTCTCGGATCGTAGCGGTAGAACTCCGCAGCCGGGCAGATTGCCGTGCAGGTTCCGCAGTTGATGCAGGCATTCAGGCCCTCGCGGAGCCTGTAGTCTTTCATCAGTCTTTCGTATAGTTTTCCCATGTGAATTTATTTCTTGGTAGGGTACTTGGCAGCAAGTGAGAGCAGGTCTATGTCGTTGTTCATGTTTTCTGCCATCTTGCTGAGAACCAGGATGAACGTATACATGTCATCCTTTGATATGCCCTTGATTATATGGTCTACAGCTCCCATGGCTGCATCGGTGACAGCCTTCTTGATGGATACGGCATATTCTGTCACCTCTATGAGGTTCTGACGCCTGTCCTTGGGGTTGCTGACTCTTTTGACAAGCTTCCTTTCTTCCAGGCCGTCAACCAGTTTGACAACGGAGTTCTTGTCTTTCAGCAGGTAGTCCGCAATCTGCTGCTGGGAGAGAACGCCTTCGTCCCAAAGAGCGTCCATCACCAGGAACTGTTCTGGAGTTATGTTGAACCCGTGGTCATCAAAGATTGCGGTCACATACTGTTTGAACCTGTTGTGGACAAGATTCAGGAACATTCCGACTTGTTTGTTAAGTATCATATAATAAAAACTATTATAGTATGATGGTTTACTTTATCATCGTGAATGCAAATTTAGGAAAATATGCCTTTCGTTGGACTGTTTACCTGACAGAAATGTTCACTATGATATAGAGAGCATAGAAAGCAAGCAAAACCGCTCCTTCAATCCTGCGGATCTTGAAGCTTGTCCTGGCTGTGAGCAGAAGCAGTACGGTAGCAAGGAGAAGGAATACGAAGTGGATGTGGTTTATGTTTGCAAGCGGAAGAGGGGATATGGTTGCACATCCGCCCAGTATGAGGAAGACATTGAAGATATTGCTTCCCACAACGTTTCCGAGAGCCAGTCCGACCTTTTTGCGGATTGCTGCAACAACGCTGGTTGCAAGTTCAGGCAGGCTGGTGCCGATGGCTACTATCGTAGATCCTATCACAACGTCGGAAACGCCTGCGCTCTTTGCTATCAGGGTTGCATTGTCTACCAGCATGTCTCCTCCGAATATGAGGGCTGCAATTCCTCCGGCCACCATTACCAGGGAGAGCAGTATGTTCTGCTTCTTAGTTTTATCCTCCTCAGATGTCTTTTCAACGGTCCTTTCACCTCTCTTTGCGCTTGCAATGGAGTACACTATGAAAATCAGGAAGAAAAGCACCAGTATGATTCCCTCGCTCCTTGAAATGAAATTGGATGACATGTCATCATCGATGGTGAGGGAGTTTATCTGGACGTCGAATGAGACAGTCAGCAGTGCAAGTGTTGACAGAAACATGAACTGCATGTCCCTGTTGACGATTTCACGCGAAACAGCCATAGGATAGATGATGGTACTGAGTCCAAGTATGAGCAGGATGTTGCAGATATTTGAACCTACAACGTTACCTACAGCAATTCCGGCGCTGCCCTTGAGGGCACCCATCAGACTGACGACCAATTCAGGAGCTGATGTTCCTATTGCCACTACTGTCATTCCTATTATCATGTCGGAGATACCGAACCTGGAGGCTATCCTTGAAGAGCCTTCGACCATGAAATGGGCACCTGCGATTATCAATATGAGCCCTAGTACCAAAAGTAGAATTTCTATTGCCATGTCTTTTTGTTTTTCCTGTTAGTATTCGTCCCAGCTCTTGATCTGAACCTGGTCGGGAGAAATTGTGCAGAAAGCATTGATGAATGCGCTGGCAAGGCGGGTGTTGGTGAGCAGCTGGATGTTGAAGTCAACGGCGGCCCTGCGGACCTTGTAACCGTTGTCAAGCTCTGTCTTGGACAGGTTCTTTGGAATGTTGACAACCATGTCTATCTTTTTCTGCTGGATGAGGTCTATGGCCTGCGGGGCTTTGTCCTTCTCGCTTGGCCAGAAGACCTGGGTTGTCTGTATGTTATTGTCTTTAAGGTATCTGTATGTACCTCCTGTGGAGTAAAGCTTATATCCTTTCTTGCTCAGAAGTTCACATGAATGCAGCAGTTCGGCCTTCTGCTTTCCGTCTCCGGTAGAAAGGAGGATGCCTTTTGCCGGAACGGAGTAGCCTACGCTCAGCATGGATTTCATCACAGCCTCGGATGTATCGTCGCCGATGCAGCCGACCTCGCCGGTGGAGGCCATGTCCACACCCAGGACAGGATCTGCCTTGAGGAGCCTTGAGAAGGAGAACTGAGGAGCCTTTATTCCAACGTAGTCCAGATCGAAGGCACTCTTGTCAGGAGTCTTGAACTTTTCTCCGATTATAACTTTTGTGGCAAGGTCTATAAGGTTAATCTTTAGCACCTTGGAAACAAACGGGAAGCTTCTTGAGGCCCTTAGGTTGCACTCTATCACAAGGATGTCGTTTTCTTTGGCCATGAACTGGATGTTGAACGGGCCGCTGATTCTCAGCTCCTGGGCAATCTTCCTGGAGATCTTCTTCAGCCTGCGCACTGTTTCCACATAAAGCTTCTGAGGAGGGAACTGGATGGTGGCGTCTCCTGAGTGCACGCCGGCAAACTCAATGTGCTCGGAGATGGCGTAGGCAACTATTTCCCCGTCCTTTGCCACTGCGTCAAACTCAATTTCCTTGGCATGCTGGATGAACTCGCTCACCACAACCGGATGCTTCTTTGACACGTCTGCGGCCAATTTGAGGAACTGCTTGAGTTCGTGGTTGTTGGAGCAAACGTTCATGGCTGCTCCGCTGAGTACGTAGGATGGTCTTACCAGCACCGGATAGCCCACCTTGTCAACAAAACTGTGGATGTCGTCAAGGGTGGTGAGTTCACTCCAGCGAGGCTGGTTTATGTTCAGGCGGTCGAGCATCGCTGAGAACTTGTGCCTGTCTTCTGCATTGTCTATGTTTCTGGCTGAGGTTCCGAGAATAGGGACGTTTGCATCGTTGAGCCTCATTGCCAGGTTGTTAGGAATCTGGCCTCCCATGCTCAGCACTACTCCGTACGGAGCTTCCATCTCGTAGATGTCCATCACCCTCTCGTATGTGAGCTCGTCAAAATACAGGCGGTCGCACATGTCGTAGTCCGTAGATACGGTTTCAGGGTTGTAGTTTATCATCACACCCCTCCATCCGCATTTTCTTATGGTGTTGAGGCAGTTCACGCTGCACCAGTCAAACTCCACCGAACTGCCTATGCGGTAGGCTCCGCTGCCAAGGACGATGATGGACTTGCGGTCTTTTTCGTAGTCTATGTCGTTGAACCTTCCGTTATAGGTAAGGTAAAGGTAATTTGTCTTTGCCGGGAACTCTGCAGCCAGTGTGTCTATCTGCTTGACTACAGGCAGGATACCGAGAGATTTCCTGTACTGGCGTACCAGAACCGGAAAAGTGTCGGGGTCTTTCCTGTTCTTGAACACGAGTCTTCCTATCTGGAAGTCGGAGAAGCCGTTTTCCTTGGCCACTCTCATCGTATGCTTGTCTATGTCTCTGAGGTCATTGAAGCGGGACAGGTCTTTTCCAATAAGATATATGTTGTAGAGTTTTTCAAGGAACCACTTGTCTATCTGGGTGGCATCATGGATCCTGTCTACGGAATATCCGGCCTCAAAAGCCTTGGCTATTACAAAGATGCGGCTGTCGGTAGGTTCCTTGAGCTCTTTCTCGATGTCATCTACCTTCATCTCCTTGTTGCCTACGAAGCCGTGGGCTCCGCGGCCTATCATCCTGAGGCCTTTCTGGATTACCTCCTCAAAGCTGCGTCCTATTGCCATGACCTCTCCTACGGATTTCATGCTGCTGCCTATGAGGCGGCTGACTCCGTGGAACTTGGAAAGGTCCCAGCGCGGAATCTTGCAGACTATGTAGTCCAGGGCCGGTTCAAAGAATGCAGGAGTTGTCTTCGTAACGGAGTTCTTGAGGTCAAACAGTCCGTAGCCGAGTCCGAGCTTTGCGGCAACAAAAGCCAGAGGATAACCCGTGGCCTTGGAGGCAAGCGCAGACGAGCGGCTGAGCCTTGCATTGACTTCAATTACCCTGTAGTCCTCGCTCTTCGGATCAAAGGCATACTGCACATTGCATTCGCCTACAATTCCTATGTGGCGTACTATCTTGATGGCCAACTCCCTGAGCAGATGGAACTCATGGTTTGTCAGGGTTTGTGAAGGAGCTACTACGATGCTTTCTCCTGTATGGATTCCCAGCGGATCGAAGTTCTCCATGTTGCAGACGGTGATGCAGTTGTCAAACCTGTCGCGGACAACCTCGTATTCTATCTCCTTCCATCCCTTCAGCGATTTTTCCACAAGTACCTGCGGGGAGAAGGTGAAGGCCTTTGCCGTCAGCTTCTTAAGTTCGGAGTCGTTGTTGCAGAATCCGCTACCAAGGCCTCCAAGAGCATAAGCGGCCCTCACTATGACCGGATATCCAAGTTCTCTTGCGGCCTTCAGGGCGTCCTGTGTGTTTTCTACGGCATGGCTCTTGATGGTTTTGACATCGATCTGGTCAAGTTTCCTGACGAACAGCTCCCTGTCTTCAGTATCCATGATGGCCTGTACGGGGGTTCCAAGCACCTTGACTCCGTATTTGTCGAGAACTCCGCTGCGGTAGAGTTCAACTCCGCAGTTCAGGGCAGTCTGTCCTCCGAATGAGAGCAGGATGCCCTGGGGCTTTTCCTTCTTTATTACCTTTTCTACAAAGAAAGGTGTTACAGGAAGGAAATAAATCTTGTCAGCGATTCCCTCCGATGTCTGTACGGTGGCGATGTTGGGGTTTATGAGCACTGTCTTGATGTGCTCTTCCTTCATGGCCTTGAGTGCCTGGGAACCAGAGTAGTCAAACTCTCCGGCCTCTCCGATCTTGAGGGCGCCGGAACCTAATATGAGGACTTTTCTAATTGATTTTGCAGGCTTCATCTAGAGGAGGTTTATGAACTGGTCAAATAAAAATTCTGTATCGGTAGGTCCGCTGGTGGCTTCAGGATGGAACTGGGCGGAAAAGAACGGCTTGCTCTTGTGGCGGATGCCTTCATTGGTTCCGTCGTTCATGTTGACAAACAGCGGTTCCCAGTCTTTGCCCAAATTTGAAGAGTCTACGGCAAATCCGTGGTTCTGGCTTGTAATGAAGCATTTGTCCGTTCCGACCATCCTGACGGGCTGGTTGTGGCTGCGGTGTCCGTACTTCAGCTTGTAGGTTGTGGCACCTGCGGCTCTGGCGAGCAGCTGGTTGCCCATGCATATTCCGAATATGGGCTTATTCCCTTCCATGGCGGTCTTCAGGTGCTCCACGGCTTTTGTACAGAGTTCCGGGTTGCCCGGACCGTTGGATATGAAAAGACCGTCCCATTCAAGAGTGTTGAAGTCATAGTCCCAAGGTACCCTTATGACCTCCACATTCCTGTTTATCAGGCATCTGATGATGTTGTTCTTTACTCCGCAGTCTACCAGGACAACCTTCTTGTCTCCCTTTCCGTATCTGACTGGCTTCTTGCATGAGACTATGTCTACCTGGTTGTCAAGGTTAGGGTCTGCGACAGGGCCATATTTCCTGCTTGTTACGGGAACTATCCTGCCAAGCATTGCTCCGTTTTCCCTGAGTACCTTTGTAAGTTCCCTGGTATCAACACCGTAGATTCCAGGAATCTTGTGCTTTTTCATCCACTGGTCAAGGCTGAAGGCCGAGTCCCAATGGCTGAAGTTTTCTGAATAGTAAGAGATGACGAGTGCCCTGATGTGGATTTTGTCAGATTCGAACACCCTTGAGATACCATTCTCATCAATACTGTCGTCAGGAACTCCGTAGTTTCCGATGATAGGGTAGGTAATACACAGTATCTGTCCTGAGTAGGAAGGATCGGTCAGACTTTCAGGGTAACCGACCATGGCAGTGCTGAACACTACTTCTCCTTCTGCACTCTTCTGATACCCAAAAGAATAGCCCTGAAACTCAAGGCCATTCTCCAAAACTAGTTTTATTTTGTTTGCTGATTGCATCGTCAGAGGTTACTAATCAGGCTGCAATTTACAAACTTCTTGCAAAAATATTCCAAAATTCTGCCCTCAATTCTTCCCATGTTTTCTGTTGGGATGCGCTCAGACGGCTGCAGTAGCTGTTCAGGAGCTCGATGGCTTCTTCCCTTCGGCCTTCTTTTATGAGTTTCACGGTTTTCTCCTCCAACAAAGGGGCATCGTCAAAGAGCATGTCGTCATACTCTTCAAGGGCCTTTCGCATCATTCCGGCAGTCCTGTTCCATCCGAATGCTGCCAGGCGGTTGGTTTCCCTGAACTTCCAGATGGCGGCATCCTGGCGGTAGCGTTTCTGGCCGCACACGTCAAATCCTGCCGGAAGTTTTGTCTGGCCGGCGTAAATAGGTACCCTTGGGGTAAGTGCCGGAATGTCAAAAGCAAAGTAGGCGACTCCCCCAACCTCGTCAGGGAGCCAGTTGCGCAGTTTGATGATCTCTGAATATGAGCACTGTATGACTGAAATCGTGTATGCCCATGATACGGTTCCAGGCTTTAGGGTGTTCAGCAGGGACCTCATTGCATTTGTCATGTACGGGCTTACAGGACAGGTCGTATCTGATATGGCAACCAGCTCACCTTGTTCATTCCTGGTCCATCTCTTTACTTCAGTATTCAGATTCTTGAGCATGTCAAAGTCAGTACCTTCGTAAGTAGACCTGTAGAGCTCGAACATTTTCCTGGCGCTGACTTTCTGCCTTGGCTTGATGCTGAACGGAATCTCTTCATCCTTCATGCTCAGCCCAAGGGACGGGTCAAGGGTGTTGAACACGAATACTTCCCTGTGGGAGAAGTTCTTGCCATTTTCTCCTTCTTCTGAGACCATCTTGTAGAACTTGAAAGGAGACTTTCCGTCCCAAAGTCCGAGTTCCTTGCATCTTTCTCTCAGGTCTGAGGCATACATGAAGTTTTCCTGATCTGAAAAATCAACCGTTCCTATCCTTGGAACGTTGGCGCTGATTCCTACATGACCGTCCGGGATTCTCTGTGCAACCCACAGGGCGCCCGGCTTGCTGCCGCTTTTTCCGCTGCCGTAAATTTCAAAGAACCAGGCTTCGTTCTTGTCAATCACGGTAAGGCACTCTCCGTTATCGGCAAACCCATATTCTTCTGCCAGGCTTCCCATAAGCCTGATGGCATCTCTTGCGGTAGAGCATCTCTGGAGAGCCACTCTCTCAAGCTCTTCTATGAGGAACAGGGCATCTGGGCGCCTTA
>CACZFO010000056.1 GCA_902780455.1 uncultured Bacteroidia bacterium | reverse complement strand
ATGCCAGCAGGGGCGGATGGCGAAATGTCATCACCGGATGCAGCTCGCCCCGGATGGTTCCCATCATCATTTCCGCGGCCTCAAGGCTCCGGTCATACCCCACAGGTCTTTTCCCCTTGTCAGTTTTGCCTATCTGACGGGCGGGGAGCTTTTGGCCGAGGTAGACGGGGAGTTGTTCCACTGTACGGCAGGACACCTTCTCCTGCTTCCTGAAAACACCCCTTTCACAATCAATTATTATCACGACGCCCATGGCTTTACAGGCGGCTTCTCCGTTACAATGGCCGGAGAACATGCCCTGATTGCCAAACCCCTGCATTTTGCTTTCTGGTTTGATGAAGCCAGTTTCGTGGGGGAGCTGTTCAATATGATGGACATCTCTTTTAAGAAAGGCCGTAACAAGTTTATCCACAATGCCATAAACCTGCTTCTGGACATGCTGCCTTCAGTTGTGTGCGCTAACCAGCAGGCGAACCTGTTCCTCAGGCGCATATTCAACCCAGATATTCCGTTTGAGGGTCTGGAGGAGTATGCAAAGGAGGCAAGCCTTACCACTAACGGGTTCTGCAGGATGATCCGCCGCGAAAGCGGACACAGCCCCGGCGAGTGGATAGCCCAGGCCCGTCTTACAAGGGCAAAACATCTCCTCCAGGAAACCGACATGCCGGTCATAGATGTGGCTTTTGCCGCCGGCATGAGCGACCAGTCTTATTTCTCGCGGTTTTTCCGCAAGCATACCGGCATGACTCCACTGGAATTCAGGCAAAGGATGAACCGCATGCACAAATAGTCCTAATCGGGGTCTTATTGATACTAAAAAATGTGAAGGAAATATCAGATCTTTGCGGCAAATTCTGAAACAGATGAAAACAAATATATCATTCATGGCCAGGGCCGCTGCCCTGTTTGTTTTTTTGTTTGCATGCGCCTCACTCCAGGCTCAGGATGGTTCCTTGCTGAACAGTACATCGGAAACACAGGAAGATACGATAGCGCAATATTCAATAGAAGGCCTCTGGGTTGTAGACTCTCCAAAGGAGAACCGAGTGCTCAGAGACCAGCCGGTTTCTTCTTCCATTGTCCAGAGGAAGGCTCTGGAAGACTCGAGGGTATTCTCAATGAAGAACCTTACCGGCCTGGTTCCCAACCTCTATATTCCCGATTACGGCACCAAGTACACTTCTTCCATCTACCTGAGGGGAATAGGTTCAAGGATCAACTCCCCGGCAGTTGGAATCTATGTAGACGGCATCCCTTATTTTGACAAGTCCGGATTTGATTTTGACTATTCGGATATAGAAAGGGTGGAGGTGCTGCGCGGCCCCCAGGGTACGCTGTACGGAAGGAACACTATGGGCGGCCTGATTAATGTCCGCACCAAGAGCCCGTTTGACTATACCGGGACAGACCTTATGCTCGGTGCCGCCACAAAGGGCAATTACCGTGGAAGCATCACCCATTACCACAGGATCAGCCCGAGGTTCGCCTTCTCGGCAGGCGGATTCTACAACTGCAGCGGAGGTTTCTACACAAACCGGCATGACGGCAAGAAGATAGACAAGGGTTCCGCTGCCGGCGGCAGGTGGCACGGCATATTCAAGCCCAGCTCCAGCCTTTCCTTTGACCTTAACGCAAGTTATGAGTACACCGACGACGGAGGCTATCCTTACGGAGCTTACGACAAGGCCACCGGTGAGTATTCTGAACCATCCTATGATTTCAAGAGCGGATACCGGCGGCACCTTCTCAATGCCGGCCTGATAACTACTTATTCTCCAGAAAGCCTTGGCATTACCATCCGTTCAGCCACCGGCTGGCAGTACCTCAAAGACAGGATGAAGATGGATACCGACTACACTCCAGCCGACAGGTTCACGATGATGCAGAACCAGCTTCAGAACACGCTCAGCCAGGAAATCGTAGTAAAAGGTTCGTGGAACGAGGTGTGGGGCGGAATGGATTTCTCCACGGGAGTTTCCGGGTTCTACCAGTGGAACCGTAACAATGCTCCGCTTACCTTCGGGTCTGATTTCATAGCATCCCTTCAGGCCACCATGGACGCAGCCATGGCCCGTTCTCCGGTGAAGGTCAAACTGACAGATGAGTTCATGGACGTTCCCGGACTTTACCGCATGCCTACTTCGGGCGCAGCCTTTTTCCATCAGAGCGTTTTCAACGACATATTTGGAGCAAAAGGCCTTTCAGCCACACTTGCCGTAAGGTTTGATTATGAGAAGGTAAAGATAGATTATGCCACTTCTTCCGCCATGAACTACCTGATGACGATGCCGGGAGGAAGGACTTCAGAAGGAGCGTACAAAGTGGAGTACATCGGCGATCAGTTCCAGGAATCCATGCCGGTACTCCCGAGATTTGCCCTCAAATATGACTTCAACAGCCGCAACAACATCTACATCATGGCTGCAAAGGGCTATCGCGGAGGAGGATTCAACATACAGATGCTCAGCGATTACATGCAGGGCGACCTTCAGAAAAACGTGGGCACCCTTGAGAATGATCCCGCAATAAATGAAGCTCTGCGATACAAGCCGGAGTATTCATGGAACCATGAGCTTGGCGGCCACTTTACTTCCAGGGATGCCAGGCTATCCGCTGATTTCAGCCTCTTCTACATGACGGTCAAGGACCAGCAGGTTTCCAGGTTTGTTGAAAGCGGCATGGGGCGCTACACTTCAAATGCCGGTAAGAGCCGCAGCTACGGAGGAGAATTCTCCTTGATGTACAAACCTGTGTACGGCCTCAACCTTATTGCGGATTATGGATATACGAATGCCAAGTTTACCCGTAACCTTACCCAGGTCGTAGTCACCAAAGAAGGCAAAAGGGTGCTGGAAGACAGGGATTTCAAGGACAAGTACGTTCCTTTTGCACCGATGCATACCCTCAGGCTGTCAGCGTCATATTCCATAGACCTGACATCCAGGAGCAAACTTGCCTTTGGGGCCGACTATACCGGACTTGGAAAGGTTTACTTTACAGAGGCCAATGATGTAAACCAGAAGTTCTACGGTCTTTTGAACGGAAGGATTACATTCTCCACCGGGAAGAATGAGATTTCACTGTGGTGCAACAATATCCTCGACAAGGATTATGCGCTTTTCTACTTTGACAGCGGTAGCGCCGGCTTCATGCAGAGGGGCAGGGGCGTCTGGGGAGGTATTGATCTAAGGATCAGGTTCTAGGGGCTACCTGTCCGAGTGGTGTCTTATGCCGAGGGAGTCTGCGGGAGTAGTTTTCTGCAGCAGTTCTTCCACATATTTCAGGATTGCATAGTGGCCTTCTGATCCTTTTCCAAAGGCGCTGGCATTGGAACCTCCGGAGAAGATGTAACCATCTTCATATGTGAGTTGGAGGCCCCAGCCGTCGCCGTCCAAAACTTCTGCCTTTGGTCTGAAGGATTGTTTGATTTTGTACAATTCGTACTTCTGGGCCGTGTCCTGGATTGCTTTCAGGGCATCGTCAGGAATCCGCATTACTCGGATTTCATCATTGCTTTGCTCGCTGAATGAAAGGGTCATGACACCGTCTTCATTGGCCTTTATGTTGAAATACCTTTGCGGATAGGCCATGCAAACATGATAACTGTATTGATATTCAATGAGATTGCCTTTTGGTTTCTCGTTTTCGCCTTCTGCTATGACTCCATATTTATTACGGGAGCATAAACCAAGTAAAGACATGACACATGTAAGGGTTAAAATTGTTTTCATCGTACCTGTATGTTTTATTTACGTTTTCAAGTTTAAGGCATCATCTTCCTCCTCCGCCGTGGCCCCCGCCTGAGTGGCCTCCGCCGCCTCCGAAAGAAGAACGTCCTCCGTATCCTCTGCCGGAAGAGTGTCCTCCGCCTCCGCTCCAGAGTGAACTGGAAGCAGCATTCCTTGCAGCAGCGATGCTGGAATTCCATGCAGCGTGGTAGGTAGTGTAAGCCAGATTGTTAACTGTATTGGAGAAGGTGAATGAATGTGTATCTACCTCACGGGCAAACTTGCTCATCTGGAAGTATTCAGGACAAACCTGCCTGAATTCTTTCCGGACCTGGTCTGCTATGCCGAAGAGCGATGCAAATACAAGGTACTCGTCCCATAGTCCGACTTCCACCACACCTCTTTCCTGGATCAGCGTGAAATCTTTCAGGAACTGCTTAAGGCCAAAGAGCCTGGATATTTCAGTATTGTCTTTGTATTTTCCGCTTTGCCTGAGGATCAGCAGTTTGTTGGCATAAGAACTGTGAGCCCTGAGCCATACCTTGAGTTCATTTGTCTGAAGGATCCTGTCTTGGCCGGAGGCGCTCAGGAAGATAAAGTGGAGCAGGTTTTCCATCTCGATGTCTTTAGGGCTCCTTTGTCTGTCTGTGCCGGTCTTCTCTTCAGACTGGTCCGGATCTTTGTAAGTGCTTACCTTGATGGCTTCTTTTCCATTGTCTACAGTTACAGACAGCCGTCCCGACTGGAAAAGCCGTAGGATGTAAGCACCAATCGCGTTGGTTATGTCAGGTGTCCTTGAAACTGAGTTGAGGGCTTTCTGCGAGGCAAAGATGCTGCGGTTGAAAGGGATATCTCTCCACCATGGGCTTCCCGTGGTTTTCTTGAGCGTGTTCTTTATCCTGTTCTTTCTGATCAGAAGCCTAAGATGCTTCAGTGTGAGTATGTCTGCCAAGAAGATAAAGATGCTCTTGATCTTGTACAGAGCCAGCAGTATCAATCCTACAAAGAGGAATGCCAGGCCGTCGCTGATCCTGCCTGTCGTCTTCGGGTCTGTTATTCCCAGATAACTGCTGATGCCTTCGGCAGCCTTGTCCATCCAGCCATATCCCGTGCTCTGGTCTGTTTCGCCAAAGTCGCTGCCTTCCAGGGCTTTGTCTACAACACTCTGGAAATCTGCATCTATGCTGTCAGAAGGATGGATTATGCCTTTTTTCAAAGCCAGCATGGCAATCAGCGTGCTGTTGTAGGTATAGTCGGAGGTGTGCGCATGGAAGCCTCCTTCAGAGAAATCCGTAAGCCCCTTGAATCCGAATGCCCATCCCCTGGCATTTGATGTGTCAACAGGCATACCTTCCGCCGTTACGGAAAAGCTTACGCTGTCGGGCAGCGGATCCATCTGGTCCGTCAGGAACTGGTGGTTGAATCCGTCCGCCTCATGGTATCCTTTGGCAAGAGAGCCAAGAGTGTAGGTGATTGTGTATGTCTTTTCCTTTTCTCCGTCTACCTTTCCGCCCAGTCCCCAGCAGAGTTCGTAGCCTCCGTGCCCCTTATGAACGATGCCGCATTTTCCGGCCTTGTCAAGTCTTGAGGCATTGATGTTCCAGTTTTCAAGTTTCTTGTATTGGAGCCCGGTTTCGTCTGAGACTCCGAAATCCGAAATCTCAATGTCATACATTCTGTCCATCACGATGAAACCCTCAGTCAAACTGTTGGTTATAAGCATGGTGCGTTTTTCCGTAACGGCAACGTCTCCGTTGTCTCTTATAACTGCGGAGATGTCTATGCTCTTTATCTTCAGCTGGCCTGCCGCGCTCAGAGGCAGAATCAGCAGAAGCATTGTCATCGCGATGGAAAACCTTTTCATCAGCTCTCCTGGTTGTTTCCTGTCTTGTATCCTATAGGGTTACGGGCAGATGAACCGGTATCTACCGGATTCCCTCCCTGGTTGGCAGATGGATTGCTGCCGCCTATGTCGGGAAAGTCTTTCTTGCTTTGGTCTGACTGAAGATACTCCCTCTTTCCAAAGTGCAGCATGCTGGCTACAAAGGAACTCGGCCACTGCCTTACCATGCGGTTCATCTTGGTGGCGCAGTCGTTGTACACCATGCGGCTGAGTCTTACGTTTTCCTCGTATCCGCGCAGGGAGGCCATGGTATCTTTGTAAACATCAGCTGCCTGGAGCTGAGGATAAGCCTCGCTGACTGCCATGAGCCTTCCCATGAGCTGTCCAATCAGAGTCTGCTGGTCGTTGATGTCCTGGGCAGTGGTGATGCTGTGCATCCTCCTCTGGGCTATGGTTTCTATCATGGTGTCATGCTCGTGCTTGGCATATTGCTCCGTCAGCTTTACAAGGGCCGTTACGGCATCCCATCTGGTGTTAAGCTGAACGGAAATCTGGCTGATGGCATTGTTGGCCTTTTCATCCAGGTCAACCAGGTTTCTTTGTGTTGAATAGATGTAAAACCCAACTAGGACGATGAGGGCGAGGATTGCGATTCCGATATACATATCAATGCTTTTTTTATGTTTCTAAAAATTCTCTTTCAGGCATTTGCGCCCCTGGTAGGATACCTTCTGCTTCTTTTCCAGATACTTCATCAGTACATCGGCAGTGCTGATGTTGAGGTCTTCTCCCTGGTTGTCGTCAGGAAGGTCGCTGGTAATGATGGCGTAGGAATTGGCTATGACCTTGTAGGTCTTTTTAGGATTGAGAGGCTTGCCGTCCGGGCCAAAGATCTTGAGGTCCTTTATTCCGGAGCGGTCCTTGTCCGTATAGGTTACCTCGCACGATGCTCCCGAGGTGAAAGGGAATCCGTGGTCGTCTACAGACTTGCATGCGATGAGCATGTCATGGAGTTGTTTTCCGGTAACGTTCACAACTACTGCAGTATTTCCGAACGGATCCAGGCGGAGCACATCGTTAACCGTAAAGTCTCCTGCAGGGTGGTCTTCAAACCTTACTCCTCCGGCGTTGCAGTAGGCTATGTCTGCTCCGCTGAAATCCTTCAGGGCATCGCACATCATGATACCGAGTTCTTCATAGCTTGCAAAAGGAGTTTCGGCCTGTGCCAGGACTCTCCTGAATTCGGCGTTGTCGTTGAAGAAATCTACAAGGGCCTTTGCAGCCACGCTGGTCTTAGGGTAGGAGGCTACGTCTATATTGGTTGCGCTCTTGCCTGTAACCTTACCGTTTTCAACTGTGAGTACGGTGTGCGTGAGCTTCTTGAGCTTGTTGACATTCTGGGTTATGAGCACTCCGTTGTGAATCTCGCCGCCTTCTATCTGGGTGTGTGAGTGTCCGCCTATTATCAGGTCAAATTCAGGGAATTTGGCTGCCATTTTAACGTCTTCGTCATATCCGATATGGGACAGCAGTATGAATACGTCGCATTCGTTCCTCAGCCACAGGTACTTTCTTATTGTTTCCTCCACCTGGGCAAACCTCATTCCCTTTAAGTTGTCAGGATGGCTTGACGGTATTCCGTTGAACTCGGCCTCAACCACTCCCAGTATGCAGACCTTGACGCCTTTTACATAGAAGAACCTGTAAGGCTCGCACTGGATTCCAAGTTCCTGGTCGGCAAAGATGTTTGCACACAGGAAGGGGAATGTGGATTCGTTTATGTTTCTGGCAAGACCTTCCTGGCCGGAAAGCTCAGCCGTCCCTCAGAAAACTTCGCAAACACACCGTTTCCTGTAAAACAGAGGACCAAATTCTCCCCCGACGGCTTGATGTTTCGATATGCGTTGTTCAGATGTTCCGGAAAAATGTCCTGAATCATGGTTCTCCTTTAGCACCGAGGGAAGATCCTCGTCTCATCCTCCGTCCGCCGTCGTCCGGTCATCATTCTCTTCCTTCAGGAAATCAATAAGCATCTCCCTTGACCCGGCAATACCGATTGCATAATCCGCATCGGTTATGCTTTCTCTTCCCTCAGCATAAGCCTGAAAACTCGTCCATCTGTATGTACCCGGTGCTTTCTCCATTCCAGCCTTCATCGGGTTCTGAATAATATACCTCAAAACCGTCAAAAAATACGATTCATCTTCTACGGCCTCGCTTCTGAAACGATCCTGAAACAGATGGCCAACCCGTTGATATATCTCGTTATACCAGTAAACATACCTGTTCCCGATCCGTTTGAAGATCACTTCCAGCGGCTCCCCGATTTCCCTCAGCAGCAGGTGCACATGATTGGTCATCAGGCAGAAAGCATACAACTCGAAGCCTGATCTTTCCTTGCATTCCTTCAGGATTTCCATAAACCGAAATCGATCTTCTTCATCTTCAAACAGATTTTGACGGTTGATTCCCCGAATCATAACTTGATAGATACTGGTTCTGCTTTTTGTTCTGGCTTTTCGCGGCATATTCATCACCTGCCGAAACTCTACCACATAATGAGGATGGCGTCAATGTTAAAATGAGACGAGGAACCGTCCCCCCGTCTCATAATACCTTCAAACCTTATCAATGTTTGCCCGGGCCAAAGCAGGACACTCGGACCCACCCTGAGGCCTCCGGTGACCGGCGTTCGATCTCCTGAGAAAATCTGTTTTTTATGTTGCCGAAATAGATTTATTCATGTACAATGTCATAGGTTAGAACTTTTCTGTCCGGTGTAACCGTCAGTAACCGCGGAGGTGCTGGTTCTATGTGGAACTACAGCTTCATCATCCACACTCTTGCCAAGCAGAGCTCTTGCCATTGGAGCATCAACTGAAATGCAGTTGGAGCGTCCGAAGATTTCATCTGAGCCTACAATATGGATCTGCATCAGGTTAT
>CACZFO010000055.1 GCA_902780455.1 uncultured Bacteroidia bacterium | reverse complement strand
TGCGGTCCAGGTACTTGTCCAGGGTTACGGCATTTGCCTTCCCCTTGAAGAACTCACCTATTGCAGCGGCGGAACCTATGATGGTCCAGTCTCCCATCTTGCAGTACTGTTCCTCAGGGTTGTGGGAGAATGCCTCGCCGAGTAGGCTTGCCAGGTAACCTTTGTATAGGAATTCAGACGGCTCCTTCCTCTCTCCCCGGCCTTTGATGCCGGTCAGTTTTCCAAAGAAAGACGTGGAGTTGTGATACAGGAACGTCAGCCATTCATACTTGTTTCCTACAAGGCAGAAAGCAGACACAAACTCCGTAAATCCCTCGTCTGAAACCCAGTCTGCAGGAGAAGGCGCATCCGGAAGCTGGATCCTTTCCGCCTCAGCCATCCTTGAAGCAAGCTTCTTGTTGGCATCAAGATATTTTTCATAATCCTTCATGTAGGACTTCAGGCCTGAAATGTTGATGCTCACGGCAAACATGGTGCTGGCCGGAAGGATCTCCTGGGCCATTGAAACAGCCGGCTTCATCTGCCCAAGCAGGGCAGAGAAATTTATAAAGTCAGAGTTGTGGGTCAGCTTTCCTTCAAAAGAAATGTAGTTACGCTGTCTGGGATTGATGTCAAGGGCACTCCATGTGGCCATCCTCATTATAAAATCAGAGTACTTGAGGAAGGAGTAGGTTACTGTGCCCGAGAAGAACTTTCCTATCTGCTTGTGGTTGATATACAGGCATTCGCTGCCTCCGGTAGACCGGAGCACCGGATAGAATTCCTGGTTGTCCAGAATAGACGTACCGCCCAGAATGTGCCTGAGAGAACTCTCCAGGCATATCGAGGAAGTACTTGCAAGAAGCTTGTCTCCTGCCAGGGCCACGTTCAGGCCCGAGGAGAGTTTCTGGATCTTGTAAGAGTTGAAACTCCTTGAAGAAACGGTAAGGGAATCTATATAACCGGTTATTCCTCCCACATTCTGGCTGTTGCTGATATCCAGCACCTGCAGTAGGGAAACCTCATTTATCGCCGAATAGTGAAGAGAGAACAGGCTGTGGCAGATTCCAGCTCCTTTCCGGTTCAGGGCTCCCTGGAACCTTACAAGGGGAGAAGACGGGTCAATCAGGCCGTATCCATAGGTTGAGGTGTCGCTGAGCATGGGCATGACATGGTCCTGCTCTTCAAAATCGAAGATCAGCACGGCATCGCTCGGAACAGCCTTGTATGCCTCCTCCGTCTGGGGCGAGAGTTCCTTGTGCTGCTTTTCTTCCTCTTCTTCGACATCCAGGCTGCTCCGGCTGAACAGCAATGCCAGAACACCTCCCAGAAGAAGCACGGAAATGGAGAACAAAAGCAATATCCTCTTCTTGCGTTTATCCATAGTCGGGCGAATTTACGAAAATTTCTTGAAAGTAAGAGTCTGATGGCTGCCGGATGAGCAACAAGAAAGGGATGGCCGGAAATCCTGCCATCCCTTTTTCAAGTTCCAAATGGGAGAGGAATGCTATTTCTTTGCGCCCTTCTCCTCCTTTGGCTGATACTTCATAACCTTTACAAGCTCTACGTCAAACAGAAGGGTAGAGAATGCAGGCAGCTGCGGACCCATGTCCTGAGCACCGTATCCGAGATCGAAAGGTATCCAGAGCTTAACCTTTCCACCCTCGCCGATGAGCTGGATTCCTTCCTGCCATCCAGGGATGACACCATTAACAGGGAACTTTACGGTTTCGCCTCTGTCGTATGAAGAGTCAAATACCTTTCCGTTGGTCAGGGAACCCTTGTAGTTAACCTCTACGGTATCCTGCTGGGTTGGCTTTACGTCGTTTCCAGGAACTTCGATCTTGTACTGAAGACCGCTCTCAGTCTCCTGAACTCCCTCGTTCTTCTTGTTCTCTGCAAGGAACTTTGCCTCTTCTTCCTTCTTTACCTTGCCCATGGCCTCGTTCATCTTCATCATGTAGCCCTGAATGTACATAGGAGCTGTCTGCTCGTCGAAAATGATAGAAGTGTCACCCTTGAGAACCTGGATGATAGTGCTCTTTACCTTCTCCAGATTGAGGTTCTCCATCTGGGAACCCTTGATCATGTTACCGAAAGCAACGCCTACGGCAACACTTGCAGAATCAACAGCGCCCTGAGGAATGCCAGGAACTGTCTTAACGGTTGTAGTTGTGCAGGAAGCAACCAGCAATGCGCTCATGGCGCCAGCTACAATAGTCTTTAAAAACTTCATAATCCTAATTATTTAATGTTGATCGATATTCTTATACATCGGGCAAATATAGTGTAAAAATATTTCTCTGCGTCATTTCTTTTTGGTCAATGTGGCAAACAGAGCCATCTTGTGAAGCAACCTGGCTCCCACGTTGGCATCCCACTCGTTTTCTCCCGGAGCCACCTCGCACAAATCAAATCCTACTATGTTCCTCTGCGATGCAACCTTCCTCAGAAGATATACCGCCTGCTGGAATCCCAGTCCGCCTGGAACCGGCGTTCCCGTGTTTGGGCACAGGGAAGGATCCAGCCCGTCTATGTCAAAACTGATATACACATCTTCAGGTAGCGTATCAACGATCCTGCTGCAGATGCTGTCCCAGGTTTCTCCCTGGGCAAGAGACTCTTCCGTCTGACAGTCAGTGAAGGCCGAGATGCGGCCCTCACGCCTTATGGTATCGTGCTCGTCAGCGCAGAAGTCCCTGATTCCCACTTGGGTCAGATGGCCGATGTTACCTATCTTGGACAGGATGTTGAACATGATGGATGCATGGGAATGTTCAAAACCCTCGTAGGCGTTCCTGAGGTCTGCATGTGCGTCAAACTGCAACACGCCGAGCTTCCTGCCTTCCGGCAGGGATGCGGCTGCGGCCTTTACCGCCCCGAAAGTGACGCTGTGCTCACCGCCCACAACTCCAGGTATCTTGCCCTGTGAAAGATAGCCTGCACATATCTGCTCCACGAGGTAGTTTACGGCCTCGCTTGACCTGTTCACTTCAGATTGCAACTTGAGCAGTTCGCTGTCCAGTTCCTTACCTTCTGAAAGACTGTCAATTATGCGGCAGGCCTTCTGACGGCAGTCTGAACTGAGGGCTTTTATGTATTCGCTCGCCCTGACCTGGCCTTCACCCTCACCGAGGTCTATCAGGGTATCATCGGTTCCTATCTTGAAAGAATCCGAACCTTCTGTCTTTTCGTCATACAGGTCTACCTGAATGGATGCGTCTATGATGGCCTCCGGCCCCCTGGCGGTTCCGTCAGAATACGAAACCGTTGCATCCCAAGGCACGGAAACAAGCACGACCGGACATTCCTCGTTAGAAAACGGCATGCCGAAGTACCTGCCGTTAGGCACCCCTACGCCTGAAGCGTCAAACTCAATGTTGTCCTTCTCCTTTTCCATCAGACTATGCCCTCCCTGAGTATGTCGTGAATATGCACAAGGCCCACATAGCGGCCTTCCTTCATGACCACAACTGAAGTTATCTTGTTCTTCTGCATTATGTCAAAGGCATTTACGGCCAGGTCGCCTATATCTATCTGCTTTGGCTTGGGGCTCATTATGTCCTTGGCAACCAGATGCTCGGCATTGACTCCTTTCTCCACCATCCTTCTTACGTCTCCGTCTGTGATTATGCCCCTGAGCTCTCCCTTGCCGTCCAGCACCACGGTTGCGCCCAAACGGTTCTGGGAAATGTTGATTATGGTGTTCTGAATGCTCTCATTCAGGCCCACAAATGGCCTGAGGTTGAGGTCCATTACATCGGAGACCCTGAGATACAGCCTCTTGCCAAGGCTTCCTCCCGGGTGGTACATTGCAAACTGCTCCTGGGAGAATCCCCTCATCTGCAGAAGACATACCGCCAGTGCGTCGCCCATTACCAACTGGGTGGTGGTAGATGAGGTTGGAGCCAGGTTGTTAGGATCGCTCTCCTTGTCAACGGTTGCTCTTACTACATGGTCTGCATGCTGGGCAAGGAAGGAATCCGTATTTGAAACCATCGCGATTATCTTGTTCCCCATCCTGGCAATCAGGGGCACCAGCACCTTTATTTCAGGAGTATTTCCGCTCTTGCTGATGCACAGTACCACATCTTCTGGCTGGACTATTCCCAGATCTCCGTGGATGGCGTCTGCCGCATGCATGAAAATGGCCGGGGTTCCGGTGGAATTCATGGTGGCCACTATCTTGGTTCCAATTATGGCACTCTTTCCTATGCCGGTCACTATCAGTCTTCCCTTGGAATTGAAGATCAGATCCACCACGTCCAGAAAAGACTGGTCTATGTAAGATGTCAGATTGGCCACGCTCTCAGCTTCTTGTCTGATGACTTTCCTGGCCAGGTCTGCTATCTTGGAATTGGATTTCTTCATAAAAATATTTGGACAAGTTGAAAATTATGAGTACATTGTAGTCACAAATATACCTATTTTAATGAACATAACAACCGAAAAACTGCGCCAGGAATTGAAAGAATTCTTCGGATTCTCCAATTTCAAAGAGATGCAGGAAGACATCATAAAACATCTTATAAAGGGTAACAACGCATTCGTTCTGATGCCTACGGGCGGCGGAAAGAGCCTCTGCTATCAGCTTCCGGCTCTTCTGATGGAGGGCACCGCGGTGGTGGTATCTCCGCTGATCGCCCTGATGAAAAACCAGGTGGATGCCATAAGGGGATTCGTTTCAGACAAGGAGGGCATCGCCCATTTCCTCAATTCGTCGCTGAACAAGGCCCAGGTCCAGGAGGTCAAGGAAGACCTTCTCAAAGGCGTCACCAAGTTGTTGTACGTTGCCCCTGAATCGCTGACAAAAGAAGACAACATCCAGCTTCTTAGGCACTGCAAGATTTCATTCTACGCAATAGACGAAGCCCACTGTATCTCCGAATGGGGACACGATTTCCGCCCGGAATACAGAAGGATACTCCCTATCGTACAGGAAATCGGGAAAGCTCCTATCATAGCCCTTACGGCTACGGCCACCCCAAAGGTCCAGAGCGACATCCTCAAGAACCTGGGAATGCCAGATGCCAAGGTTTTCAAATCTTCGTTCAACCGTCCGAACCTGTACTATGAGATCAGGCCTAAGGTCAATGCCGAAAAGGAAATCATCAAGTTCATAAAGCAGAACGAAGGCAAGAGCGGTATCATCTACTGCCTGAGCCGCAAGAAGGTGGAGGACATGGCCGAGCTTCTGAACGTAAACGGAATCAAGGCCCTTCCTTACCATGCCGGCCTGGATGCCGCCACAAGGGCATCCAACCAGGACAAGTTCCTGATGGAGGAAGTAGACGTGATAGTGGCAACCATAGCCTTCGGCATGGGAATAGACAAGCCGGACGTGAGGTTCGTCATACACTACAACATGCCAAAATCGCTTGAAGGATATTATCAGGAAACAGGAAGGGCTGGAAGAGACGGAGGAGAAGGCCAGTGCATCGCTTTCTACAGTTTCAACGATATCCTCAAGCTTGAGAAGTTCATGCAGAGCAAGCCGGTGGCCGAGCAGGAAATCGGAAAGCAGCTCCTGACTGAAACCGTTGCCTATGCTGAAAGCAACCAGTGCAGAAGGAAAACCCTGCTGAACTATTTTGGAGAGGTTTATACCGAAGACGACTGCGGGAACTGCGACAACTGCCTCCACCGCCAGCCTGAATTCGAGGGCAAGGATTATCTTGTCACCCTGTTCCAGCTGATCCGGTCCATGAAGGAGAATTTCAAGGCAGACCATCTGGCAAACATCCTTGGCGGTGTCACCAATGCCATGATAACCTCCTACAAGCACAACAACAGCCGCTTCTTCGGAATAGACAAGGACAAGGACGAAAAGTTCTGGCTTGCAGTCATTCGCCAGGCCTGCGTAGGACAGTTCCTCAAGAAAGACATAGAACAGTACGGGCTCATTTCCCTCACCGAAAAGGGAAAGGAATTCCTGCTGAAGCCGTACTCGGTGATGCTCACGGAAGACAGGCACTTTGAAGTATCGGGAGAAGGAGACGATGTGGACGACGACATGCCTGTTGGAGCAAAGAAAGGCGGCGGAGGCGGAGACCAGACGCTCCTGGCCATGCTCAAGGATCTCAGAAGAGACCTCGGAAAGAAAATGAACCTTCCTCCTTATGTCATCTTCACCGATCCGTCCCTGGAAGACATGACCATCTTCTATCCTGTAACCCTGAGCGAACTGACCAACTGCTCGGGAGTTGGAAAGGGAAAGGCGGACAAGTTCGGAAAGCCGTTCGTGGAACTGATCCAGAAATACGTGGAGGAGAACGAAATCCTCCGTCCTTCCGACTTTGACTTCAAGATCAAGGGCATGGAAGACGGCTCCAAGATCAGCCATGTCATAATCCACAACACCGACATGCACGTTCCGCTGGACGAGATTGCAAGGATGAAAGACATGGACATGGACGAGCTGCTCTCCAAGATCGAGGCCATAGTTGCCGTAGGAAACTACATCAACATAGACTACTACATCAAGCAGGTCGTAGACGAGGACAAGGTCCAGGACATCTACGACTACTTCAAGGAAGAAGCCGAGTCAGACTCCCTGACAGATGCCATGAAGGCCCTCGGCCCGGACTATACTGAAGAGGAAATACGCCTGATCAGAATCAAGTTCATGACGGAAGTAGCAAACGGATACTAGGCAGCTGCCGGCTATTCCGTTATTTCCATTTTTACAACGATATCCTCAAGCGGACGGTCGGAATCGGCCGTGGCTGCACTTTGTATTTTTTCAACCGTGTCGAGGCCTTCTTCTACCTCGCCGAATACGGTGTACTGTCCGTCAAGATGAGGAGTTCCGCCAACGGTGGTGTAGATTTCTTCCTGCTCCTTGCTCAGGCCTACCGGCACTCCTGAAGCTTTCAGTTCCCTGAAATGCTCTTCGGTACTTGCAATCAGCCTGTCCTGGAGATCCTGAAGACCGGCCTGGTCCCTCTCCTTCCTCATGCGTATTATCTCGGTGCGTTTTTCCATTGCAAGAGAGTTGAAATACTGCTGCTTGGCCTGCATCTCCATCTGCTTTGCAAGCTGCCCTATCTGCCCCTTGCCGTAGACCTGCCCCCATACTATGTAGAACTGGCTTCCGGAAGACCTCTTTTCAGGATTTACCTGGTCGCCCTGTCGGGCGGCGGCAAGCGCTCCCCTTTTATGATACAGTTCCGGCTTGATTTCAGCGGGTAAGGTGTAGCCCGGTCCTCCGGTTCCCAGAGGTTTGTCCTGGGAAGCTCCCTTTGAATCCGGGTCTCCACCCTGGATCATGAAATCCCTGATTACGCGGTGGAAGATGGTCCCGTCATAAAATCCCTCTTTGGCAAGTCTGATAAAGTTGTCGCGATGAAGAGGAGTTTGGTCATAAAGGCGGACTTTAATGTCGCCGAGGCTGGTTTTGATAATTACTTTCATATTCTGCAATGTAATTTCTGCTGTCAGACTGTTATCCACTTTATGCTGCGGTCCCTTCCCCAGTAGGACATCTGGCGCTTGGCATAATGTCTGGTGTTCGTCTTGATTTTTTCAACCGCCTCATCCAGGCTGCACTTGCCGTCAAGATAATCGAACAGTTCACGGTAACCGACCGTCCTGAGCGGAGGTATGTGCAGAAGATCCGGACGGAAGACTCCGTCTGAATAACGGAAACCGTCCAGAGACTTCACCTCGTCCAGAAGCCCTTCCTCCATCATCTTGTCAACCCTGCGGTTTATTCGGTCGTAAAGTTTCTCCCTGTCCATCCAAAGGCCCGTCTTCTCTATCCTGAACGGACGCTTCTTCGACGGGTCAGTCTTCCAGTCGGAATATCTCCGTCCGGTCTGGAGGGTCACCTCGAGCGCCCTTATCACCCGCTGAGGATTGGCTATGTCCATCTGGTCGTAGGAAACAGGATCGAGTTGCTTGAGCTGGTACCTTAGGGAGTCCATGCCCTCCTCCTTCATCCTGGAGTTCAGGCTGGCCCTGAGCTCCATGTCCGGCTCCGGGAAAGCATCCAGACCGCTGCATACGGCATCTATGTAAAGCCCGCTTCCTCCGCACATTACCAGATGGTCGTGAGTCTTGAAGAGTTCCTCCAGAAGCCCGAGCGCATCAATCTCATACTGGCCGGCCGCATAGTTCTCCGTAATCGACCTGGTCTGTATGAAATAATGCCGCACCTTTTGAAGCTGGTCCCTTGAAGGAACAGCGGTGCCGATGGTCATTTCCTTGAAAATCTGACGGGAATCGCAGTTTATGACCGGAGAGCCGATCTTTTGCGCAATATCTATGGCATGGGCAGTCTTGCCAACTGCCGTGGGACCAAGTACAATTGTAAGGAGTTTTCCGCTATTGTTCTCCTCCTCCATCTTCAGGATCGTCTATATCAACATCGTCCTCACCGATTTCATCACCTATCTCGGGAGTCATGTTGTCAAGTGTGTCAAACTTGCTTTCAAACTGGCCTGGGATGCGCCCCTTCTCGGCAACCAGCCTTGGATAGGAAACATGGAAGATCTGCTCCACCTCGCCTATCAGGCTCAGTTCCATGTACTTGTTGGCATTGATGTCAAATACGTAATGAAGTTTTTCCGCCCCGCACGCTATGGTCTTCTCCAGGCTTACGCCGTCTATGGTTCCGCTCCCAAAGTCAAACAGGCCCCACATGGCCTTGAGCTTTCCGTCCTTGCCATAGCCGCGGAACG
>CACZFO010000054.1 GCA_902780455.1 uncultured Bacteroidia bacterium | reverse complement strand
ACCGTCTGTGCCGGTGGTGACTTCCGTGATCTTGGTGGTGCAGGCAGCGTCCGAATAGACGCCGAACTTGACCCCGGCCAGAGGTGCATTGGTATCGCCGTACTTCTTGATCTGAAGCTTGCCGGCAGCGGGGGTGTTGACGCCGAAGGAAGCGCTGGCCACGACCTGAGCGGTGTTCGCGCAAAGGAAGATCTTCTGAAGGCTGTCCTTGGAGGGGATATACGCCGTCATGTTCTGCAAGGCACGGGTGTCCCTGCCGGTGGCCGTGATGGAGAAGGTCTGGCCGGCGGCGGTCAGAGGCGCGGTGATCGTCAAGGTCTCACTCTGCCGTCCCGTGAATCCGGTGAGCGTCACGCCCGCAGGCAGGCCGGACGTGTCCAGAGTGTACCCGGAGTTGATGTTGGTCAGTTGCACGGTGGTGGTGCCGCTGTACCCGGTGCCGGACCGGTCCAGGGTCAGGGCGGAGGGCGTAAACTCAATGGCATGGTTCAGGGTCTTCTTATCCCTGGCCATCTGGAGAAGTTCATCCTGGGAGTATACGAAGTTTCCGCCCCGCGGCCTGATCATGACATTTATCGGAATCGCTGAGGCAGAAAGGCATTCTTTCACTAGAGGCACTGACGGAGTTATGCCTCCCAGGTCTATCCTTTCGCACAGCTCTATCCGGCTGGCTCCGTTGTCACATGCGCAGCGGACTTGGTCAAGGCTGGTGCAGCAGCTTTCAAGAAACAGTTTCATATGTGCAAAGATAGATTATAAAAGCAAAAAAGCGAGATGGACCGTCATCTCGCTTTCTGTGCCCAGGACAAGAGTCGAACTTGCACACCATTGCTGGCACTAGTCCCTGAAACTAGCGTGTCTACCATTCCACCACCTGGGCATTCAGGGAGTGCAAAGATAGTCAAAAAATCCATACTTGCAACTGATTTTATTTGCTATATTCGCATGCATAATGGATACATCACCACTATTCAATCAGATATCAGGAAACTACGACCGTTTCAACCATCTTTTTTCAATGAACATAGACAGGAGCTGGAGAAAGAGCTGCGCCCGTCTGGCTTTGAAATTGGCTTCAGGCATGGCTTCTTCGAGGAATATCGGGGTGTCTGATATAAGAGTGCTCGACCTTGCATGCGGAACTGCTGACCTGAGCATCCTTCTTGCACGGAAGGGGCTGAAGGTAGTGGGGGCCGATATCTCAGAGGGCATGCTAGAAGTAGGACGGAAAAAGATTGAGGAGCGCTGGAAAAAAGACTGCGCAAGATACCCCAGGCCTGAGTTGCAGACAGGAGACGGAGCAAACCTTCCGTTTGCAGACGGCTCATTTGACATCGTTACCATAGGCTACGGAATAAGGAACTTTGACAACCGCCCTCAGTCCCTGAGGGAAATACTCAGAGTACTTTCTCCGGGAGGCGCCCTTCTTATACTGGAATTCGGAAAGCCGCGCAACGCCCTGATGCGCATGCTTTACGCTCCATATTTCAAGTATATGATTCCGGGCCTGGCATCTGCCCTTACCAAGGGAAAAGACAAGGGGGCGTACAAATACTTCATAGGTTCCGTTGAAAAATTTCCTAAATTTGAGATGTTTTGCAAGGAACTCTCCCAGGCCGGTTTTGCAGATGTGGGGTTCAAGAGCCAGACAGGGGGAATATCAGTCCTGTACAAAGCCTTCAAAGCCAAATAAATACCTTCAGATATGAAAAAGAATTACGTAGCCGGTGTGGATATCGGCGGCCAGACTGCCAAGATCGGCATCGTTGACAGAAAAGGAAACATCCTTGCAAGGAAAGTCATCAGCACCAAGTACAAGGATGCAGACAAGTTCATAGGCTTGCTCTGCGATGCAATCAATGAACTCACATCGGACATCGGGCTTGACAACCTCAACGGAATAGGAGTAGGCGCACCGGACGGAAACTATTATACGGGTGACATCGTTGAACCTACCAACCTTATGTGGGCCAAGGGCAAGACAATCCACTTTGCCAACGAGGTTTCCAAGAAGCTCGGCGGAATGAGGGTGATAGTTACCAACGACGCCAACGCCGCAGCCATAGGTGAGATGAAGTACGGAGCGGCAAAGAACATGAAGGATTTCATAATGATCACCCTCGGCACAGGTGTGGGAAGCGGCATCGTAGTGGACGGCAGGCTGGTGAACGGACATGACGGCCATGCCGGGGAACTCGGGCACACCTGCGCGGTAAAGAACGGAAGAGACTGCCCTTGCGGCCAGAAGGGCTGCCTGGAGACCTATTGCTCTGCAACCGGCGTAGCCAGGACTGCAGTTGAGATGCTTGCCAAGTCCAAGGCTCCGAGCATTCTTAGGAAGGTTAAGGACATTACCTCAAAGGATGTCTTTGATGCAGCAGAAAAGGGCGACAAACTGGCCATCAAGATATTTGAGTATACCGGCAAGATCATGGGCGAGAAGTTTGCAGACTTCATACCGTTCACCGCTCCTGAAGCCATCATCCTCTTTGGCGGTCTTACTCATGCAAAGAAGTATTTCATGGAACCGCTGGTAGACTCCATGAACGAAAACGTAGTGTTCCTCTGGAAGGGAAAGGTGAAGGTGCTGGTGAGTGCTCTCAGCGAATCTGACGCAGCAATCCTCGGTGCTTCAGCCCTTGCCTGGTAATTTTACTCAGCGATATGAAGATAGTATTTTTAGATGCAGCATCGATAGGGGAAGATGTTTCCCTGGAGCCCATAGCTTCTCTTGGTGAGCTTGTGACTTACCCATTTACTTCAGCCAGTCAGGTTAAGGAAAGGATCGGAGACTGTGATGTCTTGATTATAAACAAGGTACAAATCGGCCGAGAACAGATTGACTGGGGCCGGAACCTCAAGCTGATCTGCATTGCAGCCACCGGAACAAACAACGTGGATCTGGAGTATGCGGCTTCAAAAGGCATTCCAGTAAAGAATGTTGCCGGTTATTCAACTGAAAGCGTGGCGCAGGTGACAATGGCCATGCTGCTTGGCCTCTCATGTCATACTGCATACTATGACAATAAGGTAAAGAGCGGTGAATATACACGTGGGAACCTGGTTTCTGACGTCACCCGCAAGTGGGGAGAACTCAGTGGCCAGAGGCTGGGAATCATTGGTCTTGGAACCATTGGCAGCCGCGTAGCTTCATTGGCAGAAGGTTTTGGAATGGAGGTCTGCTACTATGCCACAAGCGGTAAGCCTCATTCAGACAAGTATCAGAGCCTCAGCCTTGAGGAACTCCTGAAAACGTCAGACTTCATCTCCGTACATGCTCCTCTGAACCAAAGGACAAAGGACCTTGTGACTTATGACAAACTCTCTCTCTGCAAGAAGACCGCCAAGGTCATCAACATTGGAAGAGGTGGAATCATAAATGAGGAAGACCTTGTCAAGGCCCTCAATGACAATCTGATAGAGGGTATCGGAATAGATGTGTTCTCAAAGGAGCCTATACCGGAGGATTCTCCTTACTTCAGGATAGCAGACAAGACGAAGGCCATCCTGCTGCCTCATATAGGCTGGACCAGCAGAGAAGCCAGAACCCTTCTTGTAGCAAAGATCGCAGAGAATATAAGAACCGAAGGGATATAGGCACAGCTCGCTTGGAGGTGTGCTAATGCCCTTGAAAAGTACGATACTGGATTTCTACTTCAAAGGGGAATCAGGCTCTTTCTTCATGTAGTTGTATTCCAGACGGTCAACGAGTCTTGGAACAAATTTGTTGAGGAATACGGTAAGTTTTCCGATAGGGGTGAGGATTACCTGAGACTTTCTCTTGTAGACGGCTTGCGTGAGCTTCTTTGCGCAGGTTTCTGCACTCATCATCTTGCCTTCTTCCCTTGGGGTCTGGCCCTGAGGGGTTCCATCTGCCGTCAGTGCGGCAAACCTTACGTTTGAAGCCGTGAAGCCAGGGGCAAAAACCAGCACGTTAAGATTGTCTTTAAGATGCTCAACCCTGAGTGTGTCCAGGAAACCGTAGATGGCAAACTTGGAAGAAGAATAGCCGGTCCTTGCAGGAAGACCCTTGAAACCTGCTATGGAAATTACTCCCACGACAGTTCCTTTGCTTTCCAACAGATGCGGCAGCGCATACTTGGTGCAGTAAACGGTTCCCCAGAAGTTGACATCCATAAGCCTCCTTATAACGTCAAGCTCAAGGTCCTTGAACATGGCCCTCATAGAGATGCCTGCGTTGTTGACCAATACATCAATCTTGCCGAATTTCTGTATGGTGCTTTCTATGAGTCTCTTGCAGTCTTCTTCCTTGGAAACGTCAGTGGGCACTGCCAGGAAACGGTTTCCCATCTGGCCACGGTTGGAGAGTTCACAGAAAGTCTGCTGGAGCTTGTCTGCACTTCTGGCGGCCAGCACTACGCTGGCGCCTTCAGAAGCGAACTGACGAGCAGCGGCCAGTCCGATACCCGAACTGGCCCCTGTAATGATGACTACTTTGTTGTCAAATCTTCCCATTGCTGCCGACTAGTCTATAGCCTTGTCCTGAATGTCGGTATCTCCGCTGTAGAATCCCTGTTCGTGCTTCTTCTTGATCTCGGCCCATGCCTTCAGGGTGTATTCCACATGCTCCATCTGGTGCATCTGAGTGCATATCAGGCGGAACATGATGACTCCCTGTGGAACTACAGGATAAACAACAACTGAGCAGAAGATGTTGTAGTTCTCCCTGAGGTCTACCAGCATGTTGGTTGCCTCAGGAACCGTTCCGTGAACGAAAACAGGAGTTATGCAGGCCTCTGCCGGTCCAACGTCAAATCCAAGATTCCTGAGCCCGTTCTGGAGTGCCCTTGCTATCTTGAAAAGATGCTTTCTCCTGTCGTCACCCTTGCGGATCATGTCAAGTCTCTTGAGGTTTCCTTCTACGAAAGGCATAGGAAGGCTCTTTGCATAAATCTGGCTGCGGAGATTGTAGCGGAGGTAGTTGATGATGTCCTTAGGACCGGCAACAAAACCGCCGATGGAGGCCATGGCTTTGGCAAATGCACCAAAGTAGAGGTCAATGCCGTCCATGCAGTGCAGTTCCTCGCTTGTTCCTCTTCCGTGTTCTCCCATTACGCCAAATCCGTGAGCGTCGTCGATGAGTATCCTGAAGCTGTATTTCTTTTTGAGTTCAACGATCTTGTCGAGGATACCCATGGCACCTGTCATGCCATAGACACCTTCTGTTACGAGCAGAACGCCTCCACCCTGCTCCTGGGCCCTCTTGGTTGCCCTTGCCAGAACCTTCTCGCAGTCTGCGATGTCGTTGTGGGCGTACTTCATCCTGTATCCCATGTGGAGCCTCAGACCGTCCATGATGCAGGCGTGGCACTCCTCGTCATATACGGCAACGTCTCTTCTGGTAAGGAGGGCGTCCAGAGTGGAAATCATTCCCTGGTATCCGAAGTTGAACAGGAAGGCATCTTCCTTGCACTCGAATTCGGCGAGCTCTCTCTCAAGCTGTTCGTGAAGGGACGTGTGGCCGCTCATCATCCTGGCTCCCATAGGGTAGGCCAGACCCCACTTTGCAGCTGCTTCAGCATCAACTTTCCTGACCTCCGGGTCGTTGGCCAGTCCAAGGTAGTTGTTGAATGTCCATGCCAGCATCTTCTTGCCTTGGAATGTCATGTATGGCTGGATTTCACCTTCAAGCTTAGGGAACATGAAATATCCCTTTGCTCTTTTGCGGTACTGTCCTAACGGGCCGCCTTCGTTCTGTTGAATTCTTTCAAAAATATCCATTGTGGTGTTGTTTATGATTATTCCTATTTGACTCTAAGTTTCTGTCCGGCACGGATCATTGTTCCGCGTAATCCGTTAAGCTTCTGGATTTTGGAAACGGTTGTCCCGTATCTGCGGGCTATGGCTCCAAGGGTGTCTCCCTTGCGTACGGTAATGGTGGTGCCTTTTCCTTTTCCCTTTGAGGTTCTGACAACCTTGCTCTTCTTGCCTTTGCCCTTCTTTGACTTTGAATAGTATTTGCCCTTGGACTTCCTGGAGTACTTGGCATTCTGGTACCTGAAGTTGTCTTTTGTCAGCACCAGTGTCTTGTCGAGTATCTTTCCGGTTCCAAAGTCTATGGCATCTCTAGGGTTGATAGGGTTGCCAAGGTACCTGAGCTCAAAGTGAAGGTGGGGACCTGTGCTTCTTCCCGTGCTTCCGCCCAGTCCCAGAGGTTCTCCCGCATCCAGATGCTGGCCTTCTTCAACCAGGATCTTGCTCATGTGGCCGTAGAGGGTTTCAAGGCCGTTCTCATGCCTGACAACCACATAGTTGCCATATCCCCTCCGGTCGAACTTGGTAATCCTGACTATGCCTTTATCAAAAGCGCTGCAGATTGTGTCGCCGATGAAAACCTTCAGGTCTATGCCTGCATGAAGCCTTCCCCAGCGCCCTCCGAATTCTGAAGTGACATATCTGTAGCCCGGGGAGGTAAAACTGCTTACATCTATCCTCACCGTATCTTTCATCGATTCTGAAAGCTTGACGTTGTAAGGATTGATGGCTGCATTAGTCCAGATGTTGTATTCCTCCGGGGTGTCGGAATAGTCTATGTCATCGTCCTCATCTTCCTCTTCCTCAGCTTTCTTTTTGAGGGCCATGGATGTATACTCGGAAATGTTGAAAGTACCGGAATAGTACTCAGGGCCTTCGCCGTCTTCAACCGGTATGGTTATCTCCGGAACGTATCCGGCTTCAGTCCATATATCTCCACCCCACAGGCTGTTTATCGTATTGCCGGTTATGGAGTAATAGTCTATGCCGGTCAGCTTCTGGCGCGGCATGTTCAGGTAGATGCTGTCTATCCTGGCTCTTTCCGGGGAGACCTTCTTTTCATTTGAAAAAAGGCTCTTGATTTTTTCGGTGAACTTGGACTGGGCATCCGCTTCAGGTACCGCAAGGAGCAGGACCGTCAGCAGTGCCAGTATGTATTTTGATCTTCTAAGCATCAATGTTTGCGTATTTTGCATGCTGCTCTATGAACTCCCTTCTAGGCGGAACGTCGTCACCCATGAGCATGGAGAATATCCTGTCTGCCTCGGCAGCATTTTCTATGTAAACCTTTCTTAAAATCCTGTGCTCAGGATCCATGGTCGTGTCTGCCAGCTGGTCCTGGCTCATTTCTCCAAGACCTTTGTACCTCTGGATCCTAACGGCATTGATTCCTCCGAGTTCCTCAACTATCTTGTCTCTTTCCTCGTCGCTCCAGCAGTAGTTTGGCTTCGGTTCCTTCTGGTTCTTCTTCTCCACCTTGTAGAGAGGAGGTGTAGCGCAGTAGACGTATCCGTTCTTGATAAGGTCTATCATGTAACGGAAGAAGAATGTAAGGATCAGGGTGGTGATGTGGGCGCCGTCCACATCGGCATCGGCCATGATTATGATCTTGTGGTATCTGAGCTTGCTCAGGTTGAGGGCCTTGCTGTCCTCCTCAGTACCAACCGTCACGCCAAGGGCCGTATAGATGTTGCGGATTGTGTCGCTGTCAAACACCCTGTGCTCCATGGCCTTTTCAACGTTGAGGATCTTTCCCCTGAGAGGAAGTACGGCCTGGTACTGGCGGTTCCTGCCTTCCTTGGCCGTACCGCCTGCAGAATCTCCCTCAACGATGAAGAGCTCGCACTTTGCAGGGTCGCGGTCTGAACAGTCGGCCAGTTTGTCCGGCATTCCCACTCCGCTCATTCCGCTCTTCCTCTGGACCATCTCCCTGGCCTTGCGGGCGGCCTGCCTTGCCTGGGCGGCAAGTATTACTTTCTCAACGATTTTCCTGGCATCCTGAGGATTTTCCTCAAGATAGTTTTCAAGGGCTTCACTGACTGCCTTGCTTACGGCAGACCTTACTTCGGCATTTCCGAGTTTGGTCTTTGTCTGTCCCTCGAACTGAGGCTCGGCAACCTTGACTGAAATTACTGCAGTCAGACCTTCGCGGAAATCATCCGGAGAAATCTCCACCTTGGCCTTTTTGAGGAGGTCGTTCTTGTCTGCGTAAGCCTTCAGTGTGGAAGTCAGTCCTCCGCGGAAGCCGGTCAGATGGGTACCTCCCTCTATGGTGTTGATGTTGTTGACGTATGAGTGTACGTTCTCGCTGTACTCGGTGTTGTACTGCATGGCAATCTCGATAGGGATGCCGGTCTTGTCAGTCTCAAGGTAGATAGGCTTCTCGGTCAGATGGGTGCGGTTGCCGTCGAGATATGCGACAAACTCCTTGAGGCCTTCCTCGGAGTAGAATACCTGTTTCTTTTCCATCGGACGCTCAACTCCGTCTTCTCCCTTCTCCCTGGCACGTTTGTCGGTGAGGGTCAGCCTCACTTTCTTGTTCAGGAAAGCCAGTTCCCTGAGTCTTGTTGCCAGTGTCTCATAGTTGTATACGGTTGTAAGGGTGAAGATTTCAGGATCCGGACGGAACGTGATGGTAGTTCCGGTATCCGTTGCTTCTCCTACTACCTTAACCTCGCAGGTAGGCTTTCCCTTTGAGTATTCCTGGACGAATATCTTTCCTTCGCGATGAATTTCCGCCTTCAGGTAGACAGACAGGGCATTGACGCAAGAAACGCCCACGCCGTGCAGACCTCCGGAAACCTTGTAGCTTCCCTTGTTGAACTTACCGCCGGCATGGAGTATGGTCAGAACGACTTCCAGGGCACTGCGGTGCTCTTTTTCATGCATTCCGGTAGGGATGCCTCGTCCGTTGTCGGATACGGTGATCGAATTGTCTTCATTGATGGTTACATCGATCTCGTCTATGGAATTGTCAACTACTTCATACACCAGATGGTGCAAACCTCTCTCTCCAATATCTCCGATATACATTGATGGACGCTTCCTGACAGCTTCCAACCCTTCAAGTACCTGGATGCTCTCGGCATTGTAACTCTCGCCTGCAGCATTCGCTTTCAACTCTTTTTCGCTCATTTTTCGTTAAAATTAAATCCTAGCAAATTTAGGAAAAAATCACAAGTTTACCAAGACCCCGAAACCAACATTTATGCCTCTTTCGACATACATTCCATAGTTGATTTTGTCGGCATTGAGCAGGTTGCCTCCGTTGATGTACACAGTGAGGTGATTGTCAAATATATACTGCGCGTATAAGCCCAAGTCTGCATAGCCTTTGTATTTGATTTTGCTGCCGTTGTACAGGAATGGAGAGGCTGGTGTGGCGCTCCGTACGTAAAGGGTGGTTCCGACAAACAGTTTTTCGTTGAAGTTGACCTCGGCCCAAAGGTTGCCTTCAAACGGCGGATATCCTGCCGGCTTGCACTTTACCGGGTAATCTGAAGGGAGCGGTGACACTACCGGAAGCCCGTCAGGTCCGGGTATGGATCCTCTGTATTTCTCTCCGTCAGTGTAGAAGGAGTACTTGGCACTTGCACCGGCGGCAAATCCCGTTGTCCTGTAATTGAGCCTGCCTCCGATGAAGCCTTCGGCATGGTTGGAATAGACTGCATCGAGAGGATTTCCGGCAAACTGCAGCATTCCCTTACGGTATGCTCCTCCGGCATAGACATCGTAGTCCAGGTTCTGTGTAGCCTTGCCCTTGAATCCGGCCTTTGCAAACAGAGGGGTTCCGCTTTCCCTGATGTCAATCATCGGCGAAATGTATGGAAATCTCTCAAGCATTGAGGCATAGCTGTTTATGACGTTACCGCCGTCTGCCATGGCATAGGCCCAGGTCTTTCCTTCATCCAGCTTGTAGGTTATGTTGACCTTTGGCGATATGTAGTTGTGATACTTGTCGCTGCCGTCCTTGTTGTTGAAGCTGAAACTGATCCTTGCTCCCAGGTCCATGGACAGGCGGTCTCTGCGGAGCCTGTATACCAGGGTTCCTTCGAGCAGGCTGAAATGGTAGTTCTGGGCATCTTTGTAGAAGGCTGTCTCTGACCTGATACCTGCGGTAACCATGGAGTACTTTCCAACGGTAGGGCCTGCCTCAAGGCTGGCTTTCAGAAGGTTTTCCTTGAGCTTGAAGCTGTTTGCGTAGAATTTGGAATCGTCTGCAGTAGAAGTGAAGGACAGCTGGCCGTCGTAATGGAATTTGCCCTGATAATCCTCTGAATCCATGGAGTTTGCACTCAAGGCTACTTCTACCTGGTTGTAGTCGTGGCTGAGGTTGTCTTTCATGAAAGACTTGTTTTTTGCCAGTTCTGAATACTCGGCGATGTAATAGATGGTGTTCCTTGCCAGGTCTGCACCGTAGTAGGTGTTGTGTCCGTTACGGAAATTGAAATCCGCATTGAGCTGGGCATTCTTCCACAGATGCGTGTAAGATGCTCCGACAGTGTTTTTCCATTCCTTTGCCTGGGTGTCAAACTTGGTGGCAAATACCTTGTCTGAGGCATTGATATCTGCAATCCTGGCCTTTCCGTGATATGAATCATGGGAGGCCTTGAGGGTTACCATGTCGGAGTTTACAGACAGAGCAGGCTGGTACCAGAGTGCAAAGGTAGGGGCCAGAGGAAAGGAGATTCCTGCTTTTGCAAAGAATGATGGTATCTGCTCTTTCTCCCTTGAGGAAATCCCGGCTGAAGGCATGGGAGAGAATGCGTAAAGGTCTCTGAGCTGCTTGTCCTTGATGCGGTAATCCATGTTCAGGTCAAACTTCCTGAGGGTATCTGAAAAATCTATTTTCATCATTCCCTTCTTTGCTCCGGTAAGGTCTGCCTGGTAGTCTTTCCTAACCTCCACCCTGCCGGTAGGGTTCTGAGCAAAAGCATTGGCGGACAGCATAGTGACAACCGCAGCCGCCATAATCAATTTCCTTTTGATTTTCATATCTGAATTCATTTTTTAATC
>CACZFO010000053.1:9001-20898 GCA_902780455.1 uncultured Bacteroidia bacterium | reverse complement strand
TGTGGGTTACTGGGTCAAGGAGTGCAGTAAGGACAAGCTGGTGCTTGAGCGCTTTGAGGTAAATACGGACGGGCCGAATCTGCTGGAGGGCGATGTGACTTTCAAGAGAGCTAAAACATATTACAAGTAAATCAATTAGTTGGAGCAATTAGAAAGACGATTGCTCGCATGATAGCAATGTTGGCTTCTATTGCAACATCACTCATATCAAACACTTTTAATTATTGGTGAGAAATCCCATCCGAAGCGTTTGAAAATCTCTTTTGCAAAAGAAATCTCTTTGGAAGGAATAGTTACTTCTAAAGTAGTTGTGGTGCCATAAGTTTCTTCCGGTTCATTGAGAGTTGCAAGATGCCTTTCATATGGGGTAGGATATCTTTTAGGAGTAATCTTTTGCTCTGGAGTATAGTTGGCGACAGCTTCCGCGAGAGCTTTCTTGACAAAAGCGTTTATGGAGATGTTTTCCTCAGCGGCAAGGTTGGCAATGTCCCTGTGAGTTGCAGGCGCAATTCTTACATTGAAAGTGCCGGTATAGCTTTTTTCGGGCTTTACTCCCTGGTCTTCACAAAATATAAGGTAATCGTCAACAGCTTCATGAAATGCGTCTGTTATTTCCTTTACAGATTCTCCTTCATAATTGACATGATCATCGATTCCTTCCAGCTTTCCAAAGAAAACCTTATCCGGTTCGCTATAGTTTACTGAACCAATGTAACCTTTGTATTTGAGTGTATTCATAGTTAGATGTTTTTGTTTCTTTTTAGTTTTTCAAGTATGTCTTTCAAAGAATATGATTTAAGAATATTACCCGGGTGTGGTATGTGAAGCAAAATTTTTCGCTTTTGCTTATCAATGAACATAACCTTAGTTCCCATATTGCAAATGTAACTAAACAATAGTTACAAAACAAAATAATCATTCAAGCTTTTTATGAATAATAGTTGGAATCCTTTGTAAAATATTGGATAAGTTGTAAAAATTGTTTACAGCACCACTGTTTGTTCTTTTTAGCAAGTGTCGTATAATCAGCAAATTATGATGTGTGGCACATTTAATGATTCTTGTTGTATCACAAAATAGCAGATTATATGAACAGCTTTTTAAAATTTCTGGGTAAAAACAAATTATACGCTGCGATAGAAGCGGTTGGGCTTGTCGTGAGCCTTACGTTTGTGATACTGATAGGCAGTTATGTCTGGCAGCAGTACGATGTGGCGCATGAAAACCCGGACGGGGACAGGATCTACGGACTGGGACGGGACGACATGCTTGCGATGAGCTGGTGGGACAAGGAAGCTCTGGACAGCATACCCGGAGTTGAGAGCATCACCAGGATCGGCGACAATGGAGGTGAAATCCTCAAGTTCTCTGACAAGATTGTAATGGGGCATTCCTGCGAGATAGACTCCAACTTTTTCAGCATTTTCAACTACAAGATACTGGAAGGGGACCTGCAGGATTTCCAGAGCGGAGGCGCCGTTCTTGTCAGCAGGAGGTTTGCTTCAATGATAGATGACGGAAACGGAGTCGTAGGGAGGACGATTGGAAGGACTGTAGATGAGGATGATGGAGCTCCGACATACAAAGACTATGTGATTGGAGGAATCGTTGAAGACCTTGACAATACTCTTGTGATGAATTATGACATCTTCTTTTCTGCGGCAAGGAATTCTTATGCAACAGACGGAACTCCTTTCCAGAGCTACGGCTCCCATCTGTCTGTGATCAAGCGCAAAAAAGAAGTTGACGAGCAGACCTTCAAGGACAACATCCTTGACAAATGCTACCAGAACTATACGTTCTTCAAGAAGGAGAACAACGACCTGAAGCTCTACAACTACAGCCAGATGTATTTCCATAAGGCATCATATATGCTCAGGAGTGCAGACAAGACACTGCTTACCTTGCTTACCGTAGTGGTGCTTCTCCTTCTGGTTTCCGCAATAATCAACTATGTAAACCTCAACGTGGCTCTTGTGAGGAAAAGGTCCAGGGAAATGGCAACACGCAGGTTGCACGGTGCAACAAGTGGCAGCGTGGCATGGAAGTACATCTCTGAATCGCTTGCCTTTACGGCAGTATGCTTCTTGCTTGCCATAGTGCTGGCTTATCTGTTGGTTCCGTTCATGAATTCGCTTCTTTCAGGGAATTACCAGGATGGGCAGCAGTTTGTAGGACTCAGGTTTATCCTGAATTTCAAATATGTGGCGGCTTATGTGCTGGCTGTTCTTGTATTTGGAACCCTTGCCGGTCTACTGCCAGCGCTGGAGGCTGCCAGGACCAAACCTATTGACATCATCCGCGGTACCTATGCCAGAAGAAGCCGGATGCTGCTCGGCAAGTTCTTCATTGTCTTCCAGAATGTCATATCCGTGGTTCTTATAGCCCTTGCAATTGTGATGGAGATGCAGATGAAGCATCTGATGAAAAGGCCCATGAACTTTACCTCAGACAATCTGTTTGTTCTTGCCGGTCCGGGTAGTGTGGATAATATGAGGCCGTTTGAGGAGAAGCTGAGAAAACTTCCGTTCGTTGAAGAGATAGGTTACGGCAGAGGGTTCCCGGGCAACATCAACTGGAGTATCGGCAGGAAGATGGATGTGGGCGGAGAGACCAGGGAAGTAAATTTGAACATGATCGGATGTGATTCCACTTACTTCCGCCTGCTTGGCTTCAAGGTGTTGGAAGACTTCAACCGCCCTCTATCCAATTCTCTGTGGCTAAGTCAGACAGCCTACCGTGCCGCAGGGTTTACAAGCGATGAAGAATCTTCAAACTTTGCCCGCACTATGAGTATGAACAATATGAGTGCAGATTACGTAGGCGGCATATTCGAGGATACTCCGGCGGACCGCGTGGATGCTTCAGAAGACAACGGCAGTATAGGAGTTTTGGTGCAATACCCTGAGAATCTTCATTATGCTTGTGACCCTCTCATCAAGGTATTGCCAAGCGTGGACAAAGATTACGCTGAGAAGGCCATAATGGATGCATACAAGGAATATATGGAAGAGACTCATGGTTTCTCCAACGAGCCGTATCTGAAAGGGTTCCTCAATGATATCCTCAACAACAAGATGGCCCCGGCGGTCAACACCATGAGGCTTCTGGAGCTGTTCATGGTCCTTGCCGTGATGATTTCACTTTTGGGCCTGCTTGCAATGAGCACCTACTACAGCGCTGAGAATACAAAGCAGATAGCTGTGCGCAAGGTCTTCGGGAGTGATGTCAGGAAGGAGACGCTCCGATCCGTGAAGGAGTATATTGTGCTTGTCTTCATCGCGATAATAATAGGACTTCCGATTGCCTGGTACCTTAGCCAGAGGTATCTGGAGCAATATTCGTACAGGATAGGCGGGATTGTGCTTCCGCTTGCCACCGCTGTGGTGGTGACGCTTGTATTCGCCTCTGTGTCAGTGCTCTGGCAGGTGCTTAAATCCGCAAAGGCCAATCCGGCCGTCGAATTGAAAAAAGACTGAGCCTGAAAAATTGTAATTTTGCAGGGTATGAAAAAAGGCAAGATACTGGTAGTTGATGACAATGCGGGGATAAGGGGCGCGCTGAAGATACTCCTGCCGTCTCATTTTGAGAAGGTGGAGCTTCTGGCTTCTCCGTCTCAGCTGATGAGCCGTATGAACGGTTTCAGGCCGGAAGTGGTGCTTCTGGACATGAACTTTTCTGCTGAGGTGAATACCGGAAACGAAGGGCTGTTCTGGCTGGGTGAGATCCGCAAGGCATATCCGGCTGTGAAGGTTGTGCTCTTTACGGCATACGCCGATGTCGCTCTTGCCGTGGAGGGCATGAAAAGAGGTGCATACGATTTTCTGGTAAAGCCATGGGAGAATGAAAAGCTTCTGGAAGTTCTCACCGGGGCCTACAAGGCATATGTCTCAGAATCCGGTGGCAACGGCAGTTCCAGTACATCTCGGGAGCAGATTTTCTGGGGTTCTTCCTCTGCGATGGCTTCTTTGAAGAAGGTCGTGGACAAAGTTGCCGCTACAGATGCAACCATCCTTATCACCGGCGAGAACGGAACTGGGAAAGATGTCCTGGCAAACTATGTTCATTCGGTTTCCTTGCGCAGGGATTCTCCTATGGTGGCTGTAGACCTGGGAGCGGTTACCCAGACTCTGTTTGAGAGCGAGATGTTCGGCCATGTGAAAGGAGCGTTCACAGATGCCGTAAAGGACCATCCGGGAAAGTTTGAGGCGGCTTCCGGCGGCACACTCTTTCTGGACGAGATTGCCAACATACCACTCTCCGGCCAGGCCAAGCTGTTGCGGGTGCTCCAGAACAGGACGGTGACAAGAGTCGGAGATACCAAAAACATTCCCGTGGATATCAGGCTGATATGCGCTACTAACAAGAATCTTGGGCAGATGGTCTCAGACGGTACTTTCAGGGAGGACCTCTACTATAGGATCAACACCTTCAACCTCCACATACCGGCCCTGAGGGAGAGGGTGGAGGACATAGTTCCTCTTGCCCTGAGATTCATTGCCGAATTTGCACAGAAGTACCACCGGCAGGTTACCGGCCTTACACCAGAGGCCCAGCTCCTTTTGACCAGAATGGGCTGGAGCGGCAATATCCGCCAGCTGAGGAATGTCATGGAAAAGGCTGTGATACTCAGCGATTCCCAGCTTCTGGACGTTTCTTCCTTTTCAGAAGAATCCGTTCCCCAGACAGGGGGCAAGGCTTCCAATCTTGATGTTTTCACCTTGGAAGAGGCGGAGCGACAGGCCATAGAAGCTGCCATGAAGAAATACGGAGACAACCTTTCCCTGGTGGCAAAGGCCCTTGACATAAGCCGTCCTACACTGTACAACAAGCTCAAGAAGTATGGACTATGACATCCTTGCCATAATACTGATTGTGTCAGCCGCAAGTGCGGCTGTTGCCGTATGGGTGACTTCCGTAAGGATGAGGCGCAAGGTCAACTACATGCTGGATGCCCTGGAAGACAACGAGACCAACTTCCGTTTCAGTGAAGACAAGTTCCTGGGCAGAAGGCTCAACAAGACTCTCAACCGCATAAACGGGATATTCAAGAAAGAAACACGTTTCATAATCGAGCAGGAGAAATTTTTCGGAAAACTCCTGGACAATGTAGAGACGGGAGTGCTGGTTTTTGATGCATCAACCGGAATCGTAACATATAACAATGCCCGCGCCCTGCAGCTGCTGAACCTGGCATCGCTGATGAACATCAAGCAGCTCAGGCAGATAGACGAATCGTTGGCAGATGCCTTCATCGCAGAGGAAGATGCCCGTACCGAGAAGAAAAGAGTTGTGCTTTATGATGAGAGGGGGAGCCGAACCCTGGCTTTTTCCAGGACCTCGGCCATGGTCCAGGGGCGCTCTGTGGCAATAGTTTCTTTCAGCGACGTTACGCAGGAAGTGGAAAGCAGTGCAGAGGATGCCTATTCCAGACTCCTTAGGGTACTCACGCATGAGATAATGAACACCGTAACTCCTATTGCCTCTCTCAGCGATGCCTTGATCTCATACCTTGAACCGCAGGTAGATGGTGAGAACAGGGATGCCCTCAGGGAAGGTCTTGATACGATAGCCGCTTCTTCAAAGTCTCTGATCCGGTTTGTGGAGTCTTACAGGAGCATATCCCGCATAGCCGCTCCGGTAAAAAGCGTCTTCTATGTAAAGGAACTTTATGAAGACATCCTGTCTCTTAATAAGAAGCGTCTGAAAGACAGCGGAGTGGAAATGTCTTTTGCAGAACGGTCGGACGATGTCATCCTGTTTGCAGACCGCGGGCAGATCCAGCAGATTCTGATCAACCTGGTAAAGAATGCCGTGCAGGCCGGAGCCCGTCATATATGGGTAGAAGCCCGGATAGATTCTGCCGACAGCACGGTCATAGACATTTCCAATGACGGTCAGCCTATAGCCGCCCAGGCCCAGAAGCAGATGTTCGTGCCTTTCTATACGACAAAGCCTGAAGGAAGCGGGATCGGGCTTGCCATTTCGCGCCAGATCATGAGGATGCACAACGGACAGATAAACCTCAAGTCATCCTTGCCTGAAAAGACCACTTTCAGCCTTATCTTCAGATGATATAGGAGATTTCCTTGAATGCAAAGCTCTTGCGGGAGCCGTCATGATATTCCAGGACTATGCAGGCGGTATCGCTGAGGCCTACTATCTTGGCTTCAACTTCCTTGTTACCCTCAGTTTCTACAAAGCGGTGGAACTCGTCCTTTCTGTAGAGCCTGTCAAGATACTGGCTGTAGAGGGAGTCATATTTTCCGGTCCTGAGGAATTCATCCCTTGCCTTGTCGTAGAATGTGTAGATTTCTGCTACAAGTTCTTCAAGTTCGTCGGTGAGGCTGAAGGCTGGCAGGTTTTTCTTTCCGTTCCTCTCAAGTTCCAGCATCAGCGATGTAGGATTCGGAAGGTCTTTAGGAAATTCCCTCTGGTTGATGTTGAGGCCTATGCCGCATACGCTTGAGGAGAGCATCTGACCGGATATTCCGTGTTCTATGAGTATGCCGCAGATCTTCCGGTCTTCTGAGTAGATGTCGTTAGGCCATTTGATCTTGGTCTGGACACCTTTCTTTTTGAGATAGCTTTCAATGCCGAGCGTTACGATTATGGAAACTATGAACTGGTCCTTGGCAAATATGAAGTCTGGTTTGAGGAGGATGGAGAACATCAGGTTCTGGGCCTCGGCGCTTGTCCACTTGTTTCCCCTCTGTCCTCTGCCGGCAGTCTGGAATTCCGCAGCCCAAACGGTTTTGTCTTTTTCTGTCGGAATGCCTTCCAGAGCCCTGTTGTTTGTAGAATCGGTGACCTTGAGCCACCTTATGTCAAGTTTTTGTGTCATATTGTCGTTTGGCAAAATAATTGTTGGAATTTTGACTATCTTTGAAAATTGAAGCAAATTTAACAATTACACCCAAAAGACTGATATGGCATTGAAAAAGTCTGAAGAGAATAAGGAGAAAGCTCCTGTAAAGAAGGCTCCTGTAAAGAAGGCTCCTGTAAAGAAGGCTCCTGCAAAGAAAGTTGCAGCCGGAAAGGTTGCGGCCAAGAAAACTGAAACAAAGAAGACTGCGCCTAAGAAGGTAGTGAAGAAACTTCCAGGCGATATAGAAGTTATAGTGGACGCAATCCTTGAGAAGAAGGGCCAGAACGTGATCTCCCTTGATTTGAGAAAGGAAGGAAGCGGTATCTGCGATTTCTTTGTCATCTGCAATGCTGACTCCACCACCAATGTTTCTGCTATTGCCGATAACATTGAGGATCAGATGATTGCCAGGCTCAACAAGAAAGTGCTGCGTTCACAAGGAAAGGAGAACCGCTTCTGGATTATCCAGGATTACGGCGATATAGTGGTTCATGTGTTCCAGACAGAATACAGGAACTTCTACCGTCTGGAGGATCTGTGGAGCGATTGTGAAAAGAAAACTTACGAAGATTAGAAATGGCTGCAAACAAGAACAAGAAGAGTCCGGCCAAAGGTCTGTCCAATGCAATGGCCTTCATATACATTGCATTGATTCTGCTGCTGGTTTACATGCTGTTCAACTCCAACGGAGGAGAGCCTCTGAAAGTTGAGTGGTATGAGGTGAAGGAAACCATGATACCGCAGGGGGATGTGGAAAAGATAGACTATGTTACCAATGAATTCAAAGGAACGGTCTTCATCAAGAGAGACAGGATAGAAAAGTACAAGAACCGCTTCGGTGGCAAGACTCCCAAGTACTCATCACTTTTCTATTTCCAGGTTCCGTCCTCTTTTGATGCCGAGAAGGAATTCAGCATGATCAGGGACTCTCTTCCTCAGGACCGTAAGTTCGAGTACCATTTTGATGTTTCAACAGATTACTGGGGCAGCATTCTGGGCTGGCTGTGGCCTTTGATATTCATCATATTCACCATCTACCTCTTTGCCCGTATGTCAAAGGGTATGACCGGAGGCGGAACCGGTGGCGGAGGCGGCGGTATCTTCTCCGTAGGAAAGAGCCAGGCCAAGGTCTTTGACAAGAACAGCAAGGTTAAGGTAACCTTCAAGGATGTGGCAGGTTTGGAAGAGGCCAAGGTGGAGATAATTGAACCGTAGATGAAGGAGATACCGCCCTCGGTGGCAAGATTCCGAAGGGAGCCCTGCTGATAGGCCCTCCCGGCACCGGAAAGACTCTGCTGGCCAAGGCAGTGGCCGGAGAGGCGAACGTGCCTTTCTTCTCCATGAGCGGATCTGACTTTGTGGAGATGTTCGTAGGTGTGGGAGCCTCCAGGGTGAGAGACCTGTTCAAGCAGGCAAAGGAAAAGGCTCCTTGCATAGTATTCATAGATGAGATCGATGCCGTTGGAAGGGCCAGGGGAAAGAACGTGGGCTTTTCTTCCAATGATGAAAGAGAAAATACACTCAACCAGCTCCTGACCGAGATGGACGGCTTCGGGACCAACAGCGGAGTGATAATACTCGCAGCTACCAACCGTGCGGACATACTTGACAAGGCTCTGATGAGGGCCGGCAGGTTTGACCGCCAGATTACCATAGACCTTCCGGAACTAAAGGACCGTGAAGCAATTTTCAACGTTCACCTCAAGAAGCTCAAGCTGGATCCGGCACTTGATACGAGTTTCCTTGCAAAGCAGACTCCGGGCTTCTCCGGAGCGGACATTGCCAACGTCTGCAACGAGGCTGCCCTGATAGCGGCCCGCCATAACAAGAAATTCGTAGACAGACAGGATTTCCTGGATGCAATAGACAGGATCATAGGCGGTCTTGAAAGGAAGAGCAAGATCATACCTCCGTCCGAGAAGCGTACGATTGCCTTCCATGAGGCCGGGCATGCAACCGTCAGCTGGTTCCTTCCTAATGCCAATCCTCTGCTCAAGGTTACGATAATACCAAGGGGCAAGGCTTTGGGTGCAGCTTGGTATGTACCTGAGGAAAGGCAGATCATGACCAAGGAGCAGATGATGGACGAGATGGCTTCCCTCATAGGAGGCCGTGTCGCCGAGGAGATAATAAACAACAAGATATCTTCAGGCGCCCTCAACGATCTTGAGAGGCTTACCAAGATGGCTTACGCGATGGTGGCCTATTACGGAATGAGCGACAAGGTGGGTAACGTTTCGTGGTACAACTTCCAGGAAGACGGCTACCAGCTCTCCAAACCTTTCAGCGAGAAAACTGCCGAAATGGTGGATCAGGAGACCAAAGTTCTGATAGACAAGGCACACCAGATGGCCAAGGATGTACTTGAAAGCCATATGGACGGCTTCAAGGAACTGGCCAACCTGCTTCTGGAAAAAGAAGTGATCTTTGCGGAAGACCTTGAAAGGATATACGGCCCGAGGGTCAAGGAGACTGAAATCAAGGAGCCGGCAAAGGATAGTCCTGAGGATGCAGGAGAAACCGAGGTTCATGAAACAGCTGATGCAGAAAAACAATAAGACGGTCAGATAAAGAAGTTTACTATGAAAGAGATTGTGATACGGACAATTAGCGGAATAGTGTTCTGTGCACTGACACTGGCGTCGCTGGTTGCCGTTCCTCGCAGTCCTCTTCTTTTTCTCATACTGTTTTCTTTCTTCTTGCTCAGGACAGACTACGAGTACCTGAGGCTCACGATGGGCAAGGGAAAAGTAGGGCTTAAGGTAGTGTCTCTTGCTGCGGCTCTCTGCCTTTTCCTGGGAGTGGCCTCCTATGCACTTGTCATAGGAGGGGAACTGTATGCATATATATTGTTTTCTGTTCTCCTGGTTCTTGTCATGGCAATTCCCGCTGTGGATTTGTTCGGGGGAGGTAAGCTTTATATGTCTTTTTCTCTCTCATCTCTGCTGTACGTTGCCTTGCCTTTTGCGCTTCTGGTGCTGGTTTCTCTCGGAAAACTAACTGATGAGGATGGCTTCTGGAGATATTTTCACCCGTTTTATGATGGCTGGAAGGTTGCTTCTCTTCTGATTGTAATGTGGATGGGAGATGTTGGGGCTTACTGCATAGGAACAGCTTTCGGTCAGGGAAAGAGGGGACACAAGCTGATGCCTTCGGTATCTCCTAAGAAATCCTGGGAAGGTGTGTGGGGCGCTGTGGCAATATCTATTGCTACCGCTCTGGTTCTGAGAGCCTCAGGAGTGCTTTTGAATGATTATCCTTATTGGCTGAGCGCTTTGTTCGGTCTTGTGATATGTGTTTCAAGCATTATCGGCGATCTGGTTGAAAGCAAGCTTAAACGCCATTTCCAGGTAAAAGATTCCGGAAGGATAATGCCCGGGCACGGAGGCTTCCTGGACAGGTTTGACAGCGGCCTTCTGGCATTCCCGGCGGCGTTCCTGTTTTACATTGTCATATTCTACCTGCCATGATACATAAGGAAGGTTATCGGTCTGTCTTGCTGACATGCATTTTTTTTCTGGCGTTGGTGTTGGTTGTAACCCTTTCCTTTGGAGTAAACTGGATAACCCTTTCCGTTGATGTGGTCCTTCTGGGCTTTTTCTGTTTTGTGGCATATTTCTTCAGAGACCCTCACCGCAAGGTTTCAGAGTACCTGCCTGGCGAGGTCCTTTCTGCGGCAGACGGAAAGGTGGTCAAGATAGCAGAAGTGGAGGAGGGGGAGTTCCTCAAGTCCAAATGTCTCCAGGTGTCGGTCTTCATGAGCATCTGGAGCGTGCATGTCAATTATTATCCCGTAAGCGGAGATGTGGTCTACAGCAAGCATCACCAGGGCAAATACCTGGTAGCCTGGCATCCCAAGTCTTCAGAAAAGAACGAAAGGACATCCGTGGGGATAAAGACAGACAGCGGCAAGATGCTTTTCATGAGGCAGATAGCCGGATATGTCGCAAGACGGATCGTATGCTATGCAAAAGAGGGAGACAAGGCTGTTACCGGAGATCAGATGGGCTTCATAAAGTTCGGAAGCAGGGTGGATTTCTTCCTCCCTCTCGAATCCAAGATACGTGTCAAGGTGGGTGACAAGGTACGTGCCTGTCAGACTGTAATCGCCGAGATCAGATAATACCCTGGAGTTTCCTGATTGCCGTGGCCGGGTCCTGGGCGGCAAATACTGCACTTCCGGCTACTACAACATCGGCTCCTGCCTGGGATACTTCCTCAATGTTCTTCAGACCGACTCCTCCGTCTACCTCTATGAGGCAGTCCGGATTGTTCTTCTGGATGATTTTCTTCAGCTCGGCGATTTTTTCAGTGCAGTACGGGATGTACTTCTGCCCGCCGTAACCTGGGTTAACGCTCATTATCAGAATGTAATCTGAAAATCTGACAACGTCTTCAAGCAGATGGACGCTTGTGTGGGGATTTATGGCAACTCCGGCCTTCATTCCCAGTTCCTTGATTTTCTTTACGGTGCGGTCAAGGTGGTTGCAGGCCTCGTAATGTACGCTTATCGAACCTACGCCGAGAGACTTGTAGAGTTCAAAGAACTTCTGTGGCTCAACAATCATCAGATGGGCCTCAACCGGGATTGTGGCTCTTTTGCAGATAGCCTCTATGACAGGAGTTCCGTAGGAGATATTGGGAACAAACACTCCGTCCATGATGTCGAGGTGGATAATGTCAGCATTGGCATTTACCATGTCTATGTCCTTTGCCAGATTTGCAAAGTCTGCAGAGAGCATCGATGGAGCAACAAGCATTCTTTTCATATCGTTTGAATATAATGTTATCTGTCCCAGTAGCTTGCGTTCTTCTTGAACTGGAGCAAGTCTGCAAGTGAGGAGGCGTTTGCGCTGATCCTGAAACTCCAGCTCTCCCACTTTCCGTTAGGTATCCATGAGAAAGCTATGTTGAAGCAGTGCAGGCTGAAGGAGCCGGACAGCTGGGTCGTGGTCAGTTTCATCTTGGTTAGGTCTACACCAGTATTCAGCGATATCCTCAGGTCGCGGTAGATCTGAACCTGGGAGCT
>CACZFO010000053.1:0-8992 GCA_902780455.1 uncultured Bacteroidia bacterium | reverse complement strand
CAGGGTCATTGAGTGGTTGTTGCGGGTAATCAGCTGGTTGTTGGAGTACTGGTAAGACTTGTAATAAGAGTAGCTGTAGTTGAGGTTTACGCTCCAAGGCATGTTCGGGTCATAATAGTAGACCCATCCTCCCGGGATGTATTCTCCTGTAACCGGATGGTAGAACATTCTCTGGTAGGAAGAGGATGTGGAATTGGTGCCGGCCCTGGTAGGCTGCACAGGTGCTCCTCCCTCATTCTTAAACTCTTTACCCCATCTGCTCTGCCCGCTTCCCTGGAAGGTGTAGGAAGTGGAGAGGCTGGCACCGGTCATCCTGAAAGGCTTGAATCCTCCGGTTGTGATGTTGAGTTTGTTGTATCTCTGGCCCCGGTAGTCTATGGCATACGGGTCAAGGGTCATGCTTCCTGAGATTCCCATCTTTCCGAAGACCGTGGTGGTAAGGGTAACCGATATGTTGGAGAGCTTCATGGAATCAGCCATGAAGTTGTAGGAACCGTTGATGTTGAGCTGGTCTATAAGCCTGATCTTCCGGACTCCCTTTCCGGTAGTGTCGCGCTGTGATTTTACCTTGGCTTCCAGTGTGTTGCCAAAGGCAAAGGAAATACCTGCGCTGCTTCCTTGTCCTGGAGGGGCGTAGAGCTGGCCGGCATACTTGTTATAGACTACAGAGTGCGGTTTACCGTCTGAATCTACGTATTCATAAGTTCTGAAACCGTTGGCCTTCGTACCCATTTCAGGCGTGTAGTTGAAACTTATGCTAGGGGTTATGATATGCCTGGCCGCCTGTACAAGGGATTTCTTGCCAAAGTTGAAAAGGCCGTAGATCCTTGTGTTGAAAGACATGTTGAATCCGTATGTCTGGGTCAGGCCGAAGGTGCTGAAAGGGTCTGAATATTCAGTTACGGCCCTCTTGAGGCGGGTGTCGTAATACTGCCTGGTTTCGGAGAAGTACCAGTTCATTCCGTAATTGATGCCAGGAGAGGCCTGTACATACTTCAAGACGGTGAATGTAGGAAGACCGATGTTGAACGAATGCTGCATTCCGTTCCTCATCTTCTTGAAGAAATCGGGCTTGCCCACTTCTGAACTCTTGAAGTTGATCTTGTTGTCAAAATGGGCTGTATAGTTGAAAGTTATGTCTTCGTACAGTTTCTTCTTTCCCACCATCACCTTTCTCTTGAACGGGTTGATCCTGCTGACGGTGAAAGTCAGGTTAGGGAAGGTTACTGCATACGAGCTGTCTCTGGAGTTCTGGCTGTGCAGTGCGTTTAAGCTCAACGAGAACGGTGTGCCGGCCCAGGTCTTTCCGTAGGAGATGGAAGATGAAATCTGGTTGGTAAGGGCCTGGTTGATGGTTGTGGAGTTGTAACGGCTGTTGGAAGGAGACGAGAAGTTTACTGAAGCCCTGAAGGTTGTTCCCGGCCTCGACTTGGCGTCCTGGCTGTGGCTCCAGTTGAGGGCAAAGTTGGTTCCCTTGGAATAGTCGGGCTGGTTCTTCTCTCCCGTGATGTCAACAGAATAAACTCCGGAAAGGTTTCCGCTGTATTTGTAGCGCTTGGTGTATCTGGTATTGATGTTTGTTGCCCAGGAACCTTTTGTATAGATGTCTACCGTTGCAGCAATGTCTGCATGCTCGCCCAGTACGAAGTAATAGCCCAGTCCCCTCAGGTAGAAGCCTCTGGCTGTTTCTTCTCCGTATGTAGGGAAGAGGACTCCGCCGCTCCTGTTGCTGATCTTTGGAACAAAGCCGAATGGCAGGGCAAAAGGAGTAGGCACACCCTCTATTACAGTGTAGGCGGGGCCGAAAACCGTCTTTTTGACCGGCCCGGAGTTGATGACCTTGGCAGTTGTCATCTGGAGATAGAAATGAGGCTCCTCGGCGTCACAGGTGGTGTAGATTCCTTTTGCTATGTTCACCGAGTTGTCCGGCATCTTCTTGATATACTTGCCCTTGATGTTGCCCTCTCCCTCCTGGGTCATCATGTTCTTGATCTTGGCCTTCTTGGTGTCAAAGTTGTAATAGACACTCTCCATGGTGTAGGTGTTCTTGCCTTCCTTGAGTTCCGGATGGCCTTTCACTACTCCGGTGGAGTCCGGAAGCCCCTTTGCAAAAACGGTCCTGGTCTGAACGTTGTATGCTATGTAGTCTGCCTTGATGGATATGTCTTCATAGTTGACGGTTACATCACCGTAGTAGTAAAGCATCCTCTTTCCGTCGGTGAGGATCTCCACGCTTGAGTCTCTTCCGGTGGAGAATACAGGTTGCTTGAGGGTGGAAATCAGTGAGGAATCCACAACAAATACGGAATCCCTGCCCAGGGAATCCTTTACGGCGGTGGTATCTGCCTTGGGAATCGTGTCAAGAGCGTGGGATGGCAGCCGGAGATTTCCTTGAAGATGGTTCTTGCGTGGGGTGAAACCCTGAATTATGCACAGCATGAGGATGCCGGCGGCGGCCAGCAGCACTGAGCGTATATTTCTAAGAGCAGACATCCTTTATTGTGCGTATTTTCAGTTTTATTTGTAAATTTGTCAGCAACGGGCAAATTTAACAAATATTCACCAAAAACCACTAAAGCTGTGTCTATAAATTGCTCCAACCGTTTCCTTGGTCTGGCTCTGTCAGTCTTTCTGCTGCTGGCCTTTATGTGGCCTGCTTCAGCCCAGGACCCATCTCCGGGAGTCAGGTGCGTGGTCCTGGATCCCGGTCACGGAGGTCACGACAACGGCTGCATGAGCAAAGACCGCAAATGGACTGAAAAGAACATAGTCCTTTCGGTGGCCCTGAAACTGGGCAAGATCATAGAGGAGGAGCATCCCGATGTCAAAGTGGTTTACACAAGGAAGAAAGATGTGTTCATCCCCCTTGCAGAAAGGGCCGACATAGCCAACCGCAACAAGGCCGACCTTTTCATATCCATCCATGTGAACGCCAATCCGTCTTCCGCCCCGTTCGGCTGCGAGACATACACCATGGGTGCCCATGTGAGCGACAGGAACTTTGAAGTGTCCAAGAGGGAGAACGCCGTAATCAAGATGGAGGATGACTATACTTCCAAGTACGAGGGGTTCAATCCTGATTCTCCCGAGTCATACATTATTTTCTCGCTCCTGCAGAACGCCCATTCCGAGCAGAGCATCAAGTTGGCTTCCTTCATCCAGGACGAATACCGTAAAGGTCCTGTGACCCATAACCGCGGAGTCAAGCAGGCCGGTTTCCTCGTTCTGTGGAGGACTACGATGCCTTCGGTCCTTACGGAGATAGGTTTTCTTTCCAATCTCAAGGACAAGGCAATACTCATAACTTCAGAAGGCCAGCAGAAGATAGCCCGCCGCCTGGCCGACGCCTTCACCCGTTACTGCAACGACTACGCCCAGCAGAACCAGTCTTCGGTCCTGGAACCGGGTAAAGACAGTGAATCTGCTGAGAATCAGGATAACAAGGAACAGGAGAATCTACAGTCAGTGCAGGATACGTCTTACAATGAAACTACTGCAGGCCAGACATTCGATAACCCTTCCGGTACTCCAGATGCGGCAAAATCAACAAAAACCACCAAGTCTTCAGGCAAAGAAGGTGTAACTTACGCAATACAGATAATGGCTTCCAAGAAGAAGCTTGGGGCCGGATCAACCGAATTCAAAAGGCTTACCCCTGTTGCGAGAATTTACGACAGGGGATTCTACAAATATTGCTATGGCAGTTTTTCCACAAGGCAGGAGGCCGCAGTCAAGTTGCCGCAGGTAAAGAAAAAGTTCAAGGATGCCTTTGTGGTGGAGATAAAAAATGGTAAAATTGCAGGCAGATAGGAGATACTGATATGAAAATCACCAACAGCCAGAAGATAGGAATCTTCGTAATCATCATCTTGGCAGCGCTATTCTTCGCTCTCAATTTCCTTAAGGGTCACGACCTTTTCAGCAAGAGCAACACATATTATACATATCTGCCAAGCGTTGACGGCATGGTGGCGACTTCTCCTATATATATCAGGGGCCTTAAGGTCGGTACCATAGAAAAGATCCGCCTGGATCCTGTAAAGGACAGTTTCCTTCTGACTTTCAGCATCAAGAGAGACTATCTTATCCCGATAGATTCACGTGCCGAGGTATACAGTTCAGACCTCCTTGGAGGAAAGGCCCTGAGGATAGCCCTTGGGGAGTCTCAGCTTGAGGCTAAGAATGGAGACACTCTCCGCGGAGAGAATGTACCGGACATGATATCAGTTCTTTACAGTTATGTCGGCCCTCTCAAGGCCAGGCTCGGGGAGACTCTTGAAAACCTCAACGGAACACTCTCCGCCATCAACCAGACGCTTGATTCCTCAGCCAGGGCAAACCTCCACCAGTCCATAAGGAATCTGAACGGCACGCTGGCAAATGTCCAGAAGCTGTCGGCTTCGCTCAACAACATGACACCGGACTTGAGTTCGTCGCTGAAGAACATAAATACAATATCCGGCAGGCTGGCAGATCCGGAGGGAGATTTGAATTCGGCCATATCCAATATCAACAAGACAGCCGACAACCTTTCTGCCGTAAAACTGGCCGAAACCGTGGACAACCTGAATTCCCTCATCGGGAAGATCCAGTCACCTAATTCAACCACAGGACGTTTGGTCAATTCGGATGATTTGCATAACTCTCTTGACAGCCTTCTGAACGAGATAGACGCCCTTGTCAAGAAGGTTAAAAGCAACCCTAAAAAGTACATCAAAGTAAGTGTGTTTTGATTAGGGATTTATACGAATGAGCTATATAAGTAGCTGATTTAAAGGGTGTAAAAAAATGTGATTGTTTTTTCGCACTGATTTATAAGGTCCTTATATTGTTTTGCAGAAAAACAATAGTCTTTGATGTTTTTTTTAAACTTTTTATTTACCACTTTTGTATTGCCAAACCGATGGCATTTTTTTTTCTGACAGCATTTGAATTTAATGGGCGAAAGTAAACATATAGATGTTTGGAAACGTTGTCTTCAGATAATAAAGAGCAACGTGCCGGAGGCGGTGTACCAGAAATGGTTCCTCCCTGTCAAGCCCATTTCGCTGGAGGGACAGTTGCTTACGATAGAGGTTCCGTCTGACGCCCACATGCGTCAGCTTGAGGAGATGCCTCTTCTCGATATCCTGGCCAAGACCCTCAAGAGGGTTATTGGCGACAATGTGAATCTCGTATATACCATACGTTTTCCAAAGACTGTTGTCAACTATCCTCATCAGAATGAGCAGGTGGCCAGCAACAGGCCGATACCTTTTCCAAGGAACGACAAGGAAAGCATCAATCCTTTCGTGATTCCGGGAATACAGAAGCTCACGATAGAGCCGAACCTCAATCCTAAGTATTCTTTTGACAACTTCATAGAGGGAGTCTGCAACCGTCTGGCCAGGAGTGCCGGCGAGAAGGTGGCAGAGTCTCCGGGCAACAATCCTTTCAATCCTCTGTTCATACACGGAGGTTCAGGATTGGGCAAGACCCATCTGTCCCAGGCCATTGGTCTCAGGGTTCTGGAACTTCATCCTGAAAAGATAGTTCTCTATGTGGGTGCCCATACCTTCAAGACCCAGTTCCAGGAAGCGGCTGTGGGTAACAGGATTCCGGATTTCACCCATTTCTATGAGCAGATAGACGTACTCATCATAGATGATGTCCAGGAGTTCAACACTTCCGGTACCCAGAATGCCTTCTTCCATATATTCAACCATCTTCAGCAGGCCGGAAAGCAGGTTATCCTTACTTCTGATGTTCCTCCGGGAAAACTTCAGGGAATCGAGACCAGGCTCGTGCAGAGGTTCAGGTGGGGGCTTTCGGCAGAACTCCTCACTCCAAACTACGAAACCAGGGTAAAGATCCTCAAGGCCAAGAGTGCCAATGAAGGTATTTCCCTTTCAGATGAGGTCATAGATTACCTTGCAACCAAGATTACCGGCAGCGTTCGTGAACTGGAAGGTACCATCCTTACGCTTCTGGCGCACTCCACCCTCAACAGGGAGGACATAACCCTTGATCTTGCCAAGAAGGTAACCAAGCAGATAGTTAACGTGGATTCTTCAGAACTGTCGCTTGAGAAGATCCGTACCGCCGTATGTGACTACTTCAAGATAACTCCGGAACTGATAGTCTCCAAGACGCGCAAGAGGGAGATCGTTCAGGCCCGCCAGATAACCATGTATCTGGTAAGGAATCTGACCAAGGCTTCGCTGGCCTCCATCGGGAGCCAGATGGGAGGGAAAGACCATGCTACGGTCCTGCATGCGTGCAGCACGGTTTCGGACCTGATAGACACGGACCGGAACATAAGGAAATATGTCTCCGATCTTGAGAGGCAGCTTAAACCGGGCAGATAATGCCCGTTTTTTTTTGACTTTAATTGTAAAACGATAAAACATATAGTTATGGACAGCAAGAAAGTTCTTGAAATCTTCAAGGAGATTACAACTGTACCACGCGAAAGCGGTCATGAAGAAAAGATAATCAAGTGGCTGATGGACTTTGCCAAGAAACACAAGCTTCAGGCAAAGAAAGACAAAGTAGGTAACGTTCTCATAACCAAGAAGGCAGATGCCGGAATGGAGAAGGTTCCTACAGTAATCATGCAGAGCCACTCGGATATGGTATGCGAGAAGAACCAGGGTGTCAAGCACGACTTTTCAAAGGATCCGATCAACTACTGCGAAGAGGACGGATGGCTCATAGCCAAGGATACAACTCTTGGAGCAGACTGCGGAATAGGCATGGCTGCACAGCTTGCGGCTCTCATAGATCCGAATATGAAAACCGGAAAGTTGGAGGCTCTCTTCACCATTTCTGAGGAAACCGGGCTTGACGGAGCTGAGGCCCTTGAACCTGGTTTCTGCACCGGCAAGATCCTGCTCAACCTGGATTCCGAGGATGAAGGCGAACTCTGCATCGGCTGCAACGGCGGAATAGACACCACTGCAGTATTCTCTTACAAGGCGGTGCCTCAGACCAGGGAATATCTGAAGTATAAGGTAAGGGTTTTCGGAAGCCTCGGAGGCCACAGCGGAGACGACATCAACAAGAACCGTGTCAATGCCAACCAGGTTCTGGTAAGGTTCCTATACAAGGTTCTGGACAAGCACCGCATAGAACTCTATGAAATAGAAGGTGGAAACAAGCGCAACGCCATACCTAGGGAGGCTCACGCGCTGTTTGGATTCCCTAAGAGTGCAAAGGCTTCAGTAACAAGGATATTCAATCAGGTCAGAGATGAGGTGAAGGCTGAATATGCAATTCCTGATCCTGGTGTCCAGATGGAACTTGTTCCGGTAGAGTGCAAGCTCAAGGCAATCGATGAGAATACCGCAGCATCCTTGATTTATGCCGGAGTTGCATGCCCTCACGGGTCTTACAAGATCAGCGATACCATACCTGGGCTCATAGAGATATCAACCAACTTTGCATCAATAAAGATGAAACCGGGCAACAAGATTGTCATTGGTTCCAGCCAGAGGAGTGCCGTTGTAAGTGAAAGGCGCTGGATGGCTCAGCAGATGGAGGCTTGCTGGGCAATGGCCGGAGCAAAGGTTACCCATGAGGGAGAATATCCAGGCTGGATTCCTAAGCTCAATTCTCCAATCCTGGAGCATTGCAAGAAGGTTTACAAGAAACTTTTCAAGACAGACGCAAAGGTCATTGTCACTCCTGCCGGTCTGGAATGCGGACTGTTCAGCCTCAAGTTCCCTGACTGGGACATGATATCATTCGGTCCTACCCTCAGAGGCGTTCATGCCCCGGGAGAGAAGCTGGATCTTGCATCTCTGGACAAGTTTGTAAGGTATCTGGAGCAGATCCTGATCAGCATCAAATAGTTACCAATACAAGGTGAATATTGTGGAGAAGCCGGCATTTACGTGTCCGGCTTTTTCTTTTTCAAAATTATTGCTATATTTGCACCGTGTCCGGCCGGAGTCTCCGGACGGAGTCACGAAAAGATCCGTTTATTCCGATTTTTTTACACTAATTACATATTTTTAGGTACCCTGATACCTGTATTATTTTTATGTACGATATCATTGAATTGAAGTCCAAGAGTTTTGAAGAACTTTTGGCAATTGCCGAAAAGCTTGACATCTCCAAGCCAAAATCTTACTCACAGGATGATCTTGTATACAAGATTCTTGACGAACAGGCCATCAAGGCAGCAGAGCAGCCGATAGAAAAGCCTAAGCGCAGGGGAAGACCAAAGGCGGAGAAGAAGGATGAAACCAAGGAACCAAAAGAAGATTCTGCCTCACCTGAACAGAATGCTCCTAAGAAAAGAGGGCGTAAGAAGGCTGAAAAACAACAGAATACAGATAATGCTCCAGTAGCCGGAGTTCCTGGACAGGAACCTGATGCCAAAAAGGAACAGACAACTGAGGAAACTGCCGGCAATCCAAACATTGAAGTTGCCCAGGCTCCGGCCATGCAGCCTCAGCCAAGGCAGAAAAGGCCTAGGATACAAAGGGTCCAGAATAATAATCAGCCTGCAGCTGAGGCACAGGAAGTTCCGGTTCAGAGAGAGGCCCAGGCCAATCAGCAGCCAAGGCAGTTTGAACCAAGGAACCGCCAGGACAAGCCTCAGCAGAACCAGCAGCGTAATCAGAATCAGGAAAGTTCTCCGGAGCCGCAGATGGCTGAAAGGCAGCTGAATGAAAAGCCCGTAAATGAAAGGCCGCAGATAAACGAAAGAGTTCAGAAAGAGGCTGAGGAGAAACCTCAGAAATTTGAGTTCGAGGGTGTTGTAAAGGCAGAAGGTGTTCTGGAAATCATGCCTGACGGATACGGTTTCCTCCGTTCTTCAGATTACAACTACCTGAATTCTCCTGATGACATATACGTATCGCAGAGCCAGATAAAGCTTTTTGCCCTCAAGACCGGCGATACTGTCTTCGGAGAAATCAAGCCCCCGAGAGAGGGTGACAAGTATTTTCCTCTGGTAAAGATAGATTCAATCAACGGAAGGGATCCCGCTTTCATCCGCGACAGG
>CACZFO010000052.1 GCA_902780455.1 uncultured Bacteroidia bacterium | reverse complement strand
TTGGGGAGAGCTTGGCATAGTGGCGCAGCATCTTTGTCTTGTAGAGGGATTCAGAAGCCTTGGCCAGAGCCTCATAGTTACAGCCGGTCCTGGTCTTTAAGTAATCTATGAAACGGAGGCGGGTAGAGAGCGAAGCCTTCTGGAATTTCATCTGAGCCTCAACATCTCGGGAACGGCTGACACTTTCAGGCAGATTCCTGTACGCTAGGGATTTAATGTCGCACCCCCAGAAAGATCCGTACAGGGAAAGATATAACCACAACGGGAGGTCCTGGGTGCTGTCGCTGTCCGAGGCAAAATCATCAAGATAGTCTGCAAGGTGATCTGTCTTATATGTCATTCCTCCGGCAACAAGAGGATTGTTATGTTTAAGCAGATATTCATAATCTATCTTCAAATCCTTGTAGAGGGTTCCCATAGATGGGTGTTGTGCAGGAGAAATCTGGCTGAAGTGGCTGCGAACGGACTCCAAGGTACCGAGTTCATCAGTCAGGAAGAAGCCTGAAGAAGCCGCCTGGGAGTCTGGATGAGATTCAAGGAAAGAAATCTGACGCTCCAGAAAGCCAGGGTCCGCCAGGATGTCGTCACTGTCTATCTGGCTGATGTATTTTACATTCAGGGAAAGAGCGTACCGGAGACAGTAAAGGTAGTTTCCTGTTACTCCGCGATGTTTTCCGTCTGTTATGTCATGAACCGACACATTCAATGATGAATCACTGGATGATGAAACATAGCGTGCAGCGTAGTCTGCACAGATGCTGCGGCTGGAGTCAGTAGAGCCGTCATCGCTGAGGATGATGCGGAAAGGCCTTCCGGTCTCCTGGGAAAGGATGCTTTCCAAGGTATCCTTAAGGTATTTCTCCTTGTTGAAAACAGTTACTATGACCGCAGCTTCAATGATTTCCATTATATGTCAGCTTCCTCGTTTCCAGAAACTTATGAGGTTCTTAATTTCCCGGGTTTCCTTCTTTGGGAGGAATTTCCAGAATGCCACCACCAGCAGCGCTCCAACGATAAGGGCAACGGCCACGGAAGCCAGGTTGGTCCAGGTCGGATCATACCAAAGGTTGTTGAAGCACAGAACCTGGAACGTGCCGGATACCAGGCCCACGATCAAGGATATGACTATGCATGCCAGGAACATGGGCAGCAGGTCTTTAAGCTGCTCCAGCGGGGTGTAGCCGATAACTCTGCCGGAACAATAGGCATAGATTACGAAGGTAAGCACAGATGCTGCAACAAGTCCCCAGAGAAGTATGTCAAGGTCTTTGAAAACTATTCCGATGACTATGGAAACAGCCATGAGGACCTTCTTGAGGATGTCCATGGCAAGGTAGAGCTTCATCTTTCCTCTTACCTGGAGTATGTTCTGGTAGAGGTAATGTGCCGGAAAGAAAGCCCCGGCTATGCAGATGATAGACAGTATGTGGGCTGCCTGTGCCCACCTCTCGCCTACCAGGCCCACTATGAACGGATAAGAAAGTACGGACAGGCAGAAACTCATCATGACGGAAACGGTCATTACCACCTTGAGGATGGTGCGGAAGGCATTCTTCAGACGAGGAATGTCATCCTGGACCTTGCTCAGAACAGGAAAACTTACTCTCTGCACTACCTGGCTGAGATTGTTGGAAGTTACATTGCTGTACTTCTCAGCCCCTGTATACTGGCCCAGTACATCTGTTCCGAAACCTTTTCCTATGACCGGAAAGTAAATGTTCTTGAAAACAGTGTCGAGCAGGCCGGTAAAAAGCACATTGGAACCGTAGGAAAACAGCTCCCTGAAACTCCGCCGGGAGAAAACAAGGCTTACCTTCCAGCTACCTACTATCCATAGCATCAAGGTATTGACAAGCTGCCTTGATATCTGCTGGCCAACAAGGCTCCAGACCCCGTAACCTCTGAATGCCATCCAGATTCCAACTATCCCGCTTACAACGGAAGCTGAAACGGAGCACTTGGTAAGACTCCTGAAGTCTACCGCCTTTACCAAAAGGACTCTTTGGATTATGGATACGGCATTGATTATCAGCACCAAAGACAAGACTCTCAACAAGGCCTTGAGCTGTGGTTCGTCAAAGTATGATGCAACGTATGGAGCAGCAACCTGCAGGATGCCGAAGCAGACCAGGCTGATGACCAGATTGGTTACAAAAGTTGTAGAAAGGTCATGACGGGAAGGTTCGGGCTTCTTGATGATTGCCGCGGAGAACCCGTTATCTATGAATGATATGGATATCGCGATGAAAATAGCCAGATGACCTACAAGGCCGAACTCGTGAGGCGAGAGGAACCACCTCTGGAGGATGAAGGCCACTACGAAAGTAACGGCAAGCGAGGAGAGGTTTTCTATGAAACCCCACCTCGCTCCGCTTATAGCCTTCTGTTTCAGGTCATCTGCCATAACCTCGCAAGCTGTCTTTCCAAAGGTTACTTCATTGAATCTGCTGCCTTGCAGAAAATCTCGAGTCCCTTGGTTGTAAGTGGATGCTCGATCAGTCCTACGATAGACTTGTAAGGACATGTAGCTACATCCGCGCCAGCCTGTATGCACCTTAGGATGTGATTTGTATGACGGATGGAAGCTGCCAGCACCTGGGTGCCGAATCCGTAGTACTGATACATGTCTACAATATCCTCTATCAACTGGATGCCGTCCTGGCCGATATCGTCAAGACGTCCGATGAAAGGACTGCAGAAGGTAGCGCCGGCCTTTGCTGCCAGAAGGGCCTGTCCCACAGTAAACACCAGGGTACAGTTGGTACGATAACCCTTGTCTGCAAAATGCTTCACGGCCCTTATTCCGTCTTCGGTGCAAGGGAGTTTGATGGTTATCTTCTGAGGATCGATCTGGTAGAGTTCTTCGCCTTCCTTTATCATTCCCTCGTAATCCGTGGAAAAGACCTCTGCGCTCACAGGACCGTCCACTATGTCGCAAATGGCCTTGTAATGCTTGAATATCTGTTCCTTTCCTTTTACTCCTTCCTTAGCCATCAGAGAAGGGTTTGTGGTAACGCCGTCCAGAATTCCGAGTGACTGAGCCTGGCGGATCTGCTCAAGGTTTGCTGTGTCAATGAAGAATTTCATACCCGTTTTATAATTAAATATCCGATTAATTTCTGTTAAACGCTTATTTGCGGTTTGAATACATATCGCGATAATAACGCTTGTAGGCGCCCTTGGTGATGTTCTCAACCCATTCCTTGTTCTCCAGATACCAGGTTACGGTCTTCTCTATGCCTTCTGGGAACATGGTTTCCGGCTTCCAGCCCAGTTCCTTGCGGAGCTTGGATGAATCAATGGCATAGCGGAGGTCGTGTCCGGCGCGGTCAGCCACATAGGTGATGAGCTTGTCAGATGTTCCTGCAGGGCGTCCCAGGTGCTTGTCCACTATCTTTATGAGGAGTTTCACGATGTCTATGTTCTTCCATTCGTTCAGGCCTCCGATATTGTAGGTTTCCCCTACCTTTCCCTTGTGGAACACCAGGTCTATCGCCCTGGCGTGGTCTTCTACATAGAGCCAGTCCCTGACATTGATTCCCTTGCCGTAGACAGGAAGTGGCTTGTTATGCTCTATGTTGTTTATCATCAGAGGAATAAGTTTCTCCGGGAACTGGTAAGGACCATAATTGTTGGAGCAGTTAGTAAGCACGACAGGAAGTCCGAAGGTATCGTGATAAGCCCTGACAAAATGGTCGGAAGAAGCCTTGGATGCAGAATATGGAGAATGTGGATCGTAGCGGTCCGTCTCCTTGAAAAGCCTCTTGTCAAACTTCAGGGAGCCGTAAACCTCGTCTGTGGAAATATGGTAAAAACGGTATTTCTTCTCCATCTGGGCGGCATTGGAGAGGCTGCAGCCCCAGAACTCCTTGGCTGCCTGGAGCATGGTAAGGGTACCTATAACGTTGGTCTTGGCAAAAGCAAACGGATCCTTGATGCTGCGGTCCACATGGCTCTCGGCAGCAAAATGTATTACGCCGTCTACTCCGTATTCCTTCATGGTTTCAAGAACCTTCTTGTAATCCATCACGTCTCCCTTCACAAAGACATAGTTCTTGCGGCCCTCTATGTCCTTGAGATTGGAAAGGTTGCCGGCATATGTGAGTTTATCGTAATTGATTATCTTGGTCCTGGGATACTTCTTTACGAACATCCTTACCACATGGGAGCCTATGAACCCAGCTCCACCGGTTATCATTATTGCTTTCATATCGTTGATTTAATTCTATTCCCAAATTATGAATCATGCTGCTCCAGAAGCGTCTTCAGGCAAATCCTCAGCGACTCTCTCCAGTAAGGAATCTCTATCTGGAAACGCTGCTTGATCTTGCCCTTGTCGAGCACGGAGAATGCCGGCCGCCTTACCTTGCTCGGAAATTCGTCCGAGTGGCATGGAAGCACCTTGCAGCAAGACTTGCTTTCATCTGCGACAGCCTGGGCAAAGTCATACCAGGAGCATACTCCTTCGTCTGTAAAGTTGTAGATTCCGTTGTCTATCCTGCGCCATTGTCCGCAGGCCATCTCCATTGCAATCCGGTAAACTACGGCCGCCAGGTCTCCGGCATAAGTAGGAGTACCTACCTGGTCGAACACGACACTTACCCGGTCCTTGGTTGAGAACAGGCCCAGCATTGTCTTTACGAAGTTCCTGCCGTATTCGGAGTAAAGCCAGGCAGTCCTGACAATGGCGTAACGGGCGGATGAGCCTTCAGGGAGTTCTTCAATAATCCTCATCTCACCGGCCAGTTTGGACTCTCCGTAAACCCCTGAAGGAGAAGGTTTCACTTCTTCCGTGCGAGGCTTTGTGGAACGCTCTTTCCCAAACACGTAGTCCGTAGATATGTGTATCAGAGATGCCTTGTTCACCCGGCATGCCTTTGCAAGTATGCCCGGAGCCTCGGCATTGACCTTGAATGCCGCCTCGCGGTCATCCTCAGCCTTGTCTACGTTGGTGTAGGCCGCGCAGTTGATGACAATATCTATGTGATTGGCTTTCATGTAGCGGCTTACGGCCCTGTAGTCCGTAATGTCGAGAGTGTCTACATCGGTGAAGAAGAATCTTGCATCTTCTCCATTGGCCATCAGGGCAAGGGAAGTTCCCAACTGCCCGTTGGCGCCGGTAACAAGTATGTTCTTCAAAGTATCGTCCTTTGCCATATCTGTCAAATCAAAACGTCCGTTAAAATCCGGTCCAACTTCAAAACACCACGACCTTCAGGCCTTAATGCTTCAGGCTTTCCGCGTACTGTTTCAGGGTTGGGTGCAGCCTGTCCTTAGGGCTCAGCAACACGTCCTTCTCGTCAAGTCCCCAGTCTATTCCCAAATCAGGGTCATTGTAGATGATCCCGCCTTCAGACTCCTTGTTGTAGTAGCTGGAACACTTGTACTGGAAGATAACCTCATGGCTAAGCACTGAAAAACCATGGGCAAAACCCTCCGGAATGAAGAACTGCAACTGGTTGTCTCCGCTCAGTTCCACACTGACATGCTTTCCGAAAGTGGGCGACCCCTGCCTGAGGTCAACCGCCACGTCCAGGACCTTGCCGCTCACGACCCTCAGCAGTTTTGCCTGAGCATAAGGAGCCTTCTGGAAATGAAGCCCCCTCAGCACTCCATAGGTGGAATAGCTTTGGTTGTCCTGTACAAATTCCGGAATCTGAGGGGCCAACTCCCTGAGTTCCTTAAGGTTGTAACTCTCAAAGAAATATCCTCTCTCATCTCCGAAGATGCGGGGCTTGATTATCAGAACCCCCTCTATGTCTGTCTTAATGATTTCCATCTTTAAAAATCTTCTCAGCGATTCAAAGCATTTGCCGTTGTTTCTGGCAACGTCCTACTCGGCAAGTTGTATCTTGCCTGAAGCAAGGTCCAGAAGGTATTGTCCGTACGGGTTCTTGGCCATAGGAGCAGCTATCTTCTCCAGTTCCGTGGCACTTATCCACCCTTTGCTGAAAGCTATCGCCTCCAGGCAGGCGATCTTTATACCCTGCCTTTCTTCCAGGACCTGGACAAAGTTGGTCGCCTGATACAAGGAATCATGAGTTCCGGTATCCAGCCAGGCAAAACCGTAGCCGAACTTCTCCACCTTGAGATTGCCCTGCTGGAGATAGGCCTGGTTGACGGAAGTTATCTCGAGCTCCCCCCTCCATGAAGGTTTTACGTTCTTTGCTATCTCAACCACGCTGTTGGGGTAGAAATACAATCCTACTACTGCGTAATTGCTCCTAGGTTCCTTTGGCTTCTCTTCTATGCTCAGCACGTTGCCTTCCTTGTCAAACTCCGCAACTCCGTACCTCTGGGGATCGTTAACCCAGTATCCGAAAACGGTAGCCTTGCCCTCCGATACATTCTCCACAGCCTTGTAAAGAAGGTTGTTGAAGTTGTTTCCGTAGAAGATATTGTCTCCAAGCACAAGGCATACAGAATCGTTTCCGATGAACTTCTCGCCTATGATGAAAGCCTGCGCAAGCCCGTCTGGAGAAGGCTGAACCTCGTAGGAGAAATTGACTCCAAAGCAGCTGCCGTCGCCGAGAAGCCTCTGGAAAGACGGCATGTCCTCAGGGGTCGAAATTATCAGGATATCGCGTATTCCGGCTTTCATCAAAACTGAAACCGGATAATAAATCATCGGTTTGTCGTAAATGGGGAGAAGCTGCTTGCTCACCCCCTTGGTAATAGGATAAAGTCTGGTTCCAGATCCTCCTGCCAATACTATTCCTTTCATAAGTTATATTCTGAAAACTTTATTGTACTAAGTTCCTGCAATGTAAATCTTTAGGGCTTTACAACCCAATCCCCGGAATCACTTGTCCAACAGGGAGTCCAGAGGCTGAGCCTCGGGAAGTGTGTCTACAACCGTCTCAATCTCACTGGTATCGGTCACATCACCACCGATTCCGCCAAAAAGGGAGCCTATGTTCCCCAGAATCTCCTTCACCGGGTCGGAGGCAAAGATATCGCTGAAGATATTCTCAAGCTTGAGGGTGTCGCTCTCAAAGACATCCCTGAATCCGTCCATGAAAGCCGGCAGCATCTTGGTATAGTCTGCAAATTCCTGCAGTATGCCCTTGAGACTGTCCGCACTCTGCTCCAGGGCATTCTCCAGAAGCAATGCATGATAACGGCCCATTGCGTTTGCCACTCTCTGCTTATCCTCAGCAGAATAGCTGCTCTGGTTCTTCTGGTAGTCCTCAATGAGCTTTTCATACTCAGCCACGGATTTTTCCCAGTCTTCCTTGGTGTAGTTGGCCGAATTGACCTGCGCCTTGACAACGAAATCGTCTATGTCCTGCGGGATATTGGCTTTAGAAGCGACACAAGATGTCCAGAACAAGCCTGCTGACAAGATTATAAGAATTGATGATTGTATTGCTCTCATTTTTTCTTAATTTTGTTATCGTACAAATTTAGCAAAAACAAATTTTATACACACATACTATGAGACGTATTCTTTCTCTTTCAAGTTTCAGGCCAGCCTTCTCAGCGACATCTCTTGCCGCGGCCGCTCTCAAGAAGCTCCGTATCCTTGCCATAGCAGCCTTCGCAGGCGGTGCGGCTCTCCTGACCTCCTCATGCGGAACACTGAACAGTGAAGCCCTTATGGCAGGAGGTATGCAGGCTCTCCAGGCAGCCACCCTTTCCGATGCCCAGATCAAGGAATATGTAGGCGAATACATCGCCCAGTCAGACAGGGAGAATGTAGTGCTCCCGGAGTCAGACCCTTACACCAAGCGTCTCAGGAAACTCACTTCCGGGATAACACAGGTAGACGGCACACCGCTCAACTTCAAGGTATACAAGACCGATCAGGTAAACGCCTTCGCTTGCGCAGACGGCAGCGTCAGGGTTTACACCGGGCTCATGGACCTTATGACAGACGACGAAGTTCTGGGAGTCATAGGCCATGAGGTTGGCCACGTAGGACTCAAACATACAAAGAAACAGTTCCAGCAGGCCCTGCTTACAACAGCCCTCCGCTACGGACTCGTAGCTGCCGGAGGAACAATCGGAGCCCTTTCAGCTTCACAGCTTGGAGACCTGGGCCAGACCCTTGCAAGCAGCTCCTTCTCAAGGTCACAGGAGTCCGATGCAGACGATTACGGTTACGAGTTCCTGGTCAAGAACGGCAAGAACCCTTATTACATGGCCATGGCCTTTGAGAAACTGGAAAGCCTCAATGCCAACGCCAATACTTCCAATGCGGTCAACAATCTCTTCTCCACCCACCCTGATACCCAGAAGAGAATCGCCAGGATGGCAGCCCGCGCTGAACAGGACGGCTACAAGAGACCGACCACTTCCACGGCCAAGAAGACAACAACCACAACAACCAAGAAAGCAACCACTTCAACAACCAAGAAAGCAACCACTTCAACAACCAAGAAAAAATAGCTCCTGTCCAATAGCCAAGGAAGCAGCCCTGCCTAAAGATGATAGAAGTCAGCACAATAATCGCGACAAAACCGTCCAAGATGAAGTGCCCGCTTCAGGAAAGAGCGTATGATGCTCTCGAGAAACTGGGTATTAACTTTGAGAGAGTGGACAATTCTCCTGCCGCCAGCATGGAAGACTGCCAGGTCATCGGTGAGAAACTCGGAACGGAGGTTGTCAAGAATATCTTCCTTTGCAACCGCCAGCAGACCATGTTCTACCTGTTCATCACCCGCGCAGACAAGCCATTCAGCACCAAGGATTTCGGAAAGGCACTCCAGATTTCAAGAGTGTCTTTTGCTCCTGCGGACAAACTGATGGAAATGCTGGGCGCCGAGCACGGAGCTGCCACGGTTTTCTGCCTGCTGATGGATCCGGAACACAAGGTTCGCTACATCATAGACAAAGACGTTCTTGACAGTCTTGAATACATCGGTTGCCCAGACGGCACACTTACCAGTTACATGAAAGTTCCGGTGGAAACACTGCTCAGGATACCTGAGTTATCAGGACACACACCAACAATAATTACAGTTTAGCATAAGTCACAGAAGTAAACCTCCCTGTTACAAGGACTGGAACACAGTTCCGTGATGTGACGGCAAAAACACGCTGCCGCTTATATCGTTGGTTAACAAATACTTACACAAAGTGCTTCGCTCTGTTTTAGGCGAAGCACTTTGCTTAAAATGCTGAGATCAAATAACTTAAGCG
>CACZFO010000051.1 GCA_902780455.1 uncultured Bacteroidia bacterium | reverse complement strand
CAGGTATATACAGGTTTCATATACAACGGACCAAAGTATATCAAGAAAATCAACAAATTCATTGCAAAGACACTGATACAAAGACAAAAGTCATGACCACTGCATCTATATGCACCATAGGAGACGAAATCCTGATCGGACAGATAACCGATACTAATTCTGCCTTCATTTCCAAGGCTTTGGGCAAGATAGGAATCAAGGTCGTACACATGGCCTCATGTTCGGATTCCAATAAAGACATAATCAGCACCGTAAAGCGCTGCCTGAGAATGTCTGACGTTGTTATCACAACAGGCGGGCTGGGCCCCACCAAAGATGACATAACAAAGAACGCTCTGATGAAACTTAGCGGCAGCACACGGATGGTACGCAGCCGCAAGCAGATGGAGATTATCAAGAATATCCTGATATCAAGAGGAATACAGATGCTTGACATAAACAGGATGCAAGCCGATGTCCCTGACAAATGCAAGGTTATTCCAAACAAGATCGGAACGGCCCCCATCATGCAGTTCACATTTCCCAAGGAGATGTTCGGAAGGGAGAACATGCTTTTCTCCATGCCTGGGGTACCGTTCGAGACAGAGGAGGCTATTCCAGACGTAATTGCCGCAATACAAGCGCATTATAAACTCGATAAGATATTCCACCGCACCATCTGTACATTCGGTATCGCTGAGTCTGTCCTGAGCAAGAAGATTGAAGACTGGGAGAATTCACTGCCACAGAACCTCCATCTGGCATATCTGCCCAATCCTATTTTGGGCGTAAGGCTGCGCCTTTCCATTTACGGTACAACCCAGAAAGAAGGAGAGGAAGAGCTGGACAGATACTCTTCCAGCCTCAAGGAAATACTCGGCGATGCTGTATACGGGGAAGGAGAGACCAATCCACAGACAGTCATAGGAGAGCTCCTGTTGGAAAGAGGGGCGACCGTAAGCACCGCAGAATCATGCACCGGAGGCTATCTGGCCCATCTTCTTACGGAGATTGCCGGCTCCAGCAGATACTATTGGGGAAGTGTGGTCAGTTACGACAATTCAGTCAAGATCAACACATTGGGAGTAAGCACCAAAACCGTTGAGAAATACGGAGTGGTAAGCAGCCAGTGCGTTAAGGAAATGGCCGAAGGAGTCAGAAAGAAGCTGGGAACCACCTACTCCATAGCCACATCAGGAATAGCAGGGCCGGGAGGAGACACACCGGAAAAGCCTGTAGGCACACTCTGGATGGCTGTCAGCGGTCCTAAGGGAACCGTCACATCCACCATTGTTTCAAAGAGCACCCGAGCCATAAACATAGAAAGGTTCGCGGCCTCTGCACTGGACCTCCTCCGCAGGAGCCTGATATCCGGAAAGATTTGATATACAAAACCATATAACTATAACAAAATGAAACGCATTATTGCAAAGAGCTTGCTCTTGACATTAACGATCTCAGCTATGATTGCATGTACTGAAAAGAAACCGGCCGATCCTGTTGCACAGGCAATGCAGAAGGTTGATTCACTGTTCAACGACAGGTACACCCCTATCGACACCATGTTTGCAGAGCCAGGCGGAGCGGTACTCATCATGAAAGGCGATTCGGTAATCTTTGACAAAGGTTACGGGTATGCAGACATCGCCCGCCGCTACAAGATAGACGGCAACACTTTCTTCAACATTGCATCCTGCTCAAAGCAGTTCTCGGCTGTTGCCATACTCAAGCTGGCTGAAGAAGGCAAAATAGACATACACAAGAGCATCTACGATGTTTCTCCTCTTGTAACTCCTTATCTTCCAAAGAAGAAGGCTCCGTTTACAGATATAACCCCAGCCCATCTGATGAGCCATGCATCCGGAATTCCTGACACACGTCCGAGGAACGACCGCCACTTCATGCTCACCTGCACCGACATGCAGTCAATCGAGTACATCAAAGGGCTCAAGGAACTCAATTTTGCCCCTGGAACCGAGTACCAGTACATAAACCCTACTTTCCAGCTTCTGTACCTGTTCATAGAGAAACTTACCGGACAGAGTTTTGACGATTACATGAAACAGAACGTATTCACACCGGCCAGGATGCTTACAACCTTGTATTTCTCAGAAGAGAATGAAAGCAAGATTCCAAACATGGCTCACGGATACATATTTGAAGACGGTGGCGAGACCTCAAGCGTAGATTCCGACAAACCAGCCGGAGCAGTCAGCGCAGCCCCTGAGAAAAAGGCAGACGACTCCACACCTCACAGCAAGTTCACCGAGTACGATTATGGCGAGGAAACATTCTTTGCAACAAAGGCAGACGGCGGTATCTATACTTCAACCCATGAATTTGCCGAGTGGATCAAAGCCATGAGAGACAACAAGGTAATACCGCAGAGAGCAAAAGACGAGGCCTGGTCATTCGTCAACCAGGTATCAGGAAGCAAGTTCAGCGGATACCAGAACAGGGATAACACCTTCTACGGATACGGATGGTTCCTGGAGCAGCAGCCTGGCTACCCTAAGAAAGTTTACCATACCGGAGACAACGGCGGTTTCCAGATCTATGAGGGCTACTTCCCTGATTCAGACCTTGCAGTTCTCGTGTTCGAGAACAGAAACGACAAGGACCGCTGGGAAATGGTCCAGAAGATAGACAAGATCCTCAAGGATGCCGGCCTTATGGAATAAACCCGGATATGCCGGAAAAGAAAAGGACCTGCCCTCCCGGACAGGTCTTTTTCTTATTGTTGTTCAATGAGTTATTTCTAGAAAGTAAGAGCGAGGTCTTCTACCTGTGTGAAGGCTCTCATGAAGTTTTCTCCAAGCACTTTCTTGATATCATCATCTGAATATCCCCTGTGGCGGAGTTCCTTTGTGATGACCTCAAACTTGCTTACGTCTTCCAGACCGATAGGAGGCATCTCGATTCCGTCATAATCTGAGCCGAGGCCTACGTAATCTATTCCTACAAGGTCTATGACATGCTCTATATGGTCTACTAGAAGCTTATATGAAGGAGAAGGGAAATTCTTCTTTATATACGCTGTCTGCCTCTTGAATTCAGCGATTTCCTTCTTGCCTTTCTTTCCGCTTCTCCAGTATGCCTTCATAGAAGCGTCATAGGCATCTGCGGCATCAAAGTATTCATCAGTGCCGTAGGCATCGCTGAGGAATGCAGGGTAGAAGTTGATCTGGATTACACCGCCGGCCTTTGCAAGGTCTTTGATCATCTGGTCCGTCATGTTCCTTGGATGCTTGCAAAGCGCCCTGCAGCATGAGTGAGTTGCAACTATAGGAGCCTTGGAATACTTGAGACAGTCATAGAAAGACTCGTCTGAAAGGTGGGATACATCCACTATCATACCCAGCCTGTTCATCTCGGCAACAACCTTCTTTCCGAAAGGAGAGAGACCGTGCCACTGGGCCTGCTTCGGTGCGCAGCTGTCGCAGAGCTGGTTATGAGCACTGTGGCAGAGAGTGATATAGCGCACACCCATACGGTAGAATTCGTGGAGCAGCGCCAGGTCGTTCTGGACCGGAGAACCGTTCTCCATACCAAGCATTATGGCTCCCCTGCCGCTCTTCTTGATCTGACGGGCATGACGGACAGAATAAGCCAGGGCCACTTTGTCGCGATTTGCGGCAATCATGTCTTTGGTTTCGCCTATCAGCCTGACAGCCTGGACGGTAGATTGGTCAGGAGTAAGTCTTGTACGGGTGAAAATTGCATAGAACATGAGGTCTATGCCACCTTCCTTCATCCTTATGAAATCGTTATGTCCCTCGTTGCTCCTTACGCCGAGGTCTGCGTGTTCTTCATCAATTCTTAGAGGAGTGTCGCAATGTGTATCTACAACCATTGCCTCCATGTGGAGCTGATGTACAGATTTTGCCATTGTATTATTATTTCATGTAAGTATATTTCCAATTTACAGGTGGAACGAGGGTTTCCTTTATAGCCCTGGTAGTCACCCATCTGAGCAGGTTGAAAGCACTGCCGGCCTTGTCGTTGGTTCCGGATGCACGGCTTCCGCCGAACGGCTGGAGTCCTACTACGGCTCCGGTAGGTTTGTCATTGATGTAGAAGTTTCCGGCACAGTAGCGGAGCTTGTCTGTTATGTAGTCGCAGGCAAGTCTGTCCTGGCCGAATACTGATCCGGTAAGGCCGTACGGAGATGTGGTGTCGCAAAGTTCAAGAGTCTTGTCAAGGTCCTTGTCATCATATACGTAAACCGTGAGCACCGGACCGAACAGTTCCTCTTCCATGGTCTTGAAGTTAGGTTTCTTGGCCAGGATTACGGTTGGCTGTATGAAATAGCCCACGCTCTTGTCGCACTGCCCACCTATGACAACCTCAGCATCCTTGCTTCTCTTTGCGTAAGCAATAGCCTTTGCTATGTTGTCAAATGAAGGCTCGTCTATGACAGCATTGACAAAATTCTCAGGATCGGTGACATCCCCTACCTTTACCTTTGCGCATCTTTCCTTCATGCCCTTGAGCACCTTAGGCCAAAGGCTCTTAGGACAGTACATGCGGCTTGCAGCAGAGCATTTCTGACCTGCAAACTCAAACGCTCCGCAGAAGGCGGCGTTTGCAACAACCTCAGGATCTGCACTCTTGTGCACGAAGATGAAGTCCTTGCCACCTGTCTCTCCTACCAGGCGAGGGTATGTCTTGTACTTGTCTATGTTCATTCCTACAGTCTTCCACAGCCCCTTGAAGGTTGCAGTAGAGCCGGTAAAATGTATGCCGGCAAGGTCCGGTGATGCGCAGGCTACCTTTCCTATGACGGAACCAGGCCCCGGAACAAAGTTCACGACACCTGCCGGAAGACCGGCCTCCATGAATACCTTCATTATGTAATAATTTGAAAGAAGGGCTGTTGTAGAAGGCTTCCAGACGGTAGTGTTACCCATGAGCACCGGAGTCATGTTCAGGTTGGAAGCAATGGAGGTGAAATTGAAAGGAGTAACTGCCAGGATGAAGCCCTCCAGAGGCCTGTATTCCATGGAGTTCAACTGACCAGCTGCACATTTTGGCTGCATGGCATAGATTTCAGATGCATAGGCGGCATTGTAGCGCAGGAAGTCTATGAGTTCGCATGCGGAGTCTATTTCTGCCTGGAACATGTTCTTGCTCTGGCCAAGCATGCACGATGCGTTTATCAATGCCCTGTATTTTCCTGCAATAAGATCTGCTGCCTTGAGAAGTATCGCAGCCCTTGTGGTCCAAGGGGTTTCAGCCCACATCTTGTGAGCCGCCAAGGCTGCGTCAACGGCCATCTTGACCTCCTTCTCGGATGCCTTGTGGTATCTTGCCAGCACATGCTTGTGGTTATGAGGCTCCACCACATTGCCCATGTTTCCGGTCTTGACCTCCTTTCCCCCTATTATCAAAGGAATCTCTATTACGGTCTTGCTTTGTCTTTTAAGCTCTGCGTCAATGGCAATACGTTCCGGACTGCCTGCCAGATAACTTTTTACAGGCTCATTGGCCGGTGTAGGAAAACTGAAAATAGAATTGTTCATATAATGTCTTTTATAGAATATCCCGTTGATTGCACACAAATTTAACTTTTTAATGCATAAATTGCAACAACATAAAAACACATACGTCATTATTGTGGAATGAAGATAAACCGACAGGAAATAGAAAGAATCTACGGTGAACACTCCCGCAGGCTTTATCTTGCATCGCTGAGAATCCTGGGTAACAGCCAGGAAGCTGAGGATGTGGTGCAGGATACCATCCTGAAGGTATGCACAGACTCTCCATCCACGGCAATAGACAACATAGGAGCCTACCTTACAAGGTGTTGCGTTAACAGGTCATTGGACATCATCAGGAAAAGGCAGACGATGCAGTACTACCGTACAGAAATGACGGTTAACCCAAACCAGCAATATCAGGAGTCAACTTCAGAGCAAGGCGGGGAAAAGGCAGTAATCGCCAGGATTATAAGCCAGATCGCAAAGCTTCCCTCAAACCTGCGCCAGATAGTTTCTCTGAAATTGATAGAAGGCTATGACTATGAAGAAATTGCCCAGATTACCTCAATGAAGGAAAGTTCAATCAGAAGCAGATATATGAGGGGAAGGCAGCGCCTGGCCTCAATGCTGAAAAAGGAAGGTATATATGAAAGATTTTGAATCCCGACTCGAAAACATCTTCTCCGAACAAAGGAAAGAGACTGAACGCCTGGAAATGCCGGAAGGCCATACCGGAAGATTCTTGAGGAAACTTGAGCAGCAGAAACCCTCTTTCATTCAGAGGCTTTCCGGGTGGTTCAACGACCATGCCGCCGGACAAAGAGTCGGCTGGGTGCTTTCACCTGCAATCTGCATTCTGGCTGTCGTACTGCTCATCTCCAAGTCGAGCCCTGAGCAGAGCCTTAGGCAGATGGAACTCAGCTACCGCACTAGCCTGATGCAAATGGGCAGCAGCCTGACTGAGGACAGCCGCCAGCTGCCAAAGGGATTCCAGGAAGATGCCTTATATTCCATTTCCTCCATCTTGGACGAAGATGAGCAACTGATGGCCCTGCAGCTTCCGGAAAACCTTTCCAAGACTGAGAAACAGAAGATCATCAAAGAATACTATAACCAGAAGATGGAAGGCCTGAAAAGAATCAAGACCTTTATCGCGATGAATGACAATGATTCTGAATAACCGACAAATCAAACATTTACCAATATGAAAAAGTTATTTGCACCATTAATGATCGCATGCGCGGTTGCCTTCGCCTCCGCCAATCCCGCCTTCTCCCAGAAAGCTAAGGGCGGAAAGGTTGTCGTGGTAAACTCTTCAGAAAGCAGCCTGAGAAGCAAAACCTACAAGCTGCAGTCAGTTTCAGGTATAAAGGCAGGCAGCGTGTTTGACATTGAAATTACCAGGGGCCGCAGCGGAAAGGTAACCATCTCCGCCCCTTCAGAAACCCTGGAGCACATAATAGTCAGCGAAAGCGGAGGCATACTTACCCTCAGGCTGGAGAACGGATACAACATCAGCAACAGCAAAAGCCGTTGGTACTCACGCACAAAGAATCTCAAGGGCCCGATTAAGGTAAGTGCCGACATCCAGTCACTTTCCAGCATAGACCTGTCAGGGGCTGCTAAGCTCACAGCCAAGGAGTCCTTTTCCGAGAAGAACTGCGATATAGAACTCAGCGGAGCCACAAAGGTCAGCCTGTCCAAACTGAATGCTTCAAGCATCAAGATAGATATGAGCGGGGCATCTGAACTGTCATTCACCGGTTCTTTTGAAACCGCCAAGGCCGATCTGAGCGGAGCCTCAAAACTTTCCGTCAACGGAAACTTTTCCGAGAAACTGGATGCAGACCTGAGCGGAGCCTCCAAACTGACCATAAGCGGAAAGACTGACCGCACAGAATTGGAATGCAGCGGAGCCAGCATGTTTTCAGGAGCCGGATTCGTCACAAAAGACCTCGCCATAGAAATGAGCGGAGCGTCAAAGGTTGCGGTCGGCGTCCAGAAGAGGATCGCAGGAGAAGTTAGCGGAGCCTCAAGCCTTGTCTATTACGGAGATCCTGACAAGGTAGTCATTGAAAAGAGCCACGGAGCCTCAGTGGGCCGCAAGTAGGACCAAAACAAATCATAATTCACCATAGTGACAATTTGTCACACTACTCCCGATGGTATGAAGATTGAAACACCATCGGGAGCATTGTTTATGGATTACAACAAAAAATAACATATCATGACAAAGACAAAAGGTTCTATAGGAGTAACTACGGAAAACATATTTCCGGTTATCAAGAAATTCCTCTATTCAGACCATGAGATTTTCCTCAGGGAACTGGTTGCCAACGCTGTAGATGCAACCCAGAAACTCAAGGCCATCGCCGGCAAAGGTGAATTCAAGGGAGAACTCGGCGATACCACCATCCACATCGAGGCCAACGACAAGAAGCACACCCTCACCATTACGGACCGTGGCATAGGAATGACTGCCGAGGAGGTGGACAAGTACATCAACCAGATTGCATTCTCTTCTGCCGGGGAGTTCCTGGAAAAGTACAAAGACCAGCTGGACAGCATAATCGGTCACTTCGGACTGGGCTTCTATTCGGCTTTCATGGTTTCAAAGAAAGTGGAAATAGAATCCCTTTCCTACAAAGAAGGAAGCAAGGGTGTCAAATGGACCTGCGACGGCTCTCCTGAGTTTACGATGGAAGAGTGCGGCAAGGAAGACAGAGGTACAGCCATAACTCTCTATCTGGATGATGATTCAAAAGAATTTGCAACCAAACAGAAGGTAGAAGAGCTCCTTAACAAATACTGCAAGTTCATGCCTGTGAAGATTGCATTCGGCAAAGAGACCGAATGGAAGGACGGCAAGTATGTAGATACTGACAAGGACAAGATAATCAATGATTCAGAACCGCTGTGGGCCAAGACTCCAAGCGAGATAAAGGATGAGGAGTATCTCGACTTCTACCGCAAGCTCTACCCAATGAAGGAAGACCCTCTGTTCTGGATCCACCTCAACGTAGACTATCCGTTCAACCTTACGGGCATTCTCTACTTCCCGAAGATCAAGGACCGTATGGATGTCTCAAAGAACAGGATACAGCTCTACTGCAACCAGATGTTCGTCACCGACCAGGTCGAGAACATAGTTCCGGAGTTCCTCACCTTGCTCTATGGCGTGATAGACTCTCCTGACATCCCTCTGAACGTTTCCAGGAGCTACCTCCAGGCAGATGCCAATGTAAAGAAGATATCCACCTACATTACAAAGAAGGTTGCAGACAGGCTGGAAGAAATCTCCAGGGACAAGAAAGAAGAATTTGAAAGCAAATGGGACAACCTCAAGCTCTTCATAGAGTACGGCATGCTCACCGATGAGAAGTTCTGCGAACGTGCCATGAAATTCGCCCTGATGAAAACTACCGACGGCAAGTACCTCAACTACGAAGACTTTGGCAAACTGATTGAAAAAGAGCAGAAAGACAAGGACAAGAAGGTTGTCTACCTCTATGCAACCGATGCAGTTGCCCAGTACCAGTGGATTGAGGCTGCAAAGAACAAGGGATACCAGGTCCTGCTTTTTGACAGCCAGCTGGACTCACACTTTGTGAACCTTTTGGAAACCAAGATCAAAGACAGCAGGTTTGCCCGTGTAGATTCTGACAGCATAGACAACCTCATCCAGAAGGAAGAGAGCAAGAAGCCTCAGCTCAAGGAAGGAGAGGAACTTGACCTTGAGT
>CACZFO010000050.1 GCA_902780455.1 uncultured Bacteroidia bacterium | reverse complement strand
GGTAACCAGCACCTGCTCAGCAGACACCCATCTTGGAGGAAAGATTATGTTTTCCACGGACGGATACTTGTCATTTGCTATCTGCTCCAGGGTAAACCGTTTTTTCTGGGCATCGGCGCTCCAGCATATCAGCACCATCATAAGTGCCAGGATGATAGTTCTTGTATATCTCATGTCATTTAAGGTATTTCTTGTCAAAGTTAACCAAATAAACCATTTCTTGGGCACGGGTGAGAGCAGTGTAGAGCCATTTCCTGTCATCCACCGTTATCTCATCTTTCCAAAGTATGTTGTCTATGAAGACGCATCTCCACTGGCCGCCCTGGCTCTTGTGACCGGTAATCGCTGAGGAGTACTTGATCTGCAAGGCATTGTAATAAGGATCTTCCCTCACGCTCTTGTAGCGTTTTCTCTTTGGTGTGACATCTTCATAATCTGCCAGAACTCCTTCAAAAAGGGCTGTCTGGTGCTCCCTGTCCAAAGCCGGGCTGGTGCTGTCCAGGGTGTCAAGTATGATCTTGGCGTCAACCTCAAAGTCGTTGTAGTCTGGAAAGGAAAGCGTGGCATCGGCAAAATGAAGGCCGTACCTTTCCTGATGGTTGTAAACATTTACAAGCCGGGCCATGTCTCCGTTTGCAATGAAATCAAAACCTTCTTCCTGACCTTCAAACTGGTAGCAGTTCTTTACAACCATCAGACGGTCTCCCCTGCAAAGCATCTCCTCCAGGAAGAGAACCTGGGAGCGGATCCCCCTGTTGTAACGGTTGGCTCTCTGATTGCTGCGGCACAGCACCACAACCTCCTCATCCCCGTATCTAGAAAACGCGTCCTGAAGGTCTTCAATCAAGGTTGCACCTGTAACTGAGGCTATGTCAGTAAAAGAAGAAACGTCAAAGACAGGCGGTTCATCCACCCCGTCGGTTATCTGCTGCCTGAGGCGGGTGGCATTCACAAGGATTCCGCTCCCTTGAGCCTGACGCACCACGTCTGTCAATGAAACCGTGATCAGATTCGGGCAGTAACGCCTCATGTAAGACGGATCAAGGGCAGGGCTTATGTCCAGCCCCACCGGAGGAAGCTGGGCCGGATCGCCGATGAGTACAAGACGGTTTGAAGAAGACTGCCTGACAAACTCCACCAGGTCATCCAGAAGGTTGCCGCTTCCGAAAATGGAATCCGAACCGTCTCCGACAGTGATCAGCGAAACTTCATCCACAAAATATACGGTATCCTTGGCTTTGTTGAAATTCAGGGAGAACGCACCCATTGGGTCGCTCTGCGATTTCATCCTGTAGATGTGACGGTGGATGGTGCTGGCCTTTTCTCCGGTGAATCCTCCAAGTACCTTTGCAGCCCTGCCTGTCGGGGCAAGAAGCACGTACTTCATTCCCAACTGCTTCATTACTGAAATGCAGGCTGCGATTGCCGAGGTCTTACCCGTTCCGGCATAACCGGAAACCATCATCATGAAGTCCTCATCCGCATTGCCCGTAAGGAAAGTTCCCAACTTGGAGAAAAGGACCTTTTGGCAAGCGGTAGGCTGCATTCCCAGCCTCTCCCCCATCTTGGAAGTGAGAAAATCCGACAGGCCGCTCATTTCCACCTCTTGATTACAAAGAATGCCAGAACCGGATAGATTTCAAGACGTCCCAGGAACATTTCTATCGTGAAGATTATCTTGCTCACTACAGGGAAACTCTCGTAGTTTCCGAATGAACTCATGCTTCCGAATGTGAGGCCGGTATTTGCGGTGCAGGCCAGGGAGGTTGTAACCGATGTCTTCAGATCAAGGCCGGTAGCCGAAAGCAGTATGGCCCCAAAGAAAATTATGGATGTGAAGAAAACCAGGTATAGGTTTGTTTCGCCGATAATCTCCCCGCTGAGCATCCTGTTGCCCATCCTCGGCCGTATTACCGCGTTCAGATGGAGGTTACGTCTCAGACGCGCCTTCAAAGAGCTGAAACTGACACAGATACGGTCTACCTTTACGCCTCCTGTAGTGGATCCGCTGCAGGCCCCCTGGAAAGCAAGGTAGAAGAACAAAAGCAAGGCCGCTACCGGCCAGTGCACGGTCTCGGCATTGGAGAAACCCGTAGTAGATGCCGCAGAAACGTTCATGAATGCACTGTGCCTTAGTGCAGTGAGGAAATTCTTCTCAGTTCCTCCGGACAGAAGGCTGAAGGTGGTTATGGCTATGGAGCCTACAAGAACAAGGGTATAGAATTTTATTACAGGATCCTTGAACATCCTCAGGCTCCTGGTATGGAAACAGACATATATCAGGCCGAAATGCAATCCGGACAGATACATGAAAACAATCATGATGATCTCAACCACAGGAGAATTGAAGGCCGCTGCGGAATTGTTCTTTGTACTGAATCCTCCGGTTGCTGAAATGGACATGGAATGGTTCAGAGCATCAAAGAAATTCACTCCGGCAAGAACAAGGCAGACGGTCTGGACTACGGTCAGGCCAAGATAGACAAGGATGATTATCCTGGCAGTTTCCATGACCTTGAACTTGTAGTTCTGCTTGGAAAGAGCTCCCATCTCCATTGCCGAAAGCCTCAGGCCGAATGTAGACCTTGCGTTTGGAAGCACCAATATCATGAACACCACTACTCCCAGACCTCCCATGTAATGGGTTGAACTCCTCCAGAAAAGAAGGCTCTTTGGAAGGGCCTCGACATCGCGGAGAGAGGTGCAACCGGTTGTAGTATAGCCGCTTACACTCTCAAACCAGGCATCCACCACAGAAAACTCCCCGCCCCACAGGATGTATGGCAGGGCTCCGAACACACATACCAGAAGCCAGGTGAGCACAATGGTAAAGAAGCCCTCCTTGAGAGTAACCGCTCCTCCGGTCTTTACGAATATGAGCGGAAAGGATCCGGCTGCCACGGTTATAACCCCGCTCAGGAAAAGAGGAGAGAAGGCCTCGTCCATGCCATAGCAGAGAGACACTATAACGCTCAAGAACATGAAGGCTGCATTGAGTACCAACGCAATGCCGACATTCCTCGATATATAGTTGACATTCATAACCCTATAACTGTTGTTGCTGGTTCTTTGCCATTTGTTTGTGTTCCCTGAGCAGATCCTTTATGCTCTCGTTGAGATCCTCCACCTCATCGCCTGAATCCACATTGACATCATAAGTCTTGTGAGTCAGTTTATAGTTATGCAACGCCCTGTTGATCTTTACCATAGGGTTGAAGAAGTAGAAGTTCAGATAATAATTGAACAGGAACAGAAGCAGGATTCCAATTCCAACGGCAACCACACAAGGCATCAGACTTCTGTAAAAACCCTCTGACAGTTCGTCTGAATTGTCCTTCAGGGCTTTCTGCGAAGAGAGGTTGAGTTCCTTGATATAAGAGCGGAGCTTGGTATAGACCGGATACATTCTCTGGAAATACCAGTCTTTCTTCATCTGGTATCTTGGCATGTTCCATACCTCCTTGGCCTCGTCCAGGACATGGGCATAAACAACGTAGGCATAGCGGATGGAATCGGCCGTCTCCCTCTGGGCCGAGGTCTGGAACGTATTGCGTATCCCCAGGAGGATGTCTATGAACTTGTCGTCTTCACCGATGGTGGGCATTGTGTTCACATCGGTGTAGGTTGAGTCACCCATCGTGCTCAGCAGCTCAAAGTTATACTGGTCAGCAAGGTCCAGCAGCTTGCGCGTAGTGTTGATGCTGATGATGTCCTCCGTTACCACGCGGCCTACGGTCCGCCTCATGGTGATGAACTCAAAAATTGCAATCAGACTGGAAAGCAACAGGATGAAGCCCAGTATCACAAAACCTATGGAGATTTTCTTCTTCAGTAACATTTTAAAAACTATATGCACGTTCCCGGGGGAACATAACCATCGCAAATTTAATAAAAAAAGCAGATTCGTCTGAATCTGCTCCTTTCAATTTGGTTTCCGAGGAGGAAAACTCCCCTGCTGCGGCTTACTTCTGGCTCATCACCTTGATAAGGTCAAGAACCTTGTTGGAGTAACCAACTTCATTGTCGTACCAGGAAACAACCTTTACGAAGGTAGGAGTAATCTGGATACCTGCCTTTGCGTCAAAGATGGAAGTCCTCTTGTCGCCGAGGAAGTCAGAAGAAACAACTGCATCTTCAGTGTATCCGAGGATACCCTTGAGCTCGCCTTCTGAGGCCTTCTTCATTGCAGCGCAAATCTCATCATAAGTAGCTGGTTTCTCAAGGTTTACAGTAAGGTCTACTACAGATACGTCAAGAGTAGGAACTCTCATTGACATACCGGTAAGCTTGCCGTTGAGTTCAGGAATGACCTTTCCTACAGCCTTTGCAGCTCCGGTTGATGAAGGAATGATGTTTCCGCCTGCTGCGCGGCCGCCTCTCCAGTCTTTCTTTGAAGGACCGTCAACGGTCTTCTGGGTTGCAGTTGCAGAGTGTACGGTTGTCATGAGACCTTCCTTGATGCCCCAATTGTCGTTGAGCACCTTTACTATAGGAGCAAGGCAGTTGGTGGTGCAGGATGCGTTGGAAACGATATCCTGGCCAGCATATGTATCGGAGTTCACTCCGCAGACGAACATAGGAGTGGCATCCTTTGAAGGAGCTGACATGACAACTCTCCTGGCACCGGCCTTGATGTGAGCCTCAGCCTTCTCCCTGGTAAGGAACAGACCAGTAGACTCAACTACATACTCAGCTCCTACCTCGTTCCACTTGAGGTTTGCAGGATCCATCTCTGCAGTAACCCTGATGGTCTTTCCGTTTACTACCATTGCACCTTCCTTAACCTCGATGGTTCCATTGAACTGCCCGTGCATGGTGTCATACTTGAGCATATAAGCCATATAATCAACATCGAGAAGATCGTTGATTCCGACAATCTCTATGTCATCCCTTTCCTGTGCGGCCCTGAAAACCAGGCGGCCGATACGGCCGAAACCGTTAATACCAACTTTAATTTTACTCATATCAATTGTTGTTTATTTATGATCACATCTGTTCAACTCGGCAAATTTACAACATTAACTGCATTTAGACAAATCAGAGGGCATTTTTGCTATCATATTTCTATTCATTATCTTTGTATGATTATGGAAAGACAACTGGAGATTTTAATTACAAACGACGACTCGTTTTCGGCCAAAGGTTTTCATGTCCTGGTTGAGTTATGCAGTTCTCTCGGCAATGTAACTGCAATTGCACCAAAGACTCCGCAAAGCGGAATGAGTGCAGCTTTGAGCATGGGGAAACCCCTGTTCCTCGATAAGGAAGAAGAAAGGACAGCTTCCAGCGGCAACAAGATAGTCATCTACAGTTTCTCCGGAACCCCTGCAGACTGCGTAAAGATGGCTATGAACAGTGTATTTGACCGCCATCACAGACCAGACCTGATGTTTTCTGGCATAAACCACGGATCCAATGCCTCAACTGCAGCCGTTTACTCAGGAACTTTAGGGGCTGCCGCCGAAGCCACCATATATGACATTCCAGCCATTGCACTTTCCGTGGATTCCCACGATCCAGATGCAGATTTCTCTGCCGTGGAGGCCTGGTTCCACAAAATCGTCAGCAACTATCTCGAAAACCCGCCTTCAAACGGCATCTATCTGAATATCAACTTTCCCAACCTTCCTTCCGAGAAAATCAAAGGCATAAGGTTCGCCCATCAGGGAGAGGGAATGTGGATAGACGAATTTGAAAAGTATACTACTCCGAGAGGAGAACCTTTCTACTGGATATGCGGTTCTTTCCTGGACAAGGCCCGCGACGATTCAGGAGACCATACCCTCATCAAGAATGGCTATATCACCATCGTTCCACATCTGATAGACTCCACTTCTTATGAAGAAATATATCGTCTGAGCAGCAAATGGAATTTCTGACACCATGAAGTATTTCATCATAGCAGGAGAAGCGTCAGGAGACCTTCACGGTTCCAACCTGATCAAAGGCCTCAAGAAAGAGCAGCCCGGCTGCCAGATAAGGTGCTGGGGCGGAGACCTCATGAAGGAAGCCGGAGGCGAGCTTGTCAGCCATTACAAGGATACCGCCGTAATGGGTTTCTTCGAGGTGGCCATGAAACTGGGCAAGATACTCGGCAACTTCAGGAAATGCCGTAAGGATATACTGGATTTCAATCCCGATGCGGTTATCCTCATAGATTATCCCGGATTCAACTTCAGAATGGCCAAATTCGCCAAGAAGAAAGGTTTCAAGGTGTTCTATTATATAGCCCCTAAGATATGGGCCTGGAAGGAAAGCCGCGGAAAGAGGCTTCGTAAATATGTAGACAAGCTTTTCATAATCTTTCCGTTTGAGATTGATTATTTCAAGAACAGATGGAACATTGAAGCCATATACAAGGGCAATCCCCTTTTGGACAGCATAGAAGACCATCCTGACATCAACGAGGGAAAGGAGAAATTCTGCTCCAATGTCGGTTCAGTTACACAGCGCACCTACTCTCCTCAGGACAAATTCATTGCCCTGCTTGCAGGCAGCAGGAGAACTGAAATCAGCTACCAGCTTCCGGTAATGCTGGACATAGTCCGGATGTTCCCTCAGTTCAGGTTCATCCTGGCCGCAGCTCCTTCCATACCGGAAGATTATTACCGTTCCATCATAGCAAGATACTGTTCCAGAAACAGGATAGAGGCTGACGAGATAGACCTGCCTATTGTCTACGGCCAGACATATCCGATCATGAAATACTCAGAAGCTGCTATAGTCAACTCAGGTACGGCATCTCTTGAAGCTGCCCTGATAGGAGTTCCCCAGATGGTCAGCTACATTGGCAGCGAGATTTCATACAGGATTGCCAAGGTACTGATCATGAAATCCTTGAAGTACATAAGCCTGGCCAATCTGATACTGGACAAACTTATTTTCAAGGAGTTCATCCAGCATGAGGCATCAAGGGAAAACCTTGCTGCAGAACTGCACAGGCTGCTGGAGGACAAGCCTTATGTGGAAACCATGAAGAACGATTACGCCCAAGTCCGCCGGCTTCTGGGGGGAGGAGGAGCATCGCGAGCCGTGGCAAAAGCCATGATAGAAGAACTTTCAAAACTACAAAACGACAGATAATGAAACTTCACGTCTACAAATTCCAGGGAGCAGGCAACGACTTTGTCTGCATAGACAACCGCAAAGGAGATGTCAAACTTTCTACCAAACAGATCAACCGCCTCTGCGACAGAAGGTTCGGAGTAGGTTCAGATGGATTGATGCTTATAGGCAAGAGCAGGAAGTACGATTTTTCCATGCGCTATTTCAACGCAGACGGACGTGAGGGCTCCATGTGCGGGAACGGAGGCAGGTGCATTTCCGCCTTTGCTGATTTCCTGGGTATCAAAAAACTTGAATTTGAAGCCATAGACGGATACCATAACGCCAAGATACTCTCCAGGGAGGACAATGAGTGGAAAGTCAGGCTCAAGATGAGCGACGTACTCTCTTGTCCGAAATTCGGACGCAAGTCTTATTTCCTGGATACCGGATCACCTCACTACGTGGAATTCGTAAAGGACGTAGACAACTATCCTGTTGATGTAAAAGGCAAGTACTGGAGATACTATTTTGAGGGCGGAACAAATGTAAACTTTGTCCAGGTTTGCCCTTCAGTACTGAAGATAAGGACGTATGAAAGAGGCGTGGAGGCAGAAACCTTTGCCTGTGGAACCGGCGCAACGGCCTCTGCAATAGCCGCTTTCACTTATGGCATCAAACCTCATTCTTCAAAGGGAGGCTCTTTCTCCTACAAGCTCCAGGCAAGAGGGGGAAAGCTGGAGGTAAAGGCAGACTACAAAACAGAAGACAAGAGCTTCAGGGAAGTCTATCTGACCGGTCCTGCAACCCTTGTCTTTGAATGTGATATAGAGATCTAGCCTAAAGCTTCTCCCTCTTTCCGAATACTTTTGTGCCGATTCTGAGAATTGTACTTCCCAGCCTGACAGCGTATTTGTAGTCCTCGCTCATGCCCATTGAAAGCTCCTTGAATTCAGGCCACTGCAGATGACGCTGCTTCATCCTTGAATAAAAACTGTACAGGAGGGTGAACTCTCTCTGGATCTCGATGTTGTCATCAGTGAGGGTAGCCATTCCCATGATTCCGCACAGGGTGACGCACTTGAGAGGTTCCTTGCGGAGCTTCTCAAGAAGTTCCTCCGCCTCGTCCATCGTAAAGCCGTGCTTGGTCTCTTCCTTGGCAACATGTATCTCCAGCAAGACTTTGGTTTTCAGCCCGTTTTTCTGGCAGTAATCATCTATCTCATAAAGAAGCTTCTCAGAGTCAACAGAATGGATCAGTGAAGCATAAGGGACAACCATCTTTATCTTGTTAGACTGCAGGTGACCTATGAAATGCCATTCTATGTCTTCAGGAAGACTCTTTACCTTCTTTTCAAACTCCTGAGGATAGTTCTCGGCAAAGATCCTGTGACCTGCATTATATGCTTCCATAATAGTTTCCTCGCTCTGGAATTTAGATACCAGGACAAGCTTTACACCAGAAGGAATCTCCTTCTTGAGGGCCGATAGTTGTTCAATTATACTCATTATCTTTTCTTCTGTCTTTCGCGCTGGAGTCTCTCCTGCTCCTTCATCATCTGCTCCATCCTCTCGCGCCATTTTGATTTCTTTTGAGGTTTGTTTGATTCTGCCTTGCTCTTGAGCTGGGCGTAGAGTTTCTCTTCATCCACTGCATACTTGCGGATCAGCCAGTTCTGCCCTATCGCGATGAAATTGGACAACATGTAATAATAGCTCAGACCTGCTGAGAAATTGTTACACAGAACCAGCATGAAAATAGGCATGAAATAAAGCTGCATACCCTTCATGCCAGGCATGCTGCCATTGTCAGGCATCTGCTGCATGTTCATCTTGGAGAACAAGTACATGGAGACAGCCATAAGAATGGCAAACAAACTTACATGGTTTCCGTACATCGGAATGTTGAATCCAAGATCCAGTATGGAGTCATATCCGCTCAAATCCGAAGCCCAGAGGAACGGGTGCTGCCTGAGCTCAAAGGAAACAGGGAAGAAACGGAACATGGCAAACAGGATAGGAATCTGAAGGAGCATAGGCAGGCATCCGCCCATCATGTTCACTCCTGTCTTTCGGTAGAGGGCCATGGTTTCCTGCTGCTTCTTGAGCGCATCCTCCCTCCTCGGATACTTCTTGTTAATCTTCTCTATCTCAGGCTTAAGAACCCTCATCTTTGCAGATGAAAGGTAAGACTTGTATGTAAGAGGAGAAAGGACAAGCTTTATCAGGATAGTCATTATGAGGATGATGATACCATAGTTTGAAATGAACTTCCTGAGGAAGTCGAACGTGTTGACTATCACCACCCTGTTTATCCATCCTATGATGCTGCCGCCCATCGGAATGATCTTCTCGAAATTATTGCCGTAGCTCTTGAGTTCCTTGTAGAGATTTGGTCCGAAGTAGAAGTGCAGTGGAATGTTCACATCCTCTCCCCTTCCGTAACTCATCTGCATGTAAGCCTTGCAGTCGAAAAGGGCTGAATCAGGATCCGTCTCCGGCAGGAACTTATATGAAAGGCTGCCTCTGGAGAAATCGTCGTCATTCATCAGGATTGCAGAAAAGAACTGCTGCCGGAAAGCAAACCACTGCAGTTTTGTAGGTATTTCCTTCTGGCTTTCAGCCTTTCTCATTCCCAGATCCTCAACCGTTTTCTCTCCAGGATACTTGAAGTTTACCGTAGAATAGTTCTTCTCGTTGTCATAACCCTTCTCAAATCTGGAGATCCTCAGAGACCAGTCCAGGTCAAAGTCGCTGGCATTGTTGGACATCTGGCTTCCCAGACCGTTGGTTATGATATTGAAATCAAGTTTGTAACTGTCCTTTGGAAGATGGTAGGCAAAATCCATGTAGGCTCCGCCTGAGAAAGGAAGACGGAAGACAATGGAAGAATCTGTACTCTCTACTGCACGGAAATTGAAAGAAGAAGTCCTGACCTCCTGCATTGTGTTGAATACCAAAGACATGTCTGAATAATTCTCCTTAACTATGTAAAGAGAATCGTTGCCATAAGTCTTGTAGCCTTTGATCTGGGCCTGCTTGATCTGAGCCCCTCTGGAGGTAAAGGATATCTTCAGTTTTTCATTTTCAAGGGTATAGAGTTCCTCTTCACCTGATTGGGCAGCAGCCAAGGTGGTGTCTGCCATAGCAACCACAGCAGTAGAATCAGCCAGTGTCAGTGAGTCAGTCTTTTGCTCGCTCTGGCTGGGAGTCTGGATTCCAAGTGCCGCATTGCGGATGGAATCGGCAATCCTTATGGAATCTGCAATCCTTGGATTTGTGAGAGCTTCTACCCTGGCAAGGGAATCTTTTACAAAAGCCTCTCGGGCCTGTTTCTTGTAATTATATGAATTATACCAGCTGAAACCAATG
>CACZFO010000049.1 GCA_902780455.1 uncultured Bacteroidia bacterium | reverse complement strand
GGACAACGCCAAATGTCATAATGCTGTCTTGCAGTCCCGTGATTCGGACAACGCCAAATGTCATAATGCTGTCTTGCAGTCCCGTGATTCGGACAACGCTAAATATCATAATGTTATCTTTCAGTCCCGTGATTCGGATTATGCCAGATCGTATAGTTATGATTCTATCAAGACATACTCCAGCTATAACAATAAAACTGTCCGGTCAAAGTTTGCCAGCTATCATGTCTATCAAAGAAGTTCAGACAGGTCTATAGTCTTCAAGTCCGGCAAAGATGCCATTGTTTTCATCTCCATAGTAAAGGTCAAGGCTATAAAGCTGGGAATCTTGGTTTATGCTATCTGCCTTATGGATAATCATATCCACATGCTGGTCAAAGTACGTGACAAATCCTCTTTGCATAGGTTCGTTACAGACTATACTTCTTTGTTTGCTAAATTATACAACAAGCGGCATAACAGAAGCGGGATGCTGTTCTCGACTCCATTCGGCAGGGCATACAAGAAGACGGATAAATATATACGAAACTGCATTAGCTACATTAACAATAATCCTGTAGAAGCGCACAAGACAAAGACTATTGAAGAATACCTATGGAATCTATTCTCGTTTTCCAATTCCAGTCATCCACATTCAGAGGCACTGAATCTTTCAAAGGCTCGAAAACGCATACGTTTTTGTTGTCGGCTACTCAAAGCGGAACTTTCAAGAGGCCGTCATTTGGCTTATGAGTTATTAGATGAAGTTTTTTCCGGTACAGAGAAGAATGAAATCAGTCAGCTTACAGATTATATTCTTAATTTGTATAACCCAATTGATTACTCTGCGACCAAAGGTTTATATGGAAACATGGACAAAGCGTCTCTGGCTATGAATGCGAACACGGGGTCCGAGTACGAAATCACTGAGGACGATATTATACAAGCATAATCTGCATATGATTAGTCCTTTCTTTCATCTCTCCTTTCTTCCATCTCTCTTTTCTTTCATCCCTCCTTTTTTTCATCCCTCCTTTCTTTCTTTCATTCCTCCTTTCTTTCATCCCACCTTTCTTCCATCTCTCTTTTCTTTCATTCCTCCTTTCTTTCATCTCTCTTTTCTTTCATCTCTCTTTTCTTTCATCTCTCCTTTCTTTCATTCCTCCTTTCTTCATTCTTTTCAGCGATTTAGGCTGCCGCTTAAAGTGTTGATTTACAGGGTAATAATAAAACACCTTCCCCTGTTTTTAGAAGAAGGTGTTCGAATAATTAGCTAAAAACCAGCTATTTAAGCGGCAGCCGCATTGGAGGCTGTTTTGGTTGGTTTAGAGCGTGCGCTTGATTTCTTCAATCTTGTAGGCCTCAATGACGTCGCCTTCCTTGATGTCGTTGAAGTTCTCCACGCCGACGCCGCAGTCGTAGCCGGCGGCAACTTCCTTGACGTCGTCCTTACCTCTCTTGAGTGAGGCAAGTACGCCTTCCTTGATGACGATACCGTCGCGGATGACCCTGATCTTGGCGGTTCTGGTGATCTTGCCTTCCTTTACCATGCAGCCGGCAATGGTTCCGACCTTGGAAATCCTGAATGTCTGCCTTACTTCCAGGGTAGAGGTTACAACTTCCTTCTCCACAGGTGCAAGCATACCCTCGATACCGCTCTTGACCTCGTTGATTGCATCGTAGATGACTGAGTACAGACGGATCTCTATCTCCTCCTTCTCGGCCATCTTGCGGGCGTTCATTGAAGGGCGGACCTGGAAGCCGATGATGATGGCCTCGGAAGCTTCTGCAAGGAGGACATCGCTTTCGGAAATCTCTCCAACGGCCTTGTGGATGACGTTCACCCTTACTTCCTCTGTAGAGAGTTTGATCAGGGAATCGCTGAGAGCCTCTATTGAGCCGTCCACGTCTCCCTTTACGATGATGTTGAGCTCCTTGAAGTTGCCTATTGCGATCCTTCTTCCGAGTTCTTCCAGTGTGATGTGCTTCTGGGTTCTCAGACCCTGGATCCTGAGCAGCTGCTCCCTCTTGTTGGCAATCTCGCGGGCATCTCTTTCGTTGTCAAAGATGTTGAAGGTATCTCCTGCCTGAGGAGCGCCGTTGAGTCCAAGTACTGAAACAGGTACGGAAGGTCCGGCTTCCTGTATCTTCTGGCCTCTTTCATTGAACATGGCCTTGACTTTTCCGGTATACATGCCTGAGAGCATGATGTCTCCGGTATGCAGGGTTCCGCCCTGGACCAGAAGGGTGGCAAGATAACCGCGGCCCTTGTCCAGTGAAGACTCTATAACGGTACCGACGGCTTTCTTGTGAGGATTTGCCTTGAGGTCGAGCAGATCGGCCTCGAGAAGGACCTTGTCCAGAAGCTCTGCAACTCCGATACCTTTCTTTGCGGAGATCTCCTGGCACTGGTACTTTCCTCCCCAGTCCTCAACCAGGATGTTCATCTGGCTGAGCTGTTCGCGGATCTTGTCAGGCATTGCGCCCGGCTTGTCTATCTTGTTGATTGCAAAAATCATAGGAACGCCGGCCGCCTGGGCATGGTTGATAGCTTCAACGGTCTGAGGCATCACGGCGTCGTCGGCTGCAACAATAATGATAGCAAGGTCAGTCATCTTGGCACCACGGGCACGCATGGCGGTAAATGCCTCGTGACCAGGAGTATCCAGGAATGTGATCCTTCTTCCGGAAGGGAGCTTGACGTTGTAGGCTCCGATGTGCTGGGTAATACCTCCGGCCTCACCGGCAATCACGTTACTCTGGCGTATGTAGTCGAGCAGGGAGGTCTTACCGTGGTCTACGTGACCCATTACGGTAACGATAGGGGCTCTTGGCTCCATATCCTCAGGCCTGTCTTCTTCAGTCTCCTCCTTGATGGCTTCCTGGATTTCAGCAGATACGAATTCGACCTTGTATCCGAAGTCTTCAGCAACCAGCGAGAGTGCATCGGCATCAAGCCTCTGGTTGATGGAAACCATCAGACCCAGATTCATGCAGGCGCTGATTACCTTCGTAACCGGCTGGTCAATCATTACGGCAAGGTCGTTTACCGTAACAAACTCGGTGACCTTGAGGATGTTGCTCTCAAGACCCCTGCGCTGTATCTCCTCCTCTCTCTTTTCCTCGGCGATTTCTCTCTTCTCCCTCCTGTACTTGCTGCCCTTGGTCTTTCCCTTGCCTTCTACCATCCTCTGGTAGGTTTCCTTTATCTGCTTCTGTACCTCATCCTCGTCAACTTCGTTGCGGATAGGCTTGAATCCCTTCTTGGCCTTCTTCTCCTTCTTCTTGGCATCGCGGTTCTGGCTGCTTTCCTTGTTGATGTCGACCTTCTCCTTGGTGTTCTTCTTGATCCTTTCTCTCTTGCCTCTTTCAGGTGCTTTCTTCTTAGGGGTCTCAAACTTGGAGAGGTCAATCCTCTGGCCTGTATCCTTAGGGCCCTGGAGCTGTTCTACCTTGGTCTCTATGAAGTTGCTCTTGACTTCTTCCTTAGGCTGTTTCTGCTCAGGCTGCTTCTGCTGCTCAGGCTGAGGCTTTTCTTCGGCTTTCTTTTCCGGGGTCTTAGGAGCCTCCACCTTCTTTTCTTCCTTCTTTTCCTCTTCTTTTACAGGGGCAACTTCCTCTTTCTTTTCAGGTTCCGGTTCCGGTGCCTGGACTTTCTTTTCCTTGACATCTTCCTTTGCCTTAGGTTCTTCTTTCTTCTCTTCCTTGACTTCTTCCTTGGCTTTCTTCTCAAACTTGCCAAGGTCTATCTTGCCCAGTACGGTAGGAGTCTTTGGAGTCTCAACGGTAGTTTCAATGAAAGATTCTATTTCCTTAGGTTTCTCCTCTTTCTCCAGCTGATAGGTAGCCTTTTTCTCGCTCTCAGGTATCCTGAGGGTTCCGGCTATCTTCTTGGCGTCTTCCTTAACCTGCTGCTGGGGCAGAAACTCCTTCTGCACCAGAGCGTAAGTCTCGTCATCGAGCTTGGTCATAGGGCTGGGATCAATGGTAATGCCCTTCTTTTCCAAGAAGTTTACCAATGTGCTCATTCCTATGTTGAAGTCGGTGAGGACTTTTTTCAATCTGATTCCTGCCATATAATACTCTCCGTTTTTTACTGGTTGTTACTGTTTTCCATAGGGTCCTCGAACTCGGCCTGGAGAATCTTCTTTACTTCCTCCACGGTCTCCTGGTCAAGGTCTGCCCTTTCCATGATATCCTCGGTACTCATCCTCAGGACATCCTTTGCGGTGTCGAAGCCAACCTTGCGGAGGGCATCTATTACCCACTGGTCTATTTCATCGTTGAATGAGCTCAGGAGCACGTCGTCGTCATCAGCTCCCTGCACATCGCGGAAGATCTCTATGTCCATGCCGATCATCATCTCCGCCAGGCGGATGTTGCTTCCGTTCTTTCCTACTGCCAGGGAAACCTGTGAAGAATCCATGGTAATCAGGGCCTTGCCTTCTTCCTCGTTGATCTTGATGGTGGAAATCTTTGCAGGAGAGAGGGCCCTCTGGATAAGGAGCTGGGTGTTGGATGTCCAACTGATGACGTCTATGTTCTCATTCCTGAGTTCGCGGACAATTCCGTGGATACGGGAACCCTTCACTCCCACGCATGCTCCTACAGGATCGATGCGGTCATCGTAGGACTCAACAGCAACCTTGGCGCGGTCGCCCGGCATGCGCACGATCTTCTTGATGGTGATCAGGCCGTCGAAGATCTCAGGAACCTCCTGCTCGAACAGTCTTTCCAGGAAAACGCTGGCGGTTCTGGAAAGGATGATGCTAGGGGTGTTGTTCTTCATCTCAACCTTTGCAACCACGGCCTTGACGGAATCTCCCTTGCGGAAATAGTCAGACGGAATCTGCTCGCTCTTAGGCAGTACGAGTTCGTTGTCAGCGTCATCCCTTACCAGGACTTCTTTCTTCCATACCTGGTATACTTCTCCGACAACTATTTCTCCCACCTTGTCTTTGTAGTAGTTGAACAGGTTTGCCTTGTCTATGTCCATGATCCTTCCGGAGAGGTTCTGCCTGAGGTTCAGCACGGCCCTTCTTCCGAATGAAGAGAGCGGAATCTCCTCTGAATACTCCTCGCCGATTTCAAAGTCGTTGTCCGGCTCCTTTGCATCTATCTCAGCCTTGGAGATTTCCAGCATCGGATCCTCAACCTTCTCAACGATGGTGCGGTTGCGCCAGATCTGAAGGTCTCCCTTGTCTATGTTGATGATGATGTCAAAGTTGTCAGCGGTGCCGTAAGTCTTGGCCAGCTGTGTGCGGAAGATGTCTTCCAGCACGCTCATGAGTGTAGCTCTGTCGATTCCCTTGCCCTCTTTGAACTCAGCAAAGAACTGGGCTAAATTTAATCCTTCCATTGTATTTAGTATTTTATAATTATTCGAATGGTTTTTATAAAAAGCTGATAGTCTTTGCAATAAAGAAGGGAACCGTCTGGTCCCCTTTCTCACTTGCCTTATCTTGGTGCAAAAGTATGTAAAAAACTGTTAAAAATCAAAATTTTGTCGCGATTAACCAGTGTTCCGTTATTGAAAAAATGAGCAATAATGATTATCTTTGAGAATTGATTTTTGAAAACTTTAATCAAGTTGATAAATGGAAATTACTGCTGAAAGAATAGCCCAGCATCTTAAAGGTGAGATAATAGGCGATCCTAACGTAAAAGTCAACATGGTTGCCAAGATAGAGACCGGCAAGCCGAACAATGTGTGCATCCTGCATAACGACAAGTACCAGAACTATCTTCTGACCAGCAATGCGGGAATCGTAGTAGTGAGCCGCCATCTGCTGCCAAAGCAGGAAGTGAAGCCCACTTTGATAGTAATGGAAGATGCCCATCCGGCATTTGCGCTGCTGCTGGAGCTTCTGAACACCATGAAGAAAAACCGCAAGAGGGGGCACAGCCTGCTCTCCTACCGGGCATGGTCGAGCAAGATAGGCAAGCACGTGTACATAGGACGGTTCAGTTACGTTGGAAGCCGAAGCGTGATAGGCAACGGGTGCCAGCTTTATCCGCAGGTGTACATAGGAAGTGACGTTACAATTGGCGAGAACTGCATATTCTATCCGGGAGTCAAGATTTACGACGGATGCAAGATCGGCAACAACTGCATACTTCATGCAAATGTCGTAATCGGTTCAGACGGTTTCGGATTTGCGCCTGTTGAAGACGGAAGCTACAAGAAGATACCACAGACCGGAAACGTTGTCCTGGAGGATGATGTCGAAATAGGTTCCAATACGGTGGTGGACCGTGCGGCAATGGAGTCTACCATCATTCGCAAGGGAGTCAAGCTTGACAACCTGATCCAGGTGGCCCATAACGTGGAGATAGGTGAGAATACGGTAATGGCGGCGCAATGCGGAATAGCCGGCAGTACCAAAATCGGTAAGAACTGCATGTTCGGAGGCCAGACCGGCATAGCCGGACACATAACGGTAGGCGACGGTACCAAGACCAGCGCCCAGACAGGTATCCAGGGTTCAGTTTCTTCAGAGCAGGGAGCAAAGGGAATCATGGGAACTCCTGCCATAGACCTGTCCACCTACATGAGGTGCTATGTAAAGTTCAAGCATCTGGCAGATCCTCCTAAGAAGCCTAAGACAGAGGCCTGAACCTGAGGGTGGCTATTTCGTCTTTTTTTCGTATATTTGTCAAATACGACAACCAACATGCATTTTTATGTATACAAACCAGCATACACTTAAAGGTATTTACGAATTTGAGGGCAAGGGCTTGCATACCGGACGTAAGGTCCACATGAAGGTGGAGCCGGCCCCGAAGAACTTTGGAATTCAGTTCAAAAGGTCTGACCTTGGAGAAAGCGCACCCCTGGTTGAGGCATGTGTAGACTATGTTAGCGCAACCTCGCGTGGTACAACCCTTGACAAACAGGGAGTAACGGTTCTTACGCTGGAACATCTGATGGGTGCCCTCTACGGAATGCATGTAGACAATGCCCTGATAACCCTTGACGCCCCGGAGGTTCCTATCCTTGACGGAAGTGCAAAGCCATATGCCGATGCCTTTTCAAAAGACGGCCTTCAGGAACAGAACGCCCCAAGGAAATATCTTATACTGGACCGCAAGGTCGTATGCCGCAACCAGAAGGGCAGCGAGATGGTTGTATATCCTGACGACCACTTCTCCATAGACGTGATGATAGACTTCAATTCAAAGGTTGTAGGCAACCAGTATGCTCGTTTTGAGACTGATACTGACTTTGCATCCGAGATAGCTCCGTGCCGTACCTTCGTCTTCTTCCACGAGTTGGAGCCGCTTTTCAAGAACAACCTCATAAAGGGCGGAGACCTTGACAACGCATTGGTGATCGTAGAGCATCCCGTTCCTCAGGAAGAACTTGACCGTCTGGCCGGAATTTTCAACGTAAAGAGCCTGGAGAGGGTACCTGAAGGCTATCTTTCACACACCTCCCTCAGATTCCAGAATGAGTGTGCAAGGCATAAACTGCTGGATGTGCTCGGCGATTTCTCCTTGGTGGGCTATCCGATAAAGGGAAAGGTAATCGCATACAAGAGCGGCCACTCCATAAACTCTACCATTGCGCGTGAGCTCAGGACTCTGGCTCTCAGGCAGTTTGAGCGTCGCTGAGGCATAAATGGGCTTGCGGAATGAGATTTGCTGCAAGTGGATATGATTATTTAATTGAACAAAATATTTAGAAATGGATCTCGAGAAAATCAAAGAAGTTAAGCAGAGGCTGTCCGTAGCTCCAAAGTACGACCCGGATGCAGAACCGGTCTATGACGTTTTGGGAATTCAGAAGCTTCTGCCTCACCGTCCTCCTTTCCTGATGGTTGACAGAATCATAGACGTAGAAGAGGATTCCATAACCGGAATCAAGACCATAGGCGTGAACGAGTATTATTTCAGAGGACATTTTCCAACTGAACCTGTAGTGCCTGGAGTTCTCCTTGTAGAGGCCATGGCCCAGGTGGGCGGCATCCTGGTTCTCAGGGGTGTGGACGAACCTGAACGCTACTCCACGTATTTTGCCAAGATAGACGGATTCAAGTTCCGCCGCAAGGTGGTTCCCGGAGATGTCGTAGTCTTCAAGCTGATAATCACCCAGCCTATGGAGCATAACTTAGTATACATGAGAGGAAAAGCCTGGGTTGGCAGTCAGGTGGCATGTGAAGGCGACATGGTTGCCCAGGTTATCAAGAACAAGTAATTGAACGAATATGGAAAACGCATTTGTCCATCCGAATGCCAAAATCGGAAAGAACGTTGTCATAAGTCCCTTCTGCTACATCGCAGAGCATGTGGAGATAGGGGATAACTGCTGGATAGGCCCTTATGCAACCATCAACGATTACGTGAAGATAGGCAGCAACTGCAAGATTTTCAACGGAGCCGTCATTGGAGCAATTCCCCAGGACTTGAAGTTCAAGGGAGAAGAGTCCTATGTCGAGATCGGCAACAACGTCATGATCAGGGAGTATTGCACCGTCAGCCGCGGAACCGCAGCCAGCGGAAAGAACAAGACTGTAATCGGTGACAATTCCTTCCTGATGGCTTATGTCCACGTAGCTCACGACTGCTGCGTAGGAAGCCACGTAATCCTTGTCAGCTATACAGGCCTTGCAGGCGAAACCGATGTTGACGACTGGGCCATAGTAGGCGGACATTCAGCCGTCCACCAGTTCACCCGTATCGGCTGCCACGCCATGCTTTCCGGAGCTTCATTCCTGGGCAAGGACGTGCCTCCGTTTGCAATTGTTGGAAAGCGTCCGGTTGTATTCAGGGGCGTGAACATCGTAGGTCTCAGACGCAGGGGCTACACCCTGGAGCAGATAGACAGGATCCGTGACGTGTACAGGATAATCTACCAGAGCGGACTCAATGTCACCGATGCCTGCAAGAAGGCTGAGGAAGAACTTCCTGAATCAGAAGAGAAGAGGATCATCCTTGACTTCATCGCCGCCTCCAAGAGAGGTATCGTAAGATACAACGCAAAGAAGGACGACGACGACGAATGATGCTTCTGCTGAGCACAGCCTATCTGCCGCCCGTAGAGTATTTTGCTGCGATTGCAAAGTATGGCGGAGCATTGTTGGAGGCCTGTGAGAACTATCAGAAGCAGTCTTACCGCAACCGTTGCACGATACTTACGGCAAACGGAAAGATGAACTTGAATATCCCCGTCGCCCGTGGCGGGGATAACTTTACCCACAACCTCCCGATTACCCAGATAGAGATAGACTACTCCGAAAACTGGCCGGTCCGCCATCTGAGGGCGTTGGAGGCCGCTTACATGAATTCTCCTTTCTTTGTCTATTACAAGGACGAAATAGCTGAGATCCTTCTGAGCGGGGAGAAGTATCTGTTCTCCCTCAATCTCAGGCTCATTAAACTTCTTCTGGACTTTTGCGGCATCAAGGCTGAGGTAAACATGACCAGGGAGTTTGTGTCCGATTGCGGCGCAGGTATGATGGATTTGAGAAGCAGGATACATCCTAAAAGCAAACTGCCGTCGCTGATGAAAGAATGGCAAAAGGAAAAACCCTACTGGCAGGTATTTTCCTCCAAGCAGGGTTTTGTTCCGAATCTTTCCGTGGTGGACCTTCTTTTCAACGAAGGGCCCAATGCCATCAGTTTCCTCTGAGAATTCCTAGAACCTCCATCCGAAAGTTGCCAGGACCTTTACGTTTGAACGGGTTATATCGGCAAACTTAGGATTGCCAAGTACATAATCGCCCATTGGCTCGGTGTCGAGGAAAGGCACCGTGTTCTTCTTCAGGTTGGCAGCTACGGCAAGGTCCATGTAGAATCCTCCGCCGAATGTAACTCCAACTCCAAGGCTTCCGGTGTAGTTCTGGATGGCAGTGTTCATGAGGTCTTTCTTGATACCGCTGTCTGAGTACTGGAATCCGGCTCTCAGGGCTACATTGCTTACCGGATAGACCTCAGCTCCGATCCTGAGTTTGTTGGCCATCTTGAAATTGTCCCTCATCCAGTCGTTCTCAACTGAATAGTCTGAATAGTCGAGGGAGTTGATGTCCTTCTTGTTGCGGAATCTTGCGTTGGAAACGTTGGAACCTTCGTAGTCTGCGCTTATGCTTCCGTTCTTGAAGATTACCGCAAAGCCGAGGTTATAGTGGAACGGGGCATTGAAGCGGTAGTCGTAAACACCTTCAGGTGAATGCAGGGTTGCATTGTATCCGCCTTTGAAGGAAACATCGGAATCCCAGTAGTACTTGTCTGTAAGAGAGTACCAGGTAGGGGTGGATACTGAGGCGCCGAACCTGAAATTGTAGCTAGGGGCCCAGATGAAACCGAACTTGAGGTTGATACCGCTACCGGTGGTCCTCTGGGTATAGTACTGGTCCATGTAATTGAATGTGTCTCCCAGTTCTCCCGCGGTTGCGTTGTCTTCTGAATACTTCTCTTCAATCTTGTTCCATACAGTGAACATTCCAACGTTCAGTCCTACATAGAACTGGTCGCTGAGATTGAGGCCGAAATTGAGGTCATATTCGCCGATGGAGCCGGTGGACTTCCTGTAAAGGAGCTGGTTGGACCTGTAGCTCGGGTCATCTATGGATGCTGTCGGAACAAATACGTCGTTAGGTGCTGTCCCGATGGTATCCATCAGGCTTGAGTTCCAGCCGAGTATTGCAGGCCAGTAGTAACTGCCGTAGCTGAAAGGATCTGGATTGGCGGTGTCGTCAAAATCCCTTCCTGAATAAGGGCTTCCGTTGGCCATCTGGACCAAATGTTTGGCATAGCTGTCATCAACCCCGTCTGCACCGGCTTTGATGCTGGTGTTGAAGTTGTTGTGCTTGTTGTAG
>CACZFO010000048.1 GCA_902780455.1 uncultured Bacteroidia bacterium | reverse complement strand
GATTCCTGAGAGAGTTGCAAGGATACAGAGCATGACCTTAAAGCACTCGCGCAGGTTTGATAATCAACTGGGTATCTTTGATTACACATATGTAACCAGAGATTACTTCCCAATCGGAATTCGCCGAGAACAGACTCCAGAAGGTTCTTTTTTAATAGCCTGTCCTGAAAAAGCACTGTGTGATCTTGTCATCTCCACAGCTGGAGTGAACCTTCGCTATGTTTCACAGGCTCGAACATTCCTTGAGGATGATTTGAGACTCAACATGGACGCCTTTGGGAATTTTGATAAAAATATTTTCATCCAATGTGCAAAAGCCGGTAAGAAATCCAGGTCAATTGAAACAATCGTAAAGCTTCTTGAGATATGAACGAACTATATGAAGGGATGCTCTCGGCATATGACCAGAGCACAGATGCAGCAAGACGGAATGCTATCTACGAAGTGAGTCAGCAAATTGTATTGTCAGGACTATCGGATGGCGGTTTCTTTGACAAGGCCGCTTTCTATGGCGGAACCTGCCTGAGGATATTTCATGGCCTCAACAGATTCAGTGAAGACATGGACTTTACCCTACTGAAAAAAGATGAATCTTTCCGGTTTGAAGATTATTTTCAGGCTATTGTCGACCAATTTGCCCTTGTCGGACGTCAGGTCGAGATAAAGAAGAAGGATAAAAAGAAATTCGGCAAGGTAGAGTCGGCCTTTCTTAAGGATACTACTGATGTATACGATGTTTACTTCAAAACAGAAAAATCAATTAAGGTAAAAATAGAAGTGGACACTGTGCCTCCAGGCAAGTTCACTACAGAACAGAAACTGCTGTTGCAGCCCAAATCATTCATGACCCGCTGCGTCACACTCCCCAGCCTGTTTGCCGGAAAAATTCACGCTTTGGTATATAGGGCATGGAAAAACCGTATAAAAGGGCGCGATTGGTATGACTTTGAGTGGTATGTGCGTAACAAAATCCCACTGGATTGGGAACACCTTCATGAGAGAATCTATCAGTTTAACAATCAAGATATTAATCCTGAAGAATTCAAAGAAAAACTGAAGAATCGTTTATCAGGAGCTGATATTAATCAGGTAAAAGAAGATGTGCTACCTTTCCTGAACAACCCTCGCGAACTTGATATATGGTCAACAGATTATTTCTTGCAACTCGCCGAGATGATTCAGGTCTATCGTTGATTCTTTTTGCTACCTTTGAAACATGAAACTCATAATTACCATTATTTGTTTTATCTCGATGTTATTAGGCGCAGACAACAAGTGCGTGAAGGATCTGAACACCCTTCCTGAAAAAGTAAAACAGGTGATTCTGGTGCAGGACCACCGGCTGAGCCTGTGGAACAGAGTAGCAGACAGCCAGAACACTAAGAACTGCTGCGGCTGGGAGAAGGCCTTTGAGGTGCCGTGCCATTACGGCAAGAACGGACTCAATGCAGACCGCCACGATGGTGACGGAACCACCCCTATCGGACTTTTCAAGGTTACACTGGTCTTTGGAAACGCACCAGATCCCGGTTCAGCGATGCCTTACAGGCGGATAACCCCTACTTCCTGGTGGTCAGGAGAAAAGGAAGACTACAACACCTGGGTTGAAGTGGAGCCCGGCACAAGAGACATGAGCAGAAGCGAACACCTGTACCGCTTCAAGATATCCTACAAGTATGCCATGGCCATAGACTTCAATACAAATCCTGAAGTCTGGGGCAAAGGCTTTGCAATCTTCATCCACTGCGATTACCTTGACGATGTGACCACGGCAGGATGCGTAGCCCTGGAGGAGCAGTACATGCTCCGCCTTGTCAAAGAATGCAAGGAAGGAACCTACCTGTGGGTAAAATAACGGTCTGCCAGATTATCGGTTGAAGCCGATACGCTCTGTTCCATCATCAACATCCGCCAGGCTGAGCTTGGTGTTATTGCTCAGATCCAGGCTTTTTATATTGTTTCTCTTGCAGAGCAGCCACTCCAGTTTGGGATTCTTGCTCACATCCAGGCTGGTAAGCTGATTGCCTTCACAGAAAATAATAACGAGTTCAGGATTCTTACTCACATCCAGGCTGGTAAGAAGATTGCTGCCGCAATGCAGGTGTTCCAGTCCAGGGGCGTTGCTTATATCCAAGGTCTTTATCTGGTTGGTAGTGCAGGCAAGGTCTGTGAGCTTGGTGTTTTTGCTCACATCAAGGACCGGGATCTGATTGTCGTTGCAGGAAAGATTCACAAGTTCAGTGTTCTTGCTCACGTCCAGGCTTGTAAGGCCGCATGACGAGCAGGACAACTCCTTAAGAAGCGGATTGTTGCTCACATCAAGGTTCACGATTTCATTGGAACTGCAATAAAGATGCTCCAGCTTGGTATTTTTGCTCACGTCAATGCTGGTTACCTTGTGGTATTCAAAAACCAGAGCCTTAAGGTTCTGGAAATATTCCACACCTTTCAAAGAAAACAGCGGTTGGTCATATTCCCATTCAGATTCTCTCTCTTCGCTGGCAAAAGGAGAAGGCAACAGAAGTTCGGTTACGGCGGCAGCTTCTGCCATAGAAAACTTGCCGTCTGAATCGGTGTCAAAATTCTTCAGGCAGAATGCCTTGAATGAAGGATCATCCATTTGTGAGCATACGTCATCTACTTCAGGAAGTACAAATGCCTCTGCGGCAGGTTCAGCAGTGCCTGAGTCCTTTGCATTTCCTCCGTTGTTCTTGCAGGATAATGAAAGAAGACATGCGGCAATGGCAATCGATGATAATAAAAACTTTTTCATATTCTAAATCTAGATTGTTAACTATCTCTTTTTTGCTTTGATTGTAAAGCTGTCCACGATTTCCTTGTTCTGGTTATAAACGGTAACCTTCATGTTCCTGGAAGTTACCTCTACGTTGCAGGCAAAGCTCAGTCCCAGGGTCTTTAGGTCAATTACTTTCTGATGGATTCCGTCTTGCTCTGACAGTGAGGCGTCCACGCTTCTTCTCTTGTCGCCGCTCGAGCCCATGTCAAGATAGTAAGTGCCTTTGCCGTCGGAGGTTGGTTTGCCGTCATATAACTGATATGTACGGGAATAGATGTGGTCATGGCCGGAAAGGACAAGGTCCACGTCATACTTGCTGAAAAGCGGAGCCCACTGCGGACGAAGCTTTTTGGCAACAACTCCGTCTACAATGCTGGAACCATATATTGACTTGTGCATGAACACAATCAGATACTTGTATGTGCCGCTCAGGCTGTCAAGGGTCTTCTCAAACCACCTGGCCTGGCTGTCAAACCTGGCTCCGGAGGCTACGTTGGAGTTGTTCATGTCCAGAGATACGAACAAGGCGTTGTTCCAGCGGAAGAAATAAGACGAGTTCCTGCTTTGAGGATCTCCGTTTGAGGGGAATCTGAAGATGTTGTTGTAGGTATGAGGGGCTGTGTACTGAGGATACTTTCCACCAGTGTCATCTGCCCAGTATTCATGGTCGCCGGGGGAGGCTGCAAAGACAAAGTCCTTGAACTCCTCACCGTCCAGATCCTTGCCATTAAGAAGCCAGTTCCATTCATCTTCCTTGCCCCCTACATCTACCATGTCTCCGCTGCAGATAACCAAAGGAGGATTGCAGAGGTCCTTCATATCAGCTATCAACTTGTGGGTCAGAGGATTCTTCCTGTGCTGGAAATCGGTGAAGGCCACAAAATTCCATTTTCCGGCCCTACCTGAAGTTGAGAAGGTGTAAGGGCCGTATTCAATGTGATTTCCGGCAACCACCTTGTACAGATACTTTGTATCCGGGTCCAAGCCGGAGATTCCAGCGGTACAGACATAGCGCTCATGGGTAAAGAAGGTTGAGGTCTCGGAGGTATTCTCAATGCCTTTTGTGCTCCACAGCCTGCAGTCCGGGTCAATCCTTACGGCATTCTTGAAAGATTTATCAGAAGCCTTTGTGTAAAGCACGTAGCTGCTGTCATTGTTACAGTGGTAGTTGACGGTAACAGCATCGGATGTATTTTCACAGACAGTTGCCACTATGTGCATGGCATCTGTATAAAATTTTTTGTCACGATACTGCGCCTGATGCCTGTTGCCTACTCCGCAGGAGCAAACAACCAGAGCCAGGACCAGGGCCAACAAGTGCGTTTTAAGGACAGACAATGACATTACAGGCTATTATCTATGCGTCGGCAAATACCTTTCCGTCATCCAGGGTTATCTTAAGCTTGGCATACTCGCTGTGGAAATCATTCTGCAGTCGTGCCAGGTACCTGGCACTCTCCCACTTGCACATCGGAAGGTCGTGAAGCAGATAGTTGCCGCAGGCCTCAGGGCGCGTAGCCGGAACCTCGGTCTGGGTCAGGATCCACTTCAGACACTCAATTGTAAGGCTGCGCATGTCTTCAACCGTGTATGCACCGGTCATTATGATATACATTCCGGTGAGGCATCCCATAGGACCAACGTATACCACATCATCCTTGGCCCTGCTGTTGCGGAACCAGGTAGCCATCAGATGCTCCAGGCTGTGCATGGCGGCAGGAGCCACTGCAGGTTCCTTGTTAGGTTCGGTAATCCGCAGGTCGAAAGTCGTAAAACCCTTATCCTCACGTGAAACATAAATGCCCGGCTTAAGACGGGTATGATCGATGGTGAAACTCTGTATGACTTCCATATCGTGGATAATTTGATACTCCAACAAAGTTACTCATTTTCTGAACTCTTTCAAAAGTGCTGTTAAAGGCTACGGATGTGCACCTAAAATAAAATGAGCCCGCCGTTCAGGCAGGCCCATTCTTGATATCTGGCTTTAGTCCAGAAGTACCTTACTTCTTGGTAACCATCTTGGAGAGCTTTTCGGTGAGCATAGGGATGATCTTGTGAACGTCACCTACTATACCTACGTCAGCTACGCCGAAGATAGGAGCAAACTTGTCCTTGTTGATGGCGATGATGAAATCGCTCTCCTCCATACCTGCAAGGTGCTGGATGGCTCCGGAGATACCGCATGCCATGTAGAGGGCAGGACGGACGGTCTTACCTGTCTGGCCTACCTGAACCTCATGAGGCATTACGCCTGCATCAACCATTGCACGTGAGGATGAAACCTGGGCGCCGATAACGTCTGCCAGTGCCTGAAGCTTGGCAAATCCCTCAGGATTACCTACTCCACGACCTCCTGAAACCAGGATCTTGGCCTCGGTGATGTCTACCTTGCCCTTGTTTTCCTTAACGCACTCTACAAGCTTTACCTTGAACTTGGAAGAGTCGAACTGAGGAGCGAATACCTCGACAACTCCCTGACGGTTCTCGTCTCTTGTACCTTTCTGCATAACGCCCGGACGTACGGTTGACATCTGAGGCCTGTGCTCTGTACACATGATGGTAGCCATAAGGTTACCTCCGAATGCAGGACGGGTCATCAGAAGCTCTCTGTCTTCAGAGATGTCCAAAGCTGTACAGTCTGCAGTCAGACCGGTAGCAAGCCTTGAAGCCAGCCTAGGACCGAGGTCTCTTCCGATGGTGGTTGCACCCAGGAGGACGATGCTTGGTTTGTATTTGTCAATAGCCTGGCTCATAGCCTGTGAGTACTGCTCTGTAAGATAGTGCTCAAGTTCAGGAGCGTCCATTACGATAACCTTGTCGGCTCCCCATGCAATGAGTTCCTTGGCCTGTTCGGTGTTCTTGTATCCAGGGAAGAAAGCTACAACTTCCTCACCCAGCTTGTCTGCAAGCACTCTTGCCTTTCCCAAAAGTTCGAGGGCAACAGACTGGATCTTTCCGTCTCTCTGCTCGGCGAATACATATACGCCTTTATAATCTGCTTTATTCATTTCTTTCAGTATTAGGCAATTAGATAATAAATTTCTCTTTCATCTTGTTGATGATGACTTCTACGGCCTGCTCAGGATCGAGTTCGTAAACCTGGCCTGCAGCCTTGGTCTGCTTAGGGAATGCCTGCTTAACCTTGGTTGGAGAACCCTTGAGTCCGAGTTTTGAAAGGTCGAGGTCGAGGTTGGCCTCTGTCCAGATCTCAACTTCACGGTCAAAAGCATCTACGATGCCGCCTACGTTCATGTAACGGGCCTTGTAGCCGGATGCAAGAACGGTGAATACTGCAGGACCTTCAACATCCAGGATCTCGTAACCGTCTTCGGTTTCCTTCTTTACCCTGTAGTTGTTTTCTCCCTTGTACTCGCAGTCAACTACGTAAGATACCTGTGGAAGATGGAGGTGCTCAGCCATTTCAGGACCTACCTGTGCGGTATCACCGTCAATGGCCTGGCGGCCTGTGATGATAAGGTCATAAGGGATAGCCCTGAGCGCACCTGCAAGAGCGTTGGAGGTAGCAAGAGTGTCAGCACCTGCAAAAGCACGGCTGGTCAGGAGGATAGCCCTGTCTGCTCCCATGGCGAAAGCCTCCCTGAGAACCAGGTCTGCCTGAGGAGGACCCATTGTGATGACAGTTACGTTGGCACCACACTTCTCCTTGAGCTGGAGAGCCAGTTCGAGACCGCCCTTGTCATCTGGATTCATGATGGAAGGAACGCCCTCTCTGATAAGTGTGTTCTTTACCGGATCGATCTTTACGACGGTTGTATCCGGAACTTGTTTTACACAAACTACTATATTCATAATCTGACTTTTTTACTTCTTGAACAATTTTCCGGCAATAACCATTCTCTGAACTTCTGAGGTACCCTCGTAGATCTCGGTGATCTTTGCATCCCTCATCATTCTCTCGACAGGATATTCCCTTGTATAACCATAACCGCCGTGGAACTGTACTGCCTTGGTAGTCATCTCCATTGCGGTCTCAGCTGCAAAGAGCTTTGCCATTGCGGCATCTGCGCTGAAAGGCATTCCGTGGTCTTTCTTCCATGCTGCTGCCCTTACCAGGTATCTTGCGGCCTCGATCTTTGTCTGAAGGTCTGCAAGCTGGAACTGGGTGTTCTGGAACTGTGAAAGGCTCTTTCCGAACTGCTTTCTTTCCTTGCAGTACTTGACGGTCTCGTCCATGGCGCCCTGTGCAATACCGAGAGCCTGGGCGGCGATACCTATACGGCCGCCGTCAAGAGTCTTCATTGCAACTGCAAAGCCACCGCCGAGTTTGCCGAGCATGTTGGCCTTTGGAACACGGCAGTTCTCAAAGATAAGCTCGCATGTAGCGCTGCCCCTGATACCCATCTTGTGCTCCTTCTTGCCGATTGAGAAGCCAGGAGTAGTAGCCTCGACGATGAAGGTGGTGATACCCTTGTTGCCCTTTGACTTGTCTGTCATTGTGGCAATTACGTATACGTCTGCCTCACCTGCGTTGGTGATGAATATCTTGGTTCCGTTGAGGATGTAGTCGTCTCCGTCCTCAACTGCCATGGTCTGCTGTGCTGAAGCGTCAGTACCGGCATTAGGCTCGGTAAGGCCGAAAGCGCCGATCCACTCGCCGCTGGCAAGTTTAGGCAGGTATTTCTGCTTCTGCTCCTCAGTTCCGTTGTCAAGGATTGCATCCTCGCACAGAGAAGTGTGGGCTGAAACTATAACGCCTGTAGTTGCGCAAACTCTTGAAAGTTCCTCAACTGCAACAGTATACATAACATGATCTCCACCGGCACCGCCGTAAACCTTTGGTGTAGGGATTCCCATCACGCCAAGCTTTCCAAGCTTCTTGACGTTTTCCTTAGGGAATTTTTCTTCCTCATCTACCTCTGCAGCGATAGGCTTCACCTCTTTTTCGGCGAACTCCCTGATCATCTGCTGGAAGAGTTTCTGAGATTTAGTAAGTTCAAAATCCATATCTTAAAAATTAAAATTTAATCTCTTTCAAATTAGGTGAAACGATGAGGGTAGCCTCAGTTGCAGCCTGAACCTGCTCTACGGTAAACTCAGGATTGATCTCTGAAAGCACGATTCCCTCCGGAGTGATGTTCATCACACCCATTTCGGTGATAATCATGTTAACCTGTCCTGCTGCTGTAAGCGGAAGACGGCATTTCTTCAGGATCTTAGGGTTGCCCTTAGCGGTATGCTCCATGGTGAGGATAACCTTGTTGGCACCAACCAGAAGGTCCATGGCACCACCCATTCCAGGAGCTTTCTTTCCAGGAATGATCCAGTTTGCAAGGTCGCCCTTCTCGTCAACTTCCAGAGCACCCAGGAAGGTAACGTTGATATGACCGCCGCGAACCATTCCGAAACTTGTAGCAGAGTCGAAAGAAGCAGCACCGGCCTCGTGGGAAATGTATCCGCCACCGGCATCAATCCAGTGTGTATCCCTCTGGCCTCCGGAAAGTGCAGGATCTGCAGCCATTCCAAGGCAACCGTTCTCTGACTGGATTGTAACAGTCACTCCCTCAGGAAGATAGTTAGGAATAAGGGTAGGAAGACCAATACCCAGATTCACAACGTCGCCGTCCTTTACCTCCAGGGCAGCACGCTTGGCAATAAACTCTCTAATTTGCTGTTTATCCATAATCGTGATATTTAAGAATTAATATTTTAGTTATTTTTTGTGTCTCTTAACATATTCCTCAGCGATAAAGCTGGCCACGTCGTCGGCATAGGTGTTGGTGCCGAAACCGGCATCGTAACCAAGCTCCTTGGCCAGTTCATGGCTTATACGGGCACCGCCGCAAACCACTATCATCTTGTCTCTCAGGCCTTCTGCATCCATGAGCTCTATCAGGTTGGTAAGATTGATGATATGCACGTCTTTCTGGGTAACGGTCTGGCTTACCAGCAGGGCATCTGCCTTGAGCTCGATGGCCCTGGCCAGGAATTCCTCGTTAGGAATCTGGCTTCCGAGGTTGTAGGCCTCTATCATCTTGTATCTCTCAAGACCGTAATGGCCGGCATATCCTTTCATGTTCATGATGGCATCGATACCGACTGTATGGGCGTCTGTTCCGGTGCTGGCACCTACCACAACCAGAGGACGGCCTATCTTTTCCTGGATGAACTCGTCCGTAGCCTCCATGCTCATGACCTTGGATTCAACCTTAGGCACATAAATATCAGCGTAATTAACTGTCAATGTGCTGCTTCCGTAGCAGTTGAAGAAAGTGAATCCCGGAGTGAGTTCCTGGGAGAACACTACGAGCGGATTCTCAAATCCCATCTTCTTCAGAAGCTGCTTTGCAGCCTCCACTGCCTCCGGTCCGGCAGGAACAGGCAGAGTGAAACTGAGCTGCACCTTGCCGTCGTTCATGGTATCGCCGTACGGCTTAACTTTCTTGAGGTCAAGGGTCTTGTCGTAATTCTTGGCCTCCATTGAATACAAACCTTCACTCATTTCTATTTCCTCCCTTTCATTAGTTCTATAAACGGATTCATGTAATTTGCGCCCTTCTCGGTTACGCCGTCAAGTCCCTTTCCGCCGTTCTTAGGCCTCTTGACATCGCCGAACTTACCCTGCTCAAGAGTGTTGAAAAGACCTTCGCTGGTCATTTCCTGGAGGAGGTTGATTGCGTTGTCGAGAACTTCCTTGGCACGGCTGCGGATTATGCCGCCTTCCTTGAATTCCACTTCGTCTCCGATGTCGTGGAGGTTGTTGAATATGTAGTTGGCATTCTCGATGGAAAGGAAGCGGTCGCTCATGAAAGGAGTGTGGATTGCCTCTGTCGGCATTCCAAGGAGCTGGAGGCCCTGGTGTGTCCAGATACCTATTATATTGAAGAGGGCATCCTGGATGTGGCCCCTGAAGATGTTGCCGGTCATGAACTTTGTAGGCGGCATGTACTTCAGAGGAGCCTTAGGGAAGATCTCCCTGGTCATCTGGGCCTGTGCAAGTTCCAGAAGGAAGCCGTTCTTGTGCATAGGATCCATCTCAAATGCATGGCCAAGACCCATCTGCTCCTCTGGAAGTCCGGCAAACAGAGCCAGCTGCTCGTTGATCAGGTCAGAAGCCAGAACTGTATGCGCAGCCTCGATTGCATCGGCTGTGGTAAGGTAGTTGTCCTCACCTGTATTTATTATAACGCCGGCAAAGCCGTTGATTATCCTTGAGAAGTACTGGTCTATGAGGGTACGCTGCATGTTGATGTCGCGGAAGAGGATTCCGTAAAGGGCATCGTTGAGCATGACGTCCAGACCTTCCAATGCGCCCATGATTGCTATTTCAGGCATGCAAAGTCCTGAGCAGTAGTTGCAAAGGCGGATGTAGCGGTGGAGTTCCTCACCTACCTCGTCAAGAGCCTTCCTCATGATGCGGAAGTTCTCCTGGGTTGCAAAAGTTCCTCCGAAACCTTCGGTTGTGGCACCGTAAGGAACATAGTCCAGAAGGCTCTGTCCGGTGGTACGGATAACGGCAATGATATCGGCACCCTGCCTTGCGGCCGCCTGGGCCTGAACCACATCCTCATAGATATTACCAGTTGCCACAATCACATAGATATATGGACGTGCACGGTCTTCTCCGTATTCAGCCACATATTTCTCCCTGCGGAGCCTGCGTGTGCGGATCCTTTCAATGGTAGCGTCTATGACCGGCTGTACAGCCTTCTGCAAAACGGCCGGATCTGTAATCTTGGCTTCCTTTGTGATGTCGAAGCCCTCGTTTGCTATCTTTTCAGCAATCTGCTGAGGGGAAAGACCGGTGCTTATCATGGCATTGGCGATGTAGAACATCACTCCCTGCGACAGGACACCCTTCTCCTTGAGCGATTCTACCAAAACGTTAGGAAGCGGGACATTGCTCTCGTCCACGCCGTCTATGCCCAGTGCACGGGCGACGGTCCTTTCCGTAGCTACGGTAGTATAGCGCTCCACAAAAGCCTGAACCTCAACCGCAACCTTCTCTGCCAAGGATTTGGCGAGGCGGACTTTCTCAAAATCTAAACCTACTTTACTCTGCATATCAAGTTAGTTTGTTGTGAAGTACTTATATCTTTTAATTATTAATTGTCTTCTTTTTCCCTGGCCAGGATCTTCTCAGCTTCATCCAGCCACTGAGGATCTATGTCAAGGCTGCGTGCAACGTTGATGGCCTCATGCGGAATCTCCCCTTCCACGGTCTCCATAAGTGAATAATCCATCCTGCCTTCAACCAGCCCGCGTACCTTGAGCCTGCGGAAGAAATCTCCGGGAACATTGTAATGCGTTGATATCTTCCTGTCTTTCAATATGTCAAGAAGGGCTCTCACAAGTGCCGTTCCCTCTATGGGATTGGTAGTCCTGGCAGGTTCGTCTATCAGCGCCAGCATCCGCTTTCCCGTGCGCACGCCTTTGAGTACGTTGTCAATGGCCTTGACCTCTCCGGCAAATGAAGACAGGCCTGAAGACAGGTCCTGGTCGTCGCCGATGCATACTCTTATATCTTCCTTTACATCTATCCTGGCACTAGCTGCAGCCACTCCGAAACCGAACTGGAAGAGCAGCTGGTTGAGAGCAGCCATCTTGAGGACGACGCTCTTACCGCCCATGTTGGCTCCTATGATGGTTACGCTCTCCAGCGAGAAGCTGAGGTCCACCGGCTGGAAAGTTTTTTTCCTGCCGCCCATTGTAGCCTGGGTTTCATATACATGGACCACATATGGGTGGAACATTCCCTTGTACTCGGTAATGGAATCTTCAGAAACTTCCGGTATGCACAGACCCATCATCTTCATCTGAAGGCACTTTGCCAGAAGGACGTCGAGGTCTCCCATGGCATCTATGGCCTGACGGATTTCAGAAATATGGTTCTTGAGCAAATGTGAAAGATTCTCCCTTATATCCCTTTCCAGGAGCCTTTCCTTTTCTATAAGTTCAAGGAGACGGTCAGAGGTAACGGACAAGTCAGGAGAAAGCCCCTGAAGTTTCTTTATGTCTGCCCTTATCCTGCCAAGTTCCTTGGAATAAATGTCATACACGTAAAAGCTCTCAATCCTCATCCCCTCCGGATCCAGTATGGAAACAACCTTCTCCATGTCCGGGATTTCTATTCCCTTGAGGCCGAGAGTACGGACACCTTCTCTCACATGAGAGGCCAGAAGCCCCACATACTTGATTTCAAACAAGTCCACATCGTCCAGAACCACATCCTTCTGCAGCCTGTCAAGCGTTCCGGTTATGTCCCTCAGGCACATCAGCCTGTGTTTGAGTGCCGCAAGAGCAGACGAAACCTCAGGCCTGACATCGGTGTAAAGGGTATGGTAGCACCCTCCAAGAGTATCATATGCCTTCTGGATTTCAGTACCGGTCTGCATGAAGCGGGACTGCAGCAGACGGTTGCGTCCGCAGGCCGACTGCAGCTGCAGGTCATCAAACATGAATCTTATCCCGCACGGTATGTCCAGACACTCTTTAAATAACATAATCAGATAGTCTCTCTATTCTTAACTATATCATATACAGGCACTTCTACTGCCTCTTGCATTTTCTTGCAAAGCAAATCAGAATCCAGCACAAAGCCCCTCGGACTTGTCGGATTCACGCAAACCGCTATCAGTTTGCTCTTTCTGAGAACCTTCAGACGGCCTCCTTTCTTGAGGAACAAACGGTAAGATTCTTCAGAGACGAATATCTTGGTGAAATCTGTCACCACAAGGTCAATCTCCCTTACTCTTCTGGAGTTGGAGACCAGCCCCAGGAACCTGTCCGTCAAAGCTCCTGCAACAAATACAGCCACGCTCTTCCCCGCCACGTCATCTTTTATCTTGTCTATCGCAAGGGATGACTCCACGTGGAAATCAATCAGGTTTCCATCTGGATCAATTCCCCATACTCCTCTTTCTATCCCGTCAAACTTACGGCAGACCGTATCGTCGGCCCTTTCCAACCGCACCAGTTCCACTATGAACTTTGTCCTGCGGACCAAGGTTGCCATATCTACCGAATAGGCAGCTCCGGTTGTAAGTATCAGACTTTCACTGATTACCGGAGACGCACTGCTCAGCCTTGAAAGCGCCCCGTCCACTATCGTAAGGTCCGGACTGAACTTCTCCACTCCAGAGGCCCACCTGGCCAGAGCCTGGGCGGATGAAGGACCGCTGAGCAGTACTTTTCCGCTTCTGAGCACCCGGGCTGTAACAATCCTGCCCAGGGAACTCCGCTCGGAGGTAATCTCCAGAAGTTCGCTCAATACCCGTCTTCTGGCGTAGAACACTTCTGAAGTTGAGAAAACCGTCCCTTCTTTCAATATTATCTCAGGCTTGGCCGTTCCGGTCACCTGATCCTTGCTCTCCCCGTCTATCCCGATCGAGGTTACCGCCACACGGCATGTGGACGGTAACCTTTCCAGGATATAATTCAAACACACGGTCTTTCCAGTGTTCTTCTCCAGCCCTACTATCGAGAGGCTCTTGAATTTCTGTATCTCACTGATGAAAGACATTGTGCAGTACTACTTCTTCTTTGCAACCTTCTTGGCCGTAGGCTTTGCAGCCTTCTTCACAGTCTTCTTGGCTGCGGCCTTCTTTTCCTGAGCGGCAAGCTTTGCGCGATACTTCACAGCCCTGTCTTCCCTTGCAAGGTGATCCGGCTGGATGGTCATCTTCTTTCCTTCAAGGAGAGAAACAACGCCCTCGCACTCCTTGTTTTCCTGACAGTACTTGCAGTTGCATTTTTCTGCCTTGTAATCAGTTGGCTCGGTGTAGGTTGTAATGACACCTTCAAAGTTTCTCAGGACAACCTTGCCCGGAGCCTGTGAGATTACGTAGTTAGGCATTACAGGAGTCTTTCCGCCTCCGCCTGGAGCGTCAACTACGAATGTAGGTACGCAATATCCGGAAGTGTGTCCTCTGAGACCTTCGATGATCTCGATTCCCTTGGATACGGATGTTCTGAAGTGCTCGATACCCATTGAGAGGTCGCAGATGTAGATATAGTAAGGTCTTACCCTCATCTTTACCAGTTCGTGAACCAGCTTCTTCATGATGTTCACGCAGTCGTTCACACCGCGCAGCAGAACGCTCTGGTTGCCCAGAGGAACACCTGCATCTGCAAGTCTTGCGCAGGCTGCAGCACTTTCCTCGGTAACTTCCTGAGGATGGTTGAAGTGGGTGTTGAGCCAGATAGGATGGTACTTCTTGAGCATGTTGCAAAGCTCAGGAGTGATTCTCTGAGGGCATACAACAGGAGTACGGGGTCCGATCCTTATTATCTCAACATGCTCGATCTTGCGGAGCTTGCTGATGATGTACTCGAGCCTCTCGTCAGGAACCATGAGTGCGTCACCGCCTGAAAGCAGCACGTCTCTTACCTGAGGAGTGTTCTTGATGTACTCGATTGCCTTCTCTACGTTGTCCATAGAAGTTGCAGCATCGGTCTGACCGGCAAACCTTCTCCTGGTGCAATGACGGCAATACATTGAGCACATGTCAGTTATAAGCAGGAGCACTCTGTCCGGATAACGGTGGGTAAGCCCCGGTACAGGAGAGTCTGTATCCTCATGGAGAGGATCCAGGAGGTCTGCATCGGCACGATGGGTTTCATTTACCGTTGGAATGCACTGCTTCCTTACAGGATCCTCAGGGTTGTTCGGATCTATAAGGCTCAGGTAATAAGGAGTGATGGCCATCCTGATGGTCTTGAGGGACTTGCGGATTCCCTCCTCTTCTTCCTTGGAGAGCTTTATGTACTTCTTGAGCTTCTCCAGAGTCTCTATCCTGTTTCTAACCTGCCATTTCCAGTCGTTCCACTGGGCGTCGGTTACTTCAGGAAAAAGCTCTTTTCTTCTTGAAACTGCCATAAGACTAACAGATTATGCGTAAAGTTCCTCAAATATCTTTCTCAGTTTAGGGCACTCGCGGAGTTCCTGGAGAGTGATTTCTGCGTGACCCTTGGTATAACCGTTACCGATGATCATGGTGACGTCTGCGCCGATTCCTTCTGCACCCAGAGCTGCCTTTGTAAAGCTGGTAGCCATTGAGAAGAAGTAAACTATACCGTCGTCCTTTGTGCAGAGAACTGCTGTCATTTCCTGGTCAGGAACGTTTACGCAGTTGATGGTAACGTCCGCCATCTTGCCGTTGGTCAGCTTGTTCACAAGCTCGTTAACCTGTACAGGAGTCATTCCCTTTACGCTCTCAACAACATCGCAGAAGCCGA
>CACZFO010000047.1 GCA_902780455.1 uncultured Bacteroidia bacterium | reverse complement strand
TACGGCCAGAACCTTCTCCAGCACTCCAGGGAGGTGGCCAACATCTGCGCCACAATGGCTTCGGAACTCGGCCTGAACGCCAAGGTTGCCAAGAGAGCCGGCCTTCTCCACGATATCGGAAAAGTCTGCGAGGAGGATCCTGAACTTCCACATGCAATGCTCGGTATGAGGATGGCTGAGAAGTACAAGGAGAAACCTGATGTATGCAACGCCATCGGTGCCCACCATGAGGAGATAGAGATGACATCCCTTATTTCACCTCTTGTCATGGTCGCCGATGCAATATCAGGAGCAAGGCCTGGTGCTAGAAGGGAGGTTATCGAGAGTTACATCAAGCGTCTGAAAGACATGGAAGGCATCGCCCTCTCCTACCCTGGAGTAACCAAGACCTACGCAATACAGGCAGGAAGGGAGCTCAGGGTCATCGTAGGAAGCGACCAGGTTTCAGACAAGGATATTGAGTCTCTCTCAGCCGAGATCGCAAAGAGGATTCAGAACGAGATGACATATCCGGGGCAGGTGAAGATCACTGTCATCCGCGAATCGCGTTCCGTTGCTTTTGCAAAGTAACAAGCAGCAGGAGAAATTCCTATGGGACTTGCATAAAAGATGCAGGTCCCTTTTTTATTTGCGTCTTGAATAGATGGTGTCCACTATCAGGGAGATGGCTCCGTCTCCGGTAACGTTGCATGCCGTTCCGAAACTGTCCATTGCAATGTACAGGGCAATCATGAGGGCCTGGAGGGTTGAATCAAAGCCCAGGACCGATTCCAGGACTGCAAGCGCCGCCATTATGGCTCCTCCGGGAACCCCCGGTGCTGCCACCATGGTAACACCGAGCAAGAAGATAAAGCCCGTATACAGTCCTATTCCGGTATCCATCCCCATCATGTACATTATCGCATAGGCACATGCCACAATCTTGAGGGTGCTGCCTGCCAGATGGATAGTTGCGCACAATGGTACCGTGAATGACGAAACCCCGTTATCCACGCCGTTCTTGCGAACCTGGGCCAATGTTACCGGAATGGTAGCTGCGGAAGACTGTGTCCCCAGGGCGGTTGCATAAGCCGGCAGCATGTTCCACAGGCATCTGAAAGGATTCTTCCTGCTTATGGCACCGGCAATCAGGAACTGCAGAAGCAGGAAAACTACATGAATTGCAAAAATCACAAGTATCACTTTCAGGAAGAGTTTCAGTACCGGAGCTACCTGCCCGTCCATGCCCAGCATCAGGAAGATACCGAAGATGAAGAAAGGAAGGATCGGTATGATCACATTTTTGATCACCCGGTTTATGATGTCACGGAATTCGCCCAGGACCTTCACTATTGTCTCGCTCTTGGAATATGCCGCTCCCAGACCGAGGACGAACGCCAGGATCAGGGCCGTCATCACCTCAAAGGCCGGCGGTATGTCAATCGTGAAAAACGGCTGGAAAGAAGATGTGTCACTTACCGTAGCCAAAGTAAAGGAAGGATCCTTGACAAGAATGAACGGATAAGTGAATTTGCATGTGAAATATGAAAAATACCCGGCCAGAAGCGTGGATGAATATGCCAGTATCACGGTCAGGAGCAGAAGTTTTCCGGCATTCCTGCCCATTTCTGCTATACCTGGAGCAACCAGCCCCAGTATCAGAAGCGGGATGATGAATCCAAGGAAACTGCTGAAGAGCGAGTTGAAAGTTGCAACTGTCCTTGCCGCCCATGCAGGAAAGAACAGAGAACAGGTAATTCCCAATATTATCGCGATTATGACTTTTGGCAGCAGGCCAAGCCTGAACTTTTTCTTTTCTTCCATATTTGTCATTTTACTGCAATCATCAGAACTGTTATGACCAGTACCACTCCCAAACCGGTAATGAAGAAAGACGGCTTGTTCCTTAGCACGGTGCGTCCGATTCCGGCCATTATCGCCAGGAGTCCTGCAAGGAGGACAAGGGCCATCCACCAGACAGAAACAGGAGAGTTGCCCGGATCGTACCCGTCCCTGAAGAACGTGCAGGCGGCAAAGGTTATCAGGACGAGAATAAATCCGCTTGATGTAACCTTCAGCCGGCTCTGGCATCTGGAGGCTATGTCTGAAGCTGCGTCCCCTTCCATCTTGCTGCACCTTGCCAGGACATAGATCATGCCCAGGGTCCTTGAGGCCAGAAAGACCATTATCCCGAACATCAGGTTGAAGGGAGAGAATATCGGAGCAGAGGAACTCCAGGGCGCAAAAGAGACCAGAAGGACACCTGTCAGCACGGCTGCGAGAAAACCGCAGACCGGCAAGGAAACGTCACAGGCCCTGATTAAGGACTGACTTGCAGCCTTCCTTCCAAGATACGTGGAAACTCCCTGGATTATAAAGCACAGGAATGTCAAGCCCCAAAGCCACCAGGGATACTTCATCTCCTTGAAGAAGAAATCAGAGACAACGAAGATACTGGCTACAAGGTAGATAACCAGAAGGGCTGCAGGAACTGTCCATTTATGCCCAAGGAGAGAAAAGAGCACTTTCTTTTCATCTTCAGACACTGCCACACCTCCTATAAGAGTCTGCATTCCATTGACATACATCGAGAATACCAGAACAGCCCCAAGGATGGCAAGCATAATCAGGCATATCTTTTCATATAAAAGGAAGGCAGTCATGAAGATTCATTCGTTGATTGTTCAAATATAACAAAAAATTTGAACTATATTTGCCTTCAAATTTACGGACATGGAAAAGAATATAGATAAAGGTAGAAGAGATTGTATCAAGTCTGCAGGACTGTTTATTGCCGCTGCCGTAGGCTCAGGTATGTTCAGCAAACTGGGTGCAGTTTCCAAAACCGTTGAGAATATCGCTGAGCAGAATCAGCAGAAACCAAGAATAATAAGGAAGGCTGTTTTTGTTTCCAAGAACTGCAAGGTCCACAAGCAGATTGCCTCAAAGGCAAAGAATCTAGAAGACTGCCTCCTCTGCATAGATGCATGCCCTAGGAAGGCAATAGTCGTCGCCGATATCAAAGGCGCAAAAATAAAAGGCCCTCAACTCAAGGAGGACCTTTGTATAGGTTGCGGACGTTGTGTCAGGGTTTGTCCTGAAAATCCTAAAGGCTGGGAAATCTGGGACAGGACCAACAACAAGAAACTGATGTGATAGAATAATCTGGAATTCCGCTACTGGTCGTAACGGTCTTCGATTATTTCCATGGAATCTATCTTGAAAGAATCTCCGTCCTGTACGAGTTTCAGTTCAATGCTATAGTGGTATTCTTTGCCGCCACCTTGGTCATGGTGGCATGATACTATGTACGTATCACCTATGTGCTTTATGGTCCTGTACTTTAAAGCGCCGGTATCACCACCGCCATTGTAGCAGAACAGCCAGTTTGCCATGCATTCGCCATCGCAGTCATAGTCGAATGAGTCCATGAGCCATTGCTTGAGATTTGGAGTTATCTTGCTCTTGATATACTCATCATTGAAGCCACCTTGTTCATAATCAGCATCATAAACTTTGTAAAACTCCTCCAGGAAAGCCGTTCCGGCTGCAATCTTGGCAGAATCTATGATGGCGGTTTCATGGTTTGCCGCTGATTCTGCAGATTCGGCTTCTTGCGGAGAATCCGCTGGTTGTCCAGAGTTGGATTTGCAGGCAAAGCATGCCAAAGCGATAATTGCCCAGGCAGAAAGTAATCTAATGTTTTTCATGTTTATGTTTATTTACGGTTCTTGTATGCCTTGAGTGTGTTCTGGAGAAGTGAAGCAATTGTCATAGGCCCCACACCGCCAGGAACAGGAGTAATGTAACTGCACTTAGGTGCTACTTTGTCAAAATCCACGTCCCCTACCAGGCGGTAGCCGCTCTTTCTTGAGGAATCTTCTATTGAGTTGATTCCAACATCAACGATAACGGCGCCTTCCTTTACCATATCTTCTTTTACAAAGAACGGAATTCCGATGGCTGCAATTATTATGTCAGCCTCCTTTGCAAACCGTTCTATGTCTTTGGTGCGGCTGTGGCACATGGTTACGGTGCAGTCTCCAGGATAGCCTTTGCGTGAGAGCAGGTTTGCAACAGGCCTTCCTACAATGTTGCTTCTGCCCAGGACAACACAGTTCTTGCCTTTGGTTTCTATGTTGTATCGCTCCAGCAGGGTAAGTATTCCCATAGGCGTGGCCGGAAGGAAGGTATCCTGCCCAATAAGCATTTTTCCCTGAGATATCGGATGGAATCCGTCAACATCCTTGGAAGGATCAATTGCAGCTATAACCTTCTGCTCGTCAATGTGCCTTGGAAGAGGCAACTGTACGATGAGTCCGTCTACAGCTGGGTCTTCATTTATGCTGCGGATTGTCTCAAGAAGCTCTTCTTCACCTGTTTCTTCAGGAAGCCTGATGACCTTGGACGTGAAACCTGCATCTGCGCATGCTTTCTCCTTGTTTGCAACATATGTCTTGCTGGCAGGATTGTTTCCTACCAGTATTGCGGTAAGTGAAGGCCTTCTTCCTCCATTTGCCACTATATCTTCTACTTCCTGCTTTATTTCAGCCCTGATTGCTGCTGCAGTAGCTTTTCCGTCTAGTAACTTGTATTCCATATAGTATACTGGTTAAGCCATCTATCTTCCCATGTTTCTCAGATTCCTCATCTGTGCCATGCGGTTTCTCAGTCCGCCGCCGGCTACATTCTTCATCACCTTCTTTGTCTGTTCAAACTGCTTGATCAGACGGTTGACTTCGGCAATTGAAGTGCCGCTTCCATTTGCAATCCTGTTGCGGCGGCTGCCGTTGATAACTTCAGGATGTTCCTTCTCAAACGGGGTCATTGACTGGATGATGGCTTCAACTCCCTTGAAGGAATTGTTATCTATGTCAACGTCCTTGAGAGCCCGTCCTACGCCTGGGAGCATGCTGGCCAGATCCTTGATATTACCCATTTTCTTGATCTGCTGGATCTGCTGGTAGAAATCGTTGAAATCAAACTGGCTCTTGATGAGTTTCTTCTTGAGCTTGCGTGCTTCTTCCTCATCTATCTGTTCCTGGGCTCTCTCAACAAGGGTAACTACGTCACCCATGCCCAGAATCCTGTCTGCTATACGTTCAGGATGGAAAACGTCCAGGGTGTCCAGTTTTTCACCTGATGATATGAACTTGATAGGTTTGTTGACAACAGCCTTTATGGAGAGGGCGGCACCTCCACGGGTATCGCCGTCCAGTTTTGTAAGGACTACTCCGTCAAAGTCAAGGACATCGTTGAACGCCTTTGCAGTTTCAACCGCATCCTGACCTGTCATGGAGTCTACTACAAAAAGGATTTCGCTTGGATTCAGGGCCTTCTTGAGATTCCCTATCTCCTTCATCATCTGCTCGTCAACTGCAAGACGGCCGGCAGTATCCACGATAACCACGTCGTACTGCTCTGAGCGGGCCTTCTTTACAGCGTTCTCGGCAATCCTGACCGGATCCTGCACACCTTCTTCTGTATAGACAGGTACCTGGATGGATTCTGCCAGGACCTTCAGCTGATCGATTGCCGCAGGACGGTAAACGTCTCCGGCTACAAGCATCACTCTCTTTCCCCTCTTGTTTTTCAACTGGTTGGCAAGTTTACCGGAGAATGTTGTCTTACCTGAACCCTGGAGACCTGCAACCAGGACAATGGCAGGATTGCCCTTGAGGCTGATGTCCGTGGCGCTGCTGCCCATCAGGCGGGCAAGTTCGTCATGGACTATCTTGACCATCATCTGGCCGGGCTTCACGCTCTTGATCACATCCTGACCGATTGCAACTTTCTTGACATCGTCGCAGAAAGTCTTGGCCACCTTGTAGCTTACGTCGGCCTCTATGAGTGCCCTGCGGATATCCTTCAGGGTCTCCGATATGTTTACTTCGGTTATTCTCCCCTGTCCTTTCAGCAGTCTGAAAGACCGGTCCAGTCTGTCTATTAGGTTGTCAAACATATTACTTTACGATTTCATCTGAATAGTAGGCCTTTGCAAGGTCCTTCTGGTTATATCTCATGGCCATTACCTGTCCGTATGCTCCTGCTGTATGGAGAGCCATCAGGTCTCCGCGCTTTGTCTCAGGCAGCCAGATGTTGTGTGCAAACTTGTCAGAGCTTTCGCATACAGGGCCTACGACATCATATTTTGTCTTCTTTCCTGTTGAAACCAGATTTTCTATATCGTGATGGGCTTGATAGAGTGCAGGGCGGATCAGGTCGTTCATGCCCGCATCAAGGATCACGAATTTCATCTTCTGCCCTATCTTTACGTACAGTACTCTGGAAATCAGGTGGCCGCACTGGGCTACAATGGCTCTGCCCGGTTCAAAATGTATCTTCTGGCCAGGTCTTACCTTGAGGTTCTTGTTAATCAGTTCAAAGTAGTCTTTGAAATTGGCTATAGGGTTCTGGTTAGGATTCTGGTAATCGACACCCAGACCGCCTCCGAGGTTGATGTTCTCAATCTTTATGTTCCTCTCGATGAACCAGCTCTGGAGCTGCTCCACCATGCGGCACAGAAGAGGGAAAACGCTCATGTCAAGGATCTGGCTTCCTACATGGAAGTGCAATCCTATCAATTTGACATTCTTCAGTCCTTTCAGAAGGTCTGCCACGGCCTGGAATTCCCATGGGCTTATTCCGAACTTGTCTTCCTTCCTGCCTGTGGAAATATATTTGTGGGTATGTGCGTCAATGTCAGGATTGACTCTCAGCGATATTCTTGCAGTTGTTCCCATTCCTGCTGCCAGATCGTTGATTATCTGGATTTCAGGAACGCTCTCGCAGTTGAAGCTGTATATGCCTGCCTTCAGGGCTGTCTTGATTTCACGGTCGCTTTTTCCTACTCCGGCATATACTATCTTAGACGGAGCAAAACCGTTCTTAATTGCAATCTTGACCTCGTTGCCGCTGACACAGTCTGCACCCAGGCCCGCCTTGCAGATTGTCTGCAGTATTCTCGGTTCCGCATTGGCCTTGATGGCGTAATGTGCGTTGTAACCGAATTTCTTGGTGTATGAAGTATAAACTTTAAGGGTCTCGTTGAGGAGATCCATGTCATAATAGTAGAAAGGTGTACGGATACTACCGAAAGCCTCTATTGCCTGCTTAGTAATCATCTGCTTAATTTTTAGTGCTTTTTAGAATAGATGCAAATCTAATCATTTTTTCATTAAATTTGTGCATTGTCTGCACGCTGGACTGTCGCCGCAGGCAATGCTTCATAGAACAGACAGTATTGTTAATTTTGATAAACTTTATTTTAAAATGGCAAAAGGACCTATTACTCAGTTCATTGACCACCATTATCGTCACTTCAATTCTGCTGCGATGGTAGATGCCATCAAGGCTTACGAACAGCTTCTGGCTGAAGGTGGAAAGATGATGCTTGCAATGGCCGGCGCAATGAGTACGGCAGAACTCGGACTTTCACTTGCAGAAATGATCCGTCAGGACAAGTTTGCAATTGTATGCTGCTCAGCCAACAACCTTGAGGAAGACATCATGAATCTGGTGGCTCATTCACACTACAAGAGAGTCCCTCATTACAGAGATCTCACTCCTCAGGATGAGCAGGAACTTCTGGATAACCATCTCAACCGCGTAACAGACACCTGCATACCTGAAGAAGAAGCTTTCAGAAGGCTTGAAGGCCATCTCGTTGAGGCTTGGAAGGATTCAGCTGCAAAGGGCGAGAGACTTTTCCCTTACGAGTTCATGTACAAGGTTATCCGCAGCGGTGTCCTTGAGCAGTACTATGAAATAGATCCTAAGGACAGCTGGGTACTTGCCGCCTGTGAGAAGAACATCCCTATCATAGTTCCTGCATGGGAGGATTCCACTACCGGCAACATCTTTACAGCACACTGCATCAGGGGTGAATTTGACGTTCATCTGGTAAAGGGCGGAATAGAGACCATGATGCATCTTGTAGACTGGTATAAGGCCAACAACCGTCCTGGTATCGACCGCGGAACCGGTTTCTTCCAGATCGGCGGCGGTACTGCAGGAGACTTCCCTATCTGCTGTGTACCTATGATGGAACAGGATCTGCAGTGGCATGGCACTATGCTGTGGCAGTATTTCTGCCAGATTTCAGACTCCACTACTTCTTACGGTTCATATTCAGGAGCAGTTCCTAATGAGAAGATCACCTGGGGAAAACTTTCTCCTGAGTGCCCTAAGTTCGTGGTAGAGAGCGATGCTACTATTGTGGCTCCTCTTATGTTTGCCCATATTCTCGGCTGGTAAATCGCGGAGTCATGAGAAAGACGCTGTTGCTGCTCTGTGCAGCCATTTCATTTGCAGCAATGTCATGCAAGTGCAACGGCAATACCGAAGGCACAGACGAGCCTGAGGTAACCGAAGCTCCTTCAAACCTGCAGACTCAGGAGTACATAGAAGGCAGGATCGCTGAGATTTACGGCTTTGTCCTCAATGAGGAAAAATACACTGAGGCTGATGAGAAGTTCTTTACAAAAGACTTCTTTGCCCTTCAGGAAAAAGTCCTTGAAAAGCAGAAAGCATCAGGCAACCTCTACATTGACCACGACCATTGGATCATGGGGCAGGACTGCCACAACCCATCCTATGAGTTTGTGAAAGCAGAGGATATAAATGCCCAAACTGCAAAAGCTTATGTCAAGGTCAAGGCCTTTGACGACCAGGAAAACCCTGCTCTTGTAAGGTTCACCCTCAAGTTCAACGGCGATGACTGGATGGTTGACGACATTGAGGAAGAATTTGAAGGCACCTTTTATTCTCACCGCAAGATGTACGAAGAAGCCCTTGCTGAATAACCAAAGGCTTACATCCAATTCAAAAGCAGCATCTGATATTCAGGTGCTGTTTTTTATATGCTTTGTTTTGAAATTATTGCTTATCTTTATGAACAAAAACATTCCTATGAAACGATTCCACATATTTCTCAGCCTGTCATTAGCCTTTTTGCTGACATCCGTAGCACAGCAACTGAAGGCTCAGTCCTCTTTCAAGTTCTATGATGACATCTCCCTTCCCCAGACCGATGCATGGAACTTTGTAAGGCAGGGAGAGGTTTCTCCCTCGATGTACACAGGAACCATCAACCTCTCTGTTCCCATCTATGAATACAAGGACAAGGACTTTAGCATTCCCATTGTTGCAACTTATTCATCCAACGGCAATCAGCCCAACCAGATTGCAGGTATACTCGGCCCCGGTTGGAACCTGGATCTTGGCGGCTGCATCACCATAGAGACCAACGGCATCCCTGACTATGGGGAAAACGTGAAGCACGTTCAGGGATTCTACACCGTCCACAAGAACAACCCCTTCACCTCCCACCAGCCTTCACAATGGTGGCGTTTCATGTTCAACCTGTTTGACAACGGCACTGGTACCGGTGCCCCCCAGATAGTCTGGTGCCAAGACAATGTGCCCACCTCCTCCCACGCAGGCGAAGTGGATGCCCAGCCGGACATCTTCCATTTCAACGTTCCCGGTCATAGCGGGAAGTTCCACCTGGGTTTCCATGGGGATGTCATCTTCTACGACACCCCTCTTCACCCAAGTGGCTATAAGCTCCAGATAGACACGGTGCCCATCAGCAACCTGCCGTACCACTTCTCCAAGTTCTACAAGATTACCATCATCACTCCTGACGGTTATCGCTACATCTTTGACGGTGATCCGAATCAGAATAATGTTGATCTTGCCAAAAGCGGCGAGAGAAGCATCTACGACATCATTACTGCCTGGCATCTGACCAAGATAGAGGCCCCGGACGGAAGGACTGCCGTCTTCCAGTATGGCACGAGGCTCGAGAAGACAACCTTCTCCCCCTCATCTTCAGTGTATGGCGGAGGCCTGACAGACAACCAGTACTACTTTGCCGAGCCAGTTGTCCCCTCCATGGGTAGCACCTCCGTAGAGCTTCTGGACGGGCGCGTTTTCAAACGTGATGTCAAGACAGCCAAACTGGACCGTATCCTCTTCAGCGACGGCTCCATGATCACCCTCATGTATTCGGTCAAGTCTTCTTCGGAAGGCGACCAGTACAAGGAAACCCCGGCCGATCAGCAAGTGAAGGGCTATGCCAACACCGTAAGGCTCAGCGACATCTATGTGAGCAAGGCGGGGAATCCCGACCCAGTTGCCCAGGCTTCTTTCTCCCACCAGCGCAATACCAACGGCGGCCGGACCAACTACCTACAGTCCATCACAGTAAACGGGATAGGAACCTACACATTCAACTACATAGGCTGGAACGACGCCTCCAGGCCTTATCCTCTGCAGAACACCTTCTCCGTAGACCACTGGGGATATTATAACGGCAAGGTCAATGCCGCATATTTCCCTCCAACCTCTGCCAACCAGACCACTGAGGAAGAAACCATCACCGGAGATTCCAGGGATCCGGATGCCGCATACGCCATACTTGGAATGATGGAGAAGATTACATACCCGACGGGCGGATACACCACTTTTGATTATGAGCCTCATGATTATTCCGCGTCTGTGGTAAGACGCCACGACACCTCTTTTGACCGTAACTTCTCCCCACGTCTCATCGGTGAATCCGGTACGGCGGGCGGTCTTCGGATAAAGAAGATCTCTTCCTTCCTTGCCAATGGCACCCTTTCTTCTGAAAAGTCCTACGACTATACCGATGCCTTGGGAAAAAGCTCCGGTATTCTCATCTGGACTCCCCGTTACTCCGTAAGCTATAAATGCCAGGCTACCTTCAGGGTTCAGGAGAACGGTTATTACAAGTCTTCCTCTTTGCAGGACTATGGCTTCACCGGCATAGAGTACAGGAGTGTTATTGAGCGCCAGGGCGACAGCACCAGGACTCTGAACATTTTTACTTCATGTGCCGATGGCAAAGGCTTTATGGACCGTCTGGGGGCAAATCTGAGCACCAGTGTCATGGAAAGGGCGCGGCTCAATACCGGTCAGGCCGCCACTTGGGAGATGTTCCCCCTGTTGAGCGGCAATCCCATCCACAGCGTACATTTCGCCGTGGCACCGGTCACCTCCTTCCAGAGCCAGAGGGGAATGCTTAAGGAAAGGCGTGTGTTCAAGAACGACACCACCCTTTCAGCCTCCATGAAAGAAAACACATCTTTCATGATTGACTCCACTTCCTTTACCGAGCTGCCTTGCTATCTGGTCAGACGTTTCGGAACGTACAACATCTTTACTGGCAAGCACTTGCCTGAGGAAACCATTTCCTCCAGCCGGGATGACCTCATGCAGGAGGAAAAGCTCTCCTACAAGAGGTTTCATTACAACCGATTCTGGGAAGTGACCCGGTCCGCCCAGACTACTCCTGAAGGTGACTCGCTCATCTATGAATACACCCACCTGCGTGACCTGGAAGACAATGTGATAAACTCCAGTACGGTTTACTCCGCGATGAAGCGTAAGAACATCCTCTCCCTTCCACTGGAAGAGAAGGTATACAGTAAAAGTGCAGGAGCAAGCCAAAGAACCCTTGTTTCTGGGAAGAGATGCACGTATGCCCTGTTCAACTTCCCACATGATACCCTCGTCCTGCCTTCACTTGTTGAATCCTACGACAAGGAATCTCTGGCATGGAAGAAAGAGGCATTGATATTATCCTATGACCAGTTCGGCAACATAACCCAGCTGATAGATGCCCAGAACCGGACTGTTTCCTATCTTTGGAGCAGTGACGGCCAGTATCTCATGCTGCAGGCCAAAGGAATCTCCCAGGAAGAGCTCCGGCAGGTCATAACATCTTACCCAAAC
>CACZFO010000046.1 GCA_902780455.1 uncultured Bacteroidia bacterium | reverse complement strand
TTTGAAAAATCACCTTTTATTTCGTCATGGTTTGGCAGAAATAATTTGGGGGATTTCTCATATGACCTTGCGCGCTTATCAAATTCATGTATAGAATTGATAACTATCCATATATCTAAAGGTAATAAATGGATTAAAGCATATTTAAACATTTTTGATTTGTTCCCAATTCCAAAAACAATTAAAAGATGCAGTCTGCCAACTCATACTTATCCAAATAGCACTAGTGATGTTTATCAAGAGTGTGCTATATCATTGGCTGTTTCGGATTTTAAAAAACATCGCCGATTATATTCAAAACATGATGTGTTTGAAATTTCAAAAGAAATATCAGACTCAACAATAGTCGTTATAATTAAAGTTGCTGATTGGGCCCTTATTCCGTCAAAGTTCGACAAGGCTGGCATGTATAGCCGTGTTTTCCCTTCACAATATATGAAAATAGGAGATAAGTTGTTCTATTGGAAAGATTCAACTAAAGTAATCACGCAAGAATTGTTAGACCTTTTAGATAAGCATAAACTCATTGATTCAACATGTATGGATCAACCTCATGTTATATACAGTTTTAATAATGACAATGAGAAAGGATATGTCTATATAATAGACAAAAAAGAAACTCGTATTGTGTCAAAGAAGAGAATAACGGGATTCTATTAGCTAAATGTTCGGGATCTTACATACTAGAGGAGTATAGTGGTCTCGGAAAATAGGACCACTATAATGTACCTGATTTCAAAAGGTCCAAGAAAAAGTATGGTACAAAAAAAAAGGTATTCCCACTTATATAGGAATACCTTTTTCTATTGATGCTAAGATTTATTTAGTCTTCATCAATTGTCCAGGAAAAGACTCTCAGGCCAAGTTGCGGCTTGAGCTTGTCAATGTCCCTGAGCCTGTCTTTGAGAGACTTGGCCAAGTTGTCTTCAACAAAAGTAATCATTGCCGAATTCATCGTTGGCCAGGCATGGGAGCCCAAGTGCGGTTCGCCATTCTTTGAGCCTCTGCCCTGAATGTGCTCCCACATTGTAAAGCCTCTGACAAAGCACTTTTCCAATGCTTCCATTACATTTTCTCCCTGGGCCTCGTTATATGCTATAAAAACTGCTTTCATGATTTGATTGTTATTGTGCCTTTGCGGCAAGTTCACGTCTTGTTTCTTCCTGTTCTGCCTTCTGACGGCGCATCTTCTTGCGCTTGCGGGTGAGTCCGAATGCGGCAAAGATGGTATACAGCACAGGAACAAATATCAGAGTTACAAGTGTTGAAACTGAAAGGCCCCATGCAACTGTCATACCCATTCCCTTCCATACTTCTGAACCTTCTCCGTTGCCAAGGGCAAGAGGAAGCATACCCAGAACGGTGGTAAGAGTGGTCATGAGCACAGGACGAAGACGGGACTTTCCTGAATCCACAACCGCACGGATGATACCCATTCCCCTTTCACGGTTGAGGTTGGCGTAGTCAACCAATACGATACCGTTGTTAACCACGATACCGATTGTCATGACGGCTCCGACCATACCCATGATACTCATAGGAGTTCCGGTAATTACCAGTCCGATAAGCACTCCTACGAATGCAAAAGGAACTGCGAACATGATTACGAACGGATAGGTCAGACTCTCAAACTGAGCGGCCATCACGATGAACACCAGAATCACGATCAGCACCATCAGAAATCCAAGGCTCTGGAAAGTCTGTACCTGGTCGTCATAGGTACCTCCGATCTTCCAGCTTACGGTAGAAGGAATATCGGCAGCCTCGATTTTGGCGGTAATGGCCTCGTTCATGTCTGATGTGGCCATGCCGTCAGGAAGCGGAGCCGTTACAGATACGTATCTTTCACGGTCTTTTCTCTGTATGGTAGGAGGAGTCATTGCCTCAACTATGGTACCAAGTTCGCGGAGTTTGATTGCCTGGCCCTGTGAGTTGTACACGGTTATATTCTCTACATCCTTCAGGCTCTGGCGGTACTCAGGAGCATATCTTACGCGGATGTCATATTCATCGCCGCTCTCACGGTATTCAGATGCTATTGCACCGTTTATGCGGTTGCGCAGGAAGGTTGAGACGGTTGCGGTATTCAGTCCGTAGAGAGCAAGTTTCTCACGGTCAAGGTCTACCTGGTATTCAGGGATGTAATCGTCTCGGCTGATGACAGTCTGCCTTACACCCAGTTCCTTGAACATTTCGGAAACCTGTGCTGCTACTGCATCAGTCTCGGCAAAATCATATCCGAAGATATCTATCTGGCAGACCGTCTGTCCGCCCATTCCTCCCTGCTGTCCGCCGGCTACCACGTTGAATCTCTTGATCTGGTTGTATTCGGCCAGTTCGCTCATCATTATGTTGGAAATCTCCTGGATGCTTCTCTTTCTGTTCTCCATACTTCCGACACTGATGTTCATGCTTATGATGTGGCTTCCGTTTGAACGCATGCTGGCAAACATGTTGTCTGAATCGGCGGTACCTTCGGAAAGACCGAGCCTCTCGATTTCAGGGAATTCCGCCCTCCACCTGCGGTCAAGTTCCAAAGCCAGTTCACGGGTGATCTCCTGACGGGTTCCCACAGGAAGCTGTACGGTTACGGAAATACGGCCGTTGTCTGACTGAGGAATGAACTCGCTCTTCATGTTGGGGATGCATATTGCAAACACTCCCACAAGCACGCAGAATGCAATCAGCACCACGATTCTCTTGTGACGCATAGCCCAGTCAAGAACTCTGGCATAGATTGCACTCAGCCAGTCCAATGCCTTGTTTATAGGAGTGAACAATATCTTGAACCACTTGCTGTCCTTGTCTTTGTTCTTGGCCCTGAGCATGGTGGAACACATCATAGGCGTAAGCGCAAGAGCGCACAAGGTAGACACGGTGATGACTATGGAAACCATCCATCCCAGCTGGCGGAACATGATTCCGGCCAGTCCGCTTACCAAGGTCATCGGGAGGAATACAGCCAGGGTCGTGAGCGAAGATGCAACTACGGCCATGGCAACCTCGTTGGTTGCATACACTGCCGCCTGCTTAGGGTTGCTGCCGCGGTCTATGTGTGTGGTAATGTTTTCCAGCACAACGATAGCGGCATCCACGACCATACCGATTGCAATGGAGAGCGAACTCATGGATATCATGTTGAGAGTGTTGCCCGTTGCATACAGGTATATCAGTGAGGCGAGCAGGGATATAGGAATCGTGATGAGGATGATTATGGTAGCCCTCCACCTTCCTAGGAAGATGAATACTACTACCATCACGATAAGGAGTGTTATGAGGATGGTTTTCTCCAGTGAACCGATAGTACGGATGATGTTGTCCGTAGTATCTATTATCACGTTCAGCTTGACGTCTGAAGGGAGTTTCTTCTCAAGTCTCGGAAGTTCTTCCTTAACCTTGCGCACAATCTGTACGGAGTTTTCGCCGGTCTGTTTCTGGATGATTACCATACCGCCTATGGCACCGTTGATGTAACTCTCCTGTGAACGTTCCTGAAGTCCGTCAACAACTCTTGCAACATCTTTCAGATATACGTTGCCGCCATTGAAGGATCCTACTACCAGGTTCTCAATTTCCTTTGAAGAAGTAAACTCCTTCTGGACCCTCATGGCATAAGTATTGGAACCTACCTCGATGGTTCCTGCCGGTATGTTGCGGTTCTCGGCCCCTATCAAAGATGATATGCTTTCAATTGTAAGATTGTAGGCGTCAAGCTTGTAAGGATCGCACAGAACCATGATTTCCCTCTTTGGAATACCGGAAACGGATACGGAACCAACTCCGTTGACCCTGGCAAGTTCGTTAACTATGGTCTCATCCATTATCTTGTAGAGTCCGGCCATGCTTTCCTTGGCCGTAACGCTGAGGATAAGGATAGGAATATCGTCAGAACTGAACTTGAAAATCACAGGGTTGCCGGCTCCGTCAGGCAGTGCCGTCTTTATCATTTCCAACTTGTCACGCACGTCGTTGGTAGCAACCTCGATATCTCTTCCGTACTGGAATTCAAGTGTTACCACAGATACGTTCTCCCTTGAAGAAGAACTGATGTGCTTGAGGTAGGAAACGCTGTTGAGTGTATTCTCGATAGGTTTGGAAATGTTATTCTCGATATCAGAAGCGCTGGCTCCGGCATAGGAGGTCATTACCATGATGGTGTTGCTCTCTATATGCGGGAACAAGTCTATAGGCAGCGTAATGAATGAGAATATTCCGAATATCGCTATCGCCACGAATATCAAGGCCGTGGTGATAGGTTTCTTTACCGCAGATGAAAAAAGACTCATTTTTACTTTGTTTTATCTACAAGGTTATCAGGAACAAATGATGCAGGCTCACCTACGGTTGCCTTCACTTCCTGTCCGTTAACTACTCTGTTCTGGCCCTCCACGATTACCATGTCGCCCTCATTCAGGCCGCTCTTGATCTCATACTCGGTGCCTATGAGCTGTCCGAGCTTAACCTTGTTGAAAACCACCTTGTTATCTACAACGGTATAAACGTAGTGGTCTCCGCTTCCCATCTGCTTGACGACAGAAACGTCAGGAACGACTATGTTGTGCTCCACACCGTACTTGAAGGTTACCCTGGCAAACATGCCCGGACGAACCCTCTCGTTTGCGTTTGCAATGGTAATCTCAACGGGGAATGTCCTGGATGCTGCTGCAAGTGAAGGATATACAAGGTGAACCCTGCCTTCAAAAACCTCATCGCCGAAGACATCAAGCTTTACGCTTACAGACTGGCCTTTCTTGATCTTTCCGTAAAGTCCTTCAGGTGCGTTCACCTTAATCTTTACCGGACGTATCTGCTGTACGGTGTACAATGGCATGGAGCCGGAATACATGTCACCTGCATCATAGTTACGGGCCGTAACAACGCCGGAAATCGGTGAGATAAGATATGTATTTGCAGAAAGATTGTTGTATGAGTTCAGAGATACCTCGTAAGCCATCTTCCTTGAATCGTATTCGCTCTGGGATGCTCCTCCGATCTCATAAAGCTGCTTGGTTCTCTCAAACTCCATCTTGTTGTTCTCCATCTGGAGCTTTGCTGCAGTAAGGTTTGTAGCCTCCATCTGGGCAAGCTTCTGGCCCCTTCCCACATGGTCTCCTACTTCTACGAATATCCTCTCGATCCTTCCCGGAGACTGCGGAGAAATGTTGTTGGTGTTGAAGCCTTCAACTGTTCCGGTGAATACCTCCACCTGGTCCACGTCCCTGGCGCTGACAGCCTTCATTGTAACATTTGTGATTTTGGCCGGCTGAGCGTTGCCGGTTTCGGTCTTTTTGCCGCTGTTGCAAGATGCGACAGACATTGCAGCCAGACAGAAGGCTGCAAAGGCAAATGATCTGATAACGTTGGTTTTCATATATCTTGACTTTTATAATTTTCAGTTTAACGTACCGGCTGAAGAATTTCTCCCTTGCCAAAGTTTTCCTTGTCTACCCTCTCTACTCCGAGCACAAGGTCAAGAGAACTCTTGGCTGTGAGGTATGAATAGATGGCCTGGTCAAGGTTCAGCTTTGACTGCAGGAGGGCGAGCTGTGCATCGTTGACTTCCAGGATGGTGGCCCTTCCAACTTCGTACATCTTCCTTGCAATGCTGTAGCCGGTCTGGGCTCCCTCTACGGTTGCTTTTGCTGCGCGGTACTGCTTGAGGGCGGTTTCAATGGAGCTCAGGCTCTGCTTTGCTGCCACTACCAGACCTCTTCTTGCATTCTCTTTCTGGAGATCCAGCTGCTGCTGCTGGACTTTTACCTGACGTACGTTGTTCAACCTCTGCATTCCTGAAAAGATAGGAATCTGAAGGCTCAGGGCTGCAACTGAATAAGGATTCCATGTATAGTGGTTGATCTTGAGGTCGTTGCTCATGGAAATCCAGTTGTACTGCGCCGTTGCCGCAAGGGTTGGAAAATACTGGGCAACCTGCATCTTGTAGGTCTTTTCCAGAATCTCTTCCTGTATGTCAAGCTGCTTGAGAGTTGAGTTTTCAGAAAGGTCTATGGTATCTGAAGCCATCACGATCTGCTGCATCTGATATTCATAGTCAGACAATGTGCCCACGCATTTGATGTTGGTGTTCAGATTAATTCCCATCAGGGCCTTCAGCTGCCACTGTGCGAGCATGAGGCTGTTCTGGGAATCATATACGTTAGGCTCGGCGTTCTGCATGTTCACCTCAGCCCTGATCATGTCGTATTTAGCAACCCTGCCGCTCTCGTACTTTGCTTTTGTCTGGCGATAGTTTTCTTCGGCATTGCTGTAGTTCTCCTTGTAAACCTTGCAAAGGTCAGATGCAAGAAGGCAGGCATAGAAGGCCTGTTCAACCTGGTTTAACAGGTCCTGACGGCTCTGGCGGGCCTTCTCAACGGCAAGGTCTACGCTCTTGCCTGAGATGTCCAGGCTTCTCCACAGGGCAACGTTTACAAGAGGCATGGATGCACTGAAACCTCCGGAGATATTGTTGTCTGTTCCCATGGATATCTTCTGCGATACATCTCCCATCTTCATGACCATTGTCTGCTTCTTTATCGTCCTCTGGTAGTTGCCGGAAAAGTTCACATTAGGGAAAAGACTGGCATACGCACCCTTTTTCTCATAACCGGTCTTCTCTATTTCCTTGTCGGCGACCATTACAGTCAGAGACTTGCTCAGGGCTATGTCCCACGCATCCTTGAGCGTGATGGCTACAGTGTCAGCCCCCTGGGCAAAGACAGAGCCTGATGCAAACAGAAGGAGTGATGCCACAAGCCCCGTGAATTTCAAAATCTTTCTCATATCTCGTACTTTATAATATTATTCAGTTATAGTTGTCTTTAAGTTCATCCAGAACCTTCTTGCCTCTCTGTGTACACAAACCGCCGAGTATTGTAATGACGATATTGAAACAGAGCTGTGACGGAAAGACATCAGGATTCTTAAGTTCATTGAAGTTCCTCAGGTTGTCCATGAAAACAGAAACCAGACGCTTGGAGTCCTCTTCCTTGAGATATCCTCCGCTCACGCATCGGCTGAGCATGGTGTTCATCAGCTCATCCAGTTCTGCCTTTATCTGCCCGCTGAATTCGTTGAGTTCGGCCACAGACTTGGCCTGCTGCACAAAGGCATCTGAAAACGAACTCCAGAAGCGGATGTTCTCCACGGCACAGAATACCATGGCCGTAAGCGGATTGGGCATGCATCTGACCACCTTGGAATTCTTCTGCAGAAGTTGCGGGAATTTGTATTCCATGCTAGCTAAGAGCAGTTCCTTCTTGCTCTTGAAAAACTCATAAAGGGTCTTCTTGGATATCTTCAGCGATGCTGCGATATCTTCCATCTTCACATCCTTTATTCCATTGGTTGTGAAAGCGTTGAAAGCAGATTCCAATATTTGTTCCCTTCTTGTCATAAAATTCAAAAGCCTGCGACGGCAAAAACGGTCACAAAGATGGTGCTAAAGTGGTAAACCATTATAGGCAGCAATCGTATATTTTTGGTCTGAAACTATACAAAATAATTCAGAAAAATGCTGTGAGAAGAATAATCTTACTTAAATTTGTTCCAAAATTATATTTATGGCAAAGAAAATCGGCAACGCCAAGGACAGACCAGTTGACATCAATCCGGATTTTGCCCAGACCGCTCCCTTCCTCGGCGGGTACAGCTACAGCAACGAACTGCTGATGATAAAAATCACAGACTTCAACAAAGAGGCCCTGGAAAAAGCCGCCTCCGGCCTGATATCAACCACATTCCGCCTGGAAGCCCTCACCGTTGTGCTGGTACTTGACGGGTCGCTTACCTTGTCTGTAGACTACAAGGACGTTACGGTTCCTGAAAAATCGCTGCTGATAATTTCGCCGATGAATACGATAACAGGCTCTTCCATATCCACAGGAGGACGTTTTTTCCTGCTGATGATCAAAAAAGAAATACTCGACAGGATAGGAGCCGGCCTCAACCCCAGGCCCATCATTCCGGCAACCCCGACATTTGCAGATTTCTTCCGCCACCCTTACTTCCCACTTGAAGAAAACACCTACTCCCCGCTGGAGAGAAGTTTCCAGAACCTGTATTACTACCTGAAAGACAAGCGGCAGAAAATAAGGGGATTCATGATAGACCACTCACTCTCGATGCTGCTTCTTGAGATTCTGAACTTCATATCCGACAACACCCAGATGGACCTCGAGGGCAAGCCCCTCTCAAGGCAGAAGGAGATAATGTCAAGATTCATGGCCCTGATCAGGGATTTTGGTGAAACCCAGCACAATCCGTCTTTCTATGCAGACCGCCTGTTCATAAGTGTCCAATACTTGTCTCTGATTTCAAAACAGGAAACAGGACAGACAGCCGCCCGCCTGCTTGCCTCCCATCTTGCCACAAAGGCCAGGAACATGCTTAGGCTTCCCGGGGCCAACATAAAGGAAACTGCTGAAAAGCTGAATTTTTCAGACCAGTCTTCCTTTGGGAAATTCTTCCGTAGGGAAACCGGCACAACGCCAAAGAAATACATGGAAAGCCTGTAGTCAGAACCGGTAGCCTACAAAAAGACGGATGCATCAAATATAACGATTATATGAGGCCGGCCGGTATTTTCATCACGATTTCCATATTTTCCCGGTCAAAGGAGAGTACCAGGTCTTCATGGAAAGGAAGCAGGATTCCGTCATCAGCAGCAGTATCGGAATTACTGCTGATTTCAAGACAGATGTTGGAAGGGTATTCTATAACGCGGGATATGGTTCCGGCAGTTTTACCGTTTTCATCAACTACCTTGAAACCTACCAGAAGGTCAAGGTCCTTCAAACTGTCTTCCTCTCCTGATTCCATGAAAAGGTCTCTGCCCACAACCTCTTCAGCATGGTAAATGTCCCTTATTGTAGAAAAAGTCACAACCCAGGCGTTGCCGGAGCGGTGACGTACGTTTTCAATAAAAAAGGGAACCGGCAGCCCATCAAAATAGATGAACACCGGTTCCTCAAGATCTTTGTCCATTTCTTCACACCCGTCAAGCAGCTGGGAAAACCTGTCAGACTCAACTCTGAGAAGGATCTCTCCTTCTTTTCCGTAGGTCTTGGCTATCTGGGCGCAGGATGTGAGATTCATGGATTTATTCAGCCTTTGCCTCTTCAGCAGGAGCGGCAGCTTCTTCAGCTGGAGTCTCAGCAGCCTGAGCTTCAGCCTCGGCAGCCTTGCGAGCCTCTTCAGCAGCCTTCTCAGCCTCGGCCTTCTTCTTTGCAAGTTCCTCTGCGCGGGCAGCGTTTACCTTGCTTTCAGCCTCAACTGCGGCCTTCTTTGCCTCAGCCTTTGAAACTTTCAGGCCCTCAGCCTTCTTGGCAACCTTAGCCTCTTTCTCTGCAACCCATGCATTGAACTTGGCATCGGCCTGCTCCTGAGTGAGAGCACCTTTCTTAACGCCCTCTGCAAGGTGCTTCTTGAGAAGCGCACCCTTGTAAGAGAGGATTCTTCTTGCGGTAATGGTTGGCTGGGCACCGTTCTGGAGCCAGTAAACTGCTCTGTCTACGTTCAGGACGATGGTAGCCGGATTGGTGTTAGGGTCATAAGATCCCAAAAGCTCAATAAAGCGGCTGTCACGTGGAGCCCTGACGTCGGTAGCCAAGATGTGGAAGAAGGCATAGTTCTTCTTTCCATGACGTGAAAGACGGATTTTTACAGACATAACTGTGAGTTTTTAATTGTTAATAGTAATAATTACTTGCCCTTTCTACCCGAGAAAGGGCTGCAAATATAATCTATTTGGCCCAATGTGCAAAATTATCGTGATAAAAAGCCTGCCCCCCCATGATGCGAAAAAGGGCTGGCGGACTGCCAACCCATTTCTCAAACCTAAAAATTAACCTATGAAAAAACTACGCTTTCTTATATTGCAAAGCCCGTGCCACAATTCTGTCATCGGGAAAAATTTTTTCAAAAATATTTGCAAATAATACTCAACAGTCTGTATTACAATAGGTTAACTTTTTTATCTTTATTTAACGGGCAAGATTGAGATTATCTTGATATCGTTAACAGGGCGGTCCTTGGCTCCGGTAGCAACTGAAGCGATCTTGTCAACAACATCAAGTCCGCTGACTGTTTCTCCGAATACGGTGTAGTCTCCGTCCAGCTGCTTGCATGCGCCTGCGTCCTGCACGATGTAGAACTGGCTTCCTGAAGAAGCCTTCTCAGGATTGGCGCGGTCTCCCTTGCGGGCTGCAGCCAAAGCTCCCTTCTTGTGGAGGTGGAGGGTCTTTCCATCCTCACCCTTGATCTCTGCAGGAACGGTGTAGCCAGGTCCTCCGGTTCCGAAAACGTCAGGGCGGTCCGGATAATCCCTGGTGTAAGGGTCTCCGGTCTGGATCATGAAGTTGCGGATCACACGGTGGAAGGTAATTCCGTCATAGTACTTTACAGAAGCCAGACGGATGAAGTTCTTCTTGTGCTTAGGAGTATCCTCGTAGAGTTTTACACGGATGGTACCCATTGAGGTTACGATGTCGAACTGAGGCTCGGTACCCAGGGAATCCGGGTTAAATGCCAGTTCCGGTTCTGCCTTCTCAGGCTCTGCCTGCTGCTGGGCTGCCTGCTGGTCCTGCCCTTCCTGAGTCTTTTCCCCGCCCTTGCAGGAGAAGAGGACAAAGGAGCAGGCTGCCGCCAAAATCAATATCTTTTTCATAATTAGGTAAAATTTGAATTCAGTTTTTTCTCAAAAGCCTCACAAATATACTAAAGATATTGATTAACTTTGGCAATCAATGACCAGATGGATTGCTGCTATACTGATTCTGATACTGGCTCTGGATATTTCCTTTGCCCAGGACACCCTGCCCAGAAGGCAAGGAGTGGGGCTTGTGCTCAGCGGCGGCGGAGCCAAGGGCCTTTCCCACATAGGAGTGATCAAGGCCCTGGAAGAGAATAACATACCCATAGATTATATTGGTGGAACCTCCATCGGAGCCATAATAGGCGGTTTATATGCCATTGGGTATACTCCTGACAAGATGATAGAGCTCATAAAGTCCAAGGAGTTTGAAGCATGGTCAAAAGGCAAGGCGGAGATTCCTTATGCATCTTATTTCTACCAGAACATTCCTGATGCCACCATGGCAAACATAACCCTGGGCCCCATCAGGGACATGACTGGAGACACCGTAAAGAAGTTCCAGGTGGCACTCCCAACCCATCTGATATCTTCCTATCCCATGGACCTGGGAGTAGTGGAACTGTTTTCAGCGCCGAGCAAGGCCTGCGGTTTTGATTTTGATTCGCTGATGGTGCCGTTCTTCTGCATTTCCACGGACATAAACAACAAGCACCAGAGGATAGAACGCCGGGGAAACCTTGGAAGCGCCATCAGGGCATCCATGTCTCTTCCTTTGATTTTCAAGCCCGTAAGCGATAACGGAACGCTGCTTTATGACGGAGGAATCTACAACAACTTCCCTTGGAAGGAAATGGACGGGTTCTTCCATCCTTCAGTCATCATAGGCTCCCAGTGTGCGGTGGGAAATATCCACCTGGACGAAGACAATGCACCATCTCTTGTGCTGGGCCTGATGATGGACAACAGCAACTATGACATTCCGGATTCCCTGGGCCTCACACTCAAGGCAGACTACAGCAGATTCGGGACCATGGCTTTTGAACGCGTGGACGAGATTGTGCAGATGGGCTATGAGATGGCCATGCAGCAGATGGATGCAATAAAGTCAAGGATAGGTAGAAGGACTTCAGAGGGTGAGGTGGAACAGAAGCGTTCTGCCTTCCGCAAGAAGCTGCAGCCGCTGAGATTCCATCAGGACATTACCGTAACAGGTTCAGTTCCCAAGGGAACCGCCCGCTTCATCCGCAGGACCATAAGGGAGGACCGCCGGGAGAATTTTGATATCAACCAACTCAGGAGAGGTTATTACAGGGTAATCCAAAGCGGGGTTGTAAACAGTTTCTACCCATCCATCATCACCGATTCAGCGGGGTCTTCAGCCATGCAGGAAGATTCTCTGCTGCATCTTAAGATTCGTGCAACAAAGGTCTTTCCTCTTAAGATAAGTGTCGGAGGAAACATATCATCTTCTTCCATCAACCAGATATTTCTCGGAGCAGAATACATCCACGCAGGAATGAACCCTTGGAGG
>CACZFO010000045.1:12378-13902 GCA_902780455.1 uncultured Bacteroidia bacterium | reverse complement strand
ACAGATTCAGCCTTGTCCTTTTCCAATTGGTCCTTCAATGCCTGCAGGTTGGGGAACTTTATCTCGTCACGGATCCTTCCCACAAATTCCAAATTCAGATCCAGCCCGTAGATATCTTCTTCAAAATCAAGAATGTGGGTCTCAATGGAAACATTCGATCCGGAATTCACGGTAGGTCTGACGCCTATGTTGCAGATACCCCTGTACCTTTCTTTACCCAGCCCTACTTCAACCGCATATACTCCGTTCCCGGGAACCAGCTTCAGCGGGTCGTACAATCCGAGGTTGGCTGTCGGGAACCCGATGGTCCGGCCAAGATGGTTGCCCACTACCACAACTCCCCTGAGGGAATATCTCCTTCCCAGCAAGGTGGATGCTGATGATACGTCGCCCTCCTCCAGAAAGCGGCGGATCTTGGTGGAACTGATTACCAGTCCGTCCTTTACGAATTCGCTCACGCGGATAACTTCCAGACCGCAGCTTCTGCACGTATCAATCATATGGTCCTGTGTCTCACCGGTATCGTGTCCTATCTTGTGGTCGTAGCCTATGACCAGATGGCTCACGCCGCATCTGCCTATGAGATAATCCTGAACAAACTGCCTGGTGGAAAGGCGGCTGAACTCCCTCGTAAAGTCAAGCACGGTAACCTCGTCTATTCCCAGGCCAGTGAACAGCCTCTTCTTTTCCTCAAGCGATGTCAGAAGGCGCAGGTCGTAGGCCTGCTGCTGCAGAACGCTGCGGGGATGCGGCCAGAAGGTAACTATCTGGCTCCGGGCCCCTATTTCCTTTGCCTTTGAACACACGGCGGAAACCACCTGCTGATGTCCCAGGTGCACTCCGTCAAAAAATCCTGTTGCCGCTACTCTCTTCATTCCTCTGTCTCGTCTTCTTCCATCAGGGCTGAAAACCTTTCTTTGTAGCCCCTGAGCTGAGCCTTGCAGAAAGAAATCAGCTGCATGGCCCTCTTGATGTCTTTTTCTATCCTGTCCAGGGGAGCGTCCTTGTCCTCCACTCTCTCAACCAGAGTCTCCAGTTCCTGGATAGCCTGCTCGTAGGTCAGTTCTTCTTTCAATTCTTCCATATCTTTATCTGTCATTATTTCCAATCCATGCTCTTTCTATCCGCAGGGGTCATTAAATCACTGCTCTTTTCTTTCTGCTGCAATGTTGCTGGCGGTAAAGGTAACCTTTCCGTCCCGCATTACAATGGTCAGGCGGCTGCCTTCTGTAATCTGGGATATGTCGGATACCTTCAGCCCGTCCTTGATCACGATGCCATAACCGCGGTCAAGGATCCTTGAAGGGTCCGCCCCCTCAAACAAGGCCTGCATCCTGTCCAGACGGTGGTCTTCCACCATCATCCTCTTCAGGACAGCCTGTGCAACCCGCCGCCCTGTATTGGATAGAATGTTCTCCTGGCGCACCGACAAGACCTCCACGGCATCCTCCATCCTGCGGGAAAAACTTCCAAATCGGTGATTCTCCTCCATCTGCCTGGCATATACAGCATTATAGATTCTGT
>CACZFO010000045.1:0-12371 GCA_902780455.1 uncultured Bacteroidia bacterium | reverse complement strand
ATTCTTTCAGCAGCGATGACCTTTCTTCAGTATAACTGCTCAGCGATGACGACAGCCTCAAAGACAGCCTGCCAAGCAAGGAGCCGTTGTCTTCCAGAATCTGAGAATATGCGCCAATGAGCCTTTCCTCAAGAGAAGATATGTCTTCAAATGCATCGGTGAACCTCTGTATCAGGAAATCCGCCGCCCCGGTAGGAGTCTTTACCCTGACACTTGCCACATCATCACAAACATGGTTATCTCTTTCATGCCCTATTCCGCTTATTACAGGAAGACTGCAAAGCGCCACCGCCCTAGCTGCCTGATAGTCGTCAAAACATGCAAGGTCCAGGTTGCTTCCTCCTCCCCTTATAAGTACCGCCACATCAAACTCTGCCGCTCTGGCGTTAATCCGTTCAAAGGCCTCTGCAATGGAAGAAGGAGCATCCGCACCCTGCACTGCCGCCTCAAAAAGTTCCACCTCAAACCTGACACCTGAATCCGACAGGTGCTTCATAAAATCACCGTAGCCGGCTGCCCCTGAAGCACTTACCACTGCTATCCTGTAAGGCAGCAACGGAACTTCAAGCTCCTTGTTCCTTTCCAGAAGGCCTTCACGGTCAAGCCTTGCAACGGTAGCCCTCCTCTGGGCTTCCAGATCGCCCAGCGTATATGACGGATTGATATCCAGCACATTCAGGCTCATTCCGTAAATCGGTGAAAACTGCACCTGAACATACATCATGACCTTGATTCCAGCCTTCAGTTCATCACCTGTCCCAAGGCGGAATATGTTGTTGAGTACATTGGCTTTGTATGACCAAATCGTACCTCTTGCCTTTGCCAGGGTACTCCCTCCAGGGGCTCCTTCCACCATTTCCAGATAGCAGTGTCCCCTGCTCCATGAAACCTTTGCAAGTTCGCACACGATCCACCCTGGAAGACCGTCTGCATCTTCTATCAGACCCTGGACCTGAGCCAGATAGTCTGACAGTGTCATATATTCTTCCCTGAAAGCGGCATCTGCCGGAAATTCGTTCCTTTCTGCATTAGGCATAACAGCCTGCAATGTACGAATTATTACATAAGAATTAATTATACTACTGCCACAAATTGTGCCCCCCGTTTATGGGGATATGGACAGAGTCCATCCCCCGCTGGGAAGTTAACCATCAAAAATAATAACCTACTCCCAAGCCTATTTGAATTGTGGTATAGTGAGCGTGCCAACCGCCGTCTTCTCGTTCTCTGTTTAATAAATCCGGGCTGAGACTAAAGCTGAAATTATATTTCTTATAGTTTAGTCCTGCTCCTATTTTCAATCTAAGATTATTGTCTTGTATTTCGCCATTCCTTATGACAGTTCCCGCCAATTTTATTTTGTTGTATAGAAGACGCCTATAAACCACTCCGCCAAAAACTTCCAGGCTCATATTATCCTTAATAACAAAGTCATAGCCACTTAGGATAACAGCACCAATTCCAATCTCTCTCGCCCAAGCTCCATACGACACTCTTTTAGACATAGGCAAGTCTGTCAAGAAAAACTCTGCAGATTCTTCAATAAACCATCCTAAATCTTTATTGAAAAACTGTTTTCCTCCAAAATCAACAGACGCCCCGCCTACTGACCAACGTTCGATATCGTCAGAATAGCCCATTGTCAAGAAATTCTGATTGTAATTTATTCTTGCCAACCAATTATTACTCCTATCAACCTGGGCTGCAATAGAAACTCCTGACAATAACAAAACAATTATTAAAGAAATTCTTTTCATGATAGAACGTTTTTAATCTTTCCTACTAAAATGATGTGCCCAATGGTTTACATCGCCAATGGTATCATTGCCAAATAACCATGTCAAGTTTTTTGGGGGGGGGATATATTTTCAAAGATATAGTATTTTTTTCAAAATACAAATGAGGATTGGGTCATATAGGTGCCTCCTGTACAGGTAGACTCCGCTACACCCCATTTAAGGGTAGTGGCTCCTCAAAACTGAATCTTTGAGCCTACTGCATCTGCTTCTGTTCCGAATCCTGTTCCTTTTTTGTATTTTTGCGCACAAAAGAAAGAAGCCTAAAAGGCAGAAGTATGAAAATCAAGAAAGCGGCATTTGCTGGCAGCAGCACTACACTTAAGGGAAGGCCGGGCAGAAGGTATCCGGAAATTGCCTTCATAGGGCGCTCAAACGTAGGAAAGTCTTCCCTTATCAACATGCTGTGCTCAGGTGCCGAGAAGATTACCAAGGGCAAGGAACTGGCCAGGACCAGTTCATCTCCTGGCAAGACAATTTCTGTAAACCATTTCCTCATCAACGACAGCTGGTACCTTGTAGACCTGCCTGGATACGGTTATGCCAAGGTATCGGGCAAGCAGAGGGAAGAGCTGGCAAGGATGAACAACGAGTACATAGGCGGATCTGAAGAACTGGCCACCCTGTTTGTACTTCTGGACTCAAGACATCCCCTTCAGAAGGTAGATTTGGATTTTATTACGGCCCTGGGTGAAGAAGGTATCCCTTTTTCCATTATCTTTACAAAATCAGACAAACCCGGAAAGAACGAGCTCCAGAAGAATATTGAGAGTGTAAAAAGCAGTTTGTCAGAGTATTGGGAAGAATTACCCCCTATATTCGTAAGTTCTTCTGAGAAAAATACAGGAAAGGAAGAGATCATAGCCCACATGGAGCAGGTGCTCGACCTTTTCAAGGAAGCCAAGAAGCAGGAGAAGAAATAAATCGCTGAGAAATAGTTATTTGAATTATATATAACAAGAATATGGAACATCCTATCAAGATTTTCTCAACCAGAAACTCCAGATACCTGGCTGAGCGAATTTCAAAATCGCTTAATCTGGAACTTGGCAAATCTGATGTTACCGTCTTCAGCGACGGAGAATTCCAGCCTATCTACCTGGAAAGTGTCAGAGGCGTTGCAGTATTCATCGTCTGCTCCACTTTCCCGCCGATGGAGAACCTGATGGAACTGCTGCTGATGATAGATGCGGCAAAGAGGGCTTCTGCCTACAAGGTAGTGGCCGTGATGCCTTACTTCGGATGGGCAAGACAAGACCGCAAGGACCGTCCTAGGGTTTCCATAGGAGCAAAGCTTGTGGCTAACCTGCTTGCTGCCTCCGGATGCGACCGCATAATGACGGCAGACCTCCATGCAGACCAGATCCAGGGCTTCTTTGACTTTCCGGTTGACCATATCTACGCAAGTTCCATATTCCTGCCGTACCTGAGAAGCCTCAAGCTGGAAGACCTCTCCATAGCAGCCCCTGACATGGGCAGCGCAAAGAGGGTGAACGCCTATTCAAGGATTATCGGATGCCCTATGATCATCTGCCACAAGAGCAGGGAAAGGGCAAACGTGGTTGGATCCATGACCGCCATCGGAGACGTGGAAGGCCGCAACATAGTTATCGTTGATGACATGGTAGACACCGCCGGAACTCTCTGCAAGGCTGCCAGGATGCTCATGGACAAGGGAGCAAAGAGCGTGAGGGCGCTTGCCACCCACCCTGTGCTTTCAGGAGCCGCTTACGAGCACATAGCATCTTCACCTCTGGAGGAACTGGTTGTCACCGATACCATTCCGCTCAGGGCGCCTGAAGGAGCCGATACTAGCAAGATCAAGGTCATTTCCGTAGCCGAACTTTTTGGAGACGTTATTGACAAGGTTTATCGCGACAAATCATTTGGCAACACTTTGATGTACTAACATATTATCCTGGGAACGATGCTGATCCACAAAGAATTTACCATAGAAGAAATCCGGGAGAAACTGGTAGGCGGTATCAGGAGCTATTTTGAAGGATGCCGCATGCAGAAGGCCGTACTGGGGCTGTCAGGCGGTATCGATTCCGCCGTGGTGGCGGCCCTTGCCGTAGAAGCCCTCGGAAATGAAAACGTTCACGGACTGATCCTGCCGAGCGACTTTTCCACCCTGCACTCAGTCCAGGATGCGGTGGATCTGGCAGACAACCTGGGAATGGGCTATGATGTAGTTCCGATTTCTGAAATCTACCACAAGTTCATGAAGGGCCTGGAAGACGTGTTCAAGGAGAATAAAGAATGGAGCGTGGCCGAGGAGAACCTCCAGGCCAGGATCAGGGGAACCCTGCTGATGGCCTACTCCAACAAGTTCAACGCCCTGCTGCTGAACACCTCCAACAAGAGTGAGCTGTGCACCGGATACGGAACCCTCTACGGAGACCTCGCCGGAGCCATGATGGTAATAGCGGACCTCTACAAGGGAGACGTCTACGAACTTGCTTACGACATCAATTCGGAAAGGGAGATAATTCCGGTTTCCACCCTTACCAAGGCTCCTTCCGCCGAACTCAGGCCCGGCCAGAAAGACTCCGATTCCCTTCCAGACTACGACATCCTGGACCCTATCCTTTACGAGGTCAACGAAGGCCGGAAGACCTTCAGCCAGCTTCAGAAGGAAGGCTATGACAAGGCCCTCCTCAACAGGATCAAGTCATTGATAGGAAAATCGTCTTTCAAGATACACCAGATTCCACCTATCCTGAACATAAGTTCCGCTCCGGTGGTATACAAGGAGAAGTGCCTTCTCAAGTAGCCGTTCATGAACACTCTATATATAATACTGCTTTCTGTCCTGATACTGGGACTTTGTGTCTTCGGCCTGTGCTTCAACATAATATTCAGGAAAGACGGAAAGTTTCCGGATTCAGAAATCGGGCACAACAAGGAACTGCGCAAGAGAGGCATCATCTGCATGAGGGAGGAGGATGAAAAGATCTGGGGGAAATCGGCTCATATAAGGGTTACCGGAAAAAAATCGCTGAGAAAGACACACCCCGATGCAGAGTGCGAAAGCTGCGATGTCGCCTGCAGGCTTAAAGACCTGATTGCCAGATAGGCATATAACAGATTACAAACAACTAAGAATACAGACAACATGGGAATAGTAGCTATAGTGGGAAGACCTAACGTGGGCAAATCCACTCTTTTCAACAGGATGGTAGGCCAGAGAAGGGCAATCGTAGACGAGACTGCCGGAGTAACACGCGACCGCCATTACGGCAAGTGCGAGTGGTGCGGAACTACTTTTTCCGTGATAGACACAGGAGGCTATACCACCAACTCCGACGATGTCTTTGAAACCGAAATCCGCAAGCAGGTGATGGCTGCCATAGAGGAGGCGGACGTCATACTTTTCCTCTGCGACGTGGATACCGGAATCACAGATTACGACGAATCCATAGCCAAGATACTCAGGCGCTGCGACAAACCTGTGGTTCTGGCAGTAAACAAGGTGGACTCCGGAGCCAAGATCTACGGCACCTACGAGTTCAACGCTTTCGGACTGGGAGAACCTATAGTCATAGCCTCTGCCAGCGGCGGAGGAACCGGCGACCTGCTTGACAGGCTGGTATCTGAACTGGAGAAAGCAAACGCCACCTCAGGCAAGGAAGAAAACCTCAACCTTCCGAGGATTACGATAGTAGGAAGGCCAAACGTGGGCAAGTCTTCAATGACCAACGCCCTCCTGGGAGAAGAAAGGAATATAGTAACTCCGGTTGCCGGAACAACAAGAGATTCAATATCAACCAGGTACAATAAGTTCGGCTACAACTTCCTGCTGGTGGATACCGCAGGAATGAGAAAGAAGAACAAGGTTACCGAAGACCTGGAGTTCTACTCCGTCATGAGAGCCATCCGCAGCATAGAGAACTCAGATGTCTGCATACTCATGATCGATGCAACGGAAGGCATCCAGGCCCAGGACCTGAACATCTTCTACCTCATCCAGAAAAACGGCAAGGGATGCGTGATAGTGGTCAACAAGTGGGACCTCATAGAGAAGGATACCATGACCATGAAGAACTTCAAGGAAGACATACTTTCCAAGACAGCTCCTTTCACAGACGTTCCAGTAGTTTTCACATCGGTGATCAACAAGCAGAGAATACATGAAGTCCTGCAGCAGGCCATGCAGGTATATGAAAACTACTCGCAGAAAGTGGACTGGAAAGAACTTAACGACGCCATGATGCCGGAAATAGAAGAGCATCAGCCACCTATGTACAAAGGCAAGGAGGTCAGGATAAAATATATAACCCAACTCTCAACCAAGGTCCCTTCATTCGCTTTCTACTGCAATCTTCCGCAGTACATCAGAGATCCTTACAAGCGCTTCCTTGAGAACCGCTTGAGAGAACACTTCAATTTCAACGGATGCCCGGTGAACATTTACTTCAGGCAGAAGTAACATTGTAATTCCGATGTTTCATAAACTCAGCCGCCTCGGGCGGAAGCCGGAACCTGCAATCAGGCTCCCGGGCCTTTCTACAGCCTTTTGGGAAGGTTTGTGATGCAGGTATATTTAAAAACGTTGCATCGCTGAGGAAAATTTAACAACAAAAAAGTTACATTTTTATTGCACATTAAAATTGGTTTTTATTAATTTTGTTTAGCAAACCTATTTACTAACTAAAAATTATCCAATGAAAAAGGTCTTACTATTTGTTTTGGCGGCCCTTGTTTCAACGATGGCGCTCGCACAGAACAGGGTTACTGGAACAGTAACCGCTAAAGAAGACGGTGGCCCAATCCCTGGCGTAAACGTCATGGTCAAGGGTACCCGTACAGGTTCCTTTACAGACGAGAACGGAAAGTATGCTATTCCGAATGTTCCTGCAAATGCAACTCTCGTCTTCTCTTCAGTCGGATATACCACAATCGAAGTTCCTGTTGCAGGAAAGAGTGTGGTAAATGCAGTCATGGCATCTGACGCAACCGGACTGGATGATGTTATCGTAGTTGCCTACGGTACTGCAAAGAAAGGCTCCTATTCTGGTTCCGCAGCAGTTGTAAAGCAAGATGCTATCAAAGACGCTCCGGTTGTCAGCTTCGAGCAGGCTCTGGCAGGTAAGGCTGCCGGCGTCCAGGCAATGTCCTACTCAGGACAGCCAGGTTCAGAGGTTGAAATCAGCGTCCGCGGTTACGGTTCATTCAACGCCAGCAACAAGCCACTGTACGTAATTGACGGTGTGCCTGCAACCAGCGGCGACTGGTCAACCGGTAACATTTCTACCAGTGCAATGAACTTCCTCAACCCAAGTGACATCGAGTCCATCACCATCCTCAAGGACGCAGCCGCAGCTTCACTCTACGGTTCACGTGCTTCCAACGGTGTAGTACTGATTACCACTAAGAAAGGTAAGGAAGGAGACCTTGTTTCTACTTTCAAGGCTTCTGTAGGTGTTTCATACTTCTCTTATAAGAAACACATGGAAATGGTTTCTGATGCCGAGAACGAAGCACTCCAGAGAATGTCTTTCCGCAATTATGCAGAAGCAAATCCATCTGCATGGAGCAGCTACGGCAGTATCGATGCTTATGTTGACAACAGAATAGCTAAATACTACCCGGCTTTCGACTATGACAAGTATATTTATAAGGACTGGGAGAAGGCTCTGTTCCAGAGAGGCATCAGCCAGAACTACGAGTACAGCATTTCAGGCGGTTCTGACAAGGGAAAGATTTATGCATCAGTTGCTTATACAGACCAGAAAGGTGTTGTAAAGATAGACTACCTGCAGAGATTCACAGCAACCGTAAACGGTGAAGTTAAACTTGCAAAATGGTTGAAACTCGGCGGTATCATGCAGTACTCATGGCAGTATCAGGACGGTCACCAGGACGGATGGTCATCAAAGGACAACCCTCTGTTCATGTGGAAGGCCGTATTCATCGACAGATGGCCTTATGCATACAAGGAATCAGGAGACCTCTTTGAGGAGACATTCTCAACAAGATTCAACACCATCAACCCTGTTGCACAGTACAAGCACCAGATCAACGATGCAAAGCAGAACAGAACAATCCTCAAGGGATGGGCTGAAGTTGCTTTCACCGATTATCTGAAACTCAAGACCACTCTCTCAAGTGACTGGCTGTATGTACACGACAAGTTCGGATGGCTCTACGGTCACCCTAACTTCACTGCCTACGGAACCGGTTATGCTTCAGACAAGCACCGCAACATCAACAAGGTTGTAAGCTCAACAACCCTGAACTTTGACAAGACTTTTGACAAGCACCATGTTTCTGCAATGGCCGGCTGGGAGGCTGAAAGGGAGAAGTTCAACGGACTCCGCCTTGGAAAGACCGACTTCAGCTACCTCGGAGCAACCGAGAGCGTCATGGGTACAACCTTTGACGAAGGTTATGCATGGAGCCATGAAGAGGGTCTGCTCTCCATGCTCGGCAGCGCAAGCTATGACTTTGATTCCAAGTATTATATCACCGGTACTTTCCGCCGTGACGGTTCTTCAAGACTTGCTCCTGACACAAGATGGGGTAACTTCTGGTCAGTATCCGGAACATGGAGGTTCTCTAAGGAGAATTTCCTGGATTTCCCTTGGATGAACGACGGCAAGATCCGTGGATCTTACGGTACTTCCGGTACCCTTCCTACAGACCTGTTCGGATACATGTCAGTATATGACTACTCACAGTACGGCGAGGAAGGAGCCAGCTTCCCTGGCAACATCGCCAACACAGACCTTACCTGGGAGAAGAACAAGAACTGGAACGTAGGTCTTGATGCAACCATCTTTGACAGGTACACCTTCTCAGTTGAGTACTTCAACAGAAAGACTACAGACCTGCTTCTTGATGCATCCGTTGCCTCTACTACAGGATTCAGCTCAACCCTGATGAACAAGGGTAGCATGGTCAACCGCGGTTGGGAAATCTCCGCCAACGTAGACATCATCAAGCAGCAGGATATGGATCTGAGCGTAGGAGCTAACTGGAGCCGCGTTCACAACGAGGTTCTCAAGCTCTCCACAGATGATGAAAAGATCAACTCCGGCTGGTTCTGGTGGGCAAAGGGATACAACTTCTACCAGTACTACACCAGACAGTATCTGGGAGTAAACAAGAGCAACGAAACCATCAACGGCTGCAAGCCTGGTTATCCTATGTATGCAGAAGGATCCTTCTATGCAAAGGGAGAAATCGTAGACCAGGACGTTACCCTCAAGGACGGTACAGTAGTTCCTAACGGAAGCGCAATGCCTTACGACGGTTACAACTACGCTCCTGCAAGAAGGCAGAACGCAAGTTCAATGCCTATCGCCGGCAAGAGGGCCATGCCTAAGGGATTCGGCGGATTCAACGTAGACTTCAGGTGGAAGAGCCTCACATTCAACATGGCTTGGACATACAAGTACGGCCACTACCTCTGCAACTCTACTCAGGATGAGGTTGCCAACGACGGTTACAGAACCTTCGGTCAGCCAATCTCAAAGAAGCAGCTCAATCCTTGGACTCCTTCCAACCCTGATTCAGACGTTCCAATGCGTATCTACGACAACAACCAGGGTGGTTACTACAACTCATCCCGTATGCTTGTCAAGGGCGACTTTGCAAGACTTAAGAACCTCTCAGTTTCTTACACCCTTCCTAAGGAATTGGTACAGAAATTCTCTCTCCGCAACGCTCGCGTATATCTGTCAGGCGCCAACTTGCTCACCATTTCCAAGTGCGAAATCGATCCAGAAATCCAGTCTGACGGATACTACAACTACGGTATGCCAGCTCTGAGAACCTGGTCTTTAGGTCTCGAGATAAGTTTCTAACCATTAAGAATATACAGATATGAAAAAGATATTAAGCATAATACTTGTTGCTGTCCTTTCCATCTCCCTTACTTCATGCGAGGGATTCCTGGACAAGGAGCCTACAGACTCCGTAGTTGCCGAGAACGCTCTTGCAACTTTGGAGGATGCTGGTGTTGCCGTTAACGGTATGTATACGCTTTTGAAATACTATACTGTATTTGGCAACTATATGATTCAGATGGGTGACTTGAGAGCTGACCTTCTCGTACCAAGTGAAGGTAACTACGTAGTTTACTCATACGACTATGACCCTTCACAGAATTCATACTTCGCTCTGTGGAGAAACTTCTACACAACCATTACAAGGGCAAATGCCATCATCAAGAACATAGACGTCCTCGAAGTTCCGGCTGACAAGCAGAGCATTAAGGACGACTATCTCGGACAGGCTTATGCAGTAAGGGCATTCTGCTACTTCAACATTGCAAAACTTTACGGAAGACCTTACAAGTTCGACAGCGGAGCATCCCTGGGTGCAGTTCTGATTACCGAACCTGTTTCTCCTTCAGAGGCTAGGATTCCGAGAAGCACAGTAGCAGAAACCTACAAGCAGATTGAAGACGACCTTGCAACCGCTCTTCCTCTTCTTTCAAAGAGCAAGAACACCGGTCACTTCAACTACTGGGCTGCAAGATTCCTGCAGGCTAAGGTTGCTCTCTACAAGGGTGACAACGAGACTGCCTACAGCGCAGCAAAGGACGTAATCAACAATGGTCCTTACTCACTGATTCCAAGAAGCCAGTACCTTGCTTCATGGGCTCAGGTGGGCAACAACGAGTCTATCTTTGAAGGTCTTGTAAACCTCCAGTCTGCTATCGACGGTGACAACGGATTCGGCGGCAGCTTCTACTACAGCTTGTGGTTCGGCTACACCAACTGCGGTGCTACAATCGTTCCTACCAAGCATTGGAGAGATCTGTTTGCACTCACCCCTAACGACATCCGTGCACAGTGGATTGCTTACGACGACCCTATTTCTGGAGAAGGCAAGCACACAGGTGAGTACTGGCTGAAGAAGTTCATCGGAAATACCGGTTTCACAGCATTCCTGAACAACCCTAGGTACATGCGTCTTGCAGAGGCTTACCTGATTGCAGCCGAGGCTGGTATGAACAGCGGCAAGGGCGATGCAGCAAGCCTGCTTCTTGCAGTTGCCCAGAGAGCAGACCCAGATGTAACTTCCATCGCTGCCACCATGGAGAACATCGATATCCAGAGGCAGAAGGAACTCATCGGCGAGGGTGACCGTTTCTTTGACCTTATGAGACGTAACGGCACATATGTAAAGAACGATCCTCACAACCCGTTCTCTACAGTTCTCAAGTGGTCAGACGACAGGGTTATGCTCCCTATCTCTTCTGATGAGAGAATCATCTATCCTGAACTCGACCAGAATCCTGGTTACAAGAAGTAATCGCGGACTCTAAAGAATTCTTAAAACAAAACCCTGGAAGTTTTTCCAGGGTTTTTCTTTTTTATCTATGGGAGGGTTATTCCCGGAGAATAGAGTTGGGGACTGTTGGACATATCATGCGGATTGGTTCCGGGAACTCCCTGGGGAACATCCATTCCCAGACCTTCAAACAGATTCTTCCAGTACAAAGGGTATTCCCCGTCGGGACCTTTGAAATTCATGGGCTTGTCTTCCAGCAGGTGTTCTCCGCCGGCAGAGAGGAAACTCTCCCTCACAAGCTCGGAACAATACATAGCTCCGTTATCCGGAAGAAAAAGGCTGTCGTAAGGCTGGCCCAGGAAAGTCTTTGCCCTCTCTATCCACTCCGCGGCCAACGAGTTGTCTTTCATGCGCCGTACAACCAAGACAGAAGAGCCTCTTCTCCCGGTATTGTCTTTTATGAATTCATCAAGAGGATATCTGGAAACTCCCCTTCTCCGTGTAGCATCGATGATCCATAAAGAATCTCCCTCAACCTCCACAATGGCCACATGCACCATGTTGACTTCTCCGCTGCCGGTTGCAGAAACTATGGCCTCGTCCATGGAACCTTGTGCGGCTGAAGAATCCGCCCTGAAACCCACAAAGACAAGGTCTCCGTTCTCTATGGCTGAAGCCTTACCGGTACAGCCCTGAAAAAGGCATGCACACAGGGCAAGAAGCATAAGCAATAAACAAATCCTTTTCATAACGGCAGCAAATATACCTTATTGTCAAACAAAAGAGGCAGACCCATGTCTGCCTTTTCTGTCGGGATGATCCGGCTCGAACGGACGACCCCTACGTCCCGAACGTAGTGCGCTAGCCAACTGCGCCACATCCCGATTCCCGCCTCTATGTGAAACGGGCTGCAAATATAATAAAATTCCTAGAGTTTGTACTTCTTGTCGAATGCTGCCTTGAGTTGGGTCATGGCCCTCTCCATGGTCTTGCGAGGACATCCTACGTTGAGTCTCATGAAACCTTCTCCGCCCTGGCCGAACATTGCTCCGTCGTTAAGGGCAAGATGAGCCTTGTCTACAACAAAGTCTACAAGTTCCTGCTGGGTAAGGCCCAGTCTGCGGAAATCGAGGAAAATCAGGAAAGATGCCTGAGGCCTTATCATGCGCACCAGCTGCAGGCGGCCCACCTTGGCTTCTGCATATTCCTCAGCCTTGCCTTTGCTGTCCTGGGAAGACATCCTCACCTTCTTTCCGCTGAACTCGAGGGTATCTACGGTAAAGTTGTCCTTGAGGAACTTTTCTACATAGTCTATGTTGCCCTTGATGT
>CACZFO010000044.1 GCA_902780455.1 uncultured Bacteroidia bacterium | reverse complement strand
TGCTGCGGGAAACATCCTGGAAAGGAACGCATATTATCCGTTCGGTCTGCAGACAGATCTGGGGAATGACTTTCCAAATATGAGTTCTACACTGACGGCTCTGTATCCGAGATACATAAACCCATCGGCAACAAGGAGAGATCTCTACAACGGAAAAGAAATACAGACCATTGCAGGAACAGACTATCTGGATTATGGTTTCAGGCAGTATGATCCGGTTACTGCAAGATGGATGGCAGTGGATCCGAAAGCGGAAAAGTACCTGACATTGACGCCATATAGCTATTGTGCTGAAAATCCTATAAATTTTATCGATAATATTGGTTTGAAAATAGATGACTATTATGATTATGTGACCGGTAGATATTTGGGAACGGATGGGGCCTCCACAAATAATATGCGTATTATTAGAGATGATATTTTTCATAATATAGTAAGTAATCATGGAGGTACCTCTAAAACTGAAGAAGCTACATCTGAACTGCAGGAGAATAGTAAAATAATCACTGTAGAAAGAGAAAAAATCAACAACGATATTATTACTATAGTGGATAAGTCATATGAAACCAGGATTGAAAATGCCCTTTATCTTTTACTTGATAGAGAAAATGCTATATTGACATCTGAACTATCTCATAATAGGGGTAATACAAACAACCGCTCTCATATCAATGGGAAATGGGCTTCAAGCACAAAAATATTACTGCATGATAAAGGTAATAATCTTATTGTCATCGCACAAATACATGGGCATCCTAAATCAACTTCAGATTTAATAACTCTCAGCGGAGCCTCAGATTTTGATGCAAGTGGTGCCCAGAAATTTTTAATACCAGTATACGCGGTAGATGCTATGAAGAAGAGAAAAGGGAAACAAGTGCCAATTCATAGAGCTAACCCAGATGGCACTATAGACAATAATATCGGTTACACCATTGGTATGGGAACTTTTAATGCGTTTGATATAGCTAGAGATGCTATGAACAGAAGATAGACTTAGAAAAACAGAATATGAGGAATTATGAAAACAATCTGTGTCTCTATATTATTTCTTATCTACAGTGTTTTTTCTTTTGCACAAACTAGAGAAAAGGTTATTACATATTACCTTTCCAAACACTACGAAATAGATCTAAGTAATAAAATCTTAGAATTAAAAAAACATCTCACAAAAGACGAATATATTGGATTCCGAATAGATAATGTCGAGATAGAAGATTCGTTATTTATTTTTTCTATGGAACCTTGGGTGTACACATATCAATATGGTTATATCTATGGTGTTAGTTATTATGACAATAAGGGTGTTTTTCATTTTAATGAGTCTGATCAAAGACTTTTGCTCGATAGCAAAAGATATGTTTCAGTTAACGAGATGTTATATCCTATTTGGTTTGGAACGGACAAGTATTCAGCAATGGGGAATTATTGCCGATATCATCCGGATTCTTTCGGCCAAAAAGACAGTTTGTATCATGTATATGTTAATTACTCAATGAGACCTGATACACTTAAAATACTTATTAATCTTAATAATAAGGAAATTAGAAAATCATCAGATTATGTATTTAAGGCTCAGCATTATTTTGTTCCAGAACCAAATAACGAAATAATATACGCACTACCTGATAGCTTGGAAGCTTTTTTTTATTCCAATATCAATTGTAAGGATAAAGACGTGGCTTTACTTTTGACAACTGTAAACGACAGTTCTTATATTGTTTCTGTTATGGATTGCTCGCGCACTACTAAATTAAAGGATATTTTAAATAGATTAAATAGATTTGTTCTAATCAATAAATCCATTTATCCATTACTATTCTTTAGTGACTTTGTTCTAAGCCCAACTATTTATAATCTCCAAGACGATTTTATTGTTTGTTCTAGTTTTATTTTTAATCCGAAAAGAATATTTGGGGAACATTATATTCCACCTGTCCTCATGGTACATAATCCCCCATTCATAGAACAGCTTAAAATTCTGAACAGTACCATGGAGATAAGACACAACTGTAAAAAAACAGTAAGATAAGGCAATTTTCTTTCTTAAAAAGAAGCGAAACAATACAATAGAGGATAACAATATTTGATAGTCAAAAATTACCATATCTCAAATAGACATAACATGAGAAAGTTCTGTTTTGTTATAATACAGTGGTTTGCCATAACACTGTTTTCCGGCATTGCCATATTTGCACAACGGAAGCCTATTAATATCCATCACATTAAAGATGAAACTGTAATACGAAGTATCGATTCAATTCCTTCAATTAAAATATTATACTCTTTCGATGATAGATATTACCTCATTTTATTAAATACCACTCCTAGAAAAGAGTACTTTGCCGTTCTAGATTCTTTAGGACAAATAACCTATTCAAAAATAATTAATTGTGCAGATTTTTTAAAATCCCGTGAAAACCGGCAATTAAATGCTATGCTTAAGGAAGCTGGTCCTATTTATTCTCTAAAGAGATACAATAATCTTGTCAACTACAACTGTGAACATATTATCTCTTCTTTTGGAACGATGTCACACTTTGCAGTTTTATGTCCTGACGGAAATATTTACGCTGAGTATACATTACCTGCTATTACAACTCCTCTCCCCATAGACCAAAATTTGCTAATGTATTTGTTCAGAAGGTTATGCAATGAAATTCATGACTACTCTGAAATTTCGATTGATTGAAGTGAGTCAAAATTATGTACCCTCCCCTTTTTGTAGTGGTCCTATTTTTCCGGGACCACTACATTTTCTCAGTTAAAGTTGCGAGAATTTCTTGTGACCTGTGAAGAATTTCAGGATGATTGAGAAAGGAAGCATTCCGTATGGGAGTGCTTGCTTTTTGCTTTCAGAGGCTGAAAGAGAAGGAGAAGGAGAACTATCTCCTTTCATTCTTGAATAATCGCGATGAGCTTTAATCACGCTCTTGAAATAACTGAATTTGCCCTGAAATATGTAGCAGACAGCAGAGAGTCCGTCGATGCATTTGCGAAGGAAAATCTTGGTGTTTCTGTGCTTTTTGGGAAGGTTTTTCCAAAGCATCAGAAGATTGTTGCGGTAGTTGAGGTAAAGTTTCCTCGGCGAATTGTTTGGCAGGGTGCCGCCTCCCACATGATAAACCTTGCTTTGAGGCAGGCACCAGACCTGATATCCGGCATTGGCCGCCCTCCAGCAGAAGTCAATCTCTTCCATGTGGGCGAAGAACTTTTCTTCCAGGCCTGAGAGCAAGTGCCAGATGCTGGTTCTTACGACCATGCAGGCTCCGGAGGCCCAGAAACATCTTGAAGGAGTATCGTACTGGCCGCAGTCGTTTTCAACGCTGGAAAGGATCCTGCCACGGCAGAGTGGAAAGCCCCACTTGTCTATGAATCCGCCTGAGGCGCCGGCGTACTCGAACTGTTCGATACCTTCCTGGTGGTGGTTGTAGGAGAGGATCTTTGGCTGGCATGCGGCAACCTCAGGATGCGACTCCATGAAATCCACGATTGGTTCCAGCCACCTGTCGATGGCCAGGATGTCGGAATTTATCAGAACGTAGTAATTGTACTCCGCCTGCTTTTTTATTTGGGCAAAAGCACGGTTGTATCCTCCAGTAAAACCGTAGTTCTTGTCAAGCTGAATCCACTGGATGCGGTCATTAAGGGTTGAGGCTTGTGCCGATCCGTCGGTGGAAGCGTTGTCGGCAATGATGAGTTCCGCATAATCAGGTAGTGAATTGAAAAGAGAAGGCAAGAACTTCTCAAGGAAGCTCTTGCCGTTCCAATTCAATATTACTACAGCAACTCTCATCTTTGCGCTGCGTGTAATCGGTTAGTCTGAAGTAACCTTCTCAAGCCACTTGACCATACCCAGCATGACGCCCATTGAGATAAGGCAGAAAGCTGCGAATACGGCCCAGGTTTCCCACTGGTAAGGGAACTTGCGGAGCATGGTAACTCCAAGGGCTATGAAGAGGTTTCCTACTGCAGTTGCAGTGAGCCAGAGTCCCTGGCAGATTCCCTGAAGGTGCTTAGGGGCAACCTTGGAAACGAAACTCAGTCCCAGAGGAGAGATGAACAGCTCGGCAACTGTCAGGAAGAAGTAAGTGAGAATCAGTACTGTAGGGCTTGTTCTCATGGTTGCTTTTACAGCCTCGCTGAAAGTGTCAAAAGTATCAAGTGAAGGGTACTTGTGAACGCAAGCGATGATGATAAGGAAGATGTATGCAAGAGCCGTAATGAACATACCCAGGGCAATCTTCCTAGGAGTGGAAACCTTCTTGCCTTTGGTGGCCAGTAAGGCGAACAGACCCATGATGATAGGTGTGAGTATGATTACAAAGAACGGGTTGATGCACTGCCAAACCTCAGGCGGAACAGAAGATGTGTTCACAAAGTCACGGGCAAAGAATGAAAGGCTCTGGCCGTTCTGATGGAATGAGAACCAGAAGAATACTGCAACACCGAGAACTGCGAACAGAGCGTACATTCTCTGCTTGATCTCCCTTGCATTTGCAAGTCTTTCCTCTTCTGTGTAGTTGGCAACAGCCTTCTTCTCTTTCTTTGCAGGGTTAGGGAATTTCTTCTTTGTCGCGATGAAGATGATGAGTGATATCAGCATCGCAGCAACTGAAGCTATGTAAGAATAGTGGACACCAGTGTTGAATACGTTGAGGTAATTCTCGGCGAATTCTGCATTTGCAGGGAGAGCCTGGGCACTGGTCTGGACTGTCTGTGCAAGCTGGGTGAAATTGCTTGTCTGCTCTGCTGTCATGGCAGAAGAATCGCTGAGGAACTGGTGGCAGAGCTTAGGAAGGCTGGAGTTGTAGACAAGGTCATGAGACTTCAGCCACCAGCTTCTGAGGATAGGAGCAACGAACGGAGCAATCACACCGCCTATGTTGATGAACACGTAGAAAATCTGGAAACCAGGGTCTCTCTTTGTCTTTCTCCTTTCAAGTTCTTCTTTGCTGATCTTGGCTCCTTCTGCCTCAAAGTTGTCATACATCTGACCAACTATAGCCTGGAGGTTACCCTTGAACAGGCCGTTTCCGATGGCAATCAGAAGAAGAGCAAAGCAGGTAAATACCAGGATGCCTGAGATGTGGCCTGATGTAGCTGCAAAAGATTCTCCGAATACAGGAACGGAAAGCAGGGCGTATCCGACGGCCATTACCAGAAGTCCGGTAATGATGGTGCCCTTGTAGTTCTGGAGCCTGTCTGCGATGAGGCCGCCCGGAAGAGCGAGAACATAAATGGAGAAATAGAAAACGGCATAGATCCAACCTGCAGCATCATCGTTGATGCCGAACTTGGAAGCAAGGAAGAGAGCGAGTACGGCGTTCATGATATAGTAGCCGAACCTTTCTCCCATGTTGCTGAGTGCCGCAGCAATCAATCCCTTCGGATGCTCTCTCTTGGCCTTTACCAGATAGAAAATCAAAAGCGGTACTACAACAATTAGTATCGCAATCAAGATTACAAGAGGAGCATTGGTTTCCCAAAGTTTTAACATGTCAAATAATCTTTTTTTGTTGGTGGACTTTCATTTTCCAGTTAAGTGCGGGCACCCTGAAGTCCGTTGAGAACGCCCGTCTTTCAGATTTCAAATATAATGAAAATAGATGTAATCTGCACAGGTCGGGAATAAATCAATTATCTTTATACTTTGAAATCAGTTTATGCCATGAGAAAGTTTTTTGCAGGAGTAGTTTGTTGCTTTCTTTACCTGATAAGTCTGCTGCCTTTGGGAGTGCATTATTTCTTCTCCGGAATACTTGCATTCATTCTCAGGAAAATAGTCCGTTACAGATATTCCGTAATCACCACGAACATAGCCAGGAGTTTTCCCCAGATGAAGTATCCGCAGATCCGTCAGCTTACCAAGCGGTACTATTCTTACATGTGCGATCTGTTTTTTGAAAGTGTCTGGGATTATGCACATTCCGCAGATGCTATAAGGAAGAGGGTGAGCGTTTCAGGAGTTGAGGTGGTAGACGACCTGCAGAAAAAATACGGGCATGTGCTTCTTGTCATGGGACACTGCGGAAACTGGGAGATGGTCAGCGGCATGATGATTCCAGACAAGGACCGTACTCCGGACAGTTATTCTTCCAATCCTACATACATGGTTTACAAGGCTGCCGAAAGCGACTTCTCCGACATAATTTTCAAGAAGCTCAGGATGCATGAATACCGCAAGTTCCACACCTTGGGAGGAGTGGTGGAATCAAAGCAGGTTCTCCGTCATGCTCTCAAGAACAAAGACAGCAAAGCCATCTACATCATGATCGCCGATCAGAATGCTATCGGCAAACACGATCCTATCGTAGATTTCCTCAATCAGAAAACATACATGCTGCCAGGTCCGGATTTCCTTGCAACAAGACTCAAGATGCCTGCAGTGTACCTTCGCATGGATATGATTTCGAGAGGGCGGTACCATATTGAATATGAGAAGATTTCAGAGCCGTCTGAAAATCGCGGAGAACATTATGTGACTCGCGAGTTCGCACGTCTTCTTGAAGAGGATATAAAGAAAAATCCTGTAAACTGGCTGTGGAGTCACAAGAGATGGAAGAGAAATATAGAGACTGATTAATAACAACATTGACAAATAATTGCTATAATTGCATAACGTTATTTTTCATAGTAAGAAAATGCAAATCTTCAAGAGAATATCAATACTGTCGGCAGCAGCTCTGCTTTTTATTGCAACTCCTTCTTATTCACAGATTTTCAAAAATACTGATTCTGCTCCTCAAGGTGCGGTAGTATATTCGCTTCCGCAAACTTCAATCAGAGTGACACTGAAAGTTTCTCTCAGGAATTTTTCAGCCGGACCTTATGCTTCGTTCTCTGACAAGTACCTGGGAGTAAGTGCAGAAAGGTCATCAAGAAAATCCTGTGTAATAGAAGAAGTTGAGGTAACTCCTCTGATAGAGGCTGACCAGAATCTGAGCGTTGCGCTTAACATGGGCAACTCCAAGAATGCAAGTGCCAACTTCCTTTCTCTTTGTTCGCAGGGATTGATCGTGGCTCCGGGTTACATCACACCCGACAATGTTCAGATGCGTTTCCCTTCTCCGGTACAACCTGCTTTCAATGAGGCTGTTGCTAATCTTGCAACTCAGACTACCCAGCTCTACAAGAGCGTTACCAATGAAGACGGAGAAGTAGAGAAGATTGCCGTTCCGCAGACTCAGACCGTTGCAAAAAGTGCTGAGAAAAAAGCAGAGGAAACTGCTCAGCTCATTTTCCGTCTGAGAGAAAAGAAGATTGATATCCTCACGGGTGACACGGACGCAAACTACAGCGGTGAGGCTCTTGGCAGCGCGGTTGAAAAAATCAATCAGCTGGAGCAGGAGTACACTTCACTTTTCCTGGGGAAGACAACCGTTGCAGTTCAGCAGGCAAGCTTTGAAGTTGTACCGAAGGCAAAGAATGCAAAACAGAATTACGTGGTTTGCAGGATTTCCGATTCTCAAGGTTTGCTGCCTGCAGACAACATGTCCGGACGTCCTGTGTACCTGGAGCTTGCAGTTACCGAAGGAAAGATTTCCCCAGAAGCTTCTGCTGAGGAAATCGCTTCTTCAAAGGGCAAGGTTGCCTACAGGATGCCGCTTGTTGTGACGGCCCGCCTTACAGATGGACAGAGTGTGTTGGGACAGACCAGGATTCCTGTTTACCAGTTTGGGAAGATTTGCTACTTCCCTCTGGATCTGGCTTTGGGAAAATAGTACGATTTAATTAAGATACTGATGAAAACTATCGATCAATTACAACCAAAGGAAGTTTGGACAATCTTCAACGAACTTGCAAAAGTTCCTCGTCCGTCCAAGAAAGAACATAAGGCAGTAGAATTCGTTTACAACTTCGGAAAGAAGCTTGGTCTTGAGACCATCAAGGATGAAGTTGGAAACGTTATCATCCGCAAGCCTGCAACCAAGGGAATGGAGAATAAAGCCGGTATTATCCTTGAGGCTCATCTGGATATGGTTCCTCAGAAGAATCCTGATGTAAAGCACAATTTTGAGACCGATCCTATCAAGCCGAGAATCGTGGGCGACCTCGTTTATGCAACCGGTACCACTTTGGGTGCAGACAACGGAATGGGAGTTTCCATGGGTCTTGCAGTTCTCCAGTCAAAGACCATGCAGCATGGACCTATCGAGTGCCTGTTCACTGTAGATGAGGAAACCGGGATGACCGGTGCAAGAGCTTTGAAACCAGGTCTTCTCAAGGGTGAGATACTCGTAAATCTGGACTCCGAGACCGAGGGTATTCTCTACGTTGGTTGTGCCGGCGGTCTTGACGGTGAGGCTACCTTCAACTACACTACAGAGAAAGTTCCTGCCGGATATGTCTACAAGAAAGTTGCAGTAAGCGGCCTTATCGGCGGACACTCCGGAATGGACATAGTTCTCTACAGGGCAAATGCCAACAAGATCCTTGCAAGGATTCTCCTCCCTGTAATGAGAGACCTTAACGCAAGGCTGGTTTGCATCAGCGGTGGAAGCATCCGCAATTCCATCCCAAGAGATGCACACGCAATAGTTGCTGTTCCTAAGAAGAATGAAAGGAAGTTCGCCCTTCACGTAGGAAAGATCCGCAAGGAGGCAACCCTGGAATACCAGTATACCGACAAAGATCTGAAGATCACAACTACTGCAGTAAAGGAAAAGGCTCCTGCTATCGAGAAGAACACAGCCCTTTCCGTAGTAAAGGCGATAGCTTCCATTCCTAACGGAGTATGGAGAATGAGCGACACAGTTCCTGGTTTTGTTGAAACCTCCAACAACATGGCTATCATCCAGCAGGATGCAAAGACCATCAAGATTCACTCTCTGATGAGGAGCTCAATTGATTCCGAGAAGTATGAGCTTGCAGAAAGCATGAGGGCCATTGTTGAACTTGCAGGTGGCAAATGCTCATTCAGCGGCGGTTATTCAGGCTGGCAGCTTGACATGAATTCACCAATTTTGAAAGTTTCCAAGGATGTTTACAAGAAACTCTATGGCAAGGAGCCTGAGGTTACAGGTATCCATGCCGGACTTGAGTGTGGTATTCTTGGCGCAACATATCCTGAGTGGGATATGATATCATTCGGTCCAACTATCTTCTCTCCTCACTCACCAGATGAAAGAGTGAATATAGAGAGCGTAGGTAAATGTTGGAAGTATCTGGTAGAGCTTCTCAAGAATGCTCCTGCCTCAAAGCGCAAATAACAATATTCACCAACTTAATACAAAACATTATGGTAACTAAAAAAGCTCCAGTAAAGAAAGCAGCTCCAGCTAAGAAGGCTGCTCCGGCAAAGAAAGCCGCTCCAAAGAAACCAGCAGCAAAGAAGGTTGCTGAGAAGAAAGAAGAAGTGAAGAAGGCTGTTGCCAAGAAAGTCGCCGAGGTAAAGAAAGACGTTGCCAAGGTAGAAAAGAAAGTTGCAAAGAAGGTAACCAAGAAAGTAGCTGAGGTAAAGAAGGCTGCTGAGAAGAAAGTTGCCGTTGCAAAGAAGGCTGCCGTTAAGAAGTCTGCTGCTGTAAAGAAGACCGTAGCAAAGAAGGCTGCTGACGCAAAGAAGGCCGTAGCAAAGAAAGCAACTGCTGCAAAGAAGGTTGTTGCAAAGAAGACAGCTGAGGTTAAGAAGGCTGTTGCAAAGAAGGTTGCCCCTGCCAAGAAGGCAGTAGCAAAGAAGCCTGCTGTTAAGAAGGCTCCGGCAAAGAAAGCTCCTGCCAAGAAATAATCACTTGCAGGGTATCTTAAAAAGAAGGGCGGACAACTTGTCCGCCCTTCTTTTTAACTATGAATAACTGCGATTATTCAGCAGCCTCAGTCTTTTCAGTTACTTTTCCTTCCTCGTCAACTACGTTAACCTTTACGGTTGCCTCAACACCTCTGTAAACATCGATGATGGCATCGTAGGTTCCGATTTCAGAAATCCTGTCGGCATCCTTGAGCTCGATCTTCCTTCTGTCTATCTCGAATCCCTGAGCTGCCAAAGCCTCGGCAACCTGGATGTTGTTGACAGAACCGTAAATCTTGCCGCTCTGGCTTACCTTGGTAGGTATGGTTACTGAAACAACATTGAGCTTCTCAGCGATAGCCTTTGCATCAGCAACGAGCTTCTCCTCCTTGTGAGCCCTCTGCTTGATGGTTTCTGCAAGCTGCTTTTTGGCAGATGCAGTAGCCTGGATGGCAAGACCCTGAGGGAAAAGGAAATTGTTGGCGTAACCGTCCTTTACGTTAACGATATCGTTCTTGTGTCCAAGTTTGCGGACATCTTCCTTAAGAATAACTTCCATAATCTCTCCTCCTTATTTCAAAAGGTCAGTAACATAAGGGAGCAAAGCTATGTGACGTGCACGCTTGATAGCCTGAGCCACTTTCTTCTGGAATTTGAGGGATGTTCCGGTAAGACGCCTAGGAAGGATCTTTCCCTGCTCGTTGAGGAACTTCTTCAAAAACTCTGCATCCTTGTAATCTACATACTTGATACCTGCCTTCTTGAAACGGCAGTATTTCTTCTTCTTTACCTCTACGGTAACAGGGTTCAGATAGCGGATATCTGCATTTTCGTCATTTCTCTGTGCCATGATTCTTCCTCCTGTTATTCGTTAGTTTCTTTCTTTTCAGCAGCTGCGTTCTTCTTTGCAGCCCAGTTTGCCCTTCTCTTCTCTGCATAAGCAACGGCATCCTTGTCCATTGCAAAGGTGAGGAAACGGATGATCCTCTCATCTCTGCGATACTGAGTCTCGAGCTTTTCAATAAAACTTGGTTCAGCCTGGAATTCAACCAAATGGTAGAATCCGGAGGTCTTCTTCTGGATAGGGTAGGCAAGTTTCTTCAGCCCCCAATCCTCTTCACTGACAACTGTGCCGCCGTTCTCCTTTATAAGGGAGATGTATTTGGCTGCCGTTTCCTTCATCTGAGATTCAGACAAAACGGGAGTTGCAATGAAAACGGTCTCGTAATTCTTTAACATCTCTGAATAATTTTGTTTGTAAATGGGCTGCAAAGATAGTAAAAACCTTGAAACCTCCAAATCAGGCAACATCAGAAGGCCCTTTTGCATCTTTTTAAAGAGAAGCTTTTAAGAAAAGACAAAAAAATATGTAGTTTTGCGCTTTACACAACGTCTTATTATTGTAATAGTTTAAGAAGATTCAATATGAAGAAGTTTTTCTTTTTGCTTTCATGCCTGCTGGTTTCATCAATAGGTTTTGCCCAGCAGCAGCAAATGCCGGCCATGCCACTGGACACCTCAGTCAGGGTGGGACACCTGGACAACGGCCTTACCTATTTTATTAAGCATAATGCCAATCCGGAGAACAGGGCTGAATTCTATATTGCCACCAATGTAGGTGCAATCAACGAGACCCCGGCTCAGAGAGGTCTGGCCCATTTCCTGGAGCACATGTGTTTCAACGGAAACAAGGATTTCCCTGGAAACACCATGATGAGCTATCTTGAGAAAAACGGCCTGATCTTCGGAGCCAACATAAACGCAATGACCGGAGTCGAGAGTACGGTTTACACTCTCAGCACCATTCCTACCGACAGGAAGAACCTTGTGGATACTGCTCTGGTGATCCTCCAGAACGACGCCGCTTTTGTTACCAACGATTTTGGTGAAGTTGAGAAAGAAAGAGGAGTCATCATTGAGGAATGGAGAAGCGGCAATACCGCACAGCGCCGCCAGCAGGAGGCTCTGTTCAAGGTTCTGTACAAGGGCACAAAGTATGCAGACTGCAATGTCATCGGCGACGAGGAGTGCCTGCTCGGATTTGACCCTCAGGAACTCGTGAATTTCTACAAGACATGGTACTATCCTGGAAATCAGGCCATAATTGTTGTAGGAGATGTAGATGTTGATTATGTTGAGGGAAAAATCAAGGAGTTCTTCAGCGTAATACCTAAGAAAGAGAACGAACCGGCAAAGGAGGTTATAACCGTTCCGGGGAACGAGGAACCTCTTACAATGGTTTTCACCGATCCTGAGATAATGGCAACCAGCCTGCTTTATATAAACAAGCAGCCTGCTTTGCCTAAGCAGCTCCACAATACCCAGATGTATTTCATGATTGACAACATAAAGAGTGTCATCAGGATGATCATCAACGAGAGGCTCAGCGACGAGAGCAAGAAGGCAGACGCTCCTTTCACTTCAGCCAGCTTTTCAATGACGAATTTCATGGAGACAATGGACGGAGTCTTTTTCCAGGCAACTCCAAAGCCAGGTAAAATAAGGGAGAGTATGGACAAGTCCATGGAAATCATCCGCCAGGCCCAGAAGTTCGGATTCTCACAGGACGAATTTGACAGGGCCAAGGCCAATATCCTCCGTTCTTACCAGGCTCAGGAAGACAGGGCTGCCACCCGCCGCAACAGTGAACTTGCCATGCAGTATGTCAATTACTTCCTTGACAACACTCCTTACTGCGAGCCTTCAGCAGAGAACCAGATGGCCCAGATGATATTTTCACAGCTTACGGTTGACGCTATCAACCAGATGATGGGGCAGGGAATCATCTCTCTTGAAAACAGTATAATAGGTGTTATTGCTCCTAAGAAGGAGGAAGGCACGCTTCCATCAGAGGCCCAGCTCTCAGACTGGCTCAAGGCCGCTTTCCAGGCAGAGATCCAGGCTCCAAAGGGTGAGGAAATCGCCAAGGAGCTGATAGATCCTGCTACAATCAAGTCCGGCAAGGTAAAGAAGGAAGAGAAAGGTTACCAGAACTGTACCGTATGGACCCTCAGCAATGGCGTGCAGGTATACCTTTATCCTACCGATATACGCAAGGATGCCGTTTCATTCTCCCTGATACAGGATGGCGGACAGTCTGTCCTCCCTCAGGAACTGCTTCCTAGTTTTGAGGATAACGTCCGTTATTTCTATGCCGCAAATTCCGGCGTAGGCCAGTTCCCGGCCAATACCGTACGCAAGATGCTTGCCGGCAAGAACGCATCTGCAATAACATTTGTCAACGACACCCACAGCGGAATCTCTGCGGGTGTGATCAAGGCGGCTTGGGATGCTGCTGGCGAAGTGATCCGCACCTGGGCAACCGAAGGTCACTCTATCCCCCTG
>CACZFO010000043.1 GCA_902780455.1 uncultured Bacteroidia bacterium | reverse complement strand
AGAGCTCTGATGGTTTCCTGGCAGATATTGCGGCCGGCGTAGACTGGCCTGCAGTACGAGCCCTGGCATCCAGGCAGGGACTGGCGGCTGTCGCCTTGGACGGGGTGAAGCGGCTTATGGAGAATGCCGGAGATGATGCTGCAGCCAAGGCTCTTTCCCAGTTGGACATCAACCTAAAGTTCGACTGGATGGGGGAGAGCGTAGTTGCCTATGAGCAGAGGTATACCGCCTACCGCAACACCGTAGCAGAGCTAGCCGCATTCTATCAGAAGCATTCTATTAAGATGATGGTTCTCAAGGGATATGCCCTGAGCCTCAACTATCCTGTTCCTTCACACAGGCCATGCGGCGACATTGACATTTATCTGTTCGGAAAGTACAGGGAAGCAGATGAGGCCCTGTCCAGGGAACTTGGAATCAAGGTAGACAACGGACACCATCATCATACAGTATTCAGCTTCAAAGGCTATGCCGTTGAGAATCATTACGATATAGTAAATGTTCATTACGGCCATGGAAACAAGGGCCTGGAAAAGATCCTGAAGCAACTGGCCTCAGACGATACCCACTTTACGGAGATTCGCTCAGCCAGTCCTTCCTCCTCCGGATCCCCTGAAGAAACCGTCAGGATATATCTCCCAAGTCCGAACCTTCATGCACTGTTCCAGATAAAACACTGCATGAGCCACTTTGCCTCTACTTTCATAAGTCCGAGGCTGCTGCTTGACTTTGCTCTCTTTGCCAAGAAATATTCCTCATCGATAGACTGGAAATGGCTGTACGGTGTCTTAAGAGATTTTGGAATGCTTGACTTCTTCAGATACCTCAGGGCCATCTGCATAGAAGATCTGGGCTTCTCTAGGGAATATTTTGGTTTTGAGGCAGATGAGGCTGCTTGTTCATTAGATGAATCGCTGAAGAAAAGAATACTCAGCGATATGTTATCTCCTGAATTTGAAGAGGAGGAGCCAAAGAAGAAGGGCATGATACCGCGCGTGGCATTCAAGTTCCGACGCTGGCAGGCAAATGCCTGGAAACAACGGTTGTGCTACCCAGGAAGCCGGTTTGTTGCCTTTTGGAACAGCGTCTGGGCCCACATCCTCAAGCCCGACAGTATCTGAAGTGTTATAGCCGTTATTTCGGAAATGTTATATTTGAGCTTGTAAATAATCAGAATATGGGAAAGCGGATTTATTTGTGCCTTGCGCACATGAGCGGTAAGGAAATGGATTTCATACGGGAGGCTTTTGACACCAATTGGGTTGTGCCTCTCGGGCCTAACGTGAACGGTTTTGAGAAGGACTTGGAAGAGTTTGTTGGAGAAGACAAGAGAGTCGTGGCTCTCTCCTCAGGAACTGCTGCGGTTCATCTGGCCCTGATTGCGTGCGGGGTAGGGCTCGGCGATGAGGTTATGGTTCAGAGCTTTACCTTCTGCGCTTCTTCCCATCCGGTTACTTATGTCGGGGCAAAACCTGTGTTTGTAGACTCCGAGGCGGATTCCTGGAACATGGATCCTGAGCTTCTGGACAAGGCCATTGCAGACAGGATTGCTGTTACCGGCAAGAAGCCAAAGGCCATAATCCCGGTGGCATTGTATGGAATGCCGTACAAGATAGACCGGATAATGGAAGTTGCTGCAAAGTATGATATTCCGGTAATTGAGGATGCGGCAGAAGGCTTCGGAAGCAGGTACGATGGTCAGGTGCTGGGAACATTCGGGAAATACGGAGTGCTGAGTTTCAACGGCAACAAGATGATAACAACCTCCGGAGGCGGGGCATTGGTAACAGAGGATGAGGACCATTGGAGAGAGATAATGATGTACGCCACCCAGTATAGGGAAAGCTATCCGTACTACCAGCATGAGAAGATAGGGTTCAACTATCGCATGAGCAACATCTGCGCCGGCATAGGACGCGGGCAGATGACGGTGGTGGATGAGCATATAGCACACCACAAGCATGTGCAGGAGATGTATGAGGATCTGTTGAAGGATGTCCCTGGTATTGAAGTACATGGAAATCCTGATGTAAGGTCTGACTCCAACTTCTGGCTCTGTGCCATTACCATGGATCCTTCTGTTAAGATTGCGGGCCAGGAGAACGCTTACAAGACAGTGGTCACAGGAGCGGTAGGAGGAGCTGCCGGGGTCATCCACATGGCGTCTTCCGCAGTTACTGACTGCCAGCCGAACGACAACGTGGAAGCTCTGCGAGTGGTGCTGGATGCCGCCCAGGTAGAAGCCCGTCCGCTCTGGAAGCCAATGCACAAGCAGCCGGTTTACAAGGAAGCCCCTCGATACCTCAAGGCATGCAACCTGTTCGGGAAAGACGAGGAGTCTGTGTCAGAAGCCTTGTTCAAGGTTGGAATGTGCCTTCCTGCAGGTCCTTATGTTACAGATGACGACGTAAAATACATCGTTGAAACAATAAAGAATGCAATAGTCAGGTAGAGATTGCAGGATTTTACAAGAACAGCAGGCCGGTGGATTTTTCTGCCGGCCTGTTTCTTTATTCCATGGAATGGAATAATTCGCGCGAATTGAGTATATTTGTAGATTATGTAACATGGGCAGAAATCGGTATCCATATCAGTATGAGGAAGAGGTGAGCCAGCACGGCTATACGGAGCCGGGTTCGGACGGCAGCGCGCACCTTGATGTAGACACCCTGGATAATCCGGGGCTGAAGAGGTTGCTTGTGGAAACTGCTGATATGAAAGTGCCCCAGACTCTTGAGTGGATCAAGGAGCATCAGGCGGAACTTTCCGGAGTATGTGTGTATGACGGACTGGACGGACACGGGCTTGAGAGCGTGGCTTCCAATCCATCTGCAATAGTGCTGACCCGGGGGCTCAATACCGTAAAGGAGCTGAACGTGCTGCTGAACAAGACGTCTGAGTCTCTGAAGGAAGGAGGCTATATATGGGTGCATACCAATACGTCGGGAATAAGGAAGACCAGCATATTCAAGGGAAATCCTCCTGTCGTGAGGAATGTGATTTACTTCTTCTGGTACCTGTGGTACAGGGTCTTTCCCAAGCTCGCTCTTACGCGGTGGATGTATCTGCTGTATGAGAAGATGCGTGGAAAGGTGAACAGATGCTACCACAGGGTGGAGGTGCTCGGCAGGCTATACCGGGCTGGGTTTGAAGTGATAGACGAGAGGTTCCGCAACGGGCATTTCTACGTGGTTGGCAGGAAGGTCAAGGATCCGATATGGGAAGACGAGCCAACCGGAAGCCCCATCATAAAGCTGCACAGGGTGGGGAAAAACGGAAAACTGATACCCGTGTTCAAGTTCCGTACGATGCACTCATACTCGGAGTACCTTCAGGGGTATGTGTACAAGTACAACAGCCTTGACAAGGGAGGGAAATTTGCTGACGACTACCGCGTTGCTGGGCTGGACGAATTACCAATGCTATTCAATCTTTTGCGTGGAGATGTGAAGATTGTGGGGGTCAGACCAATATCCAGACAGTATTACTCGTTGTATACACCTGAAATGCAGAAGTTGCGGATTAAGGTGAAACCCGGGCTTCTGCCCCCGTTCTATTATGGATGTTCCAGGCCTGATACTATTGACCAGGTGCAGGAAAGCGAGAAGGTGTATATAGAAGCCTATCTCCAGCATCCATTCAGAACTGACTGGCGGTACTTTTGGGGCACTATTGGAAATATCATGTTCAGGGGAGCCAGGAGTAAATGATTGATTTTGTTTGATTTGAAATGTTAAGGAACTTTATAAAGAACATATCGATTTATGGTATTCTGCCAATAGTTGGGAAGTTTTTGAATTTCCTGCTGGTACCGATTTATGCCAAGTGTTTTACACCTGAACAGTATGGTGTAATAGACTTGTTTGATGCCCTGGTGTTCTTCTTGCTGATTGTAGCCTCCCTTGAGATTCCAACTTCAATGGGGCGTTTCTTCTACGATGAAGAATCAATGGAACACAAACGTAAGATCGTGAATACATCGCTTATTCTTACTTTGTTTTTTGTTGTTCTCACAATATCTGTCACTCTGTTTTTTAAATGGACAGTTCTGGATGAATTCCTTGCTGGAAGGGGGTATGAGAATATGCTCAATGTAGCAATGGTATGGCTTTTTACTTTGACAATCAATACGTTCCTTAGCTTTATTCCAAGGTATGACAACAGACCGAAGACTTATGTTACAGTTGGAATTATTTCTATCGCGACAAAGCTGATATTTTCAATTCTGTTTGTTGTGGTGTTGAAGGTGGGGCTAATGGGGGTTCTTTACGGCTATATCTGCGGTAATGTGGCGTCGATTCTTCTCTATCTGTGGGTGAGTAGGCATTATTTCCGTGCCGTTTTTTCATGGAAATATGCACGAAGGATGCTTGGATATGCTCTTCCTCTTCTTGTTGGCAGTATCTTAGTTGAGATATGGAAGCCTTGGCTTAGGCATCTGATTAGACAATACTATCCTATGGCGGTTGTAGGGCTTTATGGTTTTGCTATCAGGTTGACATCAGTCAATATGATAGTTCATGGGGCATTCAAGACAGCGTGGAAGCCGCTTCTTTTTGAGAAAAAGGGAGAATTTATTCATGGAGATGCCATGAAGAGGATTTCCGGACTGGTTGCAATGGCTTCAATTCTGATGGGATGTCTGATTGCTTGTTTTGCCAAAGAAGCAACGATTTTTATAGGTAGTCGGGAGTATTTAGATTCTGTCCAGTTGACAGGGCTTCTTGCAGTTTCCGGTATCATCCAGATGCTTTGCGAGCTTCGTGGATTTGGGCCTTATATTGCAGATCGAACATATGTAGTTGCTTTAGCAAACATTGTCTCTATAATTTTAGCTACCACTTTTCTCATTACAGTCAAGGATTCTCTCGGTTTGTTCGGTATTGGCTATGCATGTATCATATATGACACAACAAGCTATTTGATTTTGGTGCTGTATACCAAGATTAGGTATAAGATAACTCTTCATAATCTATGGGAGATTCCTCTTTTTGCATTACTGTGTGTATGCATATGGATTTCAGCTTCGGCCATGCAACTACGGTATCGTATTGCAGCATCCGCAGTTTCATGTTTGTATGTATTATATCTGTTCTTTAGATATTACTATAAAGTGAATATAAAACTCCGTAGCTCGGACTGATTCCATGAGGCGCTCATTATTAATATTATACATACTGTTCATCGTCTACTATGTGTTGATGATGGCTAATGGTATAGTAATTGAGAAAGGTGCGCCAATCGTGTTGGGATTCAACATACTTTTTTTTGCTTACATGGTTTTCATCAATGTGCTCCGGAACCCATTTTTCTTGAAATTCAGCATCATATATCTTTATCTTCTTTTCATTTTGATGCTAATTCTCAATACTTCTACCGAGTATTATGAATCGCTTAGGATGTTTGCCAAATATGCAATAGCCATGCTGGCTTTTCCTGCTGGATTCAACCTGATTCACTCGAAAGAAGCATACAAGAATCTGGAAAGGGTTGTTGTTGTCTTTATGTTTTTGTTTATTGTCAATTATATACTGTCGTCTTTATTCCATCTTGGAGGTGCCAATGTCAGTTATGGGGGAGATACATCTATTGAAACTGGAAATCTGTTTGATGAGGCCCTTTATCTTAATGTTTGTACAATGATATTGACACCGCTGTTGCTTATGTATAGTAGGCGAATGAAGTTATATAAGCTTCTCATGGTTTTGCTATGTATTATTATTTCAATCGTCTGCCTAAAGAGGATGGTTATACTTTGTGTATTGTTGGCGATAATCACATATCTGGTACTTAATTTTTTTATGAACGCCAGATACGGAAAGCTGACTAACAGGGAGGGCAAGCATTTCCACTTGAGCCTTGCAGGTAAATTCATTATAATTGTTTCTGCATTGGTAATGGCTGTTATGTACTCGGGCATATTCATGGATCAGTTGGAAGCGAGGGCTGACGAATTGAGAAGAAGACTTGAGGATGAGACGAGAGTAGAGGAGATGTCAGCCATATATGAAGATTTCTTCAATAATGAAGATGGATCTGTGGCGTTGTTTGGCAAAGAAACATTCAATACTGTTGGAACTTATGCCAACGGTAGTTTTGGAGATAGAATGATCCATACCAACTTTGGCATAATGCTCAATGGTACCGGATTCATCGGTCTGTCCTTTTATATTTTAGTGAACTTCTTCTTCTTGTTCATTTTTATCAATGTGTGCAACCGTAAACTTCTTGTGGCAGAGCCTGCTGCAAGAAAGATGTGTATAGCTTATTTATCTTTGTGGTTAGTCTACAATGTAGCTTCATTTTCCGGTACTATATGGCTTACTATCTATCCTGCCTTCAGTTTCCTTGTTCAGGGAGGAATCTACAGGTTTTTCTGGGACAATCGTTTCTATAATGGTCAATTAAAGGCAACTGGGGTATGAAAAAGGTCATGATAGTAGCTCATTCCAAGTGCGGGTTGTTTTCTCCTTTTGTGACAGAGCAAGCAGAGGCGTTGAAAGTGGCCGGCATTCAGATACGTATGTTCGGCATTGAAGGTAAGGGCTTGACCGGTTATCTGAAGAATCTGCCTAAGTTGAAAAAAGCATTACGGGAATTTGCTCCTGATGCAATTCACGCACATTATGGCTTGAGTGGTCTGTTGGCTAATATCCAAAGGAAATGTCCGGTTATAACAACTTATCATGGCAGTGATATACATGCTGGAGGATGGATTCTGAGACTCTCTCGTTTGTGCATGAGGCTTTCAAAATTCAATGTTTTTGTCAGCCAGTTACTTCTAGATAAATCTGGATTTAAGAAAGATAATGTTTCCGTTATTCCTTGTGGCGTGGATATCTCTTTATTCCATCCGATTGAAAAGGGAGCTGCAAGGAAACTTTTGAAAAGAGGGTTTGAGGAAGGAACGTCTTATGTACTTTTTGCCGGAGCTTTTGGCGACAAGGTCAAGAATTCGCCGTTGGCTGAAGAAGTAATCAAACATATGAAAGAGTATGGCCCCGTGGAACTTTGGGAGCTTAAAGGTTATTCAAGACAGGAAGTCAATATTCTTCTGAATTCAGTTGATTGTCTGCTGATGACTTCTTTTAACGAAGGGTCGCCGATGGTAATTAAAGAGGCGATGGCAGTGGGATGCCCGATTGTTTCGGTTGATGTCGGAGACGTAAAAAGCCTGATTTCTGGGGTAGACGGTTGTTTTGTTTCTGGCCGTTCTGTTGATGAACTCTCAAAATGTATCAGACAGGCATTAGGTTTTGGAAAGACTGAAGGCCGGAGCAAGCTTATTTCCAACGGACTCTCTCAGGATAATGTAGTAAAGAAACTTCTGGAAGTCTATGATAGATGTTAAAAGACATATTGGAAAGATAGACAGAACTTCATGGAAGCGTCTTCTGGAGAACTCCAAATTCTGCAGTTTCTTCCAGAGCCCTCAGTGTTGGGAATTATACTCCGAGATGAGTTTTATGAAGCCGTTCGGAGTGGCGGTTGAGGAGGACGGCAAGCTTGCAGGCCTGATGATAGGGTATCTCCAGAAAGATGGGGGAGCGCTTAAGTCATTCTTTTCCAGGAGAGCCATTGTCAACGGAGGACCGTTGCTCAGCGATGGTATTTCAGATGAAGCCCTTTCCTGCCTTTTGAGAGAGGTGCGCAGAATGTTACAGGGGAAGGCAATATATGTTGAGATAAGGAATTTCGAGGATTATTCTGTTTACAAGACAGTTTTTGAAAAATGCGGTTTTGAATATGTAGAACACTTGAATTTTCATATAGATACATCTTCTGAGGAGTTGGTGGAAAGCAATCTGGGCAAGAGCCGCAAGAGAGATATAAAAATATCGCTGAGAGAAGGGGCTACCGTTGTCAGTCAGCCTTCTGAAGATCAGGTGGAAGAGTTCTATGGATTACTTAGTGAGCTTTATCGCGAGAAGGTAAAGACCCCTCTATTCCCATACGAGTTCTTCGATTATCTGCGTGACAAAGATTATGCTCAACTCCTCCTGATTGATTATCAGGGGAGCATAATAGGTGGAACAGTGTGCGTATGTCAGGATAGGAAGGCAGTCTATGAGTGGTTTGCTTGTGGTAAAGACGGGGCTCTGAAGAATATCTATCCTTCGACGTTGGCTACATATGCCGGTATTCGGTATGCAGCCGAGGCGGGATACCCAAGGTTTGATATGATGGGTGCCGGCAGTCCGGACAAGAGCTACGGTGTGAGGGATTTCAAGGCTAAGTTTGGCGGCACTCTGGTAGGACACGGAAGGTTCAGACATGTGTTCAATCCATTATTGTATGGAGTGGGAAAACTTGGTGTCAAGATAATGAAAAAGCTATGAATATTCTGATAGACATAGGACATCCGGCTCATGTGCATCTTTTCCGTTATGTTGCTAAGGCTTTGGAAGAGAGGGGGCATAAACTCTTCTATACAGTAAGGGATATCCCTGTTGCCAGGCACCTTATGGATGTCTATGGGATGCCTTATACTGTCCTTGGTGTTAAGAAGGATTCTGTCGTTGGCAAGGCTTTGTCTGTATTGAGGCAGGACTTGACAATGCTCCGGATATTGCGGAAAAATAAGATAGACGTAGGCTTGAGTTCTGGAATAGTGCTGCCTCAGACGTCTGTTTTCAGCCGTATAAGTAATTTCATCTTTGATGATGACGATGACGCCGTCGAGAAGATGTATGTGAGGTTTGCTCATCCTTTTGCCGATGCTGTCCTTACTCCTGATGCTATCACCAGAAAAACTAAGAAGACGGTATATTACCCTTCAACACACGAACTTGCATATCTTCATCCGAACCATTTCGTTCCGGATAAGTCTGTTCTTGCAAGGGCAGGAATCGCAGATGGTGACAGTTTTTTCATTCTGCGTTTTGTGGCATTCAAGGGGCATCACGACGTTGGGGAGACAGGGCTGGGCAAAGAGCAGAAACGCCGTCTTGTCGAGATGATGTCAAGGTTCGGAAGGGTGATAATCACCTCTGAAAGAGAGATTGATCCGGAGTTTGAAGCATACAGGCTTCCGGTTCCTCCGGAAGACATTCATTCATTGATGTACTATTCGTCCATGTTTGTAGGAGACAGCCAGACGATGACATCAGAGGCAGCTATACTGGGGGTTCCCGCCCTTAAGTGCAACACCTTTGCCGGCCGGCTTTCCGTGCCTGCAATGATAGAGAAGTACGGATTATGTTTTTCTTACACTGTCCAGGACTTTGAGAGCTTCTTTCTCAAAATAGAGGATTTGTTGAAGCGGGGAGGTTTGAAGAAAGACTGGGAAGACAAACGCAAGGCGTTTTTGTCAGACATGATAGATCCTGTTCCTTTTTTTGCTGACTTTATAGAGAATTACAGGAAACATTGATGGACTTTACTTTATCTAAATATAAAGAATTGCTTGAGGTTTTGAAAGATGCAGGTTACAAACCTCTTACGTTCTCCGAGTATATCGGAGGGCATTACAGCGGAAGGTTTGTAATCCTGCGTCACGATGTAGACAGACTTCCTGAAAATTCACTTCGGATCGCTTCCCTGGAAAATGGAGAAGGAATGAAAGCAACATATTATTTCAGGGCTCATGAATGTAGCTGGAATGAAGAGATGGTTTGTAAGATTTCCGATATGGGACATGAAGTTGGCTACCACTATGAGAATATGGATACGTGCAATGGGAATGTAGATGACTCTTATCGCGATTTCTGCAAAAACCTTCAGGAAATGAGTAAGGTTGCCGATATTTCTTCAATATGCATGCATGGTAGTCCAAGATCCAAGTACGATAATCGCGATATTTGGAAAAAGTATTCTTATAAAAATCTTGGATTGTCAGGAGAGCCATATATAGATACTGACTTTTCCAAAGTACTCTACTTATCTGATACCGGAAGGCGCTGGGATGGTTTTAAGGTTAGTATTCGCGACAAGATAGAGGGATTCCAGTCAGAGTGGCAAAAACGTGGATGGATGTTTCACTCTACCAACGATATAGTTTCCGCAGTCAGATCCGGCAGTCTCCCTGACGGACTGATGCTTACGACACATCCCCAAAGGTGGAATCCTTTCGGTGTAAGGTATATTGAAGAGCTATTGTTTCAGAATATCAAGAATGTGGTAAAGTATTTCATGGCAAAGTGAATAAAATCTAGGTAATATATTATGATAAATTTACTTACGGTTATAGGAGCAAGACCTCAGATTATCAAGGCGGCGGCTTTCTCAAGAGCTGTGAAGGAGAAATTCTCCTCTGAAATCCATGAGAAAATCCTACACACGGGCCAGCACTATGACGATTCCATGAGTTCTGTTTTCTTTACTGAAATGGGGATTCCCAATCCTGACTTTAACCTGGGAGTCGGCTCCTGCAGTCAGGGAAAACAGACTGCACGGATGATTGAAGGAATTGAAGAGGTTTTGCTTTCAGAACATTTTGATGGGGTTGTATTGTATGGAGACACCAATTCTACGCTTGCTGGTGCTGTTGCAGCTTCAAAGATGCATGTTCCTGTATTCCATATAGAGGCAGGTTTGCGTTCATACAACATGTCTATGCCTGAGGAAGTGAACCGTATTGTGTGCGATAATCTGTCATCCATACTTTTTGCTCCTACCGTAACGGCAGTTGAGAACCTTAAGAGAGAAGGCTTCTCTGCTGCATCACCAGTTCGTTTTTCCGGTGGAAAGAATCAGCTGGTCAGGCAGGTGGGTGATGTAATGTACGACAATAGCCTTTACTATGCCAGCCAGGCTGAAACCAGGAGTACCGTCTTGAAACGTTTGGGCTTGGAGAAAGGAAGCTATGTGCTGGCCACTGTTCATCGCGATTTTAATACAGACAGTAGGCTGAGGCTTTCATCAATTTTTAAAGCATTGCTGTATTTGGCCGATAGTGAAAATATTAAAATTGTGATTCCACTTCACCCTAGGACAAAGAAGGCGATATCCACCAATTTGGAGGACGATTTATTGGTGAAGTTGTCCAATTGCGGAAACATTGTGATTACACCTCCAGCCGGTTTCTTTGACATAATTAATCTGGAAAGAAATGCCAAAGTTGTTATGACCGACAGCGGCGGAGTTCAGAAAGAGGCTTTCTTCTATGGGAGGCCATGTGTTATTCTCCGCCCTGAAACAGAATGGATTGAAATTATAGATCATGGAGCAGGTATATTGGCTGATGCAGAATTTGAACGTATAGTTGAGGCGTATCGGAAGTTGGTTGGGCGTGAGATTGTATTCCCGCCATTGTTCGGTGACGGACATGCATCTGAACATATCGCAGAAATGATAGTGGATTACTTGAATTAATATTGGCGTTTTCCTATGGGGCTCTACGGCAAGAAATATAAACTGAATGACCTGACGGTTAGGGCTTTCCTGGCTCTGACCGCGGCTGGTCTGTGGGGGGAGGGAAGGACCTGTGCGGGCCTCGGTGTGAAGGAATCCTGCCAGAATGGTATTGACTGGAAAGAAGTAGACTGGGATGCCGTTATGCAACTGGCCAGGGAGCAGGCGCTTGTGGGCATATTGGCTTCTGCATTTGATGCAGGAGAAGGAGGATCGGTGGCGCCCGGTCTCGGCTTTGAGCTGCAGGAGGTCCTGAGCCGGGAGCAGAGGAAGGCTTTTGCCAAGAAAGTTTATTCCCTGGAACAGCACAACCAGAAGCAGGGCGAGTTCATAGGAAGGCTTGCACAATGGCTGGAAACCAACGGAATAAGCCCCGTGCTGCTGAAGGGGCAGGGTGTAGCCAAGAGCTACAGGATACCGTGGAGGAGAACTCCCGGAGATATAGACCTGCTGTTCCAATCTGCTGAATATGAGAAGGCAAAGCAGCTGCTCAGCCCCAAGGCAGTGAAGGTGATGCAGGAGGGCAAGTACGAGAAGCAGCTTCAGATGTTTTTCGGCAAGGCGATTGTTGAGCTCCATGGCACCATGCGGGTTTCGCTTTCTAAAAAGATAGACGCATATCTTGACTCAGAAATGGAACGGATGTTTACAAGCGGCGATTTCATGCACCTGAGCTGTATATGTTCAGAGAAAACTTCTGGGCAGGAAGTCCAGAATCAGCAGATTCAAGTAAGGATTCCGCCAGTCCAGCTTCATGCAGTCTACGTGTTCCTCCACATACTGGAGCATCTGTTCCACAGCGGAATAGGGCTGAGGCAGGTATGTGACCTTGCCCGCCTTCTGCATGTTCATCGCGATGAGATTGATGGTGAAAAGTTGCTTTCTGACATTGATTCCCTTGGGGTGATGGACGAGTGGAATGCTTTTTCTGCCCTCATGTTCAATTATCTGGGAATGAGGATAGAAGACATTCCGCTAAAGGAAAGTGCAGACCTTGGACCAAAGTCTAGATGGAGCCAGAAGGCCGGAAAGCTGCTGGCTTTCATTCTTTCTACCGGAAACATGGGAAAGAACCGGGACCTCAGTTACAGGCGGAAGTCTCCATATCTGGTAAAGAAGGCCAAGACCCTCTGGTTCATAGCGGGCAATGCCATAAGGCTGGGGGCAATATTCCCCAAAAATGCGGCCTTGATTTCAGTCAAGGGGCTTGGTGAGGGCATGAAAGACCTTGCAGAGGGCAAATGAAACAGGATGTTATGAAACGTGATACATGGCATAAGGGATTTGTTATAAGGGAATTTTCAGTTCTCTGTATCTTGCTTTGCCTGAGCGCTATGCCTCTTCAGGCCAGGACCGTTCTGCCGCTACACTCCGGAGAGGCCTTGCTTTGCCGTGCAGTGAAATACCTGCCGTCTGAGGATACTACAGTAAGGTACGCCTTCTCTCCTGTCAGGCACTCCGGGCTCTATTCTCCTCTTCCTGAGGAATTGCCGGCCGGGCAGTACTCCGGAATTGCATACATGGGCGGCACCCGGTATGCCGTTGTTCACGACAGGCTCTCCGGTGGAGGGTTGGTGCTGCTGGATATTTCCATCGCCGATGACGGTTCTGTTACTTATGTTTCTTCTTCCGTTCCTGAAGCTACTTCAGGCTCGGCGATATCCGGTCTTGACAATGAGGATGTTGCGTTTATTCCTTCGGTCTTTCCAAGGAGCAAGATAGGGGCAAGCTCCGACGTGCTCAACACTGCCAGGGAGTTTGTGCCCGGCACCTTGTACATCTGTTCCGAAAAGGAGCAGACAATTTCAGAATACACTTTGGACGGCTATCCAACCGGCCGTAGCCTGGAGGTTCCTGAACTGTTTGCCAAAGGCAGGATACGCTCCAACAACGGTTTTGAAGCTCTGACCTACAATGTGGTAACCGGCCGGTTCTGGACAACTACGGAGAGGCCTCTGGTTGCAGATGAAGACCAGGCGTTCAGGGATTCGCTGGATGCCAGGGGACCGGTCCTGAGGCTTCAGAGCTTTTCTTACAACTTGAGCGGTGCTGAAAGCTTCTTCTACGAAATGGACCTTCCGTCCAAGACCGATGCCGAGGCTAAGGCGGCCAGGGCTTACGTGCACGGGGTATCGGCCATCGCAGCCTTGGATGACGGTAGCTTGCTAGTGCTTGAACGAGAGGTGTTTGTACCTAACGGCGGAACGCTGGCCATGATGCTTGGCGCCTTTTCAAGGATTAAAATCTACAGGGTTGAGCCTAAGGGGGAAGCCGGGGGCCGGATACTAGAGAAAAATCTTTTCGTGTCTTTCATTACAGCTTCGTTGAACCTTGCAAACTTTGAGGGAATGTGCATTGGTCCGGACCTTCCGGGCGGCTGGCACACGCTGGTTATGATCGCCGATTCCCAGGGAGGGCAGGGAGGAAAGATTGCCGAGTACATAAAAGTGATTACATTTAAATAAAATTTCAACGATATGAAGAATTTTGCGTTGATAGGAGCTGCAGGATATATTGCTCCAAGACATATCAAGGCCATTGCCGATACCGGAAACAACCTGGTTGTGGCCTATGATAAATTTGATAGCGTGGGCCGTCTGGACAGCTCCTTTCCTGACTGTTCCTTCTATACTGAGAATGAGCAGTTTGACCGCTTCTGTTCAAAAAGGATGCTCACGTCCGATCCGCTTCACTGGCTGAGCATCTGCACTCCAAACTATACTCATGACGCGTTCATCCGCTACGGATTGCGCCTTGGCGTGGATGTAATCTGCGAGAAGCCCCTCGTGCTCAACCCGTACAACATAGACAACCTGGAGAACCTGGAGAGGGAGACCGGGCACAAGGCTTATACCATTCTGCAGCTCAGGCTCCATGATGCAATTGCATCGCTGAAGAAAAAGGTTGACGAAGGGCCTGCAGACAAGATATACGACGTAGACCTTACTTACATTACATCGCGAGGGAAATGGTATTATGCGTCCTGGAAAGGCGACGTGCACAAGAGCGGCGGCGTGGCCACCAACATAGGCGTTCACTTCTACGACATGCTCCAGTGGATTTTCGGCCCTGTCCAGAAGAATATCGTCCATGTGATGAGTTTTGACCGTGTGGCCGGCTACCTGGAACTCAATAAGGCAAGGGTGCGCTATTTCCTGAGCATCAACGCAGAAACCCTTCCTGAAAATGCCGTGCAGGGCGAGAAGAGAACCTACCGCACCCTGAACATAGACGGCGAGGAATTTGAGTTCAGCAAGGGCTTCACCGAACTCCACACCGAAAGTTACAAGAAGATACTTTCCGGCGAGGGGTTCCGCATCAGCGAGGCCCGGCCTTGCATAGAGATTGTAAGCCAGATACGTACATCCAAGCCTATAGGCCTGGTTGGAGACTATCATCCACTTGCCAGGATGCCTCTTGCCAAGCATCCTTTCGGCTGGACAGACATGAGGTTCTAGGTTGCTGTGCCTATTGCAGGTTTTTTATTAAATTTGTTCGATTTAGGAAAACAACATGAAAGATATCGCTATATACGGTGCAGGAGGGTTTGGCCGGGAGCTGGCCTGCCTTCTGAACTCCATCAACAAGGTGGAGCCAACGTGGAACCTGGTGGGCTTCTTTGACGACAATCCGGATCTGAAGGGACAGATGATTTCCCATTTCGGAGTGTGCCTGGGAGGAATGGACGTTCTGAACGCCTACCCAAAGGAGCTCGCGTTGGTGATACCTATAGGCAATTCCAAGGTGGTGAAGACCCTGGTTGGCAAGATAACCAACCGGAATGTCTATTACCCAAACATAATCCATCCGGATGTAATCTTCAGCGACCCTGAAACCTTCAGGATAGGCAAGGGAAACATCCTTCAGACCGGATGCCGCTTCTCCACCAACATCAGTATAGGCGATTTCAATATCTTCAACGGTGAGATAGCCCTGGGTCACGACGACTCAATAGGCAATTTCAACACCTTCATGCCGGACGTGAGGATTTCCGGTGCGGTGGAGATAGGGGATGAGAATTTCTTTGGCGTGGGGAGCATCATACTCCAGACCATAAAGATAGGCAGGGGAGTGAGGCTAGGTGCCGGCGGGGTGCTCATGTCAAACCCGGCAGACGGAAAGCTTTATGTTGGCATTCCTGCCAGAAAAACTGAATTTTAAACTTTTATAATTGGATATGAAGACGTTAAAAGAATTTGTAGAATTGTTTGCGGAGCAGTTTGACGCACTTCCAGAAGAGGAAATAAGCGCATCTACCGTATTCCATGACCTGGACGAGTACTCGTCTCTTACTGCTTTGTCAATCATTTCCATGATAGACGAGGAGTTTGAGGTTACCATCAAGGGAGACGATCTCAAGAAGGCCGTAACCGTAGAGGACCTCTACAATACAGTAAAGAGCAAACTTCAGTAAGATGTACAATCCATACAGTCTGGAAGGGAAGACAATCCTGGTAACTGGGGCATCTTCCGGAATAGGCAGGCAGACGGCCATAGAAGCTTCCCGTCTTGGGGCAAGGATCATTGCTTCCGCCCGGGACAAGGAGCGGTTGGAGGAGACCTTGTCTATGCTGGAAGGCAGCGGGCATTCCTTCATAATTGCAGATCTTTCAATAGATGAGCAGGTTGAGGACCTTGCCTCCCAGGTGGAGCCTCTGGACGGCTTTTCTTGCAATGCAGGAATCCCCGGAGGCCAGCTGGTGCTTTTCTACAAGGAGGAGCAGATAGAGAATGTGTTCAAGGTGAACACTTTCTCGGCGATGATGCTTACCCGCCACCTGCTGAAGAAGAAAAAACTCAAAAGGGGAGCTTCCGTAGTCTACACGTCTTCTGCCGGAAATGTATTCTGCGCTGCAATTGCCAACGGAATCTACGGGGCCTCAAAATGTGCGCTGGACGGGTTCATGCGCTCCGCAGCCATTGAGCTGGCAGCCAAGGGTATCAGGTGCAACAGCGTGAATCCTTCAGTTGTCATGACCGCTTTCCAGAAGAATTCCGGCATTACCCAGGAACAGTACCAGAAAGAACTTGCAAACTATCCTCTCGGGAGGTTCGGAACTCCTGTTGACGTGGCTCTTGCAATCTGTTTCCTGCTTTCAGACGCATCTTCCTTCATCACCGGCACAGCCGTGAAGATTGATGGAGGATCAACACTATAAACAGTTTGGACAATGGCTTTTTTATCTTTCAACAACATAAAGATCAAGGGAATATCGGCAGTGGTACCAAAGAACGTGAAGGTAACGGCAACCCTCCCTTTCTTTGCACCTGGCGAAGGGGAAAGGGTAGCAGAACTCACCCAGGTGAAGCAGACCCGTCTGGTTTCTGAAGGCGTATGCGCCTCAGACCTTTGCCAGAAGGCTGCTGAAATCCTTCTGGAAGACCTCAAGTGGGACCGCTCAGAAATAGATGCCCTCTTCTTTGTGGGGCAGGCAAGGGACTACATTGCCCCGCAGACAGCTTCATTGCTTCAGGACAGGCTCAAACTCCCTGAGGAATGTATAGTTGTGGACCTTCCCATGGCTTGCCAGGGCTATATCTACGGTCTTTCGGTGCTGGGCTCCATGATGGCTCACGGCACAATCCGCAAGGCCCTGATGCTGGTGGGCGAGACCAATTCCACGTTCGTCTCCCACTACGACAAGACGACCTGGCCGCTTCACGGCGATGCCGGAACGGCCACGGCCCTCGAGTTTGACCCTGCTGCCGCTCCAATGCAGTTCCATTTTGCAGGCAACGGCTCCACATACAAGTACGTTTACATTCCTGCCGGCGGTGCAAGGAGGCCCATCACTTCCAAGGAACTGGAGTATGTAGAACCATCACCCGGTCAGAGGTACAACATGACAAACTGCATCATGGAGGGC
>CACZFO010000042.1 GCA_902780455.1 uncultured Bacteroidia bacterium | reverse complement strand
AAGCGTGACCACACAGGACATCCTTCTTGCGCTTGGGATATGCTATTCGCGCGTGGTAGATCTCCCGGATCTGCCTCTTCATCACCGCCTTTATTGAGTTGAGGTTCTTGAAGGTCACGTCTGAACGTATCAGCTGGTTACCGGATATCCTCTTTTCCACTACGTTGTCTACAAGGTCGGAAATGCTCTGCTCGGAATACTCTGACATGGACCGGGATGCCGCCTCAACAGCATCGGCGATCATTACAACCACTTCTTCCTTGGTAGACGGCAGGTTGCCCTGATAGGTAAAGAGAGCCTTGTTCTTGGGATCCCCACCGTTGTTGCAATAGACATTGTAAAAATATTCCGTAACTGAATGGCCATGGTGTGAAAGGATGAAATCCTGGACCAGTTGGGGAAGGCGGGCCTTCCTGGCCATTGCAACTCCGTCTTCTACATGCTTGATTATCAGCTGTGCACTGTCTGCCGGAGAGAGGTCCTTGTGGAGGTTTATCCCGTTTGAGATGTTCTCTATGAAAGCCTGTGGATTGGCCAGTTTTCCTATATCGTGATACAGGGCCCCTACTCTTGCCACCCTAGGATTTCCGCCTATCGCATCTGAAGCCCTTTCAGCCAGGTTTGCAACCTGGAGCGAGTGTTGGAAAGTTCCAGGAGCCTTTGTCGCAAGTTCCTCCAGAACAGGGTTTTCTGTATCGGAAAGATCCTTCAGGGTGGAGATTGAAACCATGTAGAATACCTTCTCCATCAGGAAGACGAAAGGATAAGTTATCACAACCAGTATGGAGGCGATGAAAAGATACAGGTAAACCGTGCTTTCAAGCGGCAAAATCGAACCCTTGGAAATCAGCTGGAAACCAATGTGAACCACTGCAGATGCCAGGAATATGTAAAGCGAATTGATGAACTGCAGCCAGCCTCTTTCATATAGGGAAAATGAGACGAATGCCACAGATCCGGCTGTGGCCGCTATGGTATACAGCTCAACTCCGTTCTCGGCAACCAGCAGCAGGGGCATCAGCGAAATGAAATACACCGGAAGCACTACCCTGTTGTACAGGAAGGAACTCATGTAAAGCACAAGCACCGCAAAAGGCACTATGTAGAGCAGTTCCGGAGAAATCCTCCTGACCAGCATGATTACAATAAAGTTCAGGCACAGGATGAATATCACGAAATTGAACTCGTTCTGATGCCTGAGCACATCCTGGTCTGAAAAATAAACGGCCAGATACACCATTATCAGGAGCATGATTATAATCAGGGCATGCCCCAGATGTATAAGGAATATATTGCCGGAATAACCTATGCTCTTCTTGTATTCCGCCTTGTAGGAATCCAGTATCTGGGCTATTTCAGCAGTTACGGTTTCACCCTCTGACACAATGTGCTCACCGGCATAGATCATGCCCTTGGTCGGAGAGATGTAATCAACGGAACGGCGGTGAAGCTCTTCCGTGGTATTCTTGTCAAAAGTGAGGTCAGGCACCAGAAATCTGGCTATTTCCAGAGAAGCGGCCAAGGAATCCGGGTTCTGTGAAGGGAAGGCATACTTGAGTTCAGATTTGACATACTTGAGGGCCTTTGAGGGGGTGTAGAGGTCCGCCTCCATTTCCTGGGAGGCGTTCCTCCCTCTCTGAATGAAGACCACGCGGTCTTCTGGTTCCTTTTCCGGAATCAGGCCTTTCTGGTAGATTCTTGCCAGTGCGTCTGAAACAACACTCTGCAGAGGATCCGAAATGCTGTCTTCAAGACATTTCTGAGAAAAACCGGCAAGGGAAGAATTTGCAACCTTCTCGTCTTTGCGGAAATACTGGACCATTGACTCCGCTGCCCGGCTCTTTTCTGCAGAAAGTTCTGCCTCGGTCTTGAGCAGGGGAAAGTCAATCGGCGACTCCAAAGTTTCATACAGCCAAGGAGCGCCCTTCTTGTAATGATACCTGAATTTGCCGTCTACAGGATAGAAAATCATCATTATAACCAAGGCAATGCCCATGACCAGGAAATTGCCTCTTTTCCATAACACTCTCCTCAGTTTATAAAGGTCCAGTTTCTCCATACATCTACTTTATTTGTCACAAAAATACCGATTTTTTATCTTTGTAAATATGAAAAGAGCATCTTTATCACAGGTTTCTCTGGTTTTTATCGGACTGGTTTTTGCCCTGGCTTCATTCTCTCCGTTCAGGGGCACCCGGCTGGAGAATTCTTCCAAACTCAACAATTGGTGGAAGGAGGTAACCCAGACCAGGTACGGCAAAGTGGACTTCAGCACTTTCTCCTTCGTTGACCTCAAGTCAATAACCGGTTCTTCAGACAGGCTCCTGTATGAAAGATGCCAGAAGCTTCTGAAAAAGCTCCCACCTTATGCCAGATACGGAAAATGGCTGGCTGTCTTTGACAACCGAAGGCAGTTCTGCGGTCTGCTCAGCGAAAACAGGATTGTGGCGCAGGCCGGGGTAAAGAAGGGAGACGAGGTTTACGTAAACATGTTTCTCAACACAATCCACCTCCCCTCAGCCACTTACCTCGTAGACAACATCTATTACTATACAGACGGACTCGGGAGGATCAAGAGGGTATTCTGTCCTGACCTCCAGCTCAAATCGAGAGGACGTAACCAGTTCTCCCAGAGGTATTCCGTAAAATTCAAGGACGGAGTCAGGGGCGACAACTGCGGACACCTGATTCCTCAGGCCCTGGACGGACCGGCAGAGCAGATCAACTTCGTGCCTCAGAGGCGCGACCTTAACGGAGGGGAGATACTGGAGCTGGAAAAGAAAGCCATAAAAGCGAAGAAGGCAGGCCATAAGGTATCATACGAGATACGTATCCTGTATGAAGGATCTCAGAAACGGCCGTACGGTTTTGAGAACAATGTCAAGGTGTACAATTCATCCGGAAAACTGATCAACAACTACACGGGTATCTTTGACAACACGCCCGCTCAGAATAGAAAGAACGACAGAAGAAAGAACTGATTATGAAATCAATAGGAAAAATACCTCCATATACAGACCTCCTGGCCGAGTACGCAGTGAAGAACTACATGAGCAAGGGGTTTGACCCGCAAGACACCAAGTACACCCTTCTGACCGTTTCTGCAGGAGAAGACACTCCGGTCTTCCAGCAGAGCGTCGTGGACGGCAAGGGCCGCCACCTTCTCGACTGCTGGAAGATTTTCCGCCTGGCCAAAATGATACAGGATGACAGCCAGCGTTCTTTTTCAAAGATCAAGATCAGGATAGACTTTGAGGAAGGAGAGGTCAAGATGGTCAGGTACAGCATATATCCATTGCAACAATAAAGATTTTCATCGCGACATATATGAAGAATTTCAGAATCATCATGCTGTTGGCAGCCTTGCTTGTATCGGGTTCCCTGGCAGCTGCCCCAAAATGGGAGGACAAAGGAGAAAAAGCCATTGCCGCCCTGATAGAGAGAGTGACACCCGGTTATTCGAGGCAATTTTCACTCCGGATAGTCAAAGAATACGGCACCGAAGGGGAGTATTGGAAATATGAAACGGTTTCTGGCAAGGTACATCTGGAAGGCAACACCACAATATCCCTTGCCGTTGCGTATTACCAGTACTTGAGGAAGTACTGCAACGTCAACCTCTCCTTCTGCGGAAGCCGTGTGGAACTGCCTCACTCGCTGCCTCTGCCAAAGGAGGAACACGGTAAGATCAACGGGCCTTACCGCTCATTCTTCAACTACTGCTCCTTCAGCTACACCGCAGCATGGTGGGACTGGGAAGACTGGCAGTGGACCATTGACTTCCTCGCGATGAACGGCGTGAACATGCCGCTCCAGGTTGTAGGTCTGGAAGGCGTATGGTACAATGCTCTCCGAAAAATCGGCTATACAGACCTCGAAGCTCGCAAGTACCTGTGTGGTCCGGCATATTTCGCATGGCAGTGGATGGGCAACATAGAAAGTTTTGCAGGCCCACTTCCAAAGAGCTGGATAGACAGCCACATAGAACTGGGAAAGAAAGTGATGCAGAGGGAGATAGAACTGGGCATGCATCCTATACAGCAGGGTTTTGCCGGCAATGTACCTGCATCCTTCAAGGACCGTTACCCAAATGCGGTCATAGAGGCCAAGGAAGACTGGTGCGGATTCCCTTCAGTCTACCAGCTGGACCCTACGGATCCCCTGTTCATGGAATTCGGCAAGGTGTTCTTCAATGAACAGAAGAAACTGTTCGGCCTGTACGGATTCTACGCTTCAGATCCTTTCCACGAAAGCAAACCTATCTCAAACGACAGCACCTACCTGGCAGACGTAGCGCATGCCATAATGGCCCTCAACAAGGCGGCAGACCCAAAATTCAGATACTGGATAATGCAGGGCTGGACCCCTACCAAAGGGATTGTCACCGCCATTCCTAAGGAATCACTTATCATCCTGGACCTTGCAGACCCGGACTACACACCTAGAAAGGATGGACAGGAGAGGTTCTGGGGCTACAGTTACCTTTCCGGAAACCTCCACAACTTCGGAGGCAGGATCAAACTCCACGGAGACGTCAAGGCACTGGCGGAAAACCAGTTTATCAAGGCCAGGGACGCAGGGGAAAAGGTTGTTGGAACCGGAGTCTTCATGGAAGGTATCTGCCAGAACCCGCTCTACTACGACCTGGCCCTCAACATGCCTCTGTACCAGACAAAAAGGAACCTTCTTGAGTGGAATTATGAATATGCAGCCGGCCGCTACGGATATACTTCCGACTACACTGAAAGCCTGATAAACATGCTTGTCAGGACAGCCTACAAGAGAGGAACGGACGGCACGGAAAGAAGCTCGGCCATTGCTGCAAGACCGGCACTGCACGTCAAGAAATCTGGGCCAAGCGGCAATTTCAGCTTCCCTTATGACAACGACTCGCTGAAGATTGCCATGAATATTGTCCTTGGAATTGCACCTAACACAGACGGAGTCAAGTTTGATGCTGTGGACATCCAGAGACAGTATATGAGCAACCTTGCCTACAAGATACTGGCCAAGATAGAAGAAGCGTTCAATGCCGGAAACCTGCAGGAGTATGACAGGCTGACTAAAATGTTCCACGAACTGCTTTCAGACTTGGATACCCTCGTAGGAACAAGGAGGGAATACAGCTTTGAGGACAAGATCCAGAAAGCCCTGACATGGGCTACAACACCGGAAGAGGCAAAGCTTTACGACTTCAATCAGTCTTTGCTGGTAACCCAGTGGGGTCCCCTGAAGGAAGATGGAACCAACTACCTGTTCGATTATTCCTGGAGGGAGTGGAGCGGCCTTATCCGAGACTATTATCTTCCGCGATGGAAGATGTTCCACCAGATGCTCAGGGAAAAGCTTTTGGACGGAAGCTGGAGATCCTACAAGGAATATGAGGAAAAACTCCCGAGAACTTCAGGAAGAGAAGCCATAGAGGCAGACCAGTTCTATTCCTCACTCAGACAGTGGGAATGGAACTGGATATCAACTCCAAAGAACTATGGAGAAAGAACATACGGCAACGAGTATGAAACCGCTAAACGTATGTTCGAAAAATGGGAGAACGCCCTTTAGACACTCCTGACGAGTACGCAGGACGGTTCAAGATCCGGAAAAGAAATCTTCTTGCCAGTGTTGATCAGATATCCTGAGGCCTGGTCTATCCGGAAAATCTGGACCGTCTTGTCTTTCTGGCAGCACACGAACAGGAATTCTCCGTCGGGAGTTATCGCAAAACTCCTGGGCCACCTGTCGGTTACCTGATAGGCAATGCGGGTTACCAGCCCGTCTTCCCCTACCTTGAAGATAGCTATACCATCCTTCCCCCTGCGGTTGGAGGTATAGAGGAAACGGCCGTCAGGAGAGAGATGGATGTCTGCACTCGCACCGGCATTCTCAAGGTCCGAGACCGTATCCTGCAACTGTTTGAGGACTATGTTGTTGCCTGATTCACGGATGGAATAGACCAGGAGTCGGCCGCTGGTTTCGCACAACAGGTAGAGAAACTTGCCGTCTTTGGATATTTCCATGTGGCGGGGACCGTAGCCTTCCGGAACGGAAACAAAGGAAGAGTCGCACTTGTACAGGCGTACAGGCTTGCCATACAGCAGGTTGTTGGATGAAACTGAAGCCGTGTCATCGCCGAGCCTCATTATATATATCCGGTCCAGCCCTTTATCCGTTGCCAGAAGATAGTCGTTCTTGCTGCTCTTTCCGGTTACGAACTTGACCATATGGATCCTGGAAACCTTATATTTTGATGTGGCTGTAGTAAAACTTAGAATCTGGACAGGAGGCTTGATGTTGCCCGCAGTATCCAGAGGATAGACAGAGATTCCCCCTTTGCCGTAATTGGCCGTAAAGAGATGGCCCCTGAAAAGGCTTATGAAGCAGGCATCTGCTCCGGAATCTTTGACATTACCCAAAGACAGCACCGTACCTTTGTCTGAATATCCCCATACGCCTGAATTACGCCCGCTTTCACTCACTCCGTAGATAAAGCCGGCGGCCTTGCTTAAAGCCAGGTATGAAGGATTCTCAACTTTGAAATCGCCCACTATGCCGTAGTCGGAGGTCTTGGGATTGAAGTCAAACTTGACGGCAGAACCGCCATACCCTCCCACATACACAGTGTAATGCACGTTTTCAGATTTCATGTTCAGCAAAATCAAAACAACAATGCCTGCCACCAGTAAACCTGCAAGGATCAATGCCAACCTGAGGCCTTTCATAGATTACCCTCCAAAGCATAATCCACGCACCGGTTGAGGAAAACGGAGAAATCCCTGCATTTCTTCAATTCTGACGAAACACGTTTTGCCAGATTGTCCCCAAAAAGGAAGTCCTTGTCCAGAACCTTGGTAAGATTGACATCCTTGAGCATGAGGATCTTCCTCAACTGCGGATTCTCCACATTCTCAAATCCGGCCGGAACTCTCCTGTACATATTGTCCTGATAGAGGTCAAAACCTTTGGCCTTCCTGACTGTCTTCAGGAAAGCGTCACCGTTAACTGAAACCTCATCCCTGAAACTTGCTATGATTTTTGGATCAGGCTGATAGATTCCAACGTACAAGATACACCCTCCGAGCAAACCATTCTTCTGGGGAGGCTCAAGATGGAAATAGTATCCGCAGTAAGGAGCCTTCTTGCCTCCCGGAACCACAAAGGCTCCCATGCGGCTTTTATATGGGCTCTTGTCCCTGGAGAAACGCATGTCGCGATAGATCCTGTATGTGCTGTCCTTTACACTTGGCTTGTTTGAAGCCAGGTAACCGTCCCACTTTGAAATCTCATCTATCAGATCGGAGGTAAAGGTGTCAAAAACCTGTTTTGCCTCAAGATACTGGGCCTTGTGGGCATCAAACCAAGGTTTGTTGTTGTTCCTGGAAAGGTGGAACAAGAAATCATAAACGCGTTTCATGTATGCTTCCCGTTTTGCTGTACAAATGTAGGCAAAAATGAAGCAAATCAGAAACGGACCACTACCGGAGGCATCTTTTCAAACGGATCAGACGTTATGCCGGCTTTAAGCCTGGAAACATCTATGGTGAGCATGATGTCTTTCAAATCGTCTGAAGAAAGGTCGTAACCGCTGCTTTCCAGATACCCTCCAAGGTCAAAATGAGATTCAAGCGTTTCTCCGTTCTTGAAACTGAAAACGACATCGATGCCGACCCCTTCAGGAAGTTCAGGACGCAGCATCCTCATCAACAACTTGCCTTCTGTGGTGGAGCTGATGGTCACTTTCTGCCTTACCGCCTTTCCATCAAGAGCATACCCTCCGAAATCCGATTCCAGGTCCAGTGATGCGCTCTCACCCGCAAAGAGTCCTTTGACCGTAACGTAAATGTCTATGAACATTTTCCTGGGTTTGACGGCAACAACCTCCCTCTCCTGCTGGCAGACCTTGACCGTTGAAAAGGAATACAGCTGGTCTGCATTTACTCCCGGCTTCTTGTAAAGTATTGAGTTACGGCTGTTCTGGTCAGTTGCAACAGTTGACTGGCCTATATTTGCCCATACACAGCATCTGTATTCCCCCTTTTCAACCTCAAACTCAACCGGGCGATAGAAGTCATGTTCGGTTACCCTTGTTTTGTGTACAAGATTTCCCTCTGAAGAAAAGATCCAGATGTCAGCCCAGAGAGCCTTGCCTTCCAGAAGGGAGCAGTCTACAGCCAGGATTGACGGGCAGAGATGCCTGTCTTCCCAAATCTCGCAACTTGGGAAGAACAGGGCTATCGCCGCCGCTATAACCAGCAAAGTCTTTTTCATCAGAAAGTGGCTGTAAATGCAGGTCCGTCCTCAAAACCCTCCGCCTCCGCATCAAGGATGATGGTCTTGCGGGTTATCTTGCTCTCAGGATCATCAGAACCAGGGCCGGTTATCACGATATCGTAGGTATAGATGGTTCCGCGCTTGATACCTTTTTCTCCCAGAGGAGCCGTCCATCCATATCCAGGTTGGTTGATGTCTATCGGATAGTAATACTTGTGTCCGTCGAGTTCAGCTTCAAGTACCAGACGGGTGAATTTATCCGAATCAGTTTCCTGGGCCAGGAGGTTTTCATAGCAGTAGAAAGAATGGACATCAGAGTATCCGGCATCTCCTACAGGCCTGTGTACGTTTTCTGAAAAACAGTTTGGAATAAAGGTATTGGCAGCATCCTGGGCATTGAATCCCTTATAGTTGAGAATCAAAGGAGTCTGAGGTTCTGCTCCCATGTAGGTCTTCTTTCCTGAAACGTTTGTCAGGTAAATCTTTGCATTACGCAGGCTCATCCCCGAATAAGGGGTCTTGGCAAAATTGGTCTTGATACTGTTGACCACAACGTTGGCAACAAGTTTCTTGAGCCTTACCTTTACAACCGTGGCCGTATCCGGGTCCACTTTAAATACCGTTGACATGGTAAGGTAGGAAATCCTTTCGCCCTTGAGCGGAACATCCACAAGCAGGAATTTGTCCACAGTGGTTGCGCCAGTCCAATCCTGGTTCTTTGAATTTGCCACCATGTAAATGGTCTTTTCTCCAGGAGTTACCTCAAGAGGCAGGTTGTTTCTGCCAAGTGTCTTCATTTCAGTATCCCCGTACCTCCTGTAAGACTCCAGCACGCCGCCTGACCTGAATACGAATGCCTCCAGGAAATTGATGCTGTCTCTCTGGTCTGCAAGTCCCCCGCTCTTGGTTACAACCTCAAAAGGACTGACGTCCAATCTGATCGTCTTGGTTTCTTTCGGAACTTCCTTCAATGTTCCTTCTTCCTTGCTGCATGAGGCAAAGGAAAGTGCAATCATCGACGCACAAATAATTTTTTTGATCATAAGCTTTATTTATTTGGGTTAAACGATTATTCGGTTTCATCAAGCAGACATTCCATTTCAGGATCCAGCGCAGCCCGGAATCTGAGCCTGCCGTCTTCAGATACTGCAGAAGTGAAATACTGCGAAGCTTTTGCCCTGTTACCCAGCCTGATGTAGCACAGGGCCTTCAAATACCTGACGGTTGGAGAATCCTTCTGTCTGGACAGGATGTTAAGGGCAGCTGAATTATAATCCAGGCACAGACAGGCTATTGCCGTATTCAGGTCCGAGTAAGGCCTGAGAAGATTGAGCGCTTTCTTGAAATCCCTCTCCTGAAGAGCTTCCAGCCCCTGCATGTATGAGGCATCCACCTCAATCCTGGAAAGAACCTTATCGTATATCCTCCTGTGAAGGAAGAAGCGGAAAACAATCCTCCTCAGCTTGGGATAGATCGATGAACAAATGTGACGGTAATCCACACATCCGGACAGGAGATGCTCCCTTCTGTCACAGTCATTTTCATCAAAGACTGACAATACTTCATTCCTGTTGACAATCAGGGAATCCGAAAGGACGAGTTCCTTGAGCAGGTCCCAGTTCTCAGGCACGTATGTGTAACGGAATTCCACATTGCTGTCTTTCTTCTTGTATATCGCTGAGAAATACTCTGTTATGGATTCCGCCCTCTTTCTTGAAAGGTTACGGTTGAACTCGTATCTCCCTTCTGGGGAGCATGAGGCCTCCACTACGACGGAGTCTGCGGCAAAAGCAGGGTCTACTGCCAGGGAATCCAGGTCTGTCCTGATCCTTTGCAGCTCTTCCTGGTTGTTGCCCAACAGGGTATCGATCTCCCAGCTACCTTTTTCAAATTCTATGTAGGAAACAGTGGATGCAGACACGTCCCTCTCAAGCGTATGTTCGCGATAAATGGCCGAAGTGTCAGCAAGTTGCACAAGAGAACTTACATAGTAGGCAAGCGTGTCGGGGCTGGAGAAAGAAAAGAGTTTCCTGCCGTAATTATGCACGCTTCCGTTGAATACAAGCCTCAGGCGGTGCATCCCCCTACGGGCGGGAAGTTCCTGGACATATCGGTAAACCAATCCGCCGGAAGGATCCCTCAATACGGTGTCCAGCCTTACTCCCAGCCTGTCTATCGGATCCTTTACACACTTTCTGAACACATCCTCCAGCCTCTCCTTCCGGCGTTGGTTCAGTCTTACCAGATAATGTCTTATATAGTATTCTATGGCTTCCGGTTCTGTGACCCCGAACTCTCCTCTGATGCGGTCCTCCAGATTCCTCTGCGTAAAATACTGAAGGAGGCCCAGATATCCGAACGCCTTCAGGAAATCCACTGAATCCGGTATGATGGATGCAAAGTATTTGTTGTATCTCTCATACCCCTTCTCCTGGGCATCGCGATAATCCTTTCCCGTAATGAAAAGACGGTCCATCATCATAGAATCTTTTTCCATGAAAAGACGCGGCACTATCCTTACCTGCCTTTTATCATCCAGGATGGATGGAGGCACCTGCACGTCAAAACTGAGACGGATCCTGCCGTTTCTCTCGGCGATATTCTTGTGCGAGGCAGTAACGGTCACCGGGGAGATCTTTCCGAAACCGACCAGTTCCCCTCCTGCACCGTCCTCCACTATTGCATTGAGTACCAAATCATCAGAAGATGCATCAAGATCTGAATCCTTGTAGATTCTCTTGGTATTTGATACCGTTACTTTCCTGACATCATTATCGGCCCCATTGTCCGAAACCATCACCCTGACATTCTCCACAGACTTGTTTCCCACAAAGAAAGAAGAGCATCCCCCAAGAGCCAGCATACCCGCAAGGACTAAAGACAACAACCTCATGATCCTCCCTCCTAGAATAAAATGGTAACACCCAGCTGAAGGTCAGAAGGTGCTATGATGAACTTCTTCTTACGGCCCAGTGACGAACCGCACTTGGTACAGCTGTATTCCGAACGGTCATTGATTCCCATGAATGCCCCCCATCCGAATTCCAGGTTTACTCCCTTGTCGATCATCAGGGCATAGCCACCGCCCAGCTTTGCCCCATAGGCATACCCCTCGTACGATTTTCTGGTGAAGATTCCTCCCCACGCATATTTGGCCCAGAGTGCGTAGGCAGACATGTACCACCCCGAATTGACAAACCAGGGCCAGTACCTGCCCCCGGCAAAAAACTCCAGCCTCCTGAAATACTTACGGTTGTTGTCCTTGCCGAATGTGAAGGGATTGTACGCCAGGGCGGCGTCTGCATTCCAATGCCTGGATACGGGAATACTGCCCCTTACATTGACGGTACCCAGCATCATCAGCTGAGCCGCATTTGTAGAAATAGAATAATTCTGTGAAAAGGCGCCCGGACTCTCCAGGATCGCCACCATCAGAAAAAGCCAGAAAAGGCCCCTGCTTTTAAACTGCTTCATATCCTTGCCGATAAAAATCTGACGGCAAAAATATCAGCAGGGCAAGGGCCTCCCAAACCATCCGGTACAATTTACCCGGCCTTTTGAAAAGTTTTTACGTTTACGCTTTGGATAAACTTCAATCCGCTATAAACCAACCTGTTCCACAACCCCTGCCATAACGTGCCAGAGGTATCCCTTCACATCTTCAAAGCCCATCCTGGAAAGAAGTTTCATGTATTTCCTGACCTGTCGGTGATAAGACTTGTTCTTGGAAGAATCCTTTTCATAGGAACCGAACTTGTAATCCACTACCACAGCCCATCCTTTACCCTCCTGCGGAAGGATGACCCTGTCAGGCCGGAAGGTTCCTTCAGATGAAACGATGCTTTTTTCGCTCAGTATTCTATTTTGGGAGTCGAACCAGCCGTAAACACTGACCCCGGAAATCTTTTCAAGCACCTCATCAGCTATCTCTCCTGCATTATCGCCCAGAAGAGACCCCGGGTTCTTTTTCAGGAATTTATCCACGGCTATCCGGACTTTCTCTCCGATGCCGGAGGCCTCATCTCCCATCTCATCTATGTAGGAGAAGAGCTCATGGTACTGTATACCCTTCAAGATGTCATCATCCTCATAACCGGATTTGAGGCTGGCCCCGGATGCATCCTGCATCAGAAGGGTTACGGCATCACTTCCGCGACACGGGGAAACCTGCCCGTCCTTCTTGTCTTTCAGACTGCCGTAAGAAAGTTCACCGTCCTGCCCTATCCAGTAATCGGTGATTTCGAAAGCTTCCTTTTCCTCAGACAGGGAGATGTCCGGATCTTCCTTCTTAACTGCCTGCAAGTCAATTGTCTCATTCTCGGAAGTGAACAGCTGCCCCTGGGAACAGTTCTGGCTGCAAAAAAGATTCAATGCCGATGAAATGGTAGAAAGTTTGCCATCCTTGGCCGGAAGGTTCTTTGCATAGATGTAGAGCCTTTCCCGAGGTCTTGTAAAGGAGACGTAAGCCAGGTTAAGACTGTCTACGCTCTGCTCCATCCTCTCCTTGTCAAGTTCCTCTGAGTAGAAGCTGCCTTCCAGACGTGAACTCATCGGAAGGAGAAGGGGGCCGGTGTAACCCACCTTGTCTGTCCTGAGCCATTTGTCGGAAGTCTTGGAAGAAATCATCTCATCTCTCAGGAACGGAATGAAAACCACCCTGAATGCCAAGCCTTTGGCCTTGTGCATGGTCATTATTCTCACGGCATTGCCTCCAGACGGCTCAGGAATGAAGAACTTGCTTCCTGCCGTGCCCCACCATTTGAGGAAGGCGGAAATGCTCGTACCTTCTGAAGCTGAATAATCCAGAACCCTGTCCAGGAATGCCTTTACAAACGCAACATCACCCTGATCAAGGTTCTTAAAGAAAGTCCTTATGACAAGTTTGCATATCTGGTAAAGAGAAGTGCATGACTTCACTTCAGATGAGAAGGAAACATAATGTTCCGACTGCTCAGACAGGTATTGAGTGTTGGTCAATTCCACTCCTGAAATCCTCAGCATGACATCAAGACCCTTGTCTTCAGGATTGACCATTTTCTTGAGGATCTCAAGGATCACCGATACAATCTTGTTGGATTCCAGCTGGAGGCTCTCTCCGGATATTATACTTATACCTCTGTTTACCAGATAATTGGCCACAAGGCCGGCCTCTTTGCCGGTTGAGGTGAGGACAGCTATGTCCTTTAAGCCGTAACCAAGGCCGGAAGAAACCAGATGCCTGATCCTGCGGGCCACATCCCAGAGGATGAAATCTGTCTTGGACATAAGGCTGCCCTTTGACATTGCACCGCATGAAACGACATGGACCACACCCCTCTGCTCTATATCGGCAAATTCCGGTTTCACATGCTGGGCAGACTTCTCGTATATGTCATATATTTCCTTGGAAAGGAGCGGATTCCCCGTCTTTCCGAGAAGATTTTCCATGAAGCACCTTACAAGAAAACCTGCAGGGGCTGACTCCTGGTTTTCAAACCACCTCTGCCTGTCTTCTGAAGAGAAGAGCAAGTTATTGAAGTTCACTATGTTTTGCAGACTCCTATGGTTGACATCCAGAGGCTTTTTGTAGTAATACTGGTCAAAATCAGCCTTGACTGCATCCTTGAGCAGGCTCCAGTCTCCACCCCTCCACCTGTAGATGCTCTGCTTCACGTCACCTACCAGAAGCGACTGGTTTCCGGATGCAATGCTCTCCTTTATCAGGGGCTTGAAATTGTTCCACTGCTCCACTGAGGTGTCCTGGAACTCATCAAGAAGATAATGGTCCGTTGCAACTCCGATCTTGTCATAGACAAAAGGAGTGTCGCTGCCGTCTATCAGGTCAGAGAGAATCTTCGGAGCGTTGCTCAGAAGGGTCAGCTGGTGGGATGAAAGATAGTCGTCAAGCTCCTTGGAAACATAATCCAGAAGGGATGTCTCCCTGATGTAACGGCTTATTACAGAAAGGGTCAGGTATTCTCCGTAGTACTTGTCATACAAAGACTTGATTGCCTCCATCCGCCCTTCTTCCACCCTTCTTACCTCGTCCAGGTCTGCCTGGGTACCCTTCTTCAGCAGCAGCGATTCAGGATTGTTTATCCATCTGTCTATCCATTCAGGATAAGGACCGGTTATCTTGTTCCTCGACCTGTCAAGATACGGTTTGTTCTTGATACGCCTTCCCCTGAGGAATTTCCTGAAAGCATCGGCGATTCCCAGCCTGTCAAGGTCATACTGGCTGAAGCAGGATGTAAGGGAATCGTCCAGGGAGATGACCTGGTTGACAAACGTCTTTTCACCTTGAGCCGTGAGGCAACCATGGAGGTAAAAGAACTGAGGCTCACCTCCTCCTGCGACGGTTTGAAATTCTGGTAATCAGGGCTCAGAACATGGCTGCATATCTTCAGCAATTCGTCTCTCCAATTCCAGTATTTCCCATCTTCCAGTCTTGAAAGAGATATCTTTTCCATCACCCCAAGAAGCTTTTTGTCAGATCCAAGCTTGGAATAAATACTGTCAAGGGCAGCCTCCACCGCACTTTGGGAATCAAGGCTAGTATCATAAGAAGAACTGCTTCCCAGTTCCAGGGCGAAAGCCCTCAGCACCTTCTGGAAGAAACTGTCTATGGTACTCACCCTGAACATGGTATAGTCATGGACAAGTTCACGCAGAACCGTCCCGGCATCTTTACGGTACTCATAGGAAGGATCAGTGGACCGCTTGTACAACTTCTTGATGATTTCTGACTTCATCTCGAATGTAGCCTTATTCGTAAAGGTTACAGCCACCACACGACGGTGGGCATCACTCCTCCCCTTCCTGTGCTCTTCAATCAGATAATCGGAGAAACGTTCGGCAAGATTATAGGTCTTGCCGCTGCCGGCTGAAGCGTCGTATACGAACAAACGGTCATTCATCTTCCTTAACCCTCCTGCAATACTTTTTGAAATCGCACATCTGGCAAGTTTTGCTGTCTGGGCAAACTTCCATTACCGACCCCGGAGTCTGTGCCTTGCTGCGGATCAGGGCCATAAGAGAAGAAAGCCTGGCGGCAAACCTTCCAAGCTGCTCCTGGGAAATCCCGAAGGTTACCGGACCGCACTTGTCCAGGACAGGCAGCTGATATACAGACAACCTGAAAGGTGGTTTCTTACCGGTTCTGCGGCTGTAGAGCAAAGCATACACCAGCAGCTGGAAAAGTATGCTGTAGTAATGGCTTCTCTTTGCGTCTGTAGAAAACATCTTTTCCAGGCTCTCATCAAACTCCTTGTCCGGAATGTCCTTGTATGGGAAGTAGTAAGGAACCGGATTGAACTCGAATCCTCCTGATTCAAGGGTTGAAGTCAGACCGGAGGTGCCCAAATCCAGGAATGAGCCGGTTTTGTAATCGCATATCCTCGGAATGCCCGAGACTTCTTCAACCCTGTCAAGGGAACCTTTGAAGTATGCGTGGCCGAACTCGGGCCCCATATCAAGGGAAATCTTGTATTCATTGTCTATCAGGCGATAAGGCTGCTCGGCCTTGGACCGGTCCGCTGCCAGGGTCCGCCTGATGTATACCTTTACGCTCTCTTTTATTATCAGGTTCTGGCCCTCTATGCGCCTGACTCTCATCTCCGATTCAAATGCCTGGCGTATGAACCCGTCCAGCCAGTCGTCAGAGGCCGCCATCCTGCGGATCTCTTCCATCCGCTCAACGTCAACCTCAAGCGGACCTCCGTTTTTCCTGAAGCTGTTGTAGATCTTCTCCATGCAATAATGGAAGATGTTGCCGAAGGTATTTGCCTCCACGGTATCGGAAAGGTCCTTCTCTTCCTTCATGCCCATTATCCTGGAAAAGAAGAACTTTCTAGGGCAGTCCAGGTAACTGTTCAGGGTTGAGGCAGAAAAACCGTACTGTACCTCCCCATCATTCAAATCGGTGAACAGTCTTCCCAAGGCGGCCCTGTCCTCATCAAGCATTACCAGGTCGGAATCAAAAGGCCTGGTGGAAGAAGGGAGCGGAAACTCATAAGAAACAGTTTCAGGCACAGTTTCACAATCATATATGAGCTGCTTCACAAAACGGCTCTCTTCCAAAGACTTGAGGCTGTCCGCGTTTGCCGTGTCATAAATCATGTAAACCTCGGAGGCCCTCTGTATCAGGCGGTAGAAATTGTAAGCCGATATGCTGTTTTCGTTTTCATAGGTCGGAAGGTCAAAGCCTTTGCGCAGGTAGTAAGGAATGCTGCTTGTCCTCTCTCCGCTTGCCGGATAAGTTCCTTCATTGAAAGACAGGAATACTATGCGGTCAAAATCCAGGGCTCTGGTCTCCAATGCTCCCATGATCTGGGTTCCGACCAGAGGCTCTCCCCTGAAAGGAACGGTGGCGGACCTTACCGCAGAACGTATCACGGAATAGACACTTCTCTCTTTGAAGAACCTTATGCCGCTGGATGACACCCGGTTCAGGATTTCTACGAACTTGTTCAAGAACAGCCTCTCGGAAGAATCGAGAAAAGCAAAAAGATACTCAGCGATGCTGCGATAATGAGCAATCATTCCCGAAGCAACATCGATATCCACATCTGAAGAGTACATGTCCACGGAAGGGACTATCATCTTCAGAAGAACTCCCAGAGGGCTTTCAGAACCGATATCCAGAGGCTGGTCCTTATTGATTTCAGAGGAATCCAGCATGTAGTAATTGTTGGCCTGAATATACCGCGTAGCCACTGAGGCCCCCTCGGGATCCATTTCCCTGGCGTAAGGATGCCCCAGGATGGAAAGTACCAGATCACCTGGAACAAGGACGCGGTCCGAAGAAAGGCGGGAGCGCAGGTGAAGGTCAAAAAGCGTGAAGAAGAATGAAGCCGCAGAAGTGGCCTTGAGAGGAAAGCCCATCGTAATGTTCAGGTCATCTTCCCCGGCAAATTCGAGAAGTGGGATCAGAAGCGTTTCGTCCGCTACCACCACTGCCGTATCCAGTCCGTCCACTCCCTCC
>CACZFO010000041.1 GCA_902780455.1 uncultured Bacteroidia bacterium | reverse complement strand
TGTTTAAATATCTTTTAAGCAGAACTTAGAATGGGGAGGGCACATACTTCATTCGCTTTATTTCCAAATTTAATAATCATTCACGAAATATGGAAGATGCAGAAAAGGAATAATGAAACAGAGCAAAAAGAAAATGAAGGTGTCTATATTATTGTTATATTTGTTTGTTTATATAGCAAAGAACAAATTGAAAATTGCCAATGTTTATTAAATAAACCTATATCTATTTGATTTATATGAAGTTATTTGCTAAAATTTCAGCATTCTGCCTTGCAGTTCTGGTAATGGCATCAGTGATGTCTTCCTGCAAGAAAGAGTACACAACCATCAAGGGCGATCCTACAAACACCAGGATCTATACCCTTGACAACGGTCTTACCGTCTATCTGACTCCTATTGCAAAGGAGCCGAGGATCCAGACCTACATAGCAGTCAGGGTAGGTAGCAAGAACGACCCTTCCGAGACTACAGGTCTGTCTCACTACCTTGAGCACATCATGTTCAAGGGTACTAAGAGTTATGGTACTACCAACTATGAGGCAGAGAAGCCTTATCTGGATCAGATTTGCGAGGAATTTGAGAAATACCGCACCATGACCGATCCTGAGGAGAGGAAGGCCCAGTATGCAAAGATCGATTCCATTTCCTATGCAGCATCCGAGTACTTCATCGGTAACGAGTATGACAAGATCATGGCCCAGATGGGAGCGCAGGGCTCAAACGCCTTCACTTCATTTGACATGACCGTTTATACGGAGGATATTCCTTCAAACCAGGTAGAGGCTTGGGCAAAGGTTCAGTCAGACCGTTTCAAGAATATGGTAATCAGAGGATTCCATACAGAACTTGAGGCTGTTTATGAGGAGTGCAACCTCGGTCTTTCAAACGACGGCGGAAATGCTGTGGATACATTGCTGTTTGCCATGTTCGACAAGCATCCTTACGGCGAGCAGACCACCATCGGAACCCAGGAGCACCTGAAGAACCCTTCTATCGTGAACATCCAGAAGCACTTTGACAACTTCTACGTTCCTAACAATGTTGCTATCTGCCTTGCAGGTGATTTCAATCCTGACCAGGTTATCGCGACAATAAAGAAATACTTTGGTGACTGGAAGAAGAATGACAACCTCAAGCTTCTTGAGTTTGAGGATGAAGATCCTATCAACGAGCATATCGAGAAGACCGTTTACGGCCTCGAGTCTCCGTTCGTACAGATGGCATGGAGGTTCCCTTCTGCTTACAGGGCTGGCAGGGAAGGCATCAACTATACCGAAGACACTCTCTACATGCTTTCCAACGTTCTTTCCAACCGCGGTGGCGCAGGTCTTATCGACCAGAACGTGAACCGTCCTCAGAAGACTCTTGGAGCTGCAGCATACAGCTACACCCTGAGCGATTACATCGTATTCTTCCTTGAGTGCGAACCAAGGGAAGGACAGAGCCTGGAAGAGGCCAAGGCAATCGTGATGGAAGAACTTGAGAAGGTAAAGAGAGGAGACTTTGACTCAACCGTGCTTACCTCTATCGTCAACAACTTCCGCCGCCAGCAGATGCAGGCACAGGATTCCTACAGGGCCCTTGCTTCATGGCAGTACAATGCTTTCATCAACCACCTGCCATGGGATTATGTGATCGGCGAAGGCGACCGTATCGCCAAGATAACCAAGGAAGATGTAGTTGCTTTTGCAAACCGCCACTTTGGCGACAACTATGTTCAGGTAAACAAGGTACAGGGTCCTCAGGTTGGTGTGAAGAAGCTTGAGAAACCAGCCATTACGGCAATCCGCACCAACAGGGACACTTCAAGCCAGTTCCTCCGCGACATGGAGACATTGGTCAACTCTGCAGCTCCTATCCAGCCTGTATTCGTGGACTTTAACAAGGACATGTCTGTTGAGAAACTGTCAAACGGCCTCGATTTCTACTACAAGCATAACGATGACAACGAGCTGTTTAACCTGGCATACTACTTTACCAACGGTTCAAATGACATCGACATCCTGCCTTATGCCATTTCCTATGTCCAGGCTCTTGGAACAGATTCACTTACAGCTGACCAGATCAGTTCCAAGTTCTACAACCTTGCCTGCTCATTCTACGCAAATGCCGGTGCAAACGACGTAACCGTTGCGCTTTCCGGACTTGGATCTTCAATGGAAGAGGCCAGCGCTTTACTGGAGAACTTCCTGGCCAACGTTAAGGCCGATGAGAATCTGCTTGAGATGATGAAGCAGAACTGGATCCTTGAGAAGATGAATGCAAAGACAAACAAGAGGGCAAACGAGAGCGCCATCCAGATGTATGCCATCTACGGTCCTCAGAACCCTATGACCTCAGACCTGAAGCCGGCCCAGATTGCTGCGCTTACTTCCGACCAGCTGATTGCTGCCGTCAAGGATCTTCTTGCGCACAAGCATGCAGTTGTCTACTATGGTCCAGTTTCAAAGGAGGATATGGCAAGCAAGCTTCCTCAGATGCACAAGGTGGCCGAGAACCTGCCTGAATTCGGTCCTAGCAAGCTCTTCAAGGCTTGGTCTACCAAGACTCCTTGCGTTTACCTTGCTCCTTACAAGGCAAACCAGATCAACATGTACAAGGTTATCTCCTATGACGATGCCGAGTACGATCCTGCAAATGATGCCGTAGTCAGCCTCTATGACCTCTATTTTGGTTCCGGCATGAGCTCAATCGTATTCCAGGACATCCGTGAGGCAAAGGGTCTTGCATACCATGCAAGTGCACGTACCAGCCTTCCTGGCAGAAAGGGCGAGGTTCCTTTCTATCTGGCAAGGGTATATACCCAGAACGACAAGATGATCGATGCCATGAATGCCATGGACGAGATCCTGACGGACATGCCGGCAAACCAGAAGTCATTTGACGTAGCCAAGGCTAACGCTGTACAGAACCTTGCTACCAAGAGGTACAACGGTGCAAACGTTATCTGGCACTACATCGGCCTTCAGGAGAAGGGTGTCGGCCTGGATTATGACAAGCAGGTATATGACAAGATATCAAGCCTCAATCTTGATGACATAGTGTCATACCAGCAGGCTTGCGTAAAGAACCGTTCATATGTAACCGGTATCCTTGGCAACCCAGCCGAACTGAATCTGACAGGTATTGCTCCTGCTTATGGTAAGGTAGTGATTCTCAGGACAGAAGATATCTTCGGATACTAGCAGATTATTTAATTCCAGTCCGAATTTTGTATTTGGACTGGAATTTGTATATTTGCGTTCCAAAACACAGAACAACTAACAACTAAACAAATACAATTATGGCACACAAAATTACTTCAGATTGCGCTGCATGCGGAACTTGCCAGGGTGAGTGCCCTATGGGTGCTATCTCAGCAGGTGACATCTATGTTATCGATCCAGGTCTTTGCACCGACTGCGGTACATGCGCAAGCGTTTGCCCTATGGGTGCTATTGTCCAGGAATAATCGGACAAAATACCTTAAAGCAATAGAAAGGAGCCCGGTTCAGACCGGGCTCCTTTCATTTTCATCCGTGCTCCGTCCGAATATCCGTAAAACTTTTAAACAGCACGATGGGAGTGGCTGCAATATGGAGAAAATGATTAAATTTGTAGGTTGTTAATAAAACAGAGAATAGAGATTAAAAAATATTTATGGGATCATTTGCAAATGTTTTGAAGAAAGTCTTCGGTTCCAAGGAAGAGAGGGACATGAAGGCAATCAAGCCTGTCCTGGCCCAGGTGCTGAAAGAATACGATAGGGTAGACAAGCTGTCCGATGATGAACTCAGAGAGGAATCCAGGAGGATCAAGGGCATTATCCACGACAGGGTGGCTGCCGATGTTGGCCGCAGGGTCGAGGTGCGCAGACAACTGGAGGACGTAAACATAGAAACCAAGGAGAAAGAGAGGCTCGCAGCAGAAGATGACAAGCTCAAGAAGAAGATAAACGATGAGGTTGAGGTTGTTCTGGACGAAGTGCTGCCGGTGGCTTTTGCCATAATGAAATCAACGGCGCGCAGGTTCAAGGAGAATGAAACCATAAAGGTCAGGGCAACTGACTTTGACAAAGACCTGAGTACCAGGGTAGATTATGTTGAGATAGACGGAGAGACAGCCATCTGGCATAACAACTGGGTTGCCGGAGGAAACAGGATAACCTGGGACATGGTGCATTATGATGTCCAGCTGATAGGAGGTATCGTGCTGCATAAAGGCAAGATCGCCGAGATGGCAACAGGAGAAGGAAAGACCCTGGTTGCAACCCTTCCGGTGTTCCTGAACGCCCTGGCCGGCTTTGGAGTGCACATGGTAACGGTGAACGATTACCTGGCAAAGCGAGACTCCGAGTGGATGGGGCCTCTTTACCAGTTCCACGGTCTGAGCGTAGACTGCATAGACAAGCATGAACCTAACTCCGAAGCAAGGAAGAAGGCCTACCTGTGCGACGTAACCTTTGGTACAAACAACGAATTCGGATTTGACTACCTGAGAGACAACATGGCCGTGGGTCTTGAAGACCTGGTGCAGAGGGAGCACCATTATGCCATCGTGGATGAGGTGGACTCAGTGCTCATAGACGATGCACGTACTCCTCTGATCATTTCCGGTCCGGTTCCTAAGGGAGAGGACCAGCAGTACGAGGAATACAGGCCTTATGTCGAGAAGCTGTACAACCTTCAGAGGCAGCAGGCTACGGCCTACCTGAACGAGGCCAAGAAACTCATTGCCGCCGGTAACGAGAAGGATGGAGGCATGGCCCTTCTCAGGGCACACAAGGCCCTGCCTAAGTACAATCCTCTGATCAAGTTCCTCAGCGAACAGGGCATGAAGCAGCTGCTCCAGAGTACAAACAACTTCTACATGCAGAACCAGAGCAAGGAAATGCATGTGGTTACAGATCCTCTCTATTTCATCATAGACGAGCAGGACAAGTCCGTTGAGATGACCGATAAGGGAAACGAATACATAGCATCGCTTGTCAGCGATCCTAAGTTCTTTGTGCTCCCCGATGTTGGAACCGAAGTGGCCGAGATTGACAAGCAGAACATCTCTGCCGAGGAAAAGCAGGCTGCAAAGGACCAGCTCATAGCCGATTACGCTATCAAGGCTGAAAGGGTTCATACCGTTACGCAGCTCCTTAAGGCATATACCATGTTTGAAAAGGACGTGGACTATGTTATCATGGACAACAAGATCAAGATCGTGGATGAGCAGACGGGACGTATCATGGAGGGAAGGCGCTGGTCGGACGGTCTGCACCAGGCTGTGGAGGCAAAGGAGAACGTGAAGGTGGAGGCTGCAACCCAGACCTTTGCAACAATTACCCTTCAGAACTACTTCAGGATGTATCACAAGCTGGCCGGAATGACAGGTACTGCTTCTACCGAGGCAGGCGAGTTCTGGTCCATCTATAAGTTGGATGTGGTTACCATCCCTACCAACAAACCTGTTATAAGGGTTGATGCGGACGACCTTATCTACAAGACCAGGAAGGACAAGTTCAACGCCGTGATAGACAGGATAACTGAACTGCGCAATCAGGGCAGGCCTGTACTTGTTGGTACAACTTCTGTGGAAATTTCTGAGATGCTCAGCAAATCTCTTACCCTCAGAAGAATACCACATAGCGTACTGAATGCGAAACTTCATGCAAAAGAGGCTGAGATCGTGGCCCAGGCAGGACAGGCGGGAACCGTTACGATTGCCACCAACATGGCAGGACGAGGAACCGACATCAAGTTGGGCCCGGGAGTGGTTGAGGCAGGAGGACTTGCCATCATAGGTACCGAGAGACACGACAGCCGCCGTGTTGACCGCCAGCTCAGGGGACGTGCCGGAAGACAGGGTGACCCGGGTTCTTCAGAATTCTACGTTTCCCTTGAAGACAACCTGATGAGGCTCTTTGGAGCGGACAGGATTGCCAAGCTGGTAGACCGCATGGGTATGAAAGACGGGGAGGTGCTGCAGCACAGATGGCTTTCTTCTTCAGTTGAAAGAGCCCAGAAGAAGGTGGAGGAGAACAACTTCGGAATCAGGAAGAGGCTTCTTGAGTACGATGACGTGATGAATACCCAGAGAACCGTAATCTACTCCAGAAGGAACAATGCCCTCAACGGTGAGAGGATGGACGTGGACCTTCAGAACATGATTGCAGACTTTGCCGAGGCTTTGGCTTCACGTAAGGATGAATACGACTTTGAAGGCTTCAAGCTGGAGATGATGAAGCAGGTTTCCATAGATCCTGACTTTGACGAGCAGTTCTTCCGCAACAGTACCAAGAACCAGATGAGCGACCTTCTTGAAGAGGCCATTTCCGAGATCATAGAGAGGAGGGGAGAGACCCTGGTTACCAAGACCTTCCCTATAGTTGAGAGGATTTTTGAGACTCAGTCTGCTGCATATCAGAATGTTGCAATTCCAATTACAGACGGACAGAAGGTTCTTCAGCTCATAGTGAACATGAAGAAGGCCATAGATACCAAGGGAAAGGAAATCCAGAAGGCGTTGGTTCGCAGTGTTACGCTCATCAAGATAGACGAGCACTGGAAGCAGCATCTTAGAGACATGGATGACCTGAAACAGTCTGTCCAGAATGCAACTTACGAGCAGAAGGATCCGCTGGTAATCTACAAGTTCGAAGGTTACAACCTCTTCTCCGGAGTTATTGAGAACATCAGCCGCGATGTCATATCGTTCCTTGTTAGGGCCCAGGTGGCTCTCAGGGAGGACAATGACGCACAGCTCCGCCAGGAGGCCCAGCGCCGCAAGACCGACATGAGCCGCATGAGCATGCGCAGGGATGACGGTTCGGCAGAAGCTGCCGCCCAGGCAGGAAGGCAGGAAAGAAGCAACCAGCCTGTGCACGTGGAGAAGAAGGTCGGCAGGAACGACCCTTGTCCTTGCGGAAGCGGCAAGAAGTTCAAGAACTGCCACGGAAAGGGGCTGGTCTAGTGTGTCCTTGAGTTTGAATATTATTTAACATTCAGATATTTATCGCGATGCAATACGATATTATAGTTATAGGTTCAGGCCCGGGCGGATATGTTGCCGCCGTAAGGGCTGCCCAATATGGCTTCAACGTTGCCGTTGTTGAAAAGGCCGAGATTGGCGGAATATGCCTCAACTGGGGATGCATTCCAACCAAGGCGCTCCTGAAGTCTGCCGAGACGTTCCAGGCTTTCAAGCACCTGGCATCTTACGGCATCTCCTTTGACGGGGACAACATCGCCGATCCAGAACGTACAAAGGATCTCAAGGCAGATGTTGCAAAGATCGTTGAAAGGGAGAGGGGAGTGGCTGACAAGATGAGAAAAGGTGTAGAGTTCCTCTTCAAGAAGAACAAGATAACCGTGGTTGACGGCAAGGCCACCATTACAGGCGAACACACCGTAGCGGTTGACGGCCCTGAAGGAAAGTGCACCCTGGAAGGAAAATACATAATCATAGCAACCGGAGCTCATCCTAAGGCTCTTCCGTTTGCACCTTTTGACGGCGAAAAAGTCATTTCATACCGTCATGCGCTGGTTCCCAAGTCACTTCCAAAATCCCTTGCCGTAATAGGTTCAGGTGCAATAGGAAGCGAACTTGCTGATTTCTATCTGGCAATGGGCTGCGAGGTGCATCTCATAGAATTCCTTGACAGGATAGTTCCTCTCGAGGACGACGATGTTTCAGCCCAGCTCAGCCGTTCATTCCGCAAGGAGGGTATGAAAGTGATGGTAAGCACCAAGGTATGCGGAATTGAGATTGACAAGGATGCCAAACTGGAAGACGGTACTCCGGATCCTGAGAACGTGACTGTTACCGTTGAGAGCAAGAAGGGAGAGGAGAAGATAAAGGTTGAGAGAGTACTCTGCGCCGTGGGTGTGGCTCCTAATACGGACGACCTGGGACTGGAGAACGTTGGCATAGCAACCGACCGCGGAAAGATAAGCGTAAACAATTTCTATCATACCGGCGTTGCAGACATCTATGCAATAGGCGATGTGATACCTACACCGGCATTGGCACACATGGCTTCTGCAGAGGCTGTCGCCTGCATCGAGCACATCGCTGAGGATGAAGGCAAGACAGATGCTTCAGGAAAGCCTGTAAAGTTCCATCCTGTCAATTACGAGCATATTCCGGGTGCAACATATACTACACCTCAGATTGCTTCCTGCGGCATGAGTGAGCGCAAGGCCAAGGAGATGGGCATCAACTACAAGGTTGGAAAGTTCATGTTCACAGCTTCCGGCAAGGCTACGGCAGCCGGAAAGACAGACGGATTTGTAAAACTCATCAGCGATGCCGATACAGACAAGCTCCTGGGAGTGCATCTGATTGGAGCCGATGTAACCGAAATCATCGGAGGAATGGTGCTGGCTCTGGATCTTGGAGCAACTGCAGAGCAGGTAAAGAACACCGTATTCCCTCATCCTACGATGAGTGAGGCCATTCGCGATGCCGCTGAGGCATTGTAGTTTTTCAGAGGGGTTAGCTCAGTTGGTTTAGAGCGCTTGCTTGACAGGCAAGAGGTCAGCGGTTCAAGTCCGCTACTCCTCACCAAAAAGAAGTCTCATGTCCTGGTCAAGGAGTTTCTTGGCCTTGATCCTTGGCACGAATTCCCATCCACCGATTACGTTGCGGTCTGATACCTCCGCTGCCTTGATTGCCTTGTGCTTCTGGAGATACCTGTAGATGACGTCTCTGTATTCAGGGAATTTGGCTGTGATGCGCTCATCTATCTTGTCGGTTTCTATGCCGGTTTCATCCAGCAGTCCGCCTCCTCCGCTTGCACGGTAGGATGTCATTGCAACCTTGTAGGTTTTGTCCATGTCAAAGGCGGTTCCGTCTGCCATGGACAGGATTTTCACCCTCTCTCCCTTCGGCATGGTAATGTCTACGGAATAGTAGATACCTGCAGCAGAGTCAAAGTTGTAGGAACGGTTGACAAAAGACCAGACTTCCTGGTTGTTGCGTGGATCCTCCCTTGGTTGGATCCTGAGCAGATGGCCGGTGGAGTCTGCCGTAATCCATCTGTCATAGGAGGCCTCCAGGTAATCCCTGATTTCACGACCGGTCATCGTGATTACGAACATCTGGTTCTCAAACGGATATATGGTGAACAAATCGTTATATACCAGGCTTCCCGCCTCGATAGTCCTGTTGTATGTCAGAGGAGCAGCTATGGAAATGTCGGCTCCGGAAGTTGCAAGCCCCACGGTATGGATGAGGTTCATGTAGAAACTCATTCCTCGGTAGGAGTCGCGGGTTGCCATATCCTTGTCGAGGGTGCCTACCTCCGTGAGGGTGAACTCCCTTACTTTCAGGAATTCAGGGCGGAACTTGTTCCTCATGGCAGTGTCAATGTCGGTGAGGTCAGACTCGATGTTTTCAGCCTTCAGTTTCTTCTCCACCACTTTGCCGTTCTTAACCTTGATGCTGATCTGCCCGTGGCCCAGGTTCTTGGAATGGCTTCCGGAGTTTATAAGGCAGATGCTGTCGTTCTCGGAAACATAAGGCCTGTGGTCGTGAGAGCAGACCACAAAGTCTACGTCCCTGAGGCTTTTGAGAAGGTCAAGCCCCTGGCTTTCATAATTGTCGGCCTTGCCTTCACCGGTTCCGGAGTGGATGGCTACAATCACAACCTGAGGTTTTTCCTTGCTGATGACCTTGTCTACGTCCTGCTGCACAAGTGGTATCAGAGAAACGAAATGCATGCCGCTGAATACGCTTTCATCCAGCCAGGCTTTCATGTTGGGGTTGGAATAGCCGAGGATGGCAACCTTCAACCCGCCTTTCTCAACGATCTTGTAAGTTGGAAAGTATCTGTCCTCAAAACCGTATCCTGAAGTTTTGCCCTCCTCTTCTGAAACCGGGCAGCTGTCCTTGATGGCGTTGCCGGCAAGGAAAGGAATACCCTTTTCCTCCAGCTGGGCGGCAACCCTGTCGAATACGTCATGTCCGGTTTCTATGTCGTGATTGCCTACGGCCACGGCATCGTATTTCATGTACTCCATGAGTCTTGGGAACAGGTGCGGCTCCGCAGTATCAACGTAATTGAAGTAGTAGGGCGCATTGTCTCCCTGCAGGCAGTCTCCGGCATCGATGAGTATGACATTGTTTTCACCAACGCTGTCCCTGAAGCGGTTTACTATGCTGCTGATGGCAAAAAGGGACTTCTTCTGGTTCCCGTCGGTATAGGTGGAATCGAACCAGCTTCCATGTACATCGTTGGTAGTCAGGATGTGGAGAGTATAGTCTCCGTCCTTGACCTTGTTGCAGGATATCATGGCAAGAGTTGCCATTACAATCAGAGAGATGCGCTTTATTTTCATTTCAACGTTAACAAAAGTAATTCGAGACCAAATTTAGCAATCTGTTTTCATAGTTGTTCACCGATTACGATTGCAGAAAAATAAAAATCTACGATCGTACACAAAGATTGTACGTTTTGGCATGTCCGGCTTGTTGCCACGGAATATTTTTGCAGCCGTTGAAAAGAGATTCGAGCATAGATGCCCTCAAGGCTGTGATGGTTTTCCTGGTGGTTCTGGGGCACACAGGCGGCTATGATCCCCTGATAAGGAAAGTCATATATTCCTTTCACATGCCTGTATTCGTTTTCCTTTCAGGATACCTGACTTCGTCCGGCCCTCCAAAAGAGAAGCGGAGAAAGTGGTTCATCAAGACTGTCCTGATATATGCCTGTGCCCAGGCTGCACACGTCTTGCTGGGTATTGCTGCCCAAAAGTCTTCGTCCACGCCCTTACTCAACTGGCAGCTGCTGACTACTCCGCAGCCGATACTATGGTACATGGTTTCACTGATTTTCTGGAGGTTGCTGGCATGGAGCCCGCTGAGGAAACTTTCAGATGTGCATCTTCTTATACTGTCATTTGCCCTGGCACTGGCTTCTGGTCTGGTTCCGATGGACCGTGAATTCTCTTTCCAGAGGACATTTGCCTTTTTTCCGTTCTTTGCCGCCGGAGTTGTTGCCAGAAGAAGGAACCTGTTGGAAAAGCTGGAGGTTTTTCCGGTTTGGGCGGCACTTGTCCTGTTGGCTGCAGGACTGTACACGGCTTGGAAGATTCCGTGGAGCTATCAGCCCAAGTTCCATTATGCAGCATGGAATGACTTTTTGGTCAGGTTACTGCAGACACTGCTCGGTTTCCTGCTATGCTTTTCCATATTAAGGCTCTCCAGGGAGAACAGCAGGGGATACTTTTCAAAATACGGGAAGTACACCCTATGGATTTACATAGGGCACTCTTTCCTGACCAATCTGGACTATTATGCTGAATCGGTCGCCAGGAGGTTGTTTCCCGGCTTTGAGATGAATCTGCTGGCAGCTGCCCTGCTGGCCCTTGTCTACTGCACCGTGTGCATAGTTGCAGCACAGGCTATAACGGCATTGAGGGAGTATCAGAAGCGGTCCTTGATCTTGTAGGTGTTCCTCTGGGTGGAGTTGCGGCTGATGAGCTCGGCTATGAACCCTGTAAGGAAGAGCATGACGCCCAGTATTATTGCAACAAGGGCAAGATAGAACAGCGGCTGGTCTGTAACGGCCCTAAGCTTTATGTCCGTGAAGCCCTGGGCTGCTATCTGCCTTGCAATCATGGACTGGAGCACAAGTTTCCTTATAATTATCCATAAGGCTATTATGCCTCCAACCATGAACATCAGCGTTCCCCAGACTCCGAAAAGGTGCATCGGCTTCTTTCCGAATTTCTGCAGGAACCAAAGGCTCATAAGGTCCAGGTAACCGTTTACGAAACGGTTCATGCCAAACTTGCTCTTTCCGAACTTGCGCTTGTGGTGAGTGACCTCCTTCTCACCGATTTTGGTGAATCCGGCTTCCTTGGCAAGGAAAGGGATGTAGCGGTGCATCTCCCCGTACACCTCTATGTTCTTTACAACTTCCTTGCGGTAAGCCTTCAGGCCGCAGTTCATGTCGTGAAGATGTGTGCCGGTCACCCATCTTGCAGTGGCATTGTATATCTTGGAAGGAAGATTCTTGGTAAGTTTGTTGTCGTATCTCTTTTTCTTCCAGCCGCTTACAAGGTCATATCCATCTTCCTTAACCATGCGGTAGAGCTCAGGGAGTTCCTTAGGGTCGTCCTGAAGGTCTGCATCCATGGTTATGACAACGTCTCCCTGTGCGGCTTCGAAACCGCAGTAGAGGGCCGCGCTTTTGCCATAGTTGCGCCTGAAGCAGATGCCGTGGATCTGGCCGCCAGCCTGCTCACCGGCAAGGGCCTGGATTTCCTCCCAGCTTCCGTCCGTACTTCCGTCGCTGACCATGATGATCTCATAGGTGAGGGCGGCCGCATCAAGGTTTTCCCTTATCCCGGAAACCAGTTCCCTGAGAGATTCCTTTTCGTTGAATATCGAGATGACAACTGAAATATCCATATCGGTGTTCTATTGGTTGTTCTGCCAGTGCATCGGATTCGGGTTGATTTTGGTGCTGCTTGCCAGGATTGCGGAGAAAATCAGTCCGTAGAACATGGCTGAAATCAGGGCGCCCACTGCGGACCAGACTTCCAGATTGTTCATGTACATTTCAATGAAACTTGTGTCTATTCCGTTTATCTGCTCCAGCTGGGCCATGGTTGTCTCCTTCAAAGATTCCGTGGTCTCCGGTGCTATCCACTTCATGTAGATGAAGTTGTATGCTGCAAGCACTATTCCGGAGAATAGTGAGGTAAGGAGTCCGTAGGAGAAAACCTTTCCATAGGTTGTGAAGCCTTCTACGGCTGCATTCTGGGTGGAGAATGTCTTCATGGCCCACCAAAGGAAGGTTACTGTGGCTCCAAGCTTGATCAGGCTGATTATAAAACTGAGTATGAAACCGGTTCCGCTCTGTGGCAGGAAAGAGGCTATCAGTGATATCACGATGCTGATAACGGCCAGTTTCAGTCCGTTTACGGCTGCGCTGTTCAGTTTGTTTACAGGCTCTGCGTTCTGAGGTTCTGTCTGTGGATTCTGGAACTCTTCCATATTTTTATCAGTGTTTTGTGCCGTAAAGATATTAAAATTTGTAAATTCGCAGGCTATTTGAAGCCAAGTGCTAGGTATTGCACTTGTAAAGTTTAACTAATAATCAGCACTATGAGTATGATAAAGATTACATTTCCAGACGGAAGTGTACGTGAATTTGAAAAAGGCATTTCGGGTTATCAGATTGCCCAGAGCATCAGTCCGAGACTTGCCGCAGAGGTGTTGTCTGTCTCTGTAAACGACCAGGTCCAGGACCTGAGATTCCCAATTCAAGAAGATGCTACCATCCGCTTGCACAAGTGGGAGGATGATGAAGGAAAGAAAGCTTTCTGGCACTCATCTTCACACCTTATGGCAGAGGCTCTGGAGGCCATATATCCGGGCATAAAGTTCGGAATAGGTCCGGCCATAGAGAACGGATTCTACTATGACGTGGACCTTGGAGACAAGACTCTCACAGAAGCAGACCTGAAGAAAGTTGAGGACAAGATGATGGAACTTGCACGTTCCTCAGAAGACTTTGTACGTAGGGAAATCCCTAAGGACGAGGCCCTTGAATATTTCGGCAAGAAAGGCGACGAGTACAAGACCGAGCTCATCGGTGAACTTAAGGACGGTACGATTTCATTCTATACCAACGGTAACTTCACCGACCTTTGCCGCGGCCCTCACATCATGTCTACATCCATAATCAAGGCCATCAAGCTCACCTCGATAGCCGGCGCTTACTGGAGGGGAGACGAGAAGCGCAAGCAGCTCACACGTATCTACGGTATAACCTTCCCTAAGAAGAGCATGCTTGACGAGTACCTGAAGGTGCTGGAAGAGGCCAAGAAGAGAGACCACCGCAAGCTGGGCAAGGACCTCGAACTGTTCGCATTCAGCCAGAAGGTTGGAGCAGGCCTTCCTCTTTGGCTTCCAAGGGGTGCTGCCCTGAGGACCAGGCTGGAGAACTTCCTGAGAAAGGTTCAGAGCGATTACGGCTACCTGCCTGTAATCACCCCTCATATCGGCCAGAAGGAACTTTACGTTACCAGCGGCCACTGGGCAAAATACGGCAAGGACTCATTCCGTCCAATAACCACTCCGCAGGAAGGCGAGGAGTTCCTGCTCAAGCCTATGAACTGTCCTCATCACTGCGAGATTTACAAGACCAAGCCTCGTTCCTACAAGGATCTTCCTCTGAGGTTTGCCGAGTTCGGAACTGTTTACCGCTACGAGCAGAGCGGAGAGCTCCACGGACTTACCAGAGTTCGCGGCTTCACCCAGGACGACGCCCACCTTTTCGTAAGGCCGGACCAGCTCAAGGAAGAATTTTGCAAGGTGATAGACATAGTGCTCTACATCTTCAAGACCTTGAAGTTTGACCAGTACACCGCTCAGGTTTCGCTCCGCGACAAAGTAGACCGCAGCAAGTATATCGGAAGCGAGGAGAACTGGGAGAAAGCCGAACAGGCCATCATAGAGTCTGCAGCCGAAAAGGGCCTCAAGACCAAGGTGGAGTACGGCGAGGCCGCTTTCTACGGTCCTAAGCTCGACTTCATGGTAAAGGATGCCATCGGAAGGCAGTGGCAGCTGGGAACCATCCAGGTGGATTACAACCTTCCTGAGAGGTTCGGACTGGAATACACGGGTGCGGACA
>CACZFO010000040.1 GCA_902780455.1 uncultured Bacteroidia bacterium | reverse complement strand
TCGGAATTGGCAACGACCACGCCGGCATCATGGTTCTTCCGGAAGATACTCCGGTGGGTATGAAGGCCAGGGACTATTTCGGCTTCAAGACAGACACCGTATACACCATCGGCCTTACTCCTAACCGCATAGATGCGGCTTCGTTCATAGGAGTTGCAAGAGACCTTAGTGCTTGGCTCAGGCTCAACAACAAGGGAGGAGAACTGACCCTTCCTTCGGTATCGGATTTCAAGGCTCCGGAAACAGATAACGGTTCTGTGGATATAGAGGTTAAGCAGCCCGATGGAGCTCCAAGATACAGCGGCCTTACCATCAAGGGAATAACCGTCAAGGAATCTCCAGACTGGATGAAGAAGAAGCTGCTGAGCGTAGGTTTCCGTCCAATCAACAACATAGTTGACATTACCAACTACATCCTCATAGAAACCGGCAATCCTCTTCACGCATTTGACGTTGAGAAGATCAAGGGCAACAAGATAGTGGTTGATTTCTGCCCTGAGGGAACTCCTTTCACCACCCTTGACGGGGTTGAGCGCAAGCTCAGTGGAGAGGACCTTATGATTTGCAATGCGGAGTCTCCGATGTGCATAGCCGGCGTGTTCGGAGGTCTTGACAGCGGCGTCAAGGAAACTACAACTTCAGTTTTCCTTGAGAGTGCATACTTCAATCCGGTCCTTGTCAGGAAGACTTCCAAGAGGCATACCCTTAAGACGGAGGCCAGCTTCCGCTTTGAGAGGGGCTGCGACCCGAACATGGTTCCTTATGCTCTCAGAAGAGCTGCCATGCTGGTTTTGGAACTGGCGGGCGGTGAAATATGCGGTCCTGTGAAAGATGTGGTTTCCAAGCCAATAGAGAAGAAAGTCGTAGAACTTGACTATGCCCGCATGGAATCTCTAATGGGTTGCAGGATAGGGGCAGAGAAAATCCGTCAGATACTTGAATATCTTGAAATGGAGTTTGTGAGTGAGACCCCGACAGGATGTACCGTGAAGGTTCCTACCTACAGGGTGGATGTCTATCGCGAGTGTGATGTCGTTGAAGACGTGCTCCGTATCTACGGCTATAACAACGTTCCTCTGCCAGGCAGCATGAAGTGCTCTGTTAACATTGCTCCTCATCCGGATCCTGAGAAGATACGCAAGACGGCTTGCGAGACCCTTACGGCCAACGGTTTCATGGAGATGATGAACAACTCACTTACAAAGAGTGCTTATTACGAGGACTTGAAGACTTATCCTCAGGACAAGCTCGTGATGATTTGCAATCCGCTCTCCTCTGACCTGAACTGCATGCGTCAGACATTGATTCTGAACGGTCTGGAAGTAGTTGCCTACAACATCAACCGCCAGGAAACCCAGCTCAAGCTTTACGAGTTCGGAAACGTCTACTCGTTCAACAAAGACTATGTTAAGCCTCAGGAGGAAAGAAGCACCCTGAAGGCCTACACCGAGCGTCCTAAACTTTCTATGTTCGTAACCGGAGACGGTCTCAAGGGCTGGAGGAACAAGACGGTGAGCGGAGATTACTTCTCACTGAAGGGATATGTGGAACTCATCCTCAATAAGTTTGCCATTGACATCAAGGACCTTGACTACGAAGGAGCTCCTTCCGATATTTTCTCCGAGGGCCTGACATACAAGCTTAAGGCCAGCGGCAAGGAAATAGTGACCTTGGGTGCCGTCAAGGACCGTCTTCTGAAGAAGTTCGGCATCAAGCAGAAAGTCTATGCCGCAGAGTTCAGCTGGGATGTCCTTCTTAACAAGGTCAAGAAGAACTCAGTAAAGTTTGCTGAACTTCCTAGGTTCCCTGAAGTCAAGCGCGACCTTGCCCTGCTTCTGGACTACCAGGTGTCATTCGCAGACTTGAGGAATGCAGCCTACCAGGCAGAGAAGAAGCTTCTCAAGAACATCATCCTCTTTGATGTGTACACCGGAGACAAGATTCCTCAAGGCAAGAAGCAGTACGCCATCAGCTTCTATCTCCAGGATCCTGACAAGACCTTGACAGACAAGGCTGTAGATGCTATTATGGAAAAACTTCTGAAAATCTTCAAGGAAAGATTCAACGCTGAACTGAGATAGTACGCTTGGATGCTGTTTTGTTTGGACTAATGGAAAACCATTAAAAAATATTAGTTATGAAAAGGTTACTTTTACTTGCATGTTTTGCCTTTATTCTGTTGTCCTGCTCTGGTGGTAATTACGAACAGGTAGCATACTACAAGAATGACTTTAATTTCAGGGTCTTTGTATATGTTACTCCCGAAACTGATCTTGGGAAAATCAGACAGCACGCAGAAAAGCAAACTTACACTTCCGGATCTACGACAGCAGTTTATTATTACAATGAACTGGTCGGCTCTACTAAGAGCGTGACATTTGCCAAAGATGCGATGGATGCTCAGGATAGGGCTTGCACTAAAGAGTGTATCGCCGGGTACTGGAAGTTTCCAACCGGTAAGGTAAGCTTCTATGCTAATCCTTATGGCGAAGATTAATCACTAATCCATTTTTGTCTGTAAGCACAAATCCCTCTGTAAATCATTTTATGTTGAGATTTTTTAAAACCTCACTGCTTGCCATAACAGTATCGTGTGCTTTTAGCTGCATTTCATCTTGTGAATGCCAATCTGATCCTGGTCCGGATGGATATGTTGTGGTGGCTTATGTGAGCGGCGGTGAGGGTAAGCCTGTTCCGGATTTTGACAAAGTAACCCACATTGATTATGCTTTTGGTAGGATAGATTCCACATTTTCAGGCATTGACATAGAGAATCCTCCAAGGTTCAGAGAAATCGCAGAGCTGAAGAACGAGTATAACAAGAAGGCCGGAAGGAAAGTGTTCATGCAGCTTTCCATAGGCGGCTGGGGCAGCGGAAGGTTCAGCGAGATGGTCACCGATACCTCTTTCCGGCACGGATTTGTCTCTTCATGCAAAAGAATCGTTGAAGAATACCGCATAGACGGAATAGACCTGGACTGGGAGTATCCTTCAAGCGGAGTGGCCGGCATCTCATCGGCTCCTACGGACATAGATAACTTTACTCTTCTGGTAAAGGAACTGAGGGAGACTTTGGGAGAAGACAAGCTGCTTACCATTGCTACGATTTCTACCGCAAGGTTCATAGATTTCAAGGCTGTAGACCCTTACATAGACTTCTACAACATAATGAGTTACGACATGGCCGTAGCTCCTTTCCACCACTCTCCCCTGAAGAGGTTTGAGAAAGAGCTTATTGCAGACAGCCTCATAGCGGACATGAAAAACGGTTTGGGACTGAACGGCTATCCACTTGACTCCGCAGTTTCCCAGCAGTACGACCAGATGTACAAGACTCCTGTGGTTCTCAATGCTGATTACTTCAGGCAGTTTGCCTTGAGATTGGCGGGGGATGAGAGCCCTCTGGAGAGCAGAGTTGCCGGGCAATGCACTACGGAAGAAGCTGTGATAATGCATGTTGCGGCAGGTATTGACCCTGGTAAACTGGTTCTGGGAATGCCTTTTTACGGAAAGAGCGGTGGTGGAGTTGAGTATCCTTTGCAGAAGGAATTCTGGGAAACGGGGAATCCTGGAGAGGGGTATCAGGAAGTATGGGATGAGACTGCCCAGGTTCCTTATATCGCTGATGCCGAGGGTAATTTTGTATATGGCTTTGAGAACGAGCGGTCCATTCGTGCCAAGTGCCGCTTTGCCAAGGATCATCGCCTTCTGGGGGCAATGTACTGGGAGTACTGCATAGATGCTTCAAGGGCAGAAAAATTCCGCAACAAGCTGATTGGAGCCGTTGCGGATGAGATGATTTCAAAGTAAGGTATTAATCCTAATAGAATTTTACCGGGGTTCCTTCAAGGCTCGTAAGCACCTTGTTGGCAAGGCTGCTGGCTCCTATCCTGAAATATCGCGGAGTAAGTTGCTCCCTTCCCATTTCATGTTCAACGATGCTCAGGTAAAGGATGGCGTCTTCTGAAGAAGAAACTCCGCCGGCAGGCTTGAAACCCCTGCGGTTTCCGGTCTTTTCCATGAAGGCTTTCAGGCACTTGCACATTACCAGGGCTGCGATAGGGGTGGCGCTTGGCTCCTGCTTTCCGGTTGAAGTCTTGATGAAGTCAGCACCTTCTTCCAGGGCGAGCAGGGAGGCTTCTGCGATTGCCTCGAGCCCTTCCTGCAAGGTAGTATATCCGGTCTGCAGGGCACCGCTCTCAAGAATGACTTTGAGGGTCTTGCCTTCTGTAACTTTCCTCAGCGATGAGATCTCCTTCCTGCATTCATCCAGTTTTCCTGCCACGAAGGAATTGTGAGGAAGGACTATGTCTATTTCAGTAGCCCCGCCTTCAATGGCGTGTCTTGTCTCCAGTTCCTTGACATCCAGGAAGCTCTGGGATGAAGGGAAGCATGCGGAAACGGTAGTGATTCCTACGCCCTTTTCCTTGAGGTTCGCCTTGACCGTGGCGGCAAAATTGGGGTATACGCAAATTGAAGCTGGAAGCGGATAGTTCGGGTAGGCAGCCTTGAACTTGTTTACCTTATCAGTGAACCTTGCTATGAATTCAGGGGTATCTGAGGTGTGGAGGCTTGTCAGGTCTATGACCCCCAGGGCAATCTTGAGATTTTCTGAGTTGAATTTTGCCTTTGCCTCTTCCTTGATTGCGGCAAGCTCTGCTTCAAGTTCTTCTGCCTTGATTGTCAGATTATATTTCCCAATCAGTTCTTTCATATACGTTTCTTTTAAAAATTTCTCTGTTTGCTGTCAATGATTATCGTAACCGGGCCGTCGTTGAGAAGTTCAACTTTCATGTCGGCGCCAAACTCTCCGGTTCCCACCGGCCTGCCCATTGCAGTCTGAATCCTTCTTACGAATTCTTCATACATGGGAACGGATATCTCGTGCCTGGCAGCTCTGATATATGACGGCCTGTTGCCTTTGTAGGTAGATGCCATGAGCGTAAACTGGCTGACTACCAGAATATCTCCGCCATCATCCAGGACAGAGATGTTCATCACTCCGTTCTGGTCGTCAAAAATCCTGAGGTTGGTAATTTTCTTTACGAGGTAATCTATGTCTTCATCTGTATCATCTTCCGCAACCCCCAGTAGCACGAGCATTCCCTTGCCTATTGATGACTTGACCTTTCCTCCGATGGTGACGCTGCAGTGCTTCACCCTTTGAACTACCGCCCTCATACAGCCTGTCCGTTAATGGTTATGCTGAACCCTTCTTCAACCAAAGGGGCAGCTATTTCTTTCATTTCTTCCACCGATGCCTTGGAAAGGCCCTTGGCCGGAGTGTCGCGGTCCAGCGTATACATCATTATCTGCCTTGGATGAAGCTCCCTTACAAGGTATCTCCAGTCCTCGGCGAGTTTTGGGTCCGTAAGGTCTATGTCAAGGATTTCTCCTGTCTTTGGATCTTCTGCCCTTCCCTTGAAAAAGATGGTCTGGAGTATGAACTTGCCGTTGAATTTCTTCAGGTCTTCAATTGTCCGGCTGAGGATGTATCCAGGATTCGGGCGGTTGACGGCCCTGACCAGGGATTCTTCAGAGGAGTCTATCTTGAGGATGGGGTTGTCTACCTTCATCAGGGCTTCCCTGACATCCTCTTTCCAGATCATGGAAGCGTTGCTCAGTACAGAGACCTTTGCGCCTTTGAGGTACTTGTCCCTTATCCTGATTGTTATGTCGACGATCCTGGAAAAATCAGGATGGGCAGTAGGTTCGCCGTTGCCGGAGAATGTGATCGAATCAACTTTTACATTGTCTTTCTGAAGCTCCAGGGCTCTTTCTTCCAATGCCTTTTCAACTTGAGCGGCCGTTGGCCTGTGCTTGTCCTGTGCATGGTCCTTGTTCCATCCGCATTCGCAGTATATGCAGTCAAAGGTGCATATCTTGCCGTGCTCGGGCATCAGGTTTATTCCCAGCGACGAACCCAGCCTGCGGCTGTGGATCGGACCAACTATGAGTGTTTCAAATAATTTTGTTGCCATATCATATAAGTCTTGAAGACTTTGTTTCACTTGTTATCCTGAACTGTTCCAGGTTCTCCATCAACACGATTCCTGGAGCCTTGCCTTCTTCCAGGCTTCCCAGAATGTCTTGCTTTCCAAGCAGTTCGGCTCCATTGCTGCAGGCCCAAAGGAGTATCTGCCCAAGCTCCAGATCCGGGAAGTTCTCCTGGATGCACTCCATTTCCCTCACCATGTCAAGAATGAGGTTGGAAGACAGGCTGTCTGTTCCGATGCAGATTTTCAGTCCGTTCTCCATCATCAGGCGGACAGGTGGCAGTGCCCTGTGTATGAAAATGTTTGAAAGAGGGCATATTGTAAAGAAAGGAGACTCCAGCGCCTCTTTGGCCCTGTCTATGCTCCTCTGGCTAATGACTACGTTGTGAACCAGGTTTATCCTGCCTTTAACCTTTCTGCCATCCTCGGCAATCCTGTCTATGAAATATTCCAGGGCGGTGCCTCCCGTTACAGGAGGGGTGGAAAGGCCTCTTCCCCTGTAGTTGTCTGCAAGGGCGCCGCTGCCTTTCATTATCATGTCCTCCTCTTCCTGACTTTCCTGGCTGTGGTAGGAGATGCTCCCGCTTTCAAGGCCTCTTCTGGCCGTTATCTCAAGCAGCTTAGGGCTCATCGTATAGCATGAGTGCGGGGTGACAGAAGCATCCAGGCCCATTGCAGTGGCCTGGTCTGCAACCTTCTGGCCGCCTTCCAGAATAGACGGTGCGTCTTCTTTCTCAGTACCGAAAAGTTCTACATATGTCCTGTAATAGACAGGAAACAGGGAGTCTTCCGCGGTGTGCCTGAGATTCTGGTATTCTTTCTTGAAAGGGAAACTTTCATTGCAGTTGCTGATGTCTGAGACAGCCACCACTCCGCTCTTGGAGAAATTTGCGAACTCCTCTGCCATTGCCTTTTTGCGTCCCTCCGGCCCAACGCTTTCCCTGAGCTGGTTGATCTGGTTGATAAAACCGCTCATTCCTGTAGCCTGGCGGAAAGCCCCTTTCAGGTGTGAGAGTTCTATGTGGCAATGGGCATTGACAAACCCTGGGACGATGGTTCCCTTGTGGTATTCTATATCTGAAGCAGAAAGGTCTTCATCGCGATACTGACCTACAGACAGGATCTTTCCGTCATCTCCGACATGGATCAAAGGCCTTTTCAGCGGCCGGATACTGCCGCAAAGGGTGTAAGCGTAGTCTGAAGCAATCTTTCTCATTCTGCAATCTCAAATTTAGCTTCCATATCATGTTTCTTCTTAGGACCGCCTGTTTTGTCATCCTTGACCATGATGTTCTTCAGCTCTCTGTAGAACTTGTCCAATGTGATCCTTTCTCCCCGGAAGTCCTTGTTCCACCAGTCGTCTACGTTGCCGGTGCGGGACGGATACTTGAAAGGAACCGGAAAATACAGGGCCGGCTTTTCCTCATTCATTTCCTTTGCCGCAGCCTTTGAGGCTTCCCGGGCTATCGACGTGGCCGTTTCAAGTATGTAGGAATAAGCTTTTTCGTCGCTCAGATAGTGCTTTATGGATCTCTGATAGTCCTCCAGGGTGCACCCGTGCTTGTCAAACACATGCTGGTACAGTAGGATAGAGTCGGCGGCTTTATTTACTGTATTGTAGGTCTTGGCATATTCATCGGCGAGGAAAATCTCGAACATGATGTTGGCTACCTCGTCCTTGCCAAGGATCCTTTCCCTTCTGCAGGCTGTAGAAAGGGACATGGCCGCCGTCATCAGCAGCAGTATGTATGTAAATATTTTGTTTCTCTTTATCATATCTACAAAAGTAATAAGAATTTTGCACTATCTTTATAGTCTGAAATTATTTCGGGAAAAATGAAGATCAACCCACCAAAATTCATCAGGAGGATGTTTCCTTCTTTCATTTGGGATCTGCCCAACAGCAGGAACGAGGTTTATCTTACGTTTGATGACGGTCCAAGGCCTGAAGTAACCCCCTGGGTGCTGGACCAGTTGGACAAATACAATGCCAAGGCCACATTCTTCTGCATAGGCAAGAATGTGGAGATGTTCCCTGAACTTTTCGAGGAAATCAAGAGGAGGGGGCATGCCGTGGGTAATCACTCCTACAGCCATGTCAAGGGCTGGGGCATGAAGACCGGAGACTACGTACGGGACATAGACATAGCCGGGGACCTTATCCATTCCAACCTTTTCAGGCCTCCTTATGCCCGTATCGGTCCGAATCAGGCGAGGGTTCTCTCGGAAAGGTACCGTCATATAATGTGGACCATAATCAGCCGCGATTACAGCCGCCGCATAGACGGCAAGGGCTGTATCAGGAACGTGGTTCCTCACTTGGAAAGCGGGGCCATAATTGCCTTCCACGATTCCATCAAATGTGCTGGAAACCTGTTTGAAGCCTTGCCGGAAGTCTTGAAGGCAATATATGAGAAAGGGCTTCACAGTGCCAAAATAGAATTGTAAGTTATGAATGTATTGGTATTGGGCGGCGGCGGCCGCGAACATGCTATTGCATGGAAAATAAGCAGGAGCAGGGATTGTGAAAATCTGTATGCCATGCCGGGAAATCCCGGAACGGCTCTCCTGGGGCAGAATATCAAGGGAAGTCCTTCGGATTTCCAGGCCGTGAAGTCTGCCGTCCTGGAGCATGGCATCGATATGGTTGTCGTGGGGCCTGAGGATCCGCTTGTGAAGGGTCTGGGCGATTTTTTTGCCCAGGACAAGGATCTTGAGAAAGTGCTGTTCATAGGCCCTTGTTCAAAAGGTGCGGCCCTGGAGGGGAGCAAGGATTTTGCCAAGAATTTCATGCAGAGACATTCCATCCCTACAGCCGCTTTCCGCAGCTTCACTTCAGAGACGTTGAAGGAGGCTGATGACTTCCTTTCCACCCTGAAGGCTCCATACGTGCTCAAGGCCGACGGTCTTGCAGCAGGAAAAGGCGTGCTTATATGCCAGAGTCTGGAGCAGGCGAGAGTTGAGCTGAGGAACATGCTCGGAGGTAAGTTCGGTGCCGCGGGCAATACCGTTGTAATAGAGGAGTTCCTTTCCGGAATAGAGGTTTCCATGTTCATCCTCACAGATGGCAAGGACTATCTCATCCTGCCGGAGGCAAAGGATTACAAGAGGATAGGTGAGGGGGATACGGGCCTGAATACCGGTGGAATGGGGGCTGTTTCCCCGGTTCCGTTCGTTACGGACGAATTCACTCAAAAGGTCAGGGAAAGGATCATAGAACCTACACTCGCCGGCCTGGCAGAAGAGGGAATCCCGTACAAAGGCTTCATTTTCCTGGGCCTTATGAACTGTGGAGGAGACCCTTACGTAATAGAATACAATGTCAGGATGGGTGACCCTGAAACAGAGGCCGTCATGACCAGGATAGATTCCGACCTTCTGCATCATCTGAAGATGTGCGCCCTGGGCCGGCTTTCGGAAGACAGGATAGAGATTTCCCCTAAAAGCGCACTTACCGTAGTATGTGTGAGCGGGGGGTATCCGGAAAGTTACAGGAAAGGTCTGGAAGTGTCTTCGAATGCCCTTTCCCTGTCGGGCGGGAATGTGAACGTTTTCCACAGCGGAACTTCGTATTCCCCGGATGGAAAGCTTGTTACATCAGGAGGAAGGGTGCTGGCCATTACCGCAAACAGCAGCATCTCAGATTGTCCGGGCTGTTCTTCTGCAGCTGCCGGGCTGATTGAGGAGGGGCGCAGGGCATGTTATGCCCAGGTGGAGAAGATAGACTTTGAGGGAAAATATTTCAGAAGGGATATAGGGCTTGATATAATCCGTTACATCAAAGGATAAGTCATGGAGGAGAAGGCAGACGGACTCGGACATTACAACAGGGTGGCATTGGTTCTTGCCTCAGTCTTCCTTCTTGTGACATCTTTCTTCCTGAAGGAGAGCAATTTCATGGACATGGGGAACACCGGTTTCCTCTCCCTGGCGGCAGGGCTGGCAATGGACATTCTGCTGCTTGTCTCAGTTTACATAACTTCAGAACCGCTCGTGCCTCATCATCAGGACCGTCTGGTGGCCGTGACACTGAGTGCAGCTGTTCTTTTTGCCTGCCCCGGAGCAGTTGTCGCCAGCGTAATACACCCTGCCTCAATAGCTCTCCTGTGGGCCCAGTTCTGCCTTTTGAAGGAGGAATACTTCATTGCCTTCTTCCTCATGGGAATCTCGGCGATGTTCTTTCCGCCGGTTTTGTGGATAGCCGCCCTGGTTGTCATCCTGATGCTGGCTGCCGGCCTTTCAGATCCGTTGAGGAATCTTCTGAAATTCCTTGGAGGCCTGCTGGTTCCATACATGCTGACCCTGGGCGCTGCCTATGTGGCCGGATTTGACGTAACAGGCTGGATATCTGAATTCTGGAGCAAGATGACCACCATAAGTACGGGATTCCTTTCATTGGAAATTCCTATTCTTTTCCTGGTGGTCTGCATTACTTTCATGTGCATCCATGCATCCGTCCTGTTTCTGGGTAGGATGAGTGAGTGTGGAATCGCTGAGTCTTACGCATTGAAGGTCCAGATAATCAACGTTGTTGTATCTGCCGCCGTTTTCTTCTTGTTTGCATCTTCCTCAGGAGCCCCCGTGGCCCTTCTTGCCTGCTGCCCGGTTGCCGTGCTGCTTGCCCGTTATTTTGCTGGCTACGGGAGAAGTTCGTTCCTCAGGATAGAAATCGTGATACTGTTGTGTGCCCTTGTTATCTCAAGGCTTGGTAATTTCATAGTTTAAGAGTAAATTTGGGCTCGTTTTCAGAAACAATGTGATTTCAAATCAACTATTATGAATAAGAAGTTTTCTTTGTTTTCAGTTGCCTGCGGCGTTCTGCTTGCTGTTTTAGGCTCGTCGTCTCTTTTTGCCCAGGCTCCCAAAAGCGCCTATACTCCTCAGGAGTACATAGACAAGGTTCTAAAGAAAGATCCCAACTATCTCAATTCCGTTGCCGCCATCAAGGCCGTAGACAAGAACGGGAAGGTCATAGCCCAGTGGAACTCCAACCTTCCTGTGCTGACTGCTTCTACCTTGAAGACAGTTACTTCTGGACTGGCACTGGCTTATCTTGGAGAAAACTACAAGTTTTCCACAAGCCTCGAGCACAGTGGTGCTGTAAAAGACGGAGTATTGTACGGAGACCTCTGGATAGTAGGTGGAGGAGACCCTACCCTGGGCAGTGAAGACGGTATGGCATATCCGATAGACTCTATCTTCGGAGTATGGACTTCAGCCATGAAGGCAATGGGAATCAGAAGGGTCGAAGGCAATATCGTGGTTGATGACAGATACCTGGAAAGGGAAGTGATCCCTTCTTCATGGGCATGGGGAAACATCGGCTACGACTACGGTTCAGCTCCAAGCGGACTTCCTTTCCATCAGGATATCCAGAACGTGAGGATCATTCCAGGAAAGAAAGAAGGAGAAAAGCCTCAGATCAAAGTTATCTATCCTCAGATTCCTGGTTTCACATACGTAAACGCCCTGACTACAGGCCCTGCAAAGAGCGGAGACTGGTCTGAATACAACTGCTCTGACCTTGCAAGGGTTGGAAAGTTTGTCGGAAGCGTTCCTCTTGACAGGGACACCATCCGCAGTACCATTTCCAACAAATTCTCATACCTGTCCTGCGGCGCAGCCTTCAGGGATTTTGCCGTTTCCCAGGGAATCGTCATTTCCGGCTCTGATGTGCTTCCGGTAGAAGACGTGGAGGATGCCGAACTTACTGAAATTGCTACCACATATTCTCCTGAACTTTGGAAAATTACAGCCCAGACCCTTCTTGTCAGCGACAACTTCTATGCTGAGACTCTTTTCAAGCAGCTTGGCAAGAAAATGTTCGGCGACGGTTCATACAGGGCTTCCAAGAGGGCTGCCAAGAAGATTCTGGATTCACTCGGAGTAAACACCGTAGGATACACCCAGGACGACGGAAGCGGACTCAGCCGCGAGAACTATCTTTCTCCTGACTTCTTCTGCAACTTCTACTCTGTGATGGCAAAGCAGCCATGCTTTGAGAAATTTGTGGGAGGAATGCCTTATCCGGGAGTTGGAACATTCCGTAACGTGCTTACCGACAAGAAGAAATTCAACAAGGACATAGCAGCCGGAGTGCATGCAAAGAGCGGCAGCCTTTCATGCGTTAAGACCTATGCCGGTTATGTTTATGCCGGCCCTAAGCATGGCCTGATAAAGTTTGCCATTCTGGTAAACAACTACTCATGCCCTACAAGGGAAATCCAGAAACATCTGGAAGGTTTCATGTACTCGCTTGCAAGTGCAGACTAAATTATCTGAATATTAAAGAACTATAATTATATAAATCAAAATTCATCATGTTAACTCTTTCACAGAAAGCAATAGAAATGCCTGCTTCTCCTATCAGGAAGCTGGTGCCTTTTGCAGAGGCAGCAAAGAAAAGGGGAGTAAAGGTTTACCACCTGAATATCGGACAGCCTGACATCGATTCTCCAAAATGTGTAATGGATGCTATCCACAACATTCACCTGAACAATCTTGCCTATGCAAATTCAGCCGGTATCGAGAGCTACCGCAAGGGTCTTGCTGGTTATTACAACAAGATAGGCATCAATGCAGAAGCTTCAGACATCATCGTTACAACTTCAGGCAGCGAGGCCGTACTGTTTGCAATGACTGTTCTTTGCAATCCTGGAGACGAGGTGGTTGTAATGGAGCCTTTCTACACTAACTACCGTGCATTCGCCATCCAGACAGGCGTTACCCTGGTTCCTATCTCAACCAAGATAGACAACGGTTTCCAGGTTCCTCCTATCGAGGAGTTTGACAAGTACATTACTCCTAAGACAAAGGCTATCCTGATCTGCAACCCTGGCAACCCTACAGGTACCCTTTATTCAAAGGAATCAATGCTCAAGCTGGGAGAAATTGTAAAGAAGCACAATATCTTCCTTCTTTCAGACGAGGTTTACAGGGAGTTCTGCTACTCAGACGATCCTCATTTCTCAGCCATGCAGATACCTGGCCTTGAGCAGAACGTACTCCTTCTTGATTCTGTTTCAAAGCGTTACAGCATGTGCGGCGCCCGTATCGGATGCATCGTAAGCAAGAACAAGGAAGTGATGGCCGCCATCATGAAGTTTGCAATGAGCCGTCTTTGCTCTCCTACAGTTGAGCAGATTGCCGCCGAGGCTGCTCTGGATACTCCTCAGGAGTATTTTGATGCCGTTAAGGCTGAGTACATACATCGCAGAGACGTAATGTGCGACATGCTCAACAAGATCCCGGGAGTCTTCACTCCTAAGCCAATGGGTGCTTTCTACACTATAGCACGTCTCCCGGTTGATTCAGCCGAGAATTTTGCAAAGTGGATGCTTGAGGAGTTCAACTACAACGGAGAAACTACAATGGTTGCTCCTGCAGCCGGTTTCTACGCAACTCCGAATACAGGAGTAGACGAGGTAAGACTTGCCTATGTGCTCAAGGTTGAAGACATCCAGCATGCCATCAAGTGCCTTGAGGAAGGTCTTAAGGTTTATCCTGGAAGAAAATAGGTTTTATACCACATGTTTGAGACCGGTTGGATGTCCAGCCGGTCTTTTTTTTGATATTTTTATCTCCAATAATATATTTTTCGGTAAAAATACCTATTTTTGAGGCGAAGTTCTGCGATAAGGCATATAATTTTTCTAAAAAATACACAATTCTACAATTATGAGCAACGTCCGTACACGAGCCTTGGCTGAGAGCGCCTCTCATAAGGCTGAACGATTCTATGTAGATCCTCGTCCCGTTTCCGATTATTTCGGAATGAATGTTTTTGATTTGCCCAAGGTGCAGCTGTTCCTTTCCAGCCAGGCTTACAAGGCCGTGGTGGAGGCTGTTGAAAGCGGGGCGATAATAGACCGTGAGGTGGCGGACCAGATAGCTTTGGGAATGAAGAACTGGGCTGTAAAGATGGGAGCTACCCATTATACCCACTGGTTCCAGCCGCTTACCGATGCTACTGCTGAAAAACACGAGTCTTTCTCAGACCCTGTGCAGAGCGGAGGAGGCTCATTCGAAAATTTCAAGGGAAGCACACTTATCCAGCAGGAACCTGACGCTTCCAGTTTCCCAAGCGGAGGACTGAGGAACACTTTTGAAGCCAGGGGATATACTGCATGGGATCCTACCAGCCCGGCTTTCATAATCGGAAAGACATTGTGCATTCCTACGGTGTTCGTTTCCTATACAGGCGAGGCTCTTGACCAGAAGACTCCGCACCTCAAGTCCATAGCTGCAATAGACAAGGCTGCAGTGGCTTTATGCCGTCTTTTTGACAAGAACGTCAGCAAGGTAACTCCGCAACTGGGTATAGAGCAGGAATACTTTCTGGTAGACAGTTCGCTCTACAGTGCCCGTCCTGACCTTGTAGCCTGCGGCAGAACCCTCCTGGGGCACACTGCGGCCAAGGACCAGCAACTTGAAGACCATTATTTCGGAGCCATCCCGAGCAGGGTGATGGCTTTCATGCAGGACTTTGAGACAGAGGCCTACAAGCTGGGTGTACATCTGAAGACCAGGCATAATGAAGTTGCTCCCAACCAGTTTGAATTTGCTCCCGTGTATGGGGAATCCAACATATCTTCAGACCAGAACCTGATGATGATGATTATCATGAAGGCTATCGCAGAGAAGCATAACCTGAAGGTGCTCTTCCACGAGAAGCCTTTTGCCGGTGTCAACGGCAGCGGAAAGCACTGCAACTGGAGCCTT
>CACZFO010000039.1 GCA_902780455.1 uncultured Bacteroidia bacterium | reverse complement strand
TAAAAGAAAAATATCAATAGCTGGTAAAAGGCTTGGAGAAAATCATCCTTCTAAGCGTAAAGAATTTAGGGAGTTAATGTCAACATACTTGTCACAACGTCTTTCTTCTCCAGAAGCTAAAGAAAAACTAAGAGAAACTTTAGGAGACCAAAGTGGTGGTAACAATAATATGGCTAAAAAAGTTAGAATAGTAGAAACTAATGAAATATTTTGTTGTATTAAAGACCTAAGAGCCTATTTAGGAGTGGGAGAGTGGGTAATTACAGATAGATTGAATCATAACGTAGGTAAACCATTCAAAACTAAAATTGGTACTATAACAATAGAGATAGTAGAGGGGTGAAACTTATGAATATACATGGAATAACTCAGTTTGATACAGCTAATGGGTTAGGAATTGGCACAGTACTTTGGGTAAGCGGTTGCGAGCACCATTGTTTGAATTGTCATAATCCTCAGACTTGGGATAGAAAATCTGGTAGGTACTTTGACCATACTGGTAAGGATTTGGATTTTCTGTTGAAAACTTTAGAGCCAGACTATATATCCCGACTGACCATATCTGGTGGTGACCCACTTCACACATTCAACAGGTGGACAGTAGGATTTGTACTGAATGCTGTAAAGCAGGTTCATCCAGAAGTAAAGACTTGGTTGTATACTGGATATGAGTGGGAGCAAGCCAAGGACATCATAAAACCTTTTGCGTATGCTTTGGATTATCTGGTAGATGGAAGATTCATTGAGTCCTTGAAAGATTTGAACCTTCCATATAGAGGGAGCAGTAACCAACATATAATAGATGTAAAGACTGGAAATATTGTTGATTTTTCCAAGTAAGAAAAAGCACTATCCTATAAAATGGATAGTGCTTTTCATATTTATCTGAGATTTACTATGTGGATTCTTTACTTATATAAATGTATTTTTATAGGGGGTATCACAATGGTGGATGAAATTAAGGCAGCATTTAGTGCATTGGGTTCAATCGAGGAAGTATCTTCATTGAATTCAAAGCAGGAAATTTTACAGGAAAACGCAGATAACAGGGTGCTAAAGAATCTGCTGTATTTAGCATACAATCCTTATCTTCAGTTTTATATCAAGAAAATTCCTGTTTCTATGGATTCCTGTACTAATAATGAAGTGCTTCCTGTAAGATACCAAGAATTTTTGGATATGCTAGTAGACTTTAGCAAGCGTAGAGTAACTGGCAATGAAGCTATCAATGAACTGTCTGTATTCCTGTCTGGATGCAATCCTGAAGAGTACAAGTGGTATACCAGAGTCATCGGTAAGGACTTGTGTATAGGGCTGGCTGATAAGGGTATCAATAAGGCATTCAAAGGACTCATTCCTACGTATGAAGTATTATTGGCTGATAAGATAGCACCTGAAGACCTGGGACTTAATACACCTAAAGCATTGAAGCAGCTACCAGACAATATAGTCACTCAGTACAAAATAGATGGATATAGACTTAATATACACCACCTGGAATCTGGTGAGGTTATCATTCGTACTAGGAATGGTAAGTATGTTAAGGGGTATAAAGACCTTGAAAAGTCTGCTACTAAGCTGCCTAGGGGATTTGTGTATGATGGAGAGATAGTAGCACCTGAGCTGTTTGATTGGATTCAAAGTAACGTGAAGTCTCACTCTAATGAGGTTATAGCCAATAGAGATTTGTTCTCTGAGGTAATGAGTCATGCCTTCTCTAAGGAGGACAATAAGAAGGGAATTTTCAATGTCTTTGATATGATTCCTATTGATGAGTGGGTTGTTAGGAAGTCCACTCAGACCTATGAAGAAAGACTGAGCAACCTCAATAAAATGGTAAAGCCGTTAGAACTGAAAGATATAATGGTGGTGCCTACTTCCAGAGTGTATCACAAGTCTAACCCAGATGACCTGAAGGAAATAGTAGAGCAATTCCACCAGTTTGTAAACATTGGTTGGGAAGGACTCATGGTAAAAGATGCTGATTCTCACTATGAGTGGAAGCGCAGTAAAAGCCTGTTAAAGATGAAACTCATAGATACTGTAGATTTGGTAGTTACTGGCATCTATGAGGGTACAGGAAAATATGAAGGAAAGGCCGGAACGCCTCTCTTGTAAGTCAGGGTATATTCATATTCAACGATATAAGGTACCGGAGCCAACGGGTGGCAGAAATATACGAAAGAATCGTCTGCCAGTTCCTGAGCCAGAGCCCGGGAGTCGAGGTCCTGACGGCGGATTTTCTTAATTACCTTACCTGAAGTGTTTGTAACCGTCGCTGAGAAAGAAGACAGAGACCGGTCGCTGTCCGTAAATATGGTTATGTTGCCTGCGGACACAGCAGACTCCTTGTTTATCCGCACCTTGCAGTAAACATTATATGTTCCCGAAGAAACATCTTTCATCTGGAAACTCTCACGGCTTTCCAATATTTCAGCCGCACTGTCCTGCCCGAAACCCAGGGCCGGAACAATCAGAGTCAGGAACAAGGCTGCAAAAAGTCGTTTCATTTTTTCTTCAGTACAATGGTTTCATTCTCAGTCTGCACCATCTTCTGCCAGAACCTGCGGTAGTCCGGATAGTCTCCCGGATTCAAAAACAGCAACTTGTCCTCAAAGGTATAGGTCACGTCAACGCTCCTTCCATCTTCTGAAACAGAGTAGGAAACATTGGCGGTAAAAGTATTCCTGAGAGTACCGAATATAGCTGATGATGGAAGTTGCTCTACTGCATAGCCTTCAGGCAATGAGAGATGCATCTTGTATACCTTCGCAGACAGCCTGTCTATATCAACAGGAACAACCCTCTTTTCAGACTTGAAATAATTGTCTTTGTGAAAGCTCTCAATGATAGGCTTTACATAGATCATGTCAGAGGAAGCCTGCATCTGCTGCTCCAGTTCCACGGTAACGGTGCATTCTCCGGAATACTCCTTGTCCTTTGTAGGTGAAACACTTATGACAGTATAGGAATTACCGCTCTCCAGCTGCGAATAAAGCTCATCTTCTTTTTCAAATGAATTCAGAAGGCGTTTTATCATGTACGATTCTGCATTTGAGGCCTTGAGCGTCATTTTACCGGTAAGCAATCCGTCTTCATCCAATGCGGCGTCAACGCTGACCTCCATCCTGTTCTCGGAAAGGTCGGTCAGGTCCGTCCATGCTGACTTGTGCCCTTTGGCAATTATCCTTGCCTTGGGAACCAGGTAGTTGTCAGGAAGGACATTGAGATAGGCCTCATCCCTGGCCGCATCCAGATATACCGACTTGCCCTCCTTTGAAATGACTTTCAATACAAACGTGTCAAAGGCATCGGTAGAAACCTGGAATTCAGAAAGACTGCCGCTGGAACGGAGTTTTATCAAAACCGGGTAAACCGTGTAGCCGGCATGGATAAGGGCGCTTCCCACCAGAGCGTTAATATCGGCATTGTCTCCCGAGGCATCTTTAAGCACGGAGGTGAGTTTTTCTGGAATCAGTCTCACTTCCTTGTTCCACTTGACCTTACGGCAGACAAGATTGCGGATTTCACAAACCTTCTGTTCAAAAGACTTGTCAGACTTGACTATAGGATCAACCTCATCCTTGAAACGGCAGGAGGAATTCAATTCCGTCCACAATGACGAACTGAAAAGCTGCTCGTCTATGTCTTCCCACTTGGTACTGAAATTCTTAGGAAGCTGCCCGGGAAACTGTATGCTCCGGAGTTCATATTCAACTGCGCTGAAGAACTGGTCTATGCAGAACAGGTGGCTCTCGGCCTTCATGGCCGGAACGTTGACAGCCTTATAGTTCTCAACCACAAGATTATAGTCAAATGTCTGCCCGCCACCGAGCGCTATCGACTTTGTCTCATAGGTCGTATTGTGAGTATAGGTCTTGGCACCCCTGGCTGAAACGTTGAATTTCAGGAACTCGGGAATCAGTATGGTAGCCTCCTTGCAGTTGACGGGATACCGGCCCTGGAAGTCTATCTCACCTATGTTCCAATACTGCTTGTTCTTGCGGATGTAACTGACTTCTATGACAGAGCCAACCTTGACATTCTGGGCTGTAAAAGCCATTTTCTTGACACTTCCGGAAAACTTGGTGTCAAATATGAAATCCTTGCCCATCTTTGTCTTGACTACCTTTCCGTTCTCCCAGTTGTAGGTAGTCACTTTTATGTCATAGATCTTTTCACTCATCTCCCCATCAGTCCTGTACAGCATCTGGAAGTCTGCCAGGTCCTTTGCAGACTCCTTGAGGATCTTCAGCCTGAGCCGGTGGGTTTTCTCTATATTGAACGAACCTTGGGGATCCAAGTAGCTGGAAAATCTCAAACCGCTGTAAATCACCACAGCCGCGGCAGAAGTGTCAGGAGCGTAGGAGGTCATCTTAACCTCATCCTCAGAAACAGCATCCAGCTTCGGGTTGAATTTGATGATCTGGGAATAGGAGCGTCCCTGGCTTAAAAGAGACAGGACAGCCAGGAAAAAAACAGGAATAAATCGCTTCATACTCAATATATTTTAAAATAAAACTCTGTCTATGAACGGAGTCTGATGGAAGTAAGGAATGAATCCCAGATCCATCACTTTCTTTGTCGCGATGAATCCGGCCTTCTTGCCTACGGTTATGGATCCTGCCACATCCTCGCACCCCATTGCACATGCCGCATTTATGGTGCAGGCATTGAAACTCTGTTCGGGAGTCAGCCTCATCTTGATGCATCCCAGGGCCATAACAAACCTCATGTCGCAGGAAGGAGAAGATCCGGGATTGCAGTCGGATGCCAGGGCTACAGGCAGTCCGGCAGCCACATAGTCCTTTGCTCGGCCGTACGGCATTCCCAGGAAGAATGAAGCTCCCGGAAGCATCAGCGGCATGGTGTCGGAATTCTTCAGAACCTCCATCTCAACATCCGTAGTCCGCTCAAGGTGGTCTACCGATACTGCGTTGTACTTTACCCCTACCTGGACGCCGCCGGACACGGCCAGCTCGTTGGCATGGATCTTAGGACGCATCCCGTATCGCACTCCAGTCTTCAGGATGCGGTCTGTCTGCTCAACGGTAAAGAATCCCTCATCGCAGAAGACATCGACAAAATCTGCCAGTTTTTCTGCAGCCACGGCCGGAATCATCTCATTGCAGACCAGATCCACATATTCTTCCTGCCTTCCGGTGTATTCCCTGCCAACTGCATGGGCTCCAAGGAAAGTTGCCTTTATGGTAACCGGATAGTTCTCCTTCAGCCTCCTGATTACCCGGAGCATCTTAAGCTCGTCTTCCGTCCTGAGCCCGTAGCCGCTCTTTATTTCCATGGTTAAGGTACCCTTGGAAATCATCTCCTCCAATCGCTGAGAAGCCTGCCCGTAAAGGGAATCTTCGCTTGTAGAGTGCAGCAAATCAGCTGAATTGAGAATTCCGCCTCCCCTCTTTGCTATCTCCTCGTAACTCAGTCCGTTTATCTTGTCCACGAACTCCTGCTGACGGTCTCCGGCATAGACGATATGGGTATGTGCATCGCAGAAAGCCGGCATGAGCATCTTGCCTGAAAGATCCTCGATGAAAACATCAGAAGACACGGAAGGCACATCCTCCATTTTCCCGAAGGAGGCAATCTTTCCCCCTCTTACAAGCAGATACGCATTGTCAAGACTCCGGACCGTGTCCATGTCCTTACCGCAGAGTTTCCTGATTCCCTGCGGTAGTATGCCTGCCAGCCTTCCGATATTTACAAAGAGCGTGTCTTTCATTTAGTTGTTACGTATAAAGTCAATTGATTTTTCTATGAGCGGATGCATGTAAGCGTCTTTTTCCAGGAAAGGAACTTCCTTCCTATACAAGGATAGAATATCTTCTATATATCTGGAAGACTTCTTTCCTGAAATCCTGTGCCTCAGGTCCAGGGCCTGGGCTGCATTGAACAGCTCAATCGCGAGTACCCTCTCTGTATTCTCAACTACCCTGACAAGCTTGGTGGCAGCGTTTGCACCCATGCTCACATGGTCTTCCTGGCCCTGTGAAGACGGAATGGAATCGGCAGATGCCGGCCAGCACAGCCCCTTGTTCTGGCTCACTATAGAGGCAGCCGTATACTGCGGAATCATGAATCCGCTGTTCAGTCCGCTGCTTGGCGCAAGGAACTGCGGCAGGCCCCTCTGCCCTGAAATAAGCTTATAAATCCTTCTTTCAGAGATATTTGCAAGCTCGCTCATCGCTATGGCAAGAGTATCCATAGGTATGGCGATCGGTTCTCCATGGAAGTTGCCGGCTGATATGATCATATCCTCGTCAGGGAAGACGTTAGGATTGTCCGTTGCGCTGTTGATTTCATTATCAATTACGCTTTCAACATAACGGCAGTTGTCCTTTACGGCTCCATGCACCTGAGGGATGCACCTGAACGAATAAGGATCCTGGACATGTTCCTTGTGGCATGCGATAAGTTCACTGCCTTCCAGATACTTCATAAACCTTTCAGCCGTATCCAGCTGGCCTTTATGCCTTCTGAGCCTGTGGGTGAGAGGATAGAAAGGCTCAATCCTGCCGTCATACGCCTCAAGGCTCATAGCCCCTATCCTGTCGGCCCATTCGCTGAGCCTGTGGCACTGGATCAAAGACCATACGGCATGTGCGCTCATGAACTGGGTACCGTTCAGCAATGCCAGTCCTTCCTTGCTCTGGAGCCTGATTGGCTCCCAGCCCATAATGGACAGCACCTCAGAACTCTGCATGGTTTTTCCTTTGTACATAACCTCACCCAATCCAAGAAGAGGAAGAGACAGATGCGCCAGCGGTGCCAGGTCTCCGGACGCTCCCAGGGAACCCTGCTGATAAACCACCGGCAGGATATCATTGTTGAACATGTCAATAAGCCGCTGTACGGTAACAAGCTGGGCACCGGAATGTCCGTATGAGAGGCACTGCACTTTCAGAAGCAGCATGAGCTTCACTATCTCAGGCCTTACCTTCTCCCCTATGCCGCATGCATGGCTGACAACCAGATTATACTGGAGCTGTGAAAGCTGGTCTTCCGGAATGGTTACGTTGCACAGAGAACCGAAGCCTGTCGTCACACCATAAACAGGCCTTCCTATGTCCTCCATTTTGCTGTCCAGATATTTGCGGCATTTTACAATTGCCTTTTCAGCTTCCTCGGACAGGGAAAGCGTCATCTTTTTGTCTATTATTTCCTTCACTCTCTCCAGGGAGAGATGGTCGAATGATATTTTGTGTTCCATAGATCTGTACTTTAAAAATCCAAGGCTTTTTCTATTACTGAGTCATCTGCATGGTTAGGCATTGTAACCTTCAGGGAAGGAGTGCGCTCCATCTCTCTTCTGATGGCGTCCTCTGCTCCCTTGTTACGAGCCCAGCTGCGCCTTGCGATGCCGTTGTTGACATCCCAGTGCAGCATTTCCCTTATGTGTCTTGCAGAGTCTTCCGAACCGTCAATCACCATGCCGAAGCCACCGTTTATGACCTCGCCCCAGCCAACTCCGCCGCCGTTATGGATTGATACCCAAGTAGCTCCGCGGAAACCGTCACCAATTACGTTCTGCACGGCCATATCGGCAGTGAACTGGCTGCCGTCATAGATGTTGGATGTCTCGCGGAAAGGAGAGTCTGTTCCTGATACATCGTGATGATCCCTTCCAAGAACAATCGGAGCCTTGATTTCGCCCTTCCTTATGGCATCGTTGAACTTGAGTGCTATGGTGGTCCTACCTATTGCGTCAGCATAGAGGATACGGGCCTGGGAACCGACTACAAGATGGTTCCTGCCAGCCTCTTCAATCCAGTGGATGTTGTCCAGCATCTGCATCTTTATGTCGTCGGTAGCGGTCTTGGATTCCTCCATAAGAGCCTCAACCGCAAGGGCATCGCTCTTGGCAAGGTCTTCAGGGTCTTCACTCATGCAGACCCAGCGGAACGGACCGAAGCCGTAGTCAAAGTAGAGAGGGCCCATGATGTCCTGAACATAAGAAGGATAACGGAAGGTGCCGTCGGCCTTCATCACATCGGCACCGGCCCTTGAAGACTCAAGAAGGAAGGCGTTGCCATAGTCAAAGAAATACATTCCCTTGGCGCTGAGGCGGTTGATGGCAGCAATCTGCCTTCTCAGCGATGCCTGCACAGCCTCCTTGAACCTCTCCGGCTCTGCAGCCATCATCTTCTGGCTCTCTTCCAGGGAGTAGCCAACAGGATAGTACCCGCCAGCCCAAGGGTTGTGGAGTGAAGTCTGGTCTGAACCTATATCTACTTTAATATCTTCATCGGCGAGTCTCTCCCAAAGGTCCACCACATTGCCCACATAGGCGAGTGAAACGGTTTCCTTGCCGGTTGTGGCCTTCCTTATCCTTGAAATGAGTTCGTCCAGATTGTCATGGAGCTCATCCACCCAGCCCTGCTCAAAGCGCTTTCTGGCAGCTTTAGGGTTGATTTCAGCTGTTACGCTTACAACACCTGCGATGTTGCCGGCCTTTGGCTGAGCACCTGACATTCCGCCCAGACCGGCAGTAATGAACAGCATACCGGCCATATTCTCACGCGTACCCTCTATTCCCCTCTTTTTAAGCTGCATGCGGGCAGCGTTCATTACGGTGATTGTGGTTCCGTGAACGATTCCCTGAGGGCCTATGTACATGTAGGAGCCGGCCGTCATCTGCCCGTACTGGCTTACGCCAAGGGCATTGAACCTCTCCCAGTCATCCGGCTTGGAATAGTTTGGTATAACCATACCGTTGGTTACCACCACCCTAGGAGCATCCTTGTGGCTCGGGAAAAGGCCCATAGGATGGCCTGAATACATACTGAGCGTCTGCTCTTCGGTCATGGTAGCAAGATACTGCATCGTAAGGCGGTACTGAGCCCAATTCTGGAAAATGGCTCCGTTGCCGCCGTAGATTATCAGCTCGTGAGGATGCTGGGCAACCCTTTCATCAAGGTTGTTCTGTATCATGGCCATGATGGCAGCAGCCTGACGGCATTTGCAAGGATACTCGTCAATCGGCCTTGCATATATCTTGTAGTCAGGACGGAAGCGATACATGTAGATTCTTCCGTAGTCTTTGAGCTCCTTGGCAAACTCCGGTGCCAGCGTAGCGTGGAACTCCTTCGGGAAATACCTCAGGGCATTCCTCAGGGCAAGCTTCTTCTGTTGTGGAGTAAGGATATCCTTGCGTTTTGGAGCATGGTTTATAGATGTATCGTATGGCTTTGGTTCAGGCAGGACGTTTCCCAGTCCGGCCAGTATCTCTTCCTTGAATGTCATATGTTATGTATTTTCAACGGTTATCAATATAGAATCAACCTTTTATCGTGTTCTCCACGATTTCAAGAATCCTCTTCTCATCGGCAACAGCCTGGGCCATGATGCGGTCAGCCTCGTTCATGAGCTCTTCTGCCTTCATCCTGTCCTTCAGGCCTTCTGCGTTGATGTGGACGTTCAATCTGGCTCCCATCACCGCTCCCCTGGCGGCTATGGCTGCAACGCCTGCATCAGAAACTGAGTTAGGATTGCCCTTTGAAGCCATCTGCTCAGCAACTTCAAACACTTTGGCGGCAGTCTTGAGAGTCCTCAGAGGAACCTGAGTAGCATAAAGGGTTGCATCTTCCATGGCCTGGGCCCTGGCAGCCTTCTCCTCTTCTGTGCCCTTAGGCATGGCAAACACGTCCATTATCTTGTTGAATGCAGCCGTATCCTCATCTACGAGGGAGAGCAGTTCGTTCATGAGGGCATTCCCCTTCTCTGCCCAGTCTGAGAACTCCTTCCAGCGGTCGTCCCATCCTCTCTTGTGTGAAGAAAGGTTGGCAACCATGGTAGAAAGAGCAGCGCCGAGCGCTCCCATGTAAGCAGAAATGCTTCCGCCTCCCGGAGCCGGTGATTCTGAGGCGGTCTCAACTGCAAAGTCCTTGCAGGTCATCCTTATAAGCCTCTCTTTCATCGCCTGCTCCTTAGGATCTTCCATCAGGTACTCTATAACCTTTTCATGAGGATTGAAAGGCTTGAGGTCATCAAGGCTCATGCTCTTGACGGCAATCTTGAGAATCTCATCCTCAGCGATTCCGAGTGACCTCTGCTGCTTTTCCAGATAGAACTTGCCGGCATCGATAAGCACCCTCTTAGGTACCAGGCCTACAATCTCGGTTCCAGTAACCTTGAGTCCCCTTGCTGATGCAGCGCGGCAGACCTCCTCGTAAGCTTTATGAAGTGAAGTTGCCTCAATGTCCGTAATGTTCATTGAAACCTGGGCAATGCCGTATTCGTCTATGTACCAGCCTATGGCCTTGCATCCCTTCAGGGTTCCAGGCTGCCACATCTCCTTGCCGTTCTCATCGCGGAGAACCTTTCCTGTAAGGCTTCCGCCCTCTCTCATCTTGCGTCCCTTTTCCCTCACGTCAAAGGCAACGGCCATCGCCCTGCGGGTAGAAGTCGTGTTCAGGTTGAAGTTCACGGCAACCAGGAAGTTGCGTGCGCCTACATTGATGGCACCTGCCTTGGCTACAACATCGGTGTACTCGCCAGGACCGAAATCCGGTTTCCTTTCTGGGTCCACAACCTTCTCAGGCAGAGCCTCGTACTCGCCTGCACGGCAGACAGCCAGGTTCTTCCTCTCAGGCTTGAAGGCAGCAGCCTCGTAACAGTAGCAAGGTATCTGCTGCTCATCAAAAATCCTCTTTGCCAGGCCCCTGGCCAGTTCTGCACACTCCTCGAGAGTAATGCCGGAAACCGGAATCAGAGGCAGAACGTCTGTAGCACCGGACCTTGGATGAGCACCCTTGTGCAAACGCATGTCTATAAGTTCAGCAGCCTTCTTCACTCCTTGGAAAGCAGCCTCCAGAACAGCCTCGGGAGAACCTACGAAAGTAACCACCGTACGGTTGGTAGCCTCGCCCGGATCCACGTCCAGAACCTTTACGCTCTCCTGTCTGCCATCCACGTTAACCTTGACTGCAGCAATGGCTGCCACTATCTTGTCTATGACTTCACGGTTGCGCCCCTCGCTGAAATTGGGCACACATTCTATTATCCTTTTCATATGATCTGATCTTTATTTATCGCGATAAAAATGTTAAAATTTCCAATCTACTTTGATTTGTCAAACAACAAAAAAGCGTTTAAAACCAATTAAACGCTTAAAGATACAAATAATTTTGGACAAAGAGCAAACTTTTGTAAAGCAAGACGGTTTTTCGTACCGGATTACGGATACTGCTACATGATGAACAGCGAAAGCAGGAACGGAACGGCTATGTTTATCACTATTCCGTAATAGAGGACAGCCGGCAGTATGCCGTTTCCCTCAGCCTTGAGGATTATAGGAAGGCTGGTATCGGTTACGGTGGCCCCGCCGCTGGCTGTTGAGGCAAACCTGCCGAAGATGCGGCCCATAGGCTTGGCTGCAACTATGGTGAACAGTTCCCTCATGAGATTGGTCAGCAGGCAGATCGAACCTACGGTAGCTCCCCAGGCCTTGGTAGTCAATATGGAGGAGAGAGAATAGTAACCCATTGCAGTATTGATCGTAGCACTCTGCTGTAAAGACAGGTCATAGCCCAGGGCCCTGATTATCATAAATGCCGCAACAGAGCCGATCCAGGTTCCGGCAAGAGCAACCAACGGAAGCCACAACACCCTACGAGGGAGCTTCTTTACCAGAGCCCAGACACTTTCCCCCATCCCGATGCTCACTCCTACCGATAACAGCATGGCATACAGCACCCAGTCCGCATAGGATTCAAAATCAAGAGCATAGAAGGCATCAGGCAAAATCCTGGTCAGGGCCAGGACAAGCCCCAGCAAAAAGCATCCCAGTATGATGGCGCTGTCCTTGAAGCCGCTCGCCCCGCCTGATGAAGCATTGCCACGGTCTGTGTCTTCAACCTCATCCGCCTTTGCATCTTCTTTGGAATCTGAAGTCAAGGAGTTCCTGGCAGCACCCCTGTCTATCACATACTTTGTGAAAAGCCAGGTCAGGACTATGCAGACTCCCGTTCCAAACACGAAAAGTATGACCGATATGACACCTGTAGACTTGATGGCACCGATGATCTCCTCGTTCAGCCCCACACGTATACCCATGACAAACAGCAGTATGCACACGGTAGCCATGACAATGGCGGAAATAAGTTTGCCGCCGTGCCCCTTGAGAAACAACCCAATTATGAAGCCTAAAGCCAGAAGTCCGAGAGTAATCCACATAACCCTGCAAATATATTAAAATAGTTATTTCAGGAAATCTATTAACTTTACGGAAAATCACATTATTATGAAACGTCTGTTATCGTACCTGTTATTTGCTGCTGTATTGTTATCCGCTTCTTCATGCAAGGAAATCCTGTTCACGCAAGGCTCCTCGGTGGTGGATTATGCCTGCCACGGTCCTTTTGAAGGCAAGACTGTCAAAGTATACTACCACATCCCGGACGGAGAAACCGCTTCCATGCCTGTCCTCTTCGTGATGCATGGAATGGACCGCAACGGAGATGAATACCGCGACCAGTGGAAAGACCAGGCAGACAAGTATGGATTCATAGTACTGGTTCCGACTTTCTCAGAAGACCAGTTTCCTGATGACTTCTACCAAAGAGGCAACGTTACCTCGGAAGACAATACCTACAACCCTGAGGATGAAAGGGTCTATGTCCTCATAGACGAGGTTTTCAACTATTTTACCTCACATAGCGCATCCAAGGCAACCTCCTTCAGCATCTACGGCCATTCCGCAGGGGCCCAGTTCGTCCACCGCTACCTGCTTTTCAATCCTACACCACATCTGGACAGGGCAGTTGCCGCCAATGCCGGCTGGTACACCTATCCATCCGATACGGTTTCCTATCCTTATGGCACCAAGGGAAGCGGAGCGGATGCCCAAGCCTACTTCGGCAAGCACATGATCATCCTGCTCGGCGATGCAGACACCCTGAGGACATCATCGCTGAGGCAGACCCCGGAAACTGACGCCCAGGGCCTCACAAGGCTTGACAGGGGCAATGCCTTCTTCAGCTTCTGCAAGAGGGAGGCAGACCGGAACGGCTATGAGTTCAACTGGAGGAAGGAGTACGTAGAGCACGTAGGACACTCCAACACCAAGATGGCTCCCGCAGCTGCAGCCCTGCTCTTCAACGGATCTGAAAAGGAATAATATCCGGCGATTTTTGCTACTTTTAAGGTGCAAAAAAGGCTCGGTAGTCAAATAAATGACTTGGGAGTTTATTTAAGAAACTTAGTAAATACTGATATGAAAAAAACTGCATTTTCCGCTTCTTCGATTGCCTCAGCCATGTTCAGAAGGCTGAGCGCGTTATCCGTTTCTGTATTGATTTCTTTGGCTTTTCCTCATTACGCAAATGCCCAGGCCGTACCATATCTTCCTGAGGATGGACCGGTACGGGAAAGCTGCACATCTATCGTAGTGGCCAAGGGTGCTTCAGATGACGGAAGCGTCATGACCGCCCATACCTGCGATTCCAATTACAGGACATGGGTTACAATGGAACCTAGGAAAGTGTTTGCAGCAGGAGAATCAGACAAGATCTACTGGGGATTGCTTCATACCGAAGAGCCCTATGACATGAGAAATACAGTACTGAAGGGAAGCATTCCTGCCCCTGAGGGAGAAACCTACAAGTTCCTGAACGTAGCCTACCCTTGCATGAACGAAAAGCAGCTGGCCATGGGAGAAACCACCACCGAGGGAAAGGAGGAACTGGTCAACAAGGACGGACTTTTCCAGATTGAGGAACTGGAGAGGATAGCCCTTCAGAGATGCTCCACCGCCCGCGACGCCATCAGGCTGATGGGAGACCTGGCTGAGCAGTACGGATACGGAGACTGGGGCGAATGCCTTACGGTCATAGACAAGAAAGAGGCCTGGCTGTTTGAGATTTACGGCAGCGGAAAAAGCGGAAAGAAACCTGGAGCGCTGTGGGCTGCGCAGAGGATTCCGGACGACCATGTAGGAATCAGCGCCAACGTTCCAAGGATAGGAGTGATCGATTTCAAGGACAAGGACAACTTCATGTACGGCGCAGAACTCAGGGACAGGTGCAAGGAACTGGGACTGTGGGACGGAAAGTCTCCTTTCAAGTTCTGGCCTATGGTAACTACCTACAAGAGCAACTTCTCCTACAGGGAGTTCTTTGTACTCAACGAACTTGCTCCTGATCTGGGACTCAGCCTCAAAGACGAGGAGATGCCTTTTTCCGTAAAGCCAAAGGAGAAGGTTTCTGCACAGAAGATGTTTGAGCTCTACCGCCAGACATATGACGGCACAGACATGGACCAGGTCAAGAACCTGAAGATTGCAGTCAAGAGAAAAGTAAGAGGAGAAGACGGAGGGATGGTAACGGTCACTGACTCCGTAGCCCCTATCAGCACCTTCATGACCAGAGACACCAGAAGCCTTCTCAACCAGCTTAAGCCGGGATGCGCACCAAGCATTAGGACCATTGCTGTGATACAGTGCTCATATTCAGAGATTGTAAAACTCCGTGGCTGGCTTCCGGACGAAGTTGGAGGAGTGGCATACTTTGCATTTGACAACCCTGCCCAGACTCCAAGGGTACCTATCTACGCCGGTCAGACAAAGCTTCCAGCCGGATTCGACGTCTGCGGCCAGAAGCGCTACCGCAAGGATGCCGCCATATGGAGGTTCAGGGAAACCAACCGCGTGGCAACCATAGGCTGGGACAGGACCAAGGGTAAGATCAGAAAGGCACTCTCAGACTACGACCAAATGCTGTTCGAAGATACCAAAGCCCTGGAAGAGAAGGCCGTAAAGCTTATCAAGGAAGGAAAGAAGGATGAAGCCGTTGAACTTCTCAACGGTTACTGCAGCCGTCTGAGTGCAGCCCAGCAGAAGACTTGGGAAGAGCTCAGGGAAGAGTTCTGGAGCCTGTTTGCAAGAAGCATGTAGCCTTTTATCGCGATGAAAAAATCATTATTCATAGCCTTGATGGCACTGGCACCTGTCCTGTCTCATGGGCAGAAAGTACAGTATCTCCCTGAAGACGACGTAGTTAAAAGTGCCTGTACCTCAATCGTAGTTGGAAAGGACGCCTCAGATGACGGATCGGTCATGACAGCTCATACCTGCGATTCGAACTTCAGGACATGGCTCACGATGGAACCCCGCAGGAAGTTTGCTCCGGGAACCAGGGACGAAATCCGCTGGGGACTGATGCATACAGAAGAGCCCCATGACACCAGAGGCGTTGAGGTCAAAGGCAGCATTCCTGCTCCTGAACACGAAACCTACCGTTTCATGAACGTGGCCTACCCTTGCATGAACGAAAAGCAGCTGGCCATAGGCGAAACCACCACGGAAGGCCGCCAGGACCTA
>CACZFO010000038.1 GCA_902780455.1 uncultured Bacteroidia bacterium | reverse complement strand
TCCGAAGCGGGCTGCAAAGGTAGAAACTTTTTCATTACCTCCAAACATTTTCCAAAAATTTTTTTGAAAAATATTTTCAGCCCCCCTTTCTGCATCTCAAACCTCAGCGGTCTGGCGCGAAAGGGCTGCAAAGGTAAGAACTTTTTATTTCTTTCCAAACTTTTTTTCAAAAATTTTTGATGAAATTTCCTATAGTCACACACAACTACCTGTAAATCAAGTACCTCACCTAATGGATAAAAAATCTTAAAGAAAGGGATCATTTAGAGATATTTTTCAATACCTATTATATAATATAAAGCTTGAGCAAACATTGGAGGTGCAGCCCTTCTCTTCAAGCAAGAAAAAAAAGACTCGGCAAACCAGCTGGCTGCCGAGTCTAAAACTGCTAAGCACTTCTGCTCCTAATCAAGAGGATTGCCGGCACTGTCGCACCAAACGGCATCGAGCAACGGCAGCTCTGTATCAATTTTTGTCTTTATGGTGCAACCGTATTTGCGGCACCAGTCCTTTATGATACTACGGAACAACCCTTTGCGCTTGGTAAGGTAGGCTTCGAACAACGGGTTGAGAATCAAGATGAATGAGGAAATACTTCTCTCCTTTGTGTAGTATGCCAACTGCCTTTCAACAGCCTCATCTGCTATCAGGCTCGGAGCTATCTCGCCTGTGCCGTGGCACATAGGACAAGTCTCATTTACCTTTATTTCCGTTGCAGGACGCACTCTCTGACGGGTAATCTGCATAAGTCCGAACTTTGTGAGAGGCAGCACATTATGCTTTGCCCTGTCGTTCTGCATCAGGTCTTGCATATGCTTGTGGAGCTTGTTGCGGTTTTCGCCGTTTTCCATATCTATGAAATCCACGACTACGATACCGCCCAAGTCTCTGAGCCTCATCTGGCGCGCAATCTCGTCGGCAGCATGCATATTGACTTCAAATGTATTGTCTTCCTGCTCAACACCTTTCTTTACGCGCGTTCCGCTGTTCACATCCACGACATTGAGGGCCTCGGTATGTTCTATGACAAGATAAGCGCCCTTTTTCAGAGGCACGACCTTTCCGAACGAACCCTTGATCTGCCTGGTTATGTCAAAAGCGTCAAAAATAGGAAGCTCGCCCTTGTATAGTTTCACGATTTTCTCCTTCTCGGGAGCGATGGTCCTGATGTAATCCCTTATCTCATAGAATGTTGATTCATCATTGACCTCAATGGAAGTGAAACTGTCGTTGAGAAGGTCCCTCAAAATGGTAGTGGCCTTGTTGTTCTCAGTAAAAAGGAGTTGCGGCGGCTTGCTTCCTACAAGCTTGCGGCACCCGCCTTCCCATTTGTCTATCAATGAGCGGAGTTCAGCGTCAAGCACCGCAGCCTTCTTGCCTTCCGCCGCAGTGCGTATGATGACTCCGTAATTCTTTGGCAGAATACTCTGCACCAGGCGTTCCAGACGCCTTTTCTCCTCCTTGGAGGAAATTTTCTGGGATATGCTTACCTTATCCGCAAAAGGCAGCAGGACGATATTCCTTCCTGCTATTGAAATTTCAGCCGTAAGCCTTGAGCCCTTGGTCGAGATAGGTTCTTTAACTATCTGAACAACAATCTGCTGGCCCGGCGACAGAACCTCATCGATCCGTCCTTCTTTTTCAAGGATGGGACCGATCCTGACTTTGGAGTAGAAGGTCTGAAGATCTTTCTCGGTGTTGATCTGCCTGACAAAATAGTCAAAGGCCTTGAAGTTCAGTCCAAGGTCCAGATAGTGGATAAAGGCGTCTTTGTTGTCACCGATATCCACGAATGCGGCATTGAGTGCCGGCATTACTTTCTTGACTTTTCCCAGATATACATCTCCGACACCGATGCTCTGCGCAGATGTGTTCTGCTCCTGGCTGATTTCCATCAGGCGATGGTCTTCAAGCAGAGCAATTGTCACTCTGGCAGGGCTGACGTCGATAATGAGATCCTTCTCCATACAAAACAAAAAGGACGACTAAGACTTTAAAGCCGTCCTCTTTTACCATACTAAGATGACTTACTTACGCTTCTTATGTCTATTCTTACGAAGACGCTTCTTGCGCTTGTGAGTAGCCATCTTATGTCCTTTTCTTTTCTTTCCGCTTGGCATAATAATTATTTTCTACCTCCCTTTACACCACTCATGAAAACCTTTGCAGGCTTGAAAGAAGGAATGTTGTGAGCAGGGATAACCATTGTTGTGTTCTTAGAAATGTTTCTTGCTGTCTTCTTTGCTCTCTTCTTGATGACAAATGAGCCAAAGCCGCGAAGATATACGTTCTTTCCCTTTGCAAGGAAACCCTTAACGGCTGCCATAAAACCCTCAACAACGCGGGCAACGGTAACTTTTTCTAAGCCAGTCTGCTTAGCAACCTCGTTGATAATATCAGATTTAGTCATAATTAATAAATGATAATTGGTGAATATTTTGTGGAGCAAAATTAGATTATTTTTTCATTCCGGCAAATAGTTTTTCAAAAAAAATTGCTTGTAGAGAGCATTTTATAGCACATTCTGCTAATTTTGTCCTCATTCCAAACATGATCAGTATACATGAAAAGGCTGCTTCTCATACTGGCGCTTTTGTTGCACGGGTCTGCCATTTTCGGGCAAGATGTCTGTATATCAAGCATTTCCGTGAAGGGTAATTCCATTACGTCAGAATCTGTAATCCTGAGGGAAGTCCCTTTTTGTGCCGGAGATACCATAAATTCTCCAGATTTTGAAAAAATGCTCGTCGAGAGCCGCCAGAACCTCCTCAACACCTCCCTGTTCAACTATGTGACCATCGGCACCCATCCATCCGGCAACTCAGGGACCGGGATGTTGGACGTGGAAATCGAGGTTGAAGAGAGGTGGTACATATGGCCGATTTTCGAGATGAGGTTCAACGACAGGAACATGTCATCATGGATCAAGAAGATGGACTGGAAAAGAGTGACATTCTATTCCGGTGTCAAGATCAGCAACATGTTTGGTCTGGGACACAAACTGGAAGTCAGGGGAATGTCCGGATGGGAAAAGGGCCTGGACATGTCATACAGCAAAGTTGCCCTGAACAGCAGGAAGACCTCGTACCTGGCCGCAGAAGCATACGCCATGTTCTACAAGAACGCCGATGTGCTGACCCAGCACAACAAGCCCCAGCACTACTCGGGAGAAGGCTACATGAAGCGCAGTTACGGTGGAAGCCTGGTCCTCACCTACAGACCCCAGATACGATGGAGGGCCTCAGCCGGCATTTCATACGATTTCAGCAAGATCGCACAGGAAGTGCTGGATGCCAATCCTGAATACTGGGGAGTCAGGGGCCGCCTCAGCCGGACCTTCGCCCTCAATGCGATGGTATGCCGCGATGAAAGGGATTACATAATCTATCCTACGCAGGGAATGTATGCATCGCTGAGCATGAAGCTTGAAGAAAGCAACGGATTTGATTTCAACTACGGACAGTTCCTGTTTGATTTCCAGTACTACCGGAAATTTTCCCAAAGATGGATGGCGAGTTCGTCGGTCAAACTTTCCACAAGCTTCAGCAACAGGTATTCCTACTCCCACTCCAAGGCTATCGGATACGAGATAGCCAATATCACCGGATATGAACTGTTCGTGGCGGACGGCCAGCACTACATTACCCAGAATAACAGCATCAAATACCTGATAATGCCCCAGAAAATAGTCCAACTCGGCAAGAATCCGAGATGGAGGAAGTTCAACAAACCGCATTTTACCATCTATGGAAAGTTCCTCTTCGATTTCGGTTACGTTTTCCAGAAAAAGGACAAGGTCGGTGACAACAACTACTCCAACACTTTCCTGGCCGGAGCGGGACTGGGACTGGACCTTTTAACATACTACGACATAGTAATCAATGTAGGATATTCTGTCAACAACCGTGGAAAGGGATCGTTCCTGTTTGGTTTCAGGGCCCCTATTTTCTGACGGAAGACCTTTTTATATGACATAATTGTCAATTTGTTCTTTGGCACAATCATTGACTTATCATAGTCAGCGATGCGTCTCAGACATGGTTTCCGCCTCTGGAACCGGAAGGGGAAACCTATGCTGACTGACAATTTGGCATAACAGCTGTAAAACAGATAGAGAAAGGAGATTTATGAAATTTTTTGATGAAAAGCTGCTCAACCAGATGGAGGGAGGTGATATCAACATACTCCCTGTAATGAGTATAGAAGCAAATGCCAAGACAGACAAGATAGAAGTTCCGCAGACACTTCCTATACTGGCCATGAGAGACTCGGTGCTCTTTCCGGGAACCATCCTGCCTGTAACTATAGGCAGGGACAAGTCCGTGAAACTGATCAGGGCCCTCAACAACACCACCAGGATAATAGGCACTGCCACCCAGATAGACGTCCACAAGGATGACCCGAGGATTGCCGATCTGTATGAAATCGGTTGCAGCGCCAAGATTCTCAAACTCATAGAGATGCCGGACGGAGCGCTGACCGCTGTGCTCCAGGGCATTCGCAGGTTCAGGCTCGAACAGATCATCGCCGAAGACCCGTATCTGATAGGCAAGATAGAGAACATCTCTGACATTTATCCTGCCAGGGACGACAAGGACATCAAGGCCCTTTCCGATTCAATCAAGGAATCAGCCTTGAAAATCGTGAAGTATTCTTCTGCCTTTGCCTCCGAGAGCGAGTTTGCAATTAAGAACATAGACTCTTTTGAGTTCCTGACCAACTTCATAGCCACCACCCTTGACAACGATGCCGTTGCCGACAAGATAAAACTCCTGATGGAGAGTGACATAAAGCAACGTGCATACAAGCTTCTCGGAGTGCTGAGCAAGCAGATAGAGATCCTCAAGATCAAGGATGACATCCAACAGAAGGTCAAGAGCGAGATGGACCAGCAACAGAGGGAGTATTACCTTAACAACCAGCTGAAAACCATACAGGAAGAACTGGGAATGAGTGGCAACTCCAAGGACGTTTCCGAACTTCTGAAGAAAGCCGCTGACAAGAAATGGCCTGAGTATGCCAAGAAGGAGTTTGACAGGTGCATCTCCAGGCTGGAAAAAATGAACCCGAATACACCTGACTACAACGTTGAACTCAACTACCTGGAACTGGTTGTCCACCTTCCTTGGGATGAAATCACACAGGATAACCTGGACCTCAAGCATGCAAGGCAGGTTCTGGACGAAGACCACTTCGGATTGGACAAGATAAAGGACAGGATCGTGGAATTCCTGGCAGTACTGAAACTCAGGGGAAACATGAAATCCCCTATCATCTGCCTGTACGGCCCTCCCGGCACAGGAAAAACCTCTTTGGGAAAATCTGTTGCAAGGGCCTTGGGAAGGAAGTACCAGAGAATATCCCTTGGTGGACTACATGACGAGTCTGAAATAAGGGGACACCGCAAGACATACATAGGTGCAATGCCGGGCCGCATCATGCAGGCCATAAACCGTGCCGGCTCATCCAATCCTGTCATTGTTTTGGACGAGATAGACAAAGTTTCAAACGACTACCACGGAGATCCGGCTTCAGCACTTCTGGAAGTACTTGATCCGGAGCAGAATACCACCTTCCACGACAACTACCTTGACATTGATTACGACCTGTCAAGGGTCCTGTTCATCACGACCGCAAACAACATTTCCACCATTCAGCCGGCCCTTAAGGACAGGATGGAGATGATTCCTCTTTCAGGTTATCTGGCAGAGGAGAAATTCCACATAGCCAAAGACTATCTGGTTCCAAAGCAGGTCAAGGAGCACGGACTCAAGCAAGAGCAGCTCCGCTTCGGCAAGGGTGCCATAGAAGAGATCATAGACGAGTATACCAGGGAAAGCGGTGTAAGGCAGCTGGACAAGCAGATAGCCAAGATAGCAAGGCACAATGCCATGCTGGTTGCCTCGGACGAAAAGATTCCTCAGGAGATAGAGGTCAAGGATGTTAAGGAAATACTCGGCCTTCCTACCAACCAGCATGACCTCCAGAAGGACAATGAGGCTCCGGGAGTGGTAACCGGACTGGCCTGGACCGAAATGGGCGGAGAGATCCTGTTCGTGGAATGCATCCGCAGCGAGGGAAAGGGAATGCTCACTACCACCGGCAACCTCGGCGACGTCATGAAGGAATCTGCAACGATAGCCTACCAGTGGCTGAAAGCCAACACCAAGCTCCTGGGTATGACACCGGCCCAGTTCAAGAAATATGACCTGCACGTCCACGTTCCTGAAGGAGCCATTCCGAAGGACGGACCATCCGCCGGCATAACAATGGTAAGCGCCATGGCCTCAGCCCTTATGGGCAAGAAAGTCAAGAGCAGGATAGCCATGACCGGAGAAATGACCCTCAGAGGAAAGGTGCTCCCTGTAGGTGGCATCAAGGAAAAGATCCTTGCAGCCAAGAGCGCCGGGCTTACCACCATCGTCCTCAGCGAGGACAACCGCAAGGATATCGCTGAGATCAAACCGGTTTACATCAAGGGGCTTAAATTCAAGTATGTAAAGAAAATAGACGAAGTCATAAAATTCATCTTCTCGTAAATGGAAGTAAGGATAGAAGAACAGTGGAAAAAGATTTTGGGCGGCGAATTTGAAAAGGATTATTTCCGTTCGCTGGCCTCGTTCCTCCACAGGGAGAAGGATTCCGGAGCGGTGATCTACCCTCCGGGATCCCTTATTTTCAATGCTTTCGCCCTTACTCCTTTCAACGATGTAAAGGTTGTGATTCTCGGGCAGGATCCGTATCACAATCCCGGACAGGCTCACGGACTGAGTTTCTCGGTTCCGGACGGAGTTGCACTTCCGCCGTCGCTGAAGAATATATACAAGGAGATTGAATCCGACCTGGGCATCTCCCTCAAAGGCAAGAGCGGCAACCTGACAGGCTGGGCCAGGCAGGGAGTGTTCCTGCTTAACGCCATCCTGACGGTAAGAGCCTACAGTGCCGCCTCCCACAGCAAGATTGGATGGACGACTTTCACAGACAGTGTAATCAAGGCTATATCAGACCATAAGGATGGAGTTGTCTTCATGCTGTGGGGCAATTTTGCAAAAAGCAAGAAGGCTCTCATAGACACCTCCAGGCATCTGGTACTGGAAGCGGCGCACCCGTCTCCTCTTGCCGGAGGCGCGTTTTTCGGCTGCCGCCATTTTTCCAAGTGCAACGATTATCTCCAGAGCCGCGGCCTCTCTCCTATAGACTGGAGTTTGTAGGCTATCCCGTTTCTTTTTCTTAAATTTACACTCTGTTTAGTGTAAAAGAGAAATAATATGCGCACAGCTATATTCCCCGGATCTTTCGATCCATTTACCGCCGGCCACCTGGATGTTTTGGATTCGGCTCTCAAACTATTTGACAAAGTGATAGTTGCAGTCGGATATAACAGCAACAAGACTACCGGATTCTTCCCCGTGGACATAAGGATAAAGATCATCAAGGACTCCATCAAGCACTACGGAAACAGGGTGGATGTCTGCTGCTACAAGGAACTTACTATCGACCTTTGCCACAAGCTCGGCGTAAACTTCATCGTAAGGGGCTTGAGAACCACTACAGACTTTGAGTTTGAGGGAGTTATCGCTCAGGCCAACAGGGTGCTGGATCCGGATGTGGTAACGGTTTATGTACAGGCCAGCCACGAGTACTCCTTTATATCATCCACCGTTGTAAGAGACCTTCTCATCCATAACGGAGACGCCACCCCGTTCATGCCTGCCGGAGTGGACATCAAGAAATACATCAAGGCCAGGAAAGAAATCAAGAAATAGTGCCAACCTGCAGGAAATCATCGGTCAATCCATACAAAGGGCTGATACTTACGGCCCTGCTTCTGCTGTTCTATTCTGCATATTGCATGGCCCAGAAGCCTGCGGGTACTTACAGGCTGACCCTTGTTTTCCTCAAGGATTCCAGCCAACTTTTTGCCAGGCCCTCAGACAAGCTTTACCTTTACAAGGCCAATTGGAACAGTCTGTTTGGAACGTTGATTGATTCAACTGTCGTAGACAGGAAGAACAGGGCGAGGTTCTCCGGAAAAGTTTTTGCCCTGGATACAAGGATAAACCAGGACAGTGTCTTTACGGCCGGAGAATTCTATGTCAAGAACCAGAGGAGCGTGCTTTTCAGTTTCCTGTATTCACCAATGGACGGAGGATATTTAAAGGAAACGTTCCTGGAGTCCTCAGACGGTAACCTCAGATGGCATAGGAAAGGGTTCAAGCCGCACAAGGCGACAGACCAGGACATGTATCAATCTTATTCTCCTGAGATCAGGGACAGGATATGGAACCCTTCTTTAAGGGATCTGATGCAGGCCGAAAAGAAGTTCCCCAACTCGCTGGTTACCAAGTTTCTGAAGTTTTACAGCAAACAACTCTCCGCAAGCGATCCAAGCCAGCTTCCCGAGATTGCAGACGAAAGGCTATACTACACGAGTTTTGGAAAACAGTACATCGACATCTTCCTTGACAAGTTCAAGCTTTCCAACGAGAAAGTCCGCAACATGGCCATAGACTATCTCATGGAAAACCGTTACCTGACTGATCCCAGGATGAAGGCAGCTGTTGCCATGGAATGTTTCCGCCGTTACTCGTCCTCAATTGTGATGGGAGCCGAGAGCGGAGCTGTCCATGCTGCCGAAAAATACATACTGGGCAATGAGGCTGTCGCTGAAAAAGACAGGGCTGAAGCTGCCTATTACGTAACATTGAACAAGGGCACCTTGTTTGGAAGCAAGGCCCCCGAACTTTCACTAAAAGACACCGCCGGAACTCTCAGAAGCACCAAAGACATGATGGGAGCTTATTCCATAATATACTTCTACTCAGACGACTGCAACTACTGCAAGGTGGAGACTCCAAGATTTATGGAGTTCATCGACAGTTATGACCAAGCACCTCTGAACATAATGACAGTCTACACCGGGACGGATTCCAAGGCCTGGAAAGAATATGTGAAGGAAAGCTTCAGAACCATAAATCCACTGGTCAACTGGATCCACGTGGCAGACATAGAGAGGGAGAGCAGATTTCCTGTAGACTACGGAGTTGCCAGTACACCCAAGATGTTCCTGCTGGATGAAAGCCTGCGGATAAGGGGACGGGGCATACTGACTCCTACCCTCTCAAAGATACTTGAAGACGAGGGAGAGAATTCCAAGAAGGCATACGAATACCTTTCCACCATTTTTTCTCCATCAGGCGATATTCCGGAAGACGAGCTGACCAAGACATGGAAATCTCTGGCAGACAGGATATATCAAGGTTCCAACTCCTCTGACGATAATTACAGGAGACTGATGAGGCAGACTTTCATGTACCTGTATTTCAACGAAAAACAAACCGCTCCTCTAAGGGAGACGGCCGCATATCTGGGCCAGAGGTACATACTCGACATGGCTGATAGATGGGAAGACACCGTCTTTGTGGAAAGCGTCAGGAGCGCCGTCAATTCAATCAACATGAACAGGGTCGGAAGCAAGGCGGAGAACCTCCATCTGTATGACGTAGCCGGAAATCCTTCCGATCTTCTTCCTTTTGACAAGAAGTACAAGTTACTGTTCTTCTACCGTTCCAACTGCGGAGTCTGCTCCCAGACCGTGGGAGAAATCATGAGCGCATTCAGGAAGTATTCAAGAAAGGTAACATTCATAGGAATCCATGCCGGAGCCAACGTTGCCGGCTGGAAGAAGTTTATAATCAGCAACAACCTGGAATTCATCCAGCTCTATGACAAGGACAACCTTGCCGGGCTGGAAAAGTACTATTATGTGGAGTCCGTTCCCCAGATACTCCTGGTGGGTCCGGACGATATGATTGTTGCCAGGCTGGAGGGGAGCCAGGTGGATTCCGCCCTTGATGCCATTGTGTCTGAAAAATCAAAATTGAAATAAGATATGCTTACAGGAAAGTACAAGGAATTCTACGACAAACTCACCGAGTTCATACCAAAGGAAAGGATGTTCCATGACCCTCTGACCACACTTGCGTTTGGAACCGATGCGTCTTTCTACCGGTTGATTCCAAAGCTGGTGGTAAGGGCCTATTCCTCAACGGAAGTAAGGCAGATACTCATGGCTGCATACAAGATGGACATTCCTGTAACATTCAGGGCGGCAGGAACTTCTCTCAGCGGACAGTCAATATCTGACTCAGTTCTTGTCATCGCCACCCATGGATTCAGGCATTACGACATTTCTGTAAGAGGTGAGCTCATTTGCCTGGAGCCGGGAGTCAGGGGAGCTGTGGCCAACCGCCTGCTCTCAAGATTCGGGAAGAAAATAGGTCCGGATCCTGCATCCATAGACTCTGCCATGATTGGCGGCATTGCTGCCAACAATGCCAGTGGCATGTGCTGCGGAACCAGCCAGAACTCCTACAAGACCGTTGAAAACCTGAACATCATAATGCCGGACGGAACAGACCTGGATACGGCCGACCATTCTTCCATCAGGCGGTTCAGGAATTCCCACAAACAACTGGTAGACGGCCTTGAGAACATAGCCAAAAGGATAGCTGCCGACCCTGTACTGAAGGAAAGGATAGAAAGGAAATACAAGATAAAGAACACCACCGGATACAGCCTGAACGCCTTCGTTGACTATTCAGACGGGATAGACATCATCAAGCATCTGATCATAGGATCTGAAGGTACCCTGGCGTTTATTTCAAACATCACGTACCGCACGGTAGACAACCTTAAATTCAAGGGCCTGGCACTTGTCATCTTCCCTACCATCAGGGAAGCCTGCAGTGCAGTGCAGGTCCTCAAGGAGATGCCTGTTTCTGCAGTTGAACTCATAGACAGGGCCTCCATAAGGAGCGTTGAGAACGCAGACGGAGTACCGCAGTTCCTCAAGACCCTTCCGGAGGGAGCCTGCGGACTGCTGGTGGAAATAACCGAGGAAGACAAGCCTTCACTCCAGGGAAAGATCCTCAGAGTCACCCAGGCGCTGTCGCCGTTCCAGACCGTAGTGCCTTTCTCTTTCACCATGGATGCAAAGGAACAGGCAACGCTATGGAAGGTCAGGAAGGAATGTCTGCCTACCGTGGCCGGCATGAGGAAAGCCGGCACTACTGCCATAATAGAAGATATCTGTTTTCCTGTACCACGTCTGGCTGAGGCGGTTACAGACCTCAGGGAACTCTTTGACAAAGACGGCTACAGCGATGCAGTACTCTTCGGACACGCACTGGCAGGAAACCTTCACTTCATGTTCAACCAGGACTTTGGAAATGAAGCCGAACTGAGCAAATATGCCAAGCTGATGGATGATGTTTCAGACCTTGTGGTCAAGAAATATGACGGTTCCCTGAAGGCCGAACACGGCACCGGAAGGAACATGGCTCCTTTTGTTGAAAAGGAATGGGGAGAGCAGGCTTACGCCATGATGAAGGAAATCAAGCAGCTGTTCGATCCTAAGGGAATCCTCAACCCGGGCGTCATAATCAATCCCGATCCTGCAGCCCACCTGAAGAATCTCAAGCCTTTCCCTCCTACCAGCCCTGAGATAGATCGCTGCATGGAGTGCGGTTTCTGCGAAAAGAGCTGCGTATCAGAAGGTCTGACATTCTCACCGAGGCAGAGGGTGGTAGCCTATCGCGAAATGGCAAGACTTGAAAAGACGGGAACAAATGAGGCCGACCTGGCGCTGATCAAGGAACGCTACAGGTATCTTGGAGAAGTTACCTGTGCTACCGACAGCCTGTGCGCCGTAGCCTGTCCGGTAAAGGTTGACAACGGAAAACTCACAAAGGAACTCAGGCACCAGAACCATACCCAGAAACAGGAAGACAAGGCCGCCTGGCTTGCCAAGCACTGGAGCACGGCCGTCTGGGGAATGAGGGCCGCATGGACCTTCTCCTATGCAGTCAGACGCACCGTAGGAAAGAAGGTCATGAAACCTCTTGCAAAGGCCGCAAGGTGGATTACGGGCGGGCTCATTCCGCACTGGAACCCAAGTTTCCCTAACGGCAACCGCAGGATCTCCAAAGCCATACTGGAAGGAAGAAGGCCTCAGGTAGAAAACTCCAAGGGCAAGGTGGTTTATTTCCCTAGCTGCCTGACACGCTCAATGGGAAACAGCAAGGAATATAAAGATGCCCTTTCTCTTACCAGGCTGATGGACAAGCTTATACGCAAGGCCGGATACGATGTGGTCTACCCTGCCCACCTGAAAAAACTCTGCTGCGGCATGGCATTCTCCAGCAAAGGTTTTGTCAAGGCAGGCAAGTTACTCAGCGACAACCTGCTGGAAGAACTGACCATTGCTTCCGAAGGCGGAAAGCTGCCAATCGTGTGCGACATGACCCCATGCCTTTACACCATGAAGTCCAATTTCGGCGACAAGCTGACCCTTTATGAGCCGGCTGAATTTGCCAAACTGTACCTGATGCCTAACCTTAAGATAACCAAGTTAGACAGGTGCGTTGCAGTGTTTGCCGTCTGCACCTCCAAGAAACTAGGAGTTGATTCCACAATCGTTGACATAGCAAAGCAGTGTGCAAGGAGGGTGAAGGTCATGGACACCAACTGCTGCGGATTTGCCGGAGACAAGGGATTCTTCAATCCTGAGCTCAATGACTGGGGACTGAGAGACCTCAAGAATCAGGTCAAGGACTGCACTGAGGGCTATGCAACCAGCCGCACATGCGAAGTAGGCCTCTCCGAGCACAGCGGCATCACCTTCAAGAACCTGCTTTACCTTGTTGACGAAGCTTCTTCCCAGCCTGAGTAAATAAGGATTTTTACTATATTTGCCCCGCTATTGACCGGGGGTGTTCTGGTTTTGACATCAGATTAATTGGTCGGCAAGCGTGCCGAGCTCTGTCAGTCAGCTCGTTAATATCAGACTTTCAGCCATTAATTGGCAACACTAATGTAAGACTCGCTGCGTAATCTGCCAAGCAGACACGCTTAATCCTTGAGGCACAAGGTGCTTCGGACGAGTATCCCGCCTGGTTTTCCGTCTTCTTGGGCCTGGCATACGGGGTATCATCAAAAGAAGAATGCGGAGGAAGACTCCTTTAACTCCTCCTAAGATTTAAAGGATAAGCTGCAGTTTTGCCTGCTTCGGGGCGGGATTGCAGACGAAAACCAAACTGAAGATACGCACGTAGAAAACCGGTTGGTGGTCTGGTTGGACAGCGGTTCGACTCCGCTCACCTCCACTACATCAGATATTGCTTGATTATCAGGAAAAGGCCTTCGCCAAAGGAGATTACTCCCAATGCAAGGATCACTATTCCTGATATTTTGTTTATGATGATGAGCTGCTTGATACGGAACTTCTTCCGGAAAACATTTATCAAGGTACTCAGCAGATACCACCACAGGGCAGAACCCAGGAAAATACCTACGAGGACCAACCTTATGGCATGCCTCGACTCTTCTGGAGAATAAGCCGACATGTCCAGGCGTACTGCTGCGAACATCGCCAGTATCAGGAAGATGGAACCCGGATTGGTAATGGTCATTGCAAGGGATTCGAACATGTCTGCAATACCCCTGCTAGGTTTTTTCTTCTGCTTTATCTGTCTTACAGGATTGGTGAAATAGACCTTGACTCCGATCAGTGCTATCACGATTCCTCCGACCAGCATTACAAGTGCCTTATGGTTATCTACGAACGTGTCTACCAGAAAAAGGCCGAGAAGCGAAATCGCTGAGTAGAAAGTATCTGATATGGAAGCCCCCAGCCCCGTCAGGAAACCGGCCAGGCGGCCTTTGCTGAGTGTCTTCTGGATACAAAGCACTCCGATAGGCCCCAAAGGTATTGATGCGCCTATCCCTATTATCAGTCCTTTCAGAAAAACTTCCAGCATAGAATCCAAATAAGGCTGCAAATTTACTACTTTTACAGTATGAAAAAAAATAAGTTTGCAAAACTGCTCCTGCTGAGCCTCGTGTCAGGAATCCTGCTTGCAGTTCCATATATTTTCCCCCACTGCGGAATCATCGCCCTGATTGCATTCCTGCCCCTTCTGGCAGCTGACCACATTGCAAAGGAAGACAAAACCAGACACTTCTGGATATGCTATTACAGCGCATTCCTAGTCTGGAACATAATAGCAACCTGGTGGATCTGGTATGCAACACCTGCCGGAGCCGTTGCCGCAATAATCCTCAACGCCTTGCAGATGGCCATCATTTTCAGGCTTTTCCGGACACGGTTCATTTCCGGGAAGGGCGGATTGTTCCCATATGTCGCCCTGGCCGTAATGTGGTGCGCCTGGGAATACAACTATCAGAACTGGCAGGTCACATGGCCGTGGCTCAACCTAGGCAACAGTTTTGCCCAAAGCATAAAGCACATACAGTGGTACGAATTTACGGGAAGCACCGCCGGATCTCTTTGGATACTGATAATAAACGGACTGGTCTTCAAGGCACTCCTTCATCTTTCTGAAGGCAGGAAGGCATACGGATATGCTGTTGGAGCAATCCTGCTCTTTGCCATACCCAGCACCTATTCCCACCTCAGGTACAGCCAGATAGGAAAACAACTGCCATCAAGCCAGAAAGAAGTTGTCATCCTGCAGCCGAACATAGACCCGTATACAGACAAGTTTTCCGGTCTCAGCCAAAGGCAGCAAGACTCCATCCTTCTCAGGCTTGCCCAATACAACGTTACAGATTCCACCTTCCTGGTCGTAGCTCCTGAGACCTTCTTCAACCCTTCTTCAACAGCCGGGAACATTGTGGAGAACAACCCTGCGAACAAGACCCTGGACACCATAAGGAGTTTTGCCTCAGACCATGGTACAAACTTCCTGTTCGGCGCCGTAACCTGCAAGTTCTATCCTCCTTCTTATGAGAAGCCTACGGTAACGGCCAGACAGAGCGGACAGCAGTGGTACGACCTGTTCAACACTGCAGTATTCGTCGATCAGGAGAATAAGGTGAACTTCTACCATAAGTCAAAACTTGTGATAATGGCAGAAACAATTCCATACATAAACGGAAAAAGCGTATTCTCCTCCCTGGGCCTTGACCTTGGCGGAGGCTTCGGTAATTTCGGCAAGCAGGAATTCAGGACCGTCTTCAGATCCAAGGACAACATAAAGATAGGAACTGCCGTCTGCTACGAATCTGTTTTCAGCAATTTCTTCAGAGAATACATACTGGAAGGAGCCAACCTGATGACCGTGATCACAAACGACGGATGGTGGAAAAACACTTCAGGCCACATTCAGCATCTTCATTATGCATCACTGAGGGCAATTGAAACAAGAAGGGACATTGCAAGGAGTGCCAATACCGGAATCTCAGCCATCATCAACAGAAGAGGAGATATAATCCAGCCAACTCCATGGTGGAATGAATGTGCAATAAGAGGCCTCGTCACTCCCGACGACCACCTGACCTGCTTTGTCAGACATGGAGACTTGGCCGGCAAATGCTGCACCCTTCTGTTCATCCTGGAAATAGTCTTCATGGTCATAGCTTCCCTGGCAGGACTTGTAACCAGGATCCTCAGGCGCCGCTAATCCTT
>CACZFO010000037.1 GCA_902780455.1 uncultured Bacteroidia bacterium | reverse complement strand
GAAATCAGCCCTCTCGATGTACACATGGCCGGTGAAAGGTATGCGGCGCTTAGGTCCGTCAGGGAAAGCCGGATTCATAGGAGCTTCAACCCAGTCCACCTGGCCTTCGCTCCATCCTTCGAGTTCAACTTCCACAGGATCCAGTACGGCCATGTAGCGGTTGCTGCGGGCGTTGAGGTCTTCCCTTACGCACCATTCCATCAGGGAAAGGTCTATGATGTTGTCCCTTTTTGCCACACCAACCTTCTCGGCGAACATCTTGATGCTCTCCGGAGTATATCCCCTTCTTCTTATACCGCAGATGGTAGGCATCCTCGGGTCGTCCCAGCCTCTGACATAGTTGTTCTTGACAAGTTCCAGGAGCTTCCTTTTGCTCATGACGGTATATGTCAGGTTCAGCCTGGCAAATTCGTACTGATGGCTAGGGAATATTTCAAGCTTCTCAATGAACCAGTCGTACAGAGGACGGTGTACGTCAAACTCCAACGTACAGATACTGTGGGTGATGCCCTCTATGGAATCGCTCTGGCCGTGGGCATAGTCATACATCGGATAAATGCACCATTTTGTTCCGGTACGGTGGTGAGGAGCGTAATTTATGCGGTACATGATAGGGTCGCGGAAGAGCATGTTTGGATGGGCCATGTCTATCTTGGCACGGAGAACCTTCTCCCCTTCCTTGAACTTTCCGTCCCTCATGCCGCGGAAGAGCTCGAGGTTCTCCTCCACGCTGCGGTCTCTCCAAGGAGATGGGGTGCCAGGCTTCTGGACTGTTCCCCTGTTGAGGCGGATCTGCTCCAGGCTCTGGTCGTCAACATAGGCCAATCCCTTCTTTATCAGCTCTTCAGCCCAGTCATAAAGCTGCTGGAAATAATCTGAGGCATATCTTTCCTCCGCCCAGTCAAAGCCCAGCCAGCGGATGTCGTTCTTTATGGAATCAACATATTCTACATCTTCCTTGGTCGGATTGGTGTCGTCAAAGCGGAGGTTTGTCTTGCCGCCGTACTTCTTGGCAACACCGAAATTCAGGCAGATGCTCTTTGCATGTCCGATATGGAGATATCCGTTCGGCTCCGGAGGGAAACGGGTGAGTATGCTCTTGTGTTTTCCGCTCTTGAGGTCTTCTTCAATTATTTCCTCAATGAAGTTTAAATTCTTTGATTCTTCCATATCGCGATAAATGATTACTTGTTGCTTTTATTGTTCCAAAACATACAAATATACTACTTTCTGCCCAATTTTATTAAATTTGCCTCTATGATAAAATCTATGACAGGCTACGGAAAGGGAGAATGCACCCTGTCCGACCACAGCAAGATAACCGTCGAGATAAAATCCCTCAACGGAAAGAATGCAGACATAAGCGTCAAGAGCCAGATTCTGCCAAAGGATAAGGAGTTGGAAATACGTAAGTTGCTTGCCTCTGAACTGGTAAGGGGAAGCATAGACTTCTCGCTTTTCCAGGAAATGAAGGGCAACTCGCAGAAAAAACAGATAAACAAGGAGGTGGCGGAGAGTTTCCTGTCACAGCTCGGCGATATTGAAAAAAAGGTGTTCAAGACAAGGAAAGCCGGCACGGACGGCATGGACCGGATCCGGGAGAGCATCCTGCTTTCCGCCATACTCAGGATTCCTGATGTCATAGAAACAAAGGATGCCGAACTCAGTGAAGCCGACTGGGTGAAGATAGACAAGGCAATCGCTCAGGCCGTCAAAAAGCTTAACGCATACCGCCAGACAGAAGGAAAGGCCCTTGAGGCTGATGTTACCGGGAGGGTGGCCAACATCCTCTCCTGCCTTGAAGAAGTAAAGAAGCTGGATGTCAAGAGAGTTCCTGCCATAAAGGAGAGGCTCAGGCAGAAGATAGACAAATCCGGAATAGAAGCCAATCCGGAGCGTCTGGAGCAGGAGATTGTCTTCTACGTGGAAAAACTTGACATCAATGAAGAGAAAGTAAGGCTGGCCCAGCACTGCAAATACTTCATGGATACCATAAAGACAGATCCCCTTGCCGGAAAGAAACTGGGATTCATAGTCCAGGAGATGGGAAGGGAAATCAACACCCTGGGATCCAAGGCCAACGATGCACAGATCCAGGCCCTGGTGGTCAGGATGAAAGACGAACTTGAAAAAATCAGGGAACAGAGCCTGAACATACTCTAAAACACATTGTCTATGAAACGGTTTTTATCGCGATACGGAATTTGCATATTCACGGCCATGCTGCTTGCAAGCTGCGCTGTACCTCAGGTGATGCTGTTCAACGTGGACGTGATGGAGAAGAAAGCATTCGTCCTCCAGCTTGACAACCAATCCGCCTCAGTGGTAGCAACGTACGACCAGGAAAAGGGAGACAGCTCCATCATGGCAGACCTGGCACGCAGCGTTGCCGACAGACTCGAAAAACAGAATGCACTGGAGGAAGGAAGCGTTGGCGCTTTCACCATTCCGGCATCGGAATACAAAGGTTCTCAGGACAAGGAATACCTTGAGCAGCTGATGCTTGCAACCGCCAGTCAGAGCCTTGTGATAATAAACGGCTTCAGCCTTCGGGACTACCACCTGAAAAAGTCCTGGGACCCTGACAGAACCGTTCCCACCTTACAGACAATGCTGACCATCCTCGGAAAGGCCGACATGGAAGTCTATGATGCCATTTCAGACACCACGCTTTACCATAAGATGGTCTTTGACAGCGTGACTTTCAGGATTCCAACTGACAACTCCTATACCGACCAGTCTTTAAAGGAACTGATTTCCAACAACGATACCCTGGTTATCGCCTCATTCGCCGCCACTCTGGCTGACCATATCTGCAATACCTGGACGGAAGAAGAGTGGATGCTCATAGACTACCCGAATCAGGAAACGTGGCATGAAGCCTACAAGAATGCAATGGATTTCAAATGGGAGGAGGCCATAAGGGGATGGTTGCCTTGGACTGAAAACAAGAAACCCGAGGTAGCTTCTTTTGCCTCCTTCAACATAGCCGTTGCCTGCCAGATTCTCGGACAGAGCGACCTTGCAGAAAGCTGGGTACAGTATGGCCGGCAGAAATACGACTTTCAAGAAGCCAGGGCGTTGCGCGACTACATCAGGTCAAAGAAATTACAACAGTTCTAATTTTTCAGTTATTTATGGAAAATTTTCTTGCTAGTATAAACTGGGAGCATCTGCTCAGGCTGCTGGTAGCCGGAATACTGGGCACAATGGTCGGACTGGAGAGGGAGTACCGTGCCAAGGCGGCCGGATACAGGACCCATTTCCTGATCTGTCTTGGAAGTGCAACCTTCATGCTGGTTTCCCAATATGGATTTGATGCCGTACTGAAAGAGTTCGGCGGCAGTGCCAATTCCATGAGGCTCGATCCTGCAAGAATCGCTGCCCAGGTAGTTTCAGGCATTGGTTTTCTGGGTGCCGGAACAATCATATTGCAGAAACAGATAGTCAAGGGTCTCACTACTGCAGCAGGTCTTTGGGCACTTGCCGGTGTAGGCCTGGCCATAGGAGCCGGGATGTACGTGGTAGGAATAGCGTCCACCGTGCTCATCCTGGTTGGTCTTGAGGTTCTCCGTTTCTTCTTCAAGGGCTTGGGGCTGAGGAGTCTCGGATTTGAAATCCTGGTTCCTGAAAAAAAGCAGCTGGATGCCATCCAGAAAATCTTTGCAAATCCAAGGTTCGTTGTCAGCAACTATCATGTGAGCGAAATACCTACCGGCTACAAGGTAGATGTCGTAATCAGGGTCAAGAACAGGAACGACGAAAAAGAACTCTTCAACAGCATCAATGCAATTGAAGAGCTCACTATAATGAAACTGGATTAGTCCTGTCTATTCCTTGATGGACTTGAACCCGTTGCCCAGGGTCTCCGAAGAATTCATGATGTTTATGAAAGCCTTGGGATCCAGCTCCGCAATGCGGTACCTGAGGTTCACAACCTCCCTTCTTGTAAGGTTGACATAGATTATGTCCTTGCGCTCCCCCCTGTACATACCTGTAGCATGGATAAGCGTTGCTCCCCTGTGCATGTCTTCTATGATGACCTTGCGGATCTGATCCTGCTTTTTGGATATGATCATCATCGTCTTGGCAGACTGGCCTTCTATCACTTTGTCTATGATAACGCTCTCCAGTATGATAATCAGCCACGAATACATAGGAAGCTTCCAGTCTCCGAAGGCAATCACGGTAGAAAGGGTTATCAGGCCGTCCACTATGGTGACTGCGGTTCCCATGGAGATGTGGAGATACTTGTTTATTATCATCGAGATGATATCGCTTCCTCCACTTGTTGCACGTGAACGGAAAATCATTCCAAGTCCGATGCCGTAAAGGATTCCGCCAAAAATGGCAGCCAGAAGCTGATGGTCGTAAAGCCCTATCGCAGCTTCTCCGGTAAGCCCCTCGGCGGCAATCTTCTGACTGATCTCTGGCTCAATGAGAGAATCAAAGCCGTAAGTCTGGTGAATGAGCCACATGAAGGCCGGTATCAGGAACGTGCACAGCAGTGTCTTTATTCCAAAGCGGCTGCCGAGAACTATGGTTCCGATGATCAGCAAGGGAATGTCCATGCACAGTGCAGAAACTTCCGTCCGCCATCCCCAAAGGTGATGGAACACCATTGAAAGTCCGTAGGTTCCTCCCGGTGCAAAGCCATAAGGCTCTATAAGGAGTACAGCCCCCAGCGAAAAGATGAAACATCCACCCGCAAGAAGGCTGTATTCCAATATGTTCTGTTTTGTAAAAATCTTGTTTGAGGCCATATGCTACATCATCATGCCGCCACAAACCTGGATAACCTGGCCGGAAACATAAGATGAAAGGTCGCTGCCCAGGAAAAGGCATACGTTAGCAATATCCTCCGGAGTACCACCTCTGCGGAGCGGAATCTTCTTGTACCAGTCCTGCTTTACTTCCTCAGGAAGCTGTGCTGTCATCTCTGTAATGATGAAGCCAGGGGCAACTGCATTGGCGCGGATTCCCCTTCTTCCCATTTCCTGAGCAATACTCTTGGCAAGGCCGATCATTCCGGCCTTTGAGGCTGAGTAGTTGCACTGGCTGGCATTGCCGTGGACACCCACTACGGAAGACATGTTGATGATGGAACCGCTCTTCTGTCCCATCATGACAGGAGTTACGGCATGTATGAAGTTGAAAGCAGACTTAAGGTTTACAGCAATTACCGCATCCCACTGAGCCTCAGTCATCTTGAGCATCAGTCCGTCCTTGGTTATTCCGGCGTTGTTTACAAGTATGTCTATTCTGCCAAGTTCCTTCACAACCTGAGCTACAGCATCGTGAGCCTGCTGGAAATCAGCAGCATTTGAAGCAATGGCAACAACCTTTACGCCGTATGCCTCAAGCTCCTTCTTGGTCTGCTCGCCGTTTTCATCGATGACGAGGTCTGTAAAGGCGATGTCTGCACCTTCGCTTGCAAACTTCAAGGCAACTGCCTTGCCGATTCCTCTGGCTGCACCGGTAATGAGGGCAACCTTTCCTTCAAGTAGTTTCATAATGTTTCAGTATTTAATAATTCTTGTTTCTTTTCATGCCAGTACGCCGGTCAGGTCGTACTCTGTTGCGGCTATGATGCGAACAGCCGCAAATTTACCAATAAAATCTTCAGGAGCGAAACGCCTGCCTTCTTGGGCCGGCGGGATTTCAACCAATATGTTTCCGTCAACCTCCGGACTCTCCTTCTGGCTGCGGCAGATGAAGTATCCGCTGCGGCAGTCGTCTATGATGACCTTCTCCACCGAGCCCACCCTTTTCTGGTTGTTCTCAAGTGAAATGCGGCTCTGGAGCTTCATCAGCGAAGCATAGCGGCGCTTCTTTACAGAAGAAGGCACGTCATCCTCATAATGAAGGGCATCGTAAGTTCCTTCCTCCTCGGAATATGTGAACGCCCCAAGCATTTCAAACCTGTTGCGCTTTACAAAGTCGAGAAGGTCCTTGAATTCCTCCCTGCCTTCTCCCGGATGGCCCACTATCATCGTAGTGCGAAGTGCAACCCCCGGAACTGCTGCCCTGATGTCGTCTATGAGCTTCTGGGTTTTCTGGTGGTCCACACCCCTCCTCATCATGGAGAGGATCTTGGTTGAAGAATGCTGGAGCGGAATGTCGAGGTACTTGCAGACCTTGGGATTTTCTGCCATGACCTTGAGAACGTCCTTTGGAAATCCGGACGGGTAGGAATAGTGGATCCTTATCCACTCTATGCCTTTTATACCGGAAAGCCTCTGGATAAGGGGAGAGAGCATCTTCTTTCCATAGATGTCCATACCGTAGAAAGTGGTATCCTGGGCAATGAGTATAAGTTCCCTTACACCGCTGTCTGCCAACGCCTTGGCCTCTTTCTCAAGAGTTGCCATCGGAACCGATGTGAACTTTCCCTTGATCTGGGGAATTGCACAGTAGGAACATCTGCGGTTGCAACCGTCGGCAATCTTGAGGTAAGCATAATGCCTCGGGGTCGTCAGGTGGCGGCCCGTCCAGCCTCCCTTGGCAGAAAGCCCCATCCATTCCACAACCTTCTTCCACTGGAAAGATCCGAAGAAAGCATCCACTTCCGGAAGACTTTCCTCAAGATCCTTAGGATAACGTTCGCTCAGACAGCCGCATACGACAACCTTCCCCACCTGCCCCTCTTTCTTGGCCTGGATGGCGGCAAGTATCTCGTCTATGGATTCTTTCTTGGCATCTCCTATGAATCCGCATGTGTTGATTATCACCACATCAGGCCTGGCCTGGGGATACGGAACATCCTCGGCGATGATCTCGATTCCGCCATCGCTGAGTTTGGACAGAAGCTTCTCTGAATCCACCCTGTTCTTGGAACAGCCCATGGTAATCAGCTGCACCCTCCTGGGCTTGAATATGCCGGCTATCTCAAGCATCTGACCTATGGATTAGACAACCTTTCTTGGAACGTTGGTCTTGGAAGGAGCTGCCTGCTTGGCACTTACCTTGGCTCCCTGATGCTTTGAAGCTTCCTTGGCCTGCTTTGAGGCTGCGGTCTTTGCGCTCTCCTCGTTCTCTGCAGACTTAGCTTCCTGGTCTTCGGTCTCGAAATCGAGGCTTGCATATTCCTTGAGGCAGTTGTACCATTCTACCACTTTCTTCATGTGGGAAGGATAGAACCTGTCTCCGTCATAATCCGGAACAACCTTGGAGAAGAACTCCTTGAGGGCCTCAGGAGAGCTTTTACCGCTTGGTGCCTTTTCATCGCCGAGATGATTCTTCATAGCAGTGAGCACATCCTGGAGTTTCATTTCGCCCTCCTGGGTGAAAATGGATATGTCTGAGAGTGCACTCATCTTTACGGATGGGCCGGCAGCAAATCTCTTCTTTGTCAACATTGATTCCAGAATGGCTCCTCTGGCTGCCTGGGCCACATAAGTGAAGAGCCCCTGCTCTCCGCTTACTGTAAGTACTTTACCTAAATCAGTCTTCATATGATATAATTTTAATGTTATTAAATTCTTCTTAACGCATTCCTCTCTCTTTCTTTATCTGCTCATAGGCAGCCTGAATGCTCTTGAACTTTTCCTCGGCGGCCTTCTTTACGTCTGCACCGAGATTCTCCACCTTGTCTGGGTGGAATTTGACCGCCAGGCGGCGGTAGGCCTTGCGCACCTCTTCATCGGTTGCGCTCCTGTCTATCTCCAGGATCTTGTAAGGATCCTTGTCCGGCTCGAACATTCCCATTATGCTCCGGATGTCCTTCTCGCTCAGACCAAGGGAGATACCTATCTGATACAGCACCTTGCTCTCTTCCGGAGAAACCTGGCCGTCCGCCTGGGCTATTCCAAGAAGATAGTGAAAGAGCTGGAGCCTCTGGGATGAAATCATGTTGGCCCTGACCTGCGCACAGGCCTGCGGTATGTCTATGTTCTGCTGAAGGAGTCTCTTTATGATCTGAAGACACTCCCCTACTGCACTTTCTCCAAAATTGGAACGGATGAAATCCTTGATGTAGTTGAGTTCAGACTTGAGTATCTTCCCGTCTGCCTTCATGACGGCGGCAGAAAGAACCAGGAGGCTGAGCAGGAAGCTGTTCCGCTGCTCGGTATCGGTATAGGTCCTGCGTCCTGAGCCGTAACCGGAGCCTGTACCCGTACCTTCTCCTGTGCCTATCCTCTTGACTGTAGTGGAGCCGTCAAACATGGATCCGATGAAGAAACCGAGCAAACCGCCCAGAAAACCACCTGATGCCCAGCCTATAGCTCCTAAAATCCACTTGAATATCATAGGTCCTACTATCTTTTGACTGCCTTCATGAATGAGATGATTTCCTCAGCCTCAGCCTTCAGGTCAGTCCCTTCCACATTCTCGATTACAAAATCAGCCTTGCGTATCCGCTCAGAATCATCACACTGGTTCCTGAGCCTCTGTTCAACTTCCTCCCGCGTACAGCCGTCCCTTTCCATTCCTCTCCCTATCCTCACCTCCAGCGGAGCCGTAACCACAAGCGTACGGTCCATGAAGGATCTGACATAGTCATTTTCCAGAATGACAGCGCTTTCAAAGAGTACAACTCCCCGTTTCCAACGCTTCCACTTCTTGAAGTCCCCCATCACGTATGGATAGACCAGTTGCTTCACTTTCTCCAGCAACTCCCTATCGCTGAATATGATAGAGGCCATCGCCTTCCTGTTCAGGCCCTCAGGTCCCAGAATACCGGGCCCGAGGAGGTCTGCAAGAGCAGAAAGCAGGCCCTTGTCCTGCTGGTAGAGCATTTTGGTCCTGGAATCTGAATCGTACCGGGGACACCCCAGAGACTCAAAAAAACGGCTCACGTAACTTTTTCCTGAACCGATTCCGCCAGTTATGCCCAATACCCTTGCCATACTACTCCATGATTATCCTGTCTACGAAGGCAGGTTCTACAGACAGGTGAAGCACTCCCTGAGGAAGATTGCCTATCTGTACTTTGACTTTGCCGGATTCAGCTTCAAGCCCCTGCACGTAATCTGCAAATACAGCAAAATCAGTGGGAACGAGCTGTTTCTTGCTGCCGTATTCCTCCCTGAAGGTAATCTTCACAGAAGACGGAATAAGGACCATCCTGGCTCCCTGAGGAACATTTCTGGCTTCTACGTCAGCTTCCAGCGTTCTTTCTACATATCTTCCAACCTTCAGCAGGTAAACTGTCTCAGTCTGGCTCATCTCCACTCCGGGGATTCTTTCAATCTCCACGGCTCCCTGAAGACTGGAGTTGACCGAGCGTCCTGAAACCTTGGCGGTGAAAACTGAATCTATGTTTTCCACCAGGCTCGCCTGCCCGGAAACCAGAACGGAGTCTGGCTTGAGGGAAATCCTGTCTACAAGCATGTACTGGGGGGCAAAGGTAATGTCTGTCTTCAAGCACACCGGAACTTTCTTCTGGAAAGACCGGGGAATTGTAAACAACAATGTGTCATCAACTATTTCTTCTATGGAAACGGATCCCTCCAGCATCTCCGAGGTCCGCTCCATCAGAAGAGAAGACCTGAGGAAGAAAACATCCTCCTTACCCTCAACGGGCTTCAGCGCCGATGGATTGACCCTGAACCTAAGGACATTGCTCTGATTCCGTGAAGAATACTTGTGCCTCAGGAGATAGAATCCCGAAGAAGTGCCCCTGACCGTCAGAGGTACCTTGGATACGGATTTGAGCACCCGCCCTTCCATCGGTGAGGATATCTCCACCTGATAATGGAAGAGACTGCGGTAGCTGGCGGAGAGTTTCATCACTCCCCACACTATCAGTGCAATGAGCAGGGAAAGCAGAAAAGCCACCAGGTCCCTGCCCCGTCTGATCCTAAGCAAAGAATTCTGCTTGTCAGTTTCCAAACGGCCTACTGCTGTACGTCTGAGAAATCCTTAACTATAGAGCTCTTGGCCACTTTGATGCGGACATTGGTATCAACTCTCATCAATACATGGTTGCCGTTGATTTCATCTATAGTGCCGTAGATGCCGCCTATGGTGACAACCTTGTCGCCTCTCTGGAGCTCGTTGCGGAATCTCTGAAGTTCCTTCTGCTTTTTCTGCTGAGGACGGATCATCAGGAAGTACATGATTGCAAATATTGCAACCATCATGATAATCAAAGAAAGTCCGCCACCGCCCTGCTGAGCAGGCTGAGCCTGAAGTGTAATTGTCAAAAAGTTCATAACAATTGAATTTTATGTAATTAAATATTTTATCGCGATTAATCAGTCCAACCCACCTATCATGCCTCTTGGATCCTTGTGGATCTTCCCCTGGGCTGCCATATCCTTGAGAATCTTGTTCAACAGTCCGTTAACGAACGAATAGCTCTTTGGGGTGCTGTAATACTTGGAAATCTCCACATATTCGTTGATGGTAACCTTGAAAGGTATGCTGCTGAAAGTCTGGGCTTCTGCCAGTCCCATAGCCACCAGGAGCATGTCCGACTGGACCACCCTGCCGATCTCCCAATTGGACATATATGATGATATGGTTTCTACAAGGTCGTCGAAGTCAAGCATTACCGTACTTGTTAGCTTGCGGGCGAACTGCTCGTCCTCTGAATCCTCAAACAGCTGGGGAACAGTCACATGGCCGGATGCAGCAATAGCTCCCAGGTTGTCAAGTACCTTGCTTATGACGTATTCAAGGTCTTCCGCCCACCAGATGTTACTGCTCTCAAGAGCGTCTTCAAACATCTCGTTCCCTGACAGTTCCTCTGAATAAACATGGCGGAAAAGGTTCACTGCCTCCTTCATGCCTGGATTCTCAGCCTTGAGGAAATCATTGAAGTAGTCCTTGGATATCATGCTTGAATAGATGCTCTTGAGGGAGGTCTCGAAATCCATCCAGCTGATTGCCTGGTTGGAGCACCAGTTCTGGAAAACTGAATCAGCCCTGGTCAAGGATGATAACGTATTGGAGGCAAACTTGGTATTCAGGTCTATTTTGTCCTGGTCCGGATTGAACTTCCGGTTCTGGGTTGCTACCTTGTCTTCTGCCACCATAGCAAGTGCAGAAGGCAGCAAGGCTATCAGGCCGTAGAGCCTCTGGGTCTGGGCAAAAGCCTGCATCAGCTCATTTTCAGCGGCTTTAATGTCTGTAGAACCGGTTGTTATCCTGCTGTAAAGCTCCTTGAAAGCTTTAATCCTTATAAGTGTTCTGCTTATCATTTGAGCACAAGTTAATATATTTTACAAAGATAGACGATTAAGCTCAAAAAAAAAGTTTTATCTTTGCTAATCGAATTAAAAAATGTACGATTATGTATCAAGAAGATTTTGACAATGCTTTCTCTCAGGAGAAAAGTGGGGATGATATCTATTCAAGGCCTGTAAGAGCCGGCAAGAGGACATACTTCTTCGATGTTAAGGCCACTAAAAACAACGATTATTACCTTACAATAACCGAAAGCAAGCGCAAGGTGGAGAAGGATGGCCGCTTTTCTTATGACAAGCACAAGATTTTCCTCTACAAGGAAGATTTCGAGAAATTTGCCGCAGGACTGGAAGAAGTCGTAAAGTTCATCAAGGAGAAATGCCCGGTTCAGGAGAGAGTTTACACTGAATCTTCTGAAAACGAAGCCCCTCAGCCAGAGAGAAAAGACTTCACCGACATTGATTTTGACAAGCTCTAGACAATAACAAGAAACAAGTAAACTGAAATATAAAACCCCGGAAGAACATTCCGGGGTTTTGTTTGATTCAGCATTGTCAGTCGAACTCAGGCTTGTCTGCAAGTGCCTTGCGAAGCGATTTTGGCAGGGCTCCCTTGTTGAGGAATATGTAGGTGGTATTCAAAGCCATATAGTCTCTTGACATGTACCAGATTCCCTGATATGGACCGCTGTTGCCCCATGAATTCTTGACCAGATAGTAAGGATTTCCTTTTTCATCCACTGCCTTTCCGTAGATGAGCATTACATGGTCATAGGTAAACTGCCAGTTATCCCATTGGCTCTGCCGTGTCTCCTGGGTAGGAAGAACCCCTTCTGGCAAAGCCGCCACGGCAGTCCTGCGGTTGAAGTCACCTGAAACGTCTCCACCCCACGCAACGGTGTATCCCTGGTCAATGGCCCTGTCCAGAACATCCATCAGAAGGGCGATCGGTATGTTGTAACTTGGCTTCAGGCGCCACTTGTAAGGAGCTTCTATTACAAACCACTTGTCAAACGGATGATGAGTGTAACTTGTCAGGCTGACATAATCTTCCGCCTTAATTCCCAGGCTCCGGGCAAAAGACACAGGCGTATAGGTCTTGCCCTCATATACAAATGACTCCGGACATTTTCCGACATATCTTTCTATGAGTGCCTGCACACTGTCTCTCCAGTGAGGCAGAGGCTCCTTTGCTCCCGGTCTTACAATACCGCTTACAGTCTTCTCAAGCTCCGGAAAGAACACCTTGAAATTGGCAAGAGAATCTCCGGTAAGAGAGCCTGGAGCAGGCATCGCATCCTCCGGGCAGATGCCATGCTTTGAGATGACATCCAACACATCGTCACAGGATCCGCCTTCTGAAATCTGGCTGTAACCATGCATCCTGACATAGTGGGCGGCGCAGTCCATATAGTCCTTGTTTACTACAAACATCTCGCAAAGGTCATATGTCTTTCCTGTCTTCCTCAGGATCTCACTCTCCAGGAATCCAAGTGTTGCAAAACTCCAGCAGGTCCCGCTCCTATGCTGGTTCTTTACGCTGGTTATCGGATTCTCCTTGATTGTCCTGAATGACTTTCCATCCTGCGGATAGGCGGCAGCTGCCACCGTCATCATTAAGCTAAAAAGCAGTATCTTTTTCATATATTCAAAGTTAATATATTCCTCGATACTACCAAGCAGAATCGAACTGCATTGGCCTGTGGAAGCGTTAACGTAAAAACTTTGGGGCGGACAAAGTCAATTGTACCGTTTGGCATCCGTTCAAACAATAATCTGTTTATTATCGTGCCAGAAATAATTGCGAGAGTTATTGGAATATCGCAAAAATGCGTTACCTTTACATTGTCACTTTAAAATGAAATGGAATGAACTGCTAAAGATTGCTAAAGAAAAAGGCTTCGTTTTATATAGACACGGAAGCAATCATGACATCTATGTTCACAAAGACAGGCCAGAAGATTATCTTCAGATTGAAAGACACTGGAATTCTGAAATAAGAAAAGGGCTTTTAGCAAAATTGAAAAAGCAAATCGGCTTTTAATTGGTTTTGCCAGCAAACATTGGTATAATATGACAGTAAGAGTATTAATAGAAAAAGACGACAAGGGTTTTTCCGTTTACACCGACAACCTCAAGCATGGTGTGATTATCGGTGAGGGTAAAAATGTCGAGGAAGCAAAAGCAGATTTCTTTAATTCGTGGAAAGAAATAAAAAGTACATATCCTGATAGAGGAATGAAAATCCCCGATGAAATGTTGAATCCCAAGTTTGAATTCAGATATGACGTGTCTTCAGTATTTGATGAACTGGATGTAATCAACACTACCAAATTCGCAAAAATGGCGGGAGTCAATTCATCTTTGCTCAGACACTATAAATGCGGCGATTTCCCTATTTCTGACAAGCAGGTTAAGAAAATAGAGAATGCTCTTCACGACCTAGGCCGCAGGCTTCTGTCAGTATCTATGTTTTAGCCTGAGGTATCAAGGAGTGTATTATTGTCAGGCAGGATGTGGTTTTGCCGTTTATCCGCTTTGTACAGTGCCAATGAAGACTTATTTAATAACCTCAGGATCAGCCTCTATAAATATATCCTTATCTTCTCCTCATGCATTTTCCCCATTCATATCCCTTAACTTTCATTAAGTGAATAAGATTACTTCAAGGTTCTATCTTAACAATAATAGTTATAGCACTCAGGATCATTCGGGCTTGATCCATATGCAATGATTATAGATCTGCCAGTATTATGATTCTTATATTCAATAAGTTTGACAGAATCTAAATGAATATCATCCCCTTCGTAAAGAGCCACATTCCAATGCGCCCTAAAGACTCTAGCTGTTCCATCTACAAGATAAAATTCTATTTGAGGGATTCCGTCTTCAGAATATTTCATATAAACAGACCTGATTCTTTTCTTTTCTTCAGCATTAAGTGTTTGTGTTCTTCCTTTTTTAAAAACCAAGCCATCTATTTGTATTATGGCCCCATCCGGATTGTAGTAATTAATACTTTGTAATCTATCATTATTGATATAGGACTCTCTATAATGCTTATAGGCCATTCGAGCAGCTTCTTCTACTGTCCATTTCGGTGTCTTTAACGATTCTGGAATTATTATTTGTTCTCCTCTTTCTATCTGATGAATAACAGACATAATAAAAGCAATGCACTCCTCTGTTTTTGTAAATATCTGTTCTTCAGAAAATCGTATAACAATCCAATCATTATCTGTCATATAAACATTTCGTCTCTCATCGACAGACTTTGTTAAATAGCCATTTTTTTCCAAATAGTGTATAGGAGTTCCCTCTCCACCAACATAAGGTTCATCTATTTCGACATCAATGACTAATCCATCTTTTTTTATAACAAGATCCGGATAATAAAAAGAATTGCCGGCAGGTACCTTTTGCATTAATTTTGGTTTCGAAAAAATCTCATTTCTTTTCCCTAGGAACAAATAATAATCATCAACTTTATGAGCTAACTCATTGGCAAAATATTTTTCTGACAATCCTTCCTTAACCTGATCAGACTCATCAAAATCAAGAATATCAATAGATAATGAGTCTTTCCATTCTTGAATCTTCCTTGCTCTAAAAGCGTTTAAACTCTCTTCTGACAATAACTGCTCTACTTGTTTCTGATATTGTTCTTTTTTGTGTGAGTAAGCTTTTTTTTCAGCCTCAAATTGTCTCAACATTTGAGGATAGTCGCGAACTTGATTTTCGTATTCAGCCAACTTTTCTTTATAAGACGCCCCCTCAGCCTTGAAAATAAAAAACGCTAATAACCCTAAAAAAACGAAAAAGACTAGGAACAAAATGCCACCAACACCAGCTTCTTTCTCTGAAATAGCATAAATAGCAACAACGATACCTCCTAAAGCTAAGAGAACAAGACAACCAGGCTGATCCTTTGATGGCTTTGTCGGATATAAAGGTTTTTGTGGCTCTTTAGGTTCTTCTGGTAACGGTGGCTGAGCTACAGATATTCTTGTTATTTCATTAGGAATATAAACCTCTGGATAAGATAATTGATCAGCCATCGTCTTTACTGTATATTATCAAAAAGCATATTTCAAAATCTTACATAAGGATTTTTAGAATTAGGTATAATAACTATTCCACCTTCCATTCCCTTTCAGAATCCCTATAAACAAGTTGTTCTGTCTCTGTTTCAGCAAATATGTACATAGGTTTATTCATACCTGCCATTTTAGTAGGGTGGTCCTTGCACCAAACTTCTAATTCAGCACAGCAATCGAAATCAGAGTATTTCTCTGCTTCATTGAAGAGATCTGCAACTTCTGTGAGAGTTGAGGCTTTAGAAAGTCGTTTTCTCCAAGATGAAGGAACACTAGTGTCCAATTAAATTTTAAAAAAAATAAACACAAACTCTAGGGCAGTACCTCAAAAACATTTTTGAGCGCCCTAAGTACTGCCTTTCTAACATCATCTGATTCAGTATAACCCATACCCGCTGCTGAACTTGTGGCTACAACTTCGTTAGTAGCACCATCAAGGAATTGAAGCGTAATCTCTCTAGAGGTTCCAATCCATTCAGCGTGTTTATCAAATAGCCACTTATCACATCAGCAGGATTAGTGGTACGACTTGAGGAACCTCCATAAACATATCCATTGGAACCATAAACAACTCCTGTACTTGAATTAACAGGCGTTGTTCCCATCACATAGAAATACTTGTACTTATCCAACGAAGCATTCTTTGTTGTATTTGAATGTCTTGCTACCGAACATCCACATAAAAGTATAGAACTGATAAATAATAGTGCAATAATCTTTTTCATATCATAGGGGGCTTTGACCTAATTATAAGAAACGTGGCCCTTTAAGGCGTTACCTGATAAGGTTATAGTTTTTCCGTTCATATACTGAATCGTTACAGAAGAAATGTGTATATAGTTAGCTGTTCGAGAGTAAAAACTATTGTTGTCAAAATCATAACTGCCCCTATAATCATCAAATCTTTCATCAAAATTATCAATCGTTGTGGGTGCTGGTCCTATTGGGCCTATCCCTTTTCCTTGCCATGTATACCCTCCCCCTATCTCATTAGCACACTTATCACCAACGGCATTAGTAAAATATGCCTTAATTGTTACATATTTTATCGTTTCTGACGAGCAATTATGAACTGTCAATTGAACGGAAATAGCACCAACAGAATTCTTAGACCATGAGTCAACAATAACAAAAATAGGAGAGTTCTTCTTAAATTGCATTAATAGTTTATTCTTTAATTCAAACGTTTCTCTATTCAGAGAATCCATAATTAGAGCATGTTTTACCGCTGCAATTGAGTCTTCCTGAGCTTTTTTCAAAGCAGCTAAACGGATTCTTTCTTTCTCCTCGTTTTCAATTCTTGATATCTGCTCTCTTAAAACAGTTTCCACATCGGAATCTTCTGTAGAAGGCAGAAGGTCATAGTCCAACAAATTCATAAAGACTCTATCACAATCGCTACTAGCTTCTACCTTATATAAGCCTGCTTTATCTTTTGAATAAAGGGCTAAAAATGAAGAAGTACCTTTGTTATTATAACCTAAAACATGTACTGTATCCCCTGATTTAAGTTTGCCATGCCCTACATCCGTGTTCTTTAGATAGTAATAATTATTAATGACATTCATTATTTCTCCCTTCAGAGCTTTTTCCTTAACCTTTTGTTTCTTAGCTGTTAATATCTCTTTCTTTTTATTGGCAACTAAAACAGCTATCTCTTCACTCGATGCATCTGGGAGCTTTTTTAGGTCTTTCACATTAACATCAAAAGGCAAACCGTTCATATGAATAATATCAACATAATCACCTATTTGAAGAGCAAAGTTGTTGATTTTTCCTGACTTCTTATAGCCAAAGACGGTTACAGTATCACCCTGACTGAATTGTTTTGCGTTCACCGTATTTTTATCAACAGATAATGGCATATTTAACACTGTTGTTATTGACTGTGAATATGCTACTGAAGACAACTCAGAAATGATAGTCAACAGACTGCTTATTAAAAGAATGTGAGCTAAGTACCTTTTCATAGCGATGTCATTTTAAACCAATCAAAGTTAAGGATTATTTTGAAGTAAACAAGAGCATTTCAAACGCCTTATTCCTATATATAAAGCTTCTCAAATACCCAGAAACCATCTTTTCCACCTTTCAAATACCCTATTTTACCCTCTTGTTAGTATCACAAAGTCTTAAATACAGCACAACTCATTGTAATAATTGGAGTTAAGCCTCAATATGAGACCACTTTTCCCGGTCTCATTATCAGGCACAAATCAGCTGCAAAAAGGGCGGATTTTCAATAAGAAACCCCTTCCTAGTATTTCTGGAAGGGGTTGGTTGTTTTTGGAGGTACCAAGCAGAATCGAACTGCTGTACACGGTTTTGCAGACCGTTGCCTAGCCACTCGGCCATGGTACCATAATGGGAATGCAAATATAGCAATTTTTTCAATTATTCAACATAAAGAACCAAACCTTTAAGGTATTCTCCTTCAGGATGGCATATATCTACCGGATGATCAGAAGGTTGCGTAAGCCTGGCAATTATTCTCACCTTTCTCCTGGCAATTGTTGCAGCGGAAAATACGGCCAGGGCAAAATCATTCTTGTCAACAACCTGCGAGCAGCTGAAAGTAAAGACAATACCACCGGGAGCGACCTTTCCAATTGCCATGGCATTGAGCCTCTTGTATGCCCTGAGAGCATTTGGCTTGGCACTCAGGTGCTTGGCAAAAGCAGGAGGATCTACGATCATGAGTTGATATCTGCCTTTTTCCACCTTTGCAAGATAATCAAGGGCATCAGTACATATACACTCGCAGCCAGACTCAAAACCATTGAGTTTCAGATTGTCTGAACATGCATCAATGGCCGTCTTGGAACTGTCCACGGAAGTGCATCCGATGGCACCACCTTTCATTGCATAAACACTGAAACCACCGGTATAGCAGAAAAGGTTGAGCACATTTTTCCCCTTTGAAAGCTTGCCCACAAGATTCCTGTTGTCTCTCTGATCCAGGAAGAAACCCGTCTTCTGACCATTTTCCCAATCTACCCAGAAACGGCAGGAGTTTTCAAGAACCTCGGTTTTTGAAACGGGGTTCCAACTCTCATCCTTATAGAGATAATCATTGTCGCCGACAAACGTTCCTATAGGAGTGGACTTGGAATAGATGGCATCTATATTTCCTTGAAACACTGTCTTTATAGCCTCAGCGATGTCTTTTCTGGAGGCATACATTCCGGCAGAATGTGTCTGCATTACGGCCACCTTGCCGTAGATGTCCACTATCAGTCCCGGAAGATAGTCACCTTCTCCGTGAACCAGTCTGTAGCAGTTGGTAGTGCCGTCGCTGAGACTTGTCAGACTGGATTGCCTCTCAGACAGAGCAGCCTTGATACGGCTCTCCCAAAGATGAGAATCAATTTCGGAATCGTCCCATACGAGCATCCTTACCATTATGGAGCCCTTCTGGAAATGCCCTCTGCCCAACAGTGCCCTTTCTGCAGAAAATACATCTACGACATCACCGTTCTGAGGCTCTCCTTCGATTTTAGCCACAGCCCCGGAAAATACCCATGGGTGAAACCTGAGAAGACTCTGGTCCTTGCCTCTTTTCAGAATTATCTTTCCGCGATGGTTGTTCTTATCCATATCACTCATCATGAAACGCTTATCAAATTGACATGAGTTTGACATACATCTGCCTGCAAACCCACGCATCAATGGCAGCGTACTTCAGCTGGGCTTCGGACAAGCGGCTGCTCTCCCAATTGGAGAGCTGCTGAGACTTGGATACCCTTATGCCCAGGATGATGGCAGACATTTTTCTCACGCTTTTTTCTTCAATACCAAACTTTTCCGCCAGGGTCTGAAGATCTGCAAATCCCCTGGCTTCAAACATGGAATAAGTGTTGAGGCCGTTTATGTCGTCCTTGACAGCCGCCCCCACTTTTATGATAGCCGGATTCTCAAGGATGGAGCGGAGCTCCTCCGGAAGCCCAAGCGGCTGAAGCCTGAATATGAAGGCTTTGTTTTCAGTAGAAAGCTGAAGCAGGGCCATCCTGTTCTTTGGGGCGCGTGCTACAAAACAAGGCTTGGTTTCAGTATCAAAACCAATGACCTTCTCGCTGCGGAGGGTGTCCACGGCCTGGCGGTACTCTTTTCCAAGATTTTCTACAACAATTATATCTCCCTTGAAATCAGCCAATGGCAACTGTTCAATCTGCTCAGTTGCTATGTGTGGTAGAAATGACATCTGCTACAGTTTTTCTTTTATCTTCTCATAGGTCAGAGGCACGAGACTCTGTATCCTCTTCAGGTTGTCCGGATTGATATTTTCATTGGAGAATGGCACCGGAACGGTTGTTATATCCTCAGTTCCAGGGAAGCGTCCGTATTTGAAGTCGCGTGTAAGGCTGCCGTCCTTCTCAAGGTTCTTCGTGCTCACCCTGAAAGAAGGGACCGAAATGAACGCATTTACATCGCCTTTCCTGACCCTCAGGGCCATCAGCTTGTCCTCACGAAGGGTCTTGCAGCACTCAATGGCGGTAAACACGGCAGGATCTATGAACTTGAAATCCTTTGCAATCAGATGAGAATAGATAGGCATGCCGTTCTTCTTGTACTCCTTGATTTCCTTCAAGGCCTGCTTCATGGTATCGAGGAGGAAAGGATAGTGGGTGCAGCCCAGGATGATGCTCTTGAGCGGAGCCTGTTCCTTGCTCATGCGGATTTTCTCCAGCAGGCTCACCAGATGGAAACGGGCATAGTTGGCAGCTGAATTAAGCTGGAATTCAGTATACTTTCCGTTGACCTTCTTGTACAATACGGCTCCATCCGCATAATTGAAATTGTAGACATCCAGGAGTTCTTCCTTGATGTCATCTTCTCCTTCTCCAAGGACAGGTCCCCTGTAGGTGTCTCTAGGTGCGGTAAGCGACAGGTCAACAAAATCTTTCTCAAGGTCTACGGCTTCTGCAAACCCGGCACCCTTCTGGTTGACTACCTGCACGAATCCCGTATATCCCTTTTCTTTCTTGACCTGCATGATGGTCCTCCTGTAAGCGTCTGAATCTATGGTTCCTACGGTTGCCATCACACCTATTGAAAGGGAATCCCTTGCCGGTGAGGACATGATGTCCTCGAAAGTGGCATTGACACCTGCATTTATAACTCCGATAACCTTTACTCCGGTACCGGAGAGGTCCAGGAGATTCTGGATGTCCTTGAGTCCGTATGCTGTGGCGGTATTGCAGGCTATCACCAGAATCTTGCATTTAGGTTTCTGCCCCTTGGCCGTCTTGTCGGTGGGAAGGTTGTAGTATTTGTCGCCGAGAAGGAAAAGAGCATCCTTTACGGCCAACTCCCTCAGATAATCAGCCTTGCCTTCAGAGGAATAGGTTCCGTAAGGCATGTTGGCCTGGTCTGCAAGATACTGGAAATCCTCTCCCTGGAAATCCGGAATTCCGTCTGACTCCATGTCCCCATCTATGTTGTCCAGATAATCGGAACCCAGAATTACTTCCAGTACCGTAAGGCCGCCTGTTCCTGAATCAAAAACTCCTATAGGCAGCTGGCTCCTCTTGTCTTTTTCCGGGAACTTGCCAAAGTCTGCATACCAGATGCTGGAAGGCTGGTTGAGAGCCTTGTCCATTATCGGAGTCACCTCCACGTTGCTCTTCTTCTCTTCACATGAAACGGTTGCAGCCATCAAGAGGCCTGCACCCAGAACGAGCAGAATGCCGGATAAATATCTTTTCATAACGTCAATAATTGAATTCTCCCATAGGGCAGCTGATAGTGAGTGAAGGAAGGTTGAGGCCGCCTTTCTCAACCCTGCCTATAACCTTGGCCTTTATTCCGAAACTTTCAGATACCGATATGATATCCTGGGCATCTGATTCAGAAACATAGAACTCCATCCTGTGCCCCATGTTGAACACCTTGAACATCTCTTTCCAAGGAGTGCCGCTCTCCTTCTGGATGGTACGGAAAAGGACAGGAACATCAAACATGTTGTCTTTTACGATGCGAAGACCGTCTATGAAATGGAGGATCTTGGTCTGGGCACCTCCGGTACAGTGTATCATGCCGTGGATGCGGTCTCTCATCCTCTCCAGCACCTGCTTTACCACCGGAGCGTAAGTCCTGGTAGGAGAAAGCACGAGCTGGCCGTAGGTCAAGCCGGTTTCAGGTTCTGTTTCAGTGAGTTTACGTGCACCGCTGTAAACAAGGTCCCGAGGCATTTGAGGATCGAAAGACTCAGGATACCTTTCCGCCAGATACTTGGCAAAGACATCGTGGCGGGCACTTGTAAGGCCGTTGCTTCCCATTCCTCCGTTGTATGAGTCTTCATAAGAAGCCTTGCCGTCAGATGCCAGGCCCACTATCACGTCGCCCGGACGGATCCTGGAATTGTCAATTACATGGCTGCGGCGTATCTTGGCAAAAACGGTTGTATCAGCTATGACCGTGCGTACAAGATCTCCCACGTCTGCGGTTTCTCCGCCCGTCGGGATCAGCCTAACGCCGAATTCCCTCATCTTGGCAACAAACTTTTCAGTTCCCGAAATCAGCCTCTCTATGACCTCACCGCCAACAAGGTTCTTGTTCCTGCCTATGGTGGAACTGATGTATATGTCATCCGTAATACCTACGCACAGAAGGTCATCCGTGTTCATCACTATCGCGTCCTGGGATATGCCGTCCCAGACTGAAAGGTCGCCCGTTTCTTTCCAGTACGCATAAGCCAGCGACGATTTGGTCCCGGCACCGTCTGCATGCATCACGCAGCACCACGGGTCTTCCTCATCCCTGGAGTAGACATCCTCCACAATCTTGCAGAATGCTTTTGGGAACAAGCCTTTGTCCACATTCTTGATGGCCTTGTGGACATCTTCTTTCTGTGATGAAACTCCTCTTAGAGCATACCTGTCTTTGAATTCGTTGCTTTCTGCCATGTTCACCTTAGCTTATTACCGCAAATTTAATAAAAACAAACGGGTATTCCTATCTGAAAGACTGCAGTTCCCTGTACTTCGGAAGCGGCCAGAGTTCGTCATCTATGACCATCTCAAGTTTGTCTGCCTTCTCCCTTATGGCCTCCATGTACGGGAAGACGGTTTCTGCATAAGCCCTGGCCTTCTGAGGAATGTCGGTGATCTTGTTTGCAACCTTGCGGGCCTCAATCATGTCGTGAACGTCAGAATGCAGTGTGTTTATGTATCCCGATATCTTTGATATAAGATTGGTCTGCATCCTGCACATGCCGCTGTAACTGTCGGGGAACAACTCCTTTATGCCACGGACGTTCTCTATGAGCGAATTCTGGAAGGTGATGGCGGTAGGAATCACATGGTTGGTAACCAGATCTCCCAGAACCCTGGCCTCTATCTGCAGTTTCTTGACATAGATTTCGTTTAGAACCTCATATCTTGCAACAGCCTCCCTGCCGGTCATTATCTCAAGTGACTCGAACAGTTCTATGTTGCGTTTTGAAGTGAATTCCTCGAACGCAGAAGGTACGCTGATGCTTTTCAGCCCCCTCCTCTGCGCCTCTTCTCTCCACTGCTGGCTGTATCCGTTCCCTTCAAAGCGGATATCCCTGCTTTCAAGAAGGAACTGGCGGACTATCTTCATCATGGCCTTGGTCTCACTCAGTCCCTCCTCCATGTACTTGTCCAGAAGGGCCTTGAACCTTATCAGCTGCTCGGCCACAATCGTATTGAGCACGAATATGGAGGAAGAAACGTTTGCAGAAGAGCCCACCGCCCTGAATTCGAACCTGTTACCGGTAAAGGCGAATGGAGAGGTACGGTTCCTGTCCGTATTGTCGGGCAGGATCTCCGGAATCTGGTTGACTATGTGCATCTTGCTCCTGACCTTGACATCCTTGTTGGCAACGGATACCAGACCGCCTTCTTCAAGAGCCTCT
>CACZFO010000036.1 GCA_902780455.1 uncultured Bacteroidia bacterium | reverse complement strand
CGATCGTCATCATCTTCATGTGGTGGCTCGGAACCCGCATCTTCAAGATGGACAACAAACCGCTTGTAATTACACTCGCCTCAGCCACAAGCGTATGCGGAACTTCTGCAGCAATCGCCACGGGAGCTGCGGCAAAGGCCAAGAAAGAAGACCTTTCACTGGCCATTTCTATCTCCATTATCTTCACGATACTGATGATGGTGTTTGAGCCTATGATCATCAGATGGACCGGAATGAGCCAGATCATGGGCGGCTCACTCATCGGAGGAACAGTAGACTCCACAGGAGCCGTAGTACTGGCAGGAAGCGCCCTTGGAGAAGAGGCCGAGCAGGCTGCAGTCCTGGTAAAAAGCATACAGAACATACTGATCGGATTCATCGCCTTCTTTGTAGCCCTGTTCTTTGCTACAAAAGTAGACAGGCAGAACGGACAGAGGGTCGGAGCCAATGAGATATGGTACCGCTTCCCTAAGTTCATCATAGGTTTCTTTGCCGCTTCTCTGGTAGCATCGTTCATCATCCTTCCCGTATATGGAAGCGAGAACGTAGGCGCCATAAACAAGGTTCTGGACCAGTACAAGAACTGGGCCTTTGTCCTGGCATTCACAAGCATAGGTCTTGACACCAACTTCCGCCAGATAATCAAGAAGATGCAGGGCGGAAAGGTCCTCTGGCTCTATGTCATCGGACAGTTGTTCAACATAGCCCTCACCTTCTTTGCAGTATGGTTCCTGCTCAGCGGCAAGTTCTTCCCGGTTCCTGAACTTGACAACTACAGTGGCAAGAAAGCTGAACCTAAGGTTGTTGAGGCTCCGGCACCTGCAAACATAGCTGCTCCAGGAACCACCCTTCCTGCCGATACGATTTCTGCAGCCCAGGCCCAGGAAGCAATAACGACAAGGTAGTGAAGGTAAAGAAGAAAACTATATTCATGACAGTGACCATCCTAATGGTGGCCGCTGTCGTGCTTTGTGCGTTGTGGATCATGAAGAACAGGCTGGGTCTTAGCGACAGGCACGACTTTGGGGCTGGCGCCTACTACTACGCAGATATTCCTGACTTTGACAAGGTCCTCAAAGACGGGGCATACCAGACCTCGGTTCCAAAGTGGGTTTTCTTCCTACTCTTCTTTGCCTGGGGATGGCTGATGTGGAGACTCTGGTGCTGGATAGATTCCAAAAGATAAGATTCCTCCGAGTTCTGAACGGCAATGATGGCAAGCAGCCCATTATTGCCGTTTTTTTCATTATATTTGAAGGTTGTAGCATAAAATGATTATGGGAAAGATAATACTTACCGGAGACCGTCCCACCGGCAGGCTCCACATCGGGCACTATGTAGGCTCCCTCAGAGGGAGGGTTGAACTCCAGAATGCAAACGATTACGACAGGATGTTTGTGTTCATTGCTGATGCACAGGCCCTTACAGACAACTTTGACAATCCTGAAAAAGTCCGCCAAAACATCATTGAGGTGGCTCTGGACTACCTGAGCGTAGGACTTGACCCTGATAAGATCACGATTTTTGTACAGAGCATGATTCCGGAACTCACGGAACTGGCTTTCTACTATATGAACCTGGTGACTGTTGCCCGGCTCCAGAGGAATCCTACCGTCAAAACTGAAATCCAGATGAGAGGTTTCAGCAAGGCGGAACGTGCTGAATCCGGCGAGGCTGATTCCGCATCCGAGGGCCAGCCGGTCTTTGGCAGCGGTCTTCCGGTAGGCTTCTTCACCTACCCTATATCCCAGGCTGCCGACATTACTGCTTTCAAGGCCACTACCGTTCCGGCAGGTGAGGACCAGAAACCTATGATAGAACAGACTGTGGAGATTGTCCGCAAGTTCAACAGCATTTACGGAGAAACCCTTGTGGAGCCCCAGATCCTCCTTCCTACCAACAACGCCTGCCTGAGGCTTCCTGGAACAGACGGCAAGGCCAAGATGAGCAAGAGCCTTGGAAACTGCATCTATCTGAGCGAACCTTCTGACTTGCTTTCAAAGAAAGTCATGAGCATGTACACGGATCCTCAGCACATAAGCATCAACGATCCCGGCCATATAGAGGGCAACACCGTATTCACTTACCTGGATGCGTTCTGCCGTCAGGAGCACTTTGGGAAATACCTTCCTGACTACTCCTGCCTGGATGAGCTCAAGGCCCATTACCAGAGAGGAGGCCTGGGCGACGTAAAGATAAAGAAGTTCCTTGGCAAGATCCTGGAGGAAGAGCTTCAGCCGATAAGGGAAAGGCGCAAGGAGTTTGAGAAGGATATTCCGGAGATCTACAACATGCTCAGAAAGGGAAGCCAGGCAGCCCGTGAGGTTGCTGCCGCCACCATGGACGATGTACGCAGGGCAATGAAGATCAATTATTTTGAAGACAAGGAACTCATAGCCCAGCAGGCCCGCAGGTTCAGCGGCCAGTAGCATGTTGACTTAACCGTAAAACCTAAAGACAAAACACTTCAGTTATGAAAAAGATATTCACCTTGGCCGCAATCTGCCTGGCATTGCTTTCGGCCTCTTCCATTTCAGGACAGAACAGGAGCATCCCTCGTGAAGGAGATATGTTCGTAGACTTCACAATCCAGCAGGATCCTTCCAATCCCGACAGCAAGATATCGCTGAGCAACTTTGTAGGAAAGGGAAAATGGGTAATCGCCGATTTCTGGGCATCTTGGTGCGGCCCATGCCGCAGGGAAATCCCTTATATCAGGAAGGCCTGGCAGAACCTCCCGAAAGACAAGGTTACCGTACTGAGCATTGCCGTTGCAGACAAACTTGAAGACACCAGGAAAGCAGCCGCTGAACTTGGCATTGCGTGGGAGCAGATAGTGAATGCCGGACAGGTTCCGGTAAATGCCTACGGGATAAGGGGAATTCCCCACATAATCCTTTTTGCCCCGGATGGAAAGATTGCAAAGGTCGGCCTCAGGGGTGACGACATTTATAATTACACCCGCAGTTGCCTGGAAAACAAATAAATGCCGCTGCTTGAGATAAACAGTCTTTCACTGGGCTACGGAACCAGGGAAATCTTCCGGGGAATTGAGGCCCGGGAAGACGCCGGAGTTCTGATTGCCCTTCTGGGGCCTAACGGAAAAGGCAAATCCACCCTGCTGCGCACCATTGCCGGGTTGGAGAAGGTATGGAAAAAAGACAAGGTCGGAAAGACCAACGGAGACATCTTCATAGAAGGGAAACCCATAGAAGATTACTCCGGCAGGCAGGCGAGTTCCATGGTGTCTTTTGTTGGCACCCTTACAGACAGGGCCAGATTCCTGAGTGTCAAGGACATGGTAGGAATCAACAGTTACTTCCGGACAAACTGGACGGGCTCACTCAACCGCTCGGAAGAAGAGAGGATCAGCAAGGCTCTTGAAATGGTAGGCCTGGAGGGGTTTGAAGACAGGGAGTGCAGCAGCCTCAGCGACGGCGAATTCCAGAGGGTGGCAATTGCCGGAGCACTTGTGCAGGACAGCAGCATAATCCTGCTTGACGAACCTACCGCCTTCCTTGATGTGGCAAACAAATTTTTGGTTACCAGACTGCTGAAAGATATAGCACACAATACTGAGAACAGGAAACTTATAATTTTTTCCACTCACGACCTCCAGCTTGCACTGCAGAGTTGCGACAGGCTGTGGATAATGACTTCCGAAGGTTTTTTCTGCGGCTCTGCCGGCCAGATGATCAAGGAAGGAGTCCTGGACAAGATGTTTGATGTGGAAGGAATGGCTTTTGACCCTCAGAGAATGATGTTCGTATCTAAGGAAGATTAAGGAAAACATATTGAATATGAGCAAGATAAGAATCACAAGGGAATTCAGTTTCGAAGGGGCCCATGCCCTCAGGGGATATGACGGAAAATGCAGCCACATCCACGGGCACTCATACCGGATGGCCGTTACGGTCATAGGAGAACCCGTCGCTGAAGAAAATTCTCCCAAGAAGGGAATGGTCATAGACTTTACAGACCTGAAAAGGATAGTGAACGAAACCATAACGGACAGGTTTGACCATGCACTTGTAATGAGCCGTGATTCCTCTCTTGCAGACCAGATAGAGAAAGTCTACGGCAATGTAATAATCGTTGATTTCCAGCCTACGAGCGAAATGCTGGTGTCTTATTTTGCTAAGATCATTTCAGAAAGGCTGCCTGAAGGTGTAAAGCTTTTCTGCATCAAGCTCTGGGAAACCCGGAACAGTTGCGCGGCCTGGTATTCAGAAGACAACCGGTAGTATGGACAGGATATTCCTCATAGACGGACATGCGCAGATATTCAGGATGTATTATGCATTCATGCGCCACCCTCTTATCAATTCAAAGGGGATGGACACATCCATCCTGTACGGCTTTACCAAGATGGTACTGGAACTGATAGGAAGGGAGCACCCTACCCATCTTGCAGTAGCCTTTGACCTCCATGCCGAAACATTCCGCCACAAGGTCTACAAGGAATACAAGGCCAACCGGCAGGCGGCTCCTGAACTTGTGGTTGAAGCTCTTGAACCTCTGAAGGAAATCCTTGGGGCCCTCAATATCCCGGCCATAGGAATGGAAGGCTTTGAGGCGGACGACGTGATAGGCTCCATGGCCCGGCAGTGGTCCGGCCCGGACTCAGACGTCTACATGGTAACCCCAGACAAAGACTACGGCCAGCTCATAGACAACCATATCTTCCAGTACAAGTTCCCAAAGGGCTCCGCCACCGAACCTGAAATCGTAGACAGGGAAAAGATATGCTCATACTACGGCATCAAGGATCCGCGTTCAGTCATAGACATACTCACTGTCTGGGGAGACGCATCAGACAATGTCCCGGGGGTAAAGGGTATAGGAGAAGTGGGTGCCAAGAAGCTTATCGGAACCTACGGAACCCTGGACAATCTTCTAAACCATCTGGAAGAGCTGCCTGCAAAGCAGCAGGAAAAAATCAGGGATGCATCCTCACATCTGGACCTGAGCCGCTTCCTGGTAACCATAAAGACAGACATAGACCTTCCTTTGAAGCTCAGCGACATTGCCATCTCTCCTGCTGATGAAGATGCAGTAAACCGGGTTTTCTCCAAGTTCGAGTTCACATCGCTGAAGAAGATGATTCCGACTTTTACAAAAAATGCCGCTCCTGCCTGCGATTTTCCTGAAGATGACTTCCCTGCTGACGAGCCTGATAATCCTGCGGATGCATCAGTCAAGGTTTCAGTTCCTTCTGTAAGGATGACCGGTTTTTCCCAGCTTAGGGAAGAGGCCTCCAGGAACAAGGAAGTTTCTGTGATGCTCTCCGGAGAGGGAAGGATAATACTGGCAGCGCTGGATGCCGGTTCCACTCCCGAATCTCCTTCCGGAGTGGCTTTCTGCGGAAATGTTTCTGAAGAAGTTATAGGGCTGCTTGAAGACAAGGAAATTGCAAAGACAGGATGCGGCCTCAAGGACGTAATCCGTGCCGTCTGCCCTAACGGAGAATCATACCGCAGGGCTGGCAGTTCTGCTTTGTATGACATTGAACTGCTGCACTACATAATCAATCCCGAAATCAGCCACTCCGCCTCCTTCATCATCAAGCAGTATTTCGGACTGGATGTTTCCCAGTTTTACACAGATGAGGACGGACAAGCCTCAGATGCAGACCTGTTCTCACAGGTTCCTGAAGACAATCCTGAACTTGACGAAGCCAAAGCCAAGGAGTGTATCCTTTATATATACCTGAAAGACAAACTGTTGCAGGAACAAGGCCAAGCCAGTCTGTACAAACAGATAGAGATGCCGCTCATAGGCACGCTTGCAGAAATGGAATGGTACGGTGTCAAGATAGACACATCCCAGCTCAAGGAATACAGCCAGATACTCACATCGCAGATGAACCAGATAGAGGCAAAGGCTAAACAACTTGCCGGAGATTCTTCAATCAACCTCTCGTCTCCAAAGCAGGTGGGCGTACTGCTGTTTGAAAAACTCAAGGTATCATCTGACATAAAGAAGACCGTCAGGGGCAGTTATCCTACAGACGAGCAGACCCTCAGGTCTATTTCCGGTAACCATCCAATCATCAGCGACATTCTGGAATACAGGAACTACAAGAAGCTCCTCTCCACCTACATAGACGCCCTGCCACAGATGATAGACAGGCGTGACGGAAAGATACATACCACTTTCAACCAGGCTCTTACGGCTACAGGAAGGCTTTCATCCAACAACCCTAATCTCCAGAACATCCCTATCCGGACCGAGAGAGGAAGGGAAATCCGCAAGGCCTTTGTCCCTTCCAGTGAGGATGGCTTTATCGTGAGTGCAGACTACTCCCAGATAGAGCTCAGGCTCATGGCCCACATGAGCGGAGACGAGCATCTTGTAGACGCATTCAACAGCGGACTGGATGTTCACAGGGCTACTGCTGCCAGGCTGTTCGGCACAGATGTGGAAAGTGTAACCGACGAGCAGAGGCGCAGGGCCAAGACCGTGAATTTCGGCATAATTTACGGAATATCATCTTTTGGCCTGTCTGAGAGGATGGATATCGGAGTCAGGGAGGCCAAGGAGTTCATAGACAATTACTTCAAGATGTACCCTGGTGTAAGTGCCTACATTCAGGAAACTGTAGAAAGAGCCAGAAGGCTGGGTTACGTTGAAACCATCTACGGCAGAAGACGTTACCTGAAAGACATCAACTCCAGGAATGCCAATGTCCGCAAATTCAACGAAAGGAATGCCGTAAACGCCCCTCTCCAGGGAAGTGCGGCCGACATCATAAAGATAGCGATGGTAAATGTGGCCGGAAGGCTTCGTAAAGAACATCTTCAGAGCAGAATGGTTCTCCAGGTTCACGACGAACTCGTCTTTGACACCACGGCCTCTGAAAAAGACATCGTGATGCAGATTGCAAAGGAGGAGATGGAATCCGTTGCAAGGCTGAAAGTTGGACTGATAGCAGACTGCGGATATGGAAAAAACTGGCTTGAAGCGCATTAAGAGCAAAGAGTACGTGATGATGGACGTGGATCAGATCATCACCTACGCAAAGCAGGGAGAAGAGTTGGCTTTCACCATACTCTTCGACAAGTATTACATCCCGCTGAAGAATTTCATCCAGAGGAACTTCATCACTCTCAAGAAAGAACTCAGCGAGGAGGTAGACGACATCTGCATGGATACCTTCAACAAGGCCTTCATGAACATAGGCAGCTATGACTCCAAGTACAAGTTCTCCACCTGGCTCTACAGGATTGCCATCAACAGCCTCACCGATTTCCTCAGGCGCAGCCGCAACTCCATCAACGAGGCCGCCTCTCCCGCAGACAGTTCCGAGATACGTAACGTCCTCTCATCAGACACTCCTGAGGAGAACCTGATAATCAGCCAGCAGATAGAGAAGACCATGAAGGCCATAGACCGCCTGCCGGACATATACAGGGATGTAATGCTCCTGTACATAGAAGGTTATGCACTGGACGACATAGCAGACGAACTGGACATAACCCTCTCCAACACCAAAGTGAGGGTAAAACGCGGCAAGGACCTCCTGGCTGAAAAGCTTCAGGACAGCCCTCTGGCCCAGAAAAGGGTCAGCAGGAAGACCCCTGCCAAGAAGAAAACCACTAAAAAGTAACCTATGGATTCTCAAATCGTATACAAATACATCACGGACCTGACCTCAAACCAGAGGGAACAGATTGACGCCTTGTATTCCCTGTATTCAGAGTGGAACTCCAAGATAAACGTCATCAGCCGCAAGGACATGGACTGCTTCTATCTCCACCATGTCCTCCACAGCCTTGCACTGTCGATGTTTCTCAAGGAATTCCTGCCCCAAACCCAGGCAAGGATGAAAGACGGGGCTTGCGGCACATGGGTAATGGATGTAGGCTGCGGCGGCGGTTTTCCTGGAATTCCCATGGCAATACTGTACCCGCAGACCAGTTTCCTGCTTGTTGACTCCATAGGCAAGAAAGTGAAAGTAGCCCAGTCCGTGGCTGATGAAATCGGCCTTGAGAACGTTATCACCCTCCACTCCAGGGCAGAGGATGTGAACCTGAAAGAGCTCATCAAAAAAGACAAGGCGGACCTGATAATCTCCAGGGCCGTAACTTCCCTGGCAAACTTCATCCCATGGGTCAAGGGCAGATACAATGATGGCATCCTCTATCTCAAGGGCGGAAACCTTGAAGAAGAAATCGCAGAGGCCCAGAAAAAATGCAGGATACGTCCAAGTCAGATCTTCCAGAAAGAAATATCCGACTGGTTCAGGGAAGATTACTTCCTGGAAAAGAAGGTTATTTTCATATCCTAGTGTTATTCAAAGATTTTTTTGGTCTTTGGAAAAATAATCTTATATTTGCAGCCCAATTGACGGAAATAATAAAGATTAAAAGATATGAAACGTACATTCCAGCCTTCCATCCGCAAGAGACGCAACAAGCACGGATTCAGAGAGAGAATGAGCACTCCTAACGGTAGGAGAGTTCTCGCTGCACGCCGTCGCAGAGGAAGAAAAAAACTGACAGTTTCATCTGAGGACAGATTCTAATCTGTTTGTCGGAGATGAGCTTATGCGGCTGGCCTTAAGGTCAGCCCATTTTATTTTACTGCAGTTCATATTTTGAGCGGGGTTTTGTATATTTGTGCATTATGGTAAAGAATACAAAGGACAATACCCAGAAATACTGGTGGGTGAAACATCTTATTTTTGCTTTGGCTGCCGCCTTTGCTACGGTCCTGCTGCTTTTCTGGATGCTCAAGGGCATTACCAGGCACGGCAAGACCCTGGAAGTTCCGGACTTCTCAAACATGACCATAGACCAGGCACGTAAGGTGGCCAGAAAGAACAGCATAAGGATCAAGATCACTGATTCCGTATATATTCCACAGCTCCAGGCCGGGCAGGTTCTCAAGCAGACCCCTACTGCCGGATCAAAAGTTAAGAAGAACCGCAACATCCTGATTACGATCAATTCACTGGTGCCGATGATGGTAAAGGCTCCGGACGTGGTAGGCTACTCGCTCAGGCAGGCCGAGAGCAACCTCACGGCAGCCAACCTGAGGGTGGGAAGGCTCAAATATGTGCCGGACATTGCTACAAACAGCGTCATGGGGCAGTCTTATAAGGGGAGGCCCCTCATTCCAGGAACAAGCATTCCTGCACAGAGCGAGATAGACCTCTCACTGGGTCTGAGCGCAGACAACTGCTGGACCAGGATCCCCAACCTGATTGCCCTTCCTTACCACAGGGTCAAGAGCGAACTCACTTACAATTCACTCAACCTTGACAGGATCGTGTTTGACGCCACGGTAAACACCTATGCCGATACCCTTAACTCCGTTGTCTACCGTCAGGAACCTCAGCCTACAATTGGAAAATCCGCCAGGATGGGAACGGGAGTTGTGCTGTATCTTACTTTGAACAAGGAACTTGCCGAACTGAACAGGAAGAACGTAGTAGCCAAGGATCAGGTAAAGGACACTACATCCATGGCACTGCCAAAGGACACTCAGGTTGAAGAACTCAAGGAAACTCCTGCCCAGGAGGATGAAACGGAGCCGTCAGAATCAAATGATGACCAACCCGAATTGTAGTCTCGGCAATGGGTTCAACAAAAAAGAATAACACCGTCAAGAAACTGTCGGACAAGCTGAGCAGCCTGTCTGCGGAAAATTCCGATTATGTACCGGATTCCGAGTTCTCAGACGATGAGAACGTGGAGGAACTCTTTGAACACTACAAGTTCATAGTGGACAAGGGCCAGTCCATGATGAGGCTGGACAAGTACATAACCTCAAGGATGTTCGAGACATCCCGTAACCGGGTGCAGATGGCCATAGAGGCGGGGTACGTGAGGGTTGGAGGCAAGATTGCCAAATCAAACTACAAGATCAAGCCCCTTGACGAGATTTCACTGGTTTTTCCTTACGAGAAACGGGTCAGGGACATAGGTCCTGAAAACATTCCTCTGAACATAGTATATGAAGACGATGACCTTCTGGTAATCAACAAGGAAGCAGGTATGGTGGTGCATCCCGGGCACGGCCATTTCTCAGGGACATTGGTAAATGCCGTGGCATATCATCTTGGAGGAAAGAACGGCATACTGGTTCACAGGATAGACAAGGACACTTCCGGAATCCTGGTGGTTGCCAAGAATGAAGAAGCCCAGATGAAACTGGCAAAGCAGTTCTTTGACCATACTACAAAGAGGAAGTATGTGGCCATAGTATGGGGAAACGTAGAACAGGACGAAGGAACAATAGACGGCAACATAACCCGTGACGAAAGCGACAGGATGCGCTTTATGGTAACCAAGGATCCATCAAAGGGAAAACATGCCGTAACACATTACCGGGTGCTGGAAAGGTTTGGATACGTAACCGTAGTGGAATGCATACTTGAGACCGGAAGGACCCATCAGATCAGGGTCCATATGAAATACCTCGGACATCCCCTGTTCAACGACGAGAGATATGGAGGTAACAAGATACTCCAGGGGACCATTTTCACCAAATACAAGCAGTTCATTGAAAACTGCTTCAAGATCCTTCCAAGGCAGGGGCTCCACGCCAAGACACTGGGATTCGTGCATCCGACAACAGGAAAGCAGATGGATTTCGATTCCCCTATCCCTGAAGATATGAAGGCCCTTATCGAGAAGATGAGGAATTATATCAAATCCCGAAACGATACAGAAGGGTAAACATCAGATAGCGGCCGAGAGTGTTGTTCCTGGTATCTTGCCAGTAGTTCTCGGCATTGGTCCTGGAGATGGACCTGTTGGACTTGAGAATATCGTACACCTTGACTTTTGCCGTCATCCTTTTCTTGAAGAAAGTCTTTGATACGGAGGCATTCCAGATTGTCTGGCTCTTGCCGTAACCTTCCGAGTATCCGATGAAAAAGCGGTGGGTTACGTCTGAAGAGATATTCCAGGTCTTGTCAATTGTCCAGTTAAGCGAACCGCTCGCACGGTTTGTCCACAAGGAGAGGTTTTCCAGCGATTCAGAAGAGTACCAGGTACGCCTGTAGGACAGAGACAAGGCCGCAACAGCCTCAAAGTCTTCCAGACGGTAACTCAGCCTGTTGTTAAGCCCCAGGTTGAGGTTTGTGGTGATGTTCTGTTCAAACTGGGAATTCACGTTAAGAAAGCTGATTCCGTTGCTCAGGGCTGAGCGGGTCCACAGGTTCCAGTAAAAATAGGAGTTTGGAATACGGTAGTTGTACATCAGCCTGAGGTCAAGGTTGTAAATTCCCTTGTCGGAATTTACATACTGGCGCATCTGAATTCCGTCTGCTGTATAGGTCTTACGGTTGATAATGCTGTTTGTGGTATATCTCCCCCTGAAAGTTATGCTGAACCAGCGGTAGCGGTTGCGCTTGCCGGTACGGTATTCCGCATTCAGGTTGTGGGTGAAGGAGGGATTCAGGCGGTCGTTGCCTTCCTGGATGACAAGCGGGTTGGAATTGTCCTTGAGAGGAAGAAGCTGGTTCAATGATGGCTGGGAGGTTGTTCCACGATAAGTAATCCTCAGAAACTTGCTGCCGTCGAACTTGTGGATGAACCTTGCCGTGGGCGCTATGTTGTACACCGTGTAGGAGGTATCGGTGCCGCGCCCTGTACTCCTGGTGGTGGAAGGCTGGAGGGTGGCCCCGAGCATGAAGTTGTAGCGGTTTTCCTGTTTTCTGAAACTCAGCTCGTAGCGCCTTGTGGTAAACCATCCCTTGTAGTCTCTTGTCATATCCTCGTCCGGGATATCATATCTTCCGGTTTCCGGATCCAGGTTAAACGTATTCCGGAGCGTGGTGGAACGGCTCTTGGCGCTGCGATGGGCCAACTGCAGGAAATAGTTCTTGCCAAGAGGCTCGGTGTAAGTCAAATAGACCGCATAACCGCCGCTCGTATTCTTGCGGTGATAGAACTGATCCACCTCCTTGGTGCGGCTGATTTCCCCGTCCTTGAAATAGAATGTGCCGGAACGGTTGGTGCCGTCGGCGGTATTCCGGGAGAAATTTCCGTTGAGTACCAGGGCCATGGTCCTTCCCGGCTTTCCAAGCCTCTGCCTCCATACGAGGGTAACTCCTCCTTTTACAGAAGAGTTGTCTCCGAAAGAAGAACTTGTTCCCCTGTTGGTAGAATCTGCGTTTCGGAGAGTGGTGAAATTGCGGCCCCTGTAAAAGTCTCCGCTGCCTGTCTGGATATTGGGTTTGAGGGTAAAGGACGTATTGTCGCTCGGGGAGTAAACGGTTTCGCTGTTGAAGCGGTGCCCCCTTGTCTTGTTGCGGTTGGAGTTTGCAGAGTGGCTGTACTGGGTAACTTCATCGCTGAGGCTGGAAACCCTGTCTACCGTCTGCTCTATAACCTGGTCCGAAGTGGAATACAGGTAGCTGTTCTGTGTCTTGAGCTTTTTGTTCCTGCTTTCATAGTTGTAGTTCACTCCTCCCATCTTACTGGTTGTCACACCGTTTCCTGTAGAGGTATTGCCTACCAGGGAGGTAAGCATGTCCATTGCCATATCCCTGAAACCTGCATTGTTGGTATTGTTGGCGTTGCCGAGGATGCTGAGCTGGGCCGTGTTGGTGAACCTTCCTGCAAGAAGGGCTCCCTCATAGCGACCGTCTGAACCGTAACCTCCCCCGAGATTGCCGAACCAGTTGTCAAATATGCCGTTTTTGAGGCTCAGGTCAAGGACGGTTTCTTCTTCGCCGTCGTCGATTCCGGTAAACCGGGCTTCGTCGCTCTGCCTGTCAAGAAGGCGGATTTTCTCTACGATCTTTGCCGGTATGTTCTTGGAAGCCAGGGTAGGATCATCCAGGAAGAAGGTCTTGCCGTCTATCATTATTTTCTTGACCTCCTTGCCGTCTGCAATTATCTTTCCGTCTTCTATTTCAACCCCCGGAAGTTTCTTTATGAGTTCTTCAAGCATGTCAGCCTCTTCCACCTTGAAAGACGATGCGTTGTACTCAACTGTATCCTGCTTTACAAGTATCTGGTTTCCGGTTGCAGATACCGTTATGGATGAAAGGACGTTGGTTGTGGACAGATACACCGTTCCAAGGTCATTCTGGCCTTTTCTGACATCAAATGTCCTGACTACGGAGTTGTATCCCACATAGTCTATCCTCACCTCACCTCTTCCGGTCGGTATTTTCATCAGGACAGCCCGCCCGGAGGAATCGGTGAGCTCGTAGTGCTTGGGAGACTTTTCTCCAATATATCTTATGCTCAGCGATGCTGCTTCCAAAGGGGCATGGGAGGCGCTGTCCAGAACCACCGCCTTGAGTGAGTTCTGGCCATAAAGAACATTCCCCCCACCATACATCAGAAGTATGATGAGGGGGATGAACATTCTTATCCCGATGGAGCACTTCATGACTTATCTCCTTCTGCCGCCTCCTGGAGGAGGGCCGCCCCAACCGCCGCCGCGTCTTGCGTCGCGCATGTTCACACCGCCGAACGAACCGAAGCGGTAAGTCAGGGTGAACATCACATAACGTCCGAGGGTGTTGTTCGTAACATCTTCAAAGTAGTTCTCTGAAGTTCTCCTGTATGTATTCCTGGACTTGTTGAGGATATCGTAAACCCTTACCTTGAAGGTGAATGCATTTCTGAAGAAAGTCTTGGAAACCTCGCCGTTCCAGATAGTCTGGCTCTGACCGAATCCTGAAGAGTAACCGTTGTAGAACCTGCGGGAGATATCGGTTGTGATGTTGAAGGTCTTGAGAAATGTCCAGTTTACACTGGCTGAAACCCTGTTGGACCATGTCTGGACATCATCCATGCTCTTTACGCTGTACCATGCGTTGCTGAAATTGGTACCGCCTCCCAAACGGGCCTCAAAGTTATCTATCCTGTAGGTAAGACCCAGATTCAGGTTGATATTCAGGTTCTTGGTCTCATTCTCCACAAAGTCTCCGGCTGTTGCAACATAGCTGATTCCATTGCCGAAACTGAACCTGGAGAACACGTTGATGGTAAAGTCGCTCTTTGCTATCTTGGAGTTATAGAAGACTCCTCCGGACAGATTGTACAGACCCTTGTCGGTATTGATGTACTTGCTGTGCTGGACTCCGTCCTCATCATACCTCTTCTGGTTTATGATGCTCTTTGTAGTGTAGGAGGTCTCAAAGTTGAAACCGAGGAAGCTGAAGTTCTTGCGGTTGTTGCTCCTGTACTCTCCGCCGATACGGTGGGAGAATGAAGGATTCAGCTTGTCGTTACCTTCCTGAACGTAAAGAGGGTTGGAGTTGTCCGGAATAGGAAGCAGCTGGTTCAGCAACGGCTGGTTTGTCCTTCCCCAATAGTAAAGTCTGAGAAACCTGTCCTGGGATATCCTGTAGTCAAGCCTTGCGCTTGGAGCAAAGTTGGTTACGGAATATGAAGTGTCCCTTCCCCTTCCGATGGTTGTGGTCTTGGACGGAGATGCGCTGAAACCGAACATGAAGTTGTATTTCTCCTCCTGCTTCCTCAAGGCAATCTCAGCTCGCTGAGTCTGGAAGTCGCTTGAATAGCGGCTTGAGTACTCATCGTTATGAATTGAGTACGTATCGGTTACAGGATCGTAGTCATTGGTCTCCTTTACGGCATTGGAGTGATTGAGGCTGTAGCGGTAAGAACCCTGGATGAAGTAGTTCTTTCCAAGAGGCTCGGTATAAGTTCCTGCCAGTCCGAACTGATTTGACCTCTGGTTCTGGTGGTAACCCTGGTTGATGCCGTCTACCTTTGATATCGTACCTTCGTTGAAGTAGTTGGTTTCAGAAATGTTGAATCCGTCTGAAGAATTGTTGGAGAATGCATAGTTGACTCTGAATGTAAGGGTTCTTCCCGGCTTCCAGAGCCTCTGTCTCCACATCAGCCTTCCGCCTATCTGAAGGGAATTGTTGTCTCCGAATGAAGAATTGAAACCGCGGTTGGTGGAATCGGCTCCACGCAGGGTGTAGAAATTGTTCCGCTGGTCAAAGTCTCCACTTCCGACCCTCAGGTAAGGCCTGAAAACGAACGAAGTTGCATCGGTAGGATTGTACTCGATCTCGCTGTCAAACCTGTGGCCCTGGGTGGCGGTATTCTGCTTTCCTGAAGACCAGTTGTTCTGGTTCAAGGTTTCAGACAGTATGGTTGTACGGTCCTTTGTCTCCTCTACGTCCTTGTCACTGGTTGAGAACAGATAACTGGTATTGACCTTGAGTTTCTTGTCCTGAGACTGGTAGTTGACATTGGATCCGAGCATCTTGGATGCGGTGATTCCGTTTCCTGTCCAGGAGAATCCTCCACGGCCTCCACCGCCTCCGCCCATCATATTGGCTCCGCCTCCGGACATCATCACACTCATCATGCTTCCTGCCATGTCGTTGAAACTACGGTTGTTGGTATTGTTGGCATTGCCTATGAAGCTGACCTGGAGTTTCGGAGTGAAACGACCTACCATGAAAGCCCCTTCATACCTCTTGTCTGTACCGTAGCCGCCTCCGACAGTTCCTATCCAGCCGTCTGCCATTCCTCTCTTGAGGCTGAGGTCCAGCACGGTTTCCTCTTCACCGTCGTCGATGCCGGTAAAGCGGGCCTCGTCGCTCTTGCGCTCAACCACCCTCACCTTATCGATGATCTTTGCGGGCAGGTTCTTGGACGCCAGCTGAGGATCATCCATGAAGAAGACCTTGCCGTCAATCATGATCTTGGTGATTTCCTTTCCGTTCTGGGTTATCTTGCCGTCAGAATCTATCTCCACGCCCGGAAGCTTCTTGAGCAGTTCCTCCAGCATGTCGGTCTCGTTGGTCTTGAAAGAAGAAGCATTGTATTCTATGGTATCCTTCTTGACCACTATCTGGTTTCCTGACGCTGATACCACTATACCCTGAAGAGTATTCTGGCCGTTAAGATAAACCGTCCCGAGGTCATTGGCACCCCTGTGCACGTCAAAAACCTGCGTGTGCTGCCTGTAGCCTACGCACTCTATGAGAACCGTGGCCCTGCCTACGGCTGCGTTGGGAATTACGGCAACTCCGGAGGTATCAGTGAGGGCATAACGCTTGGCCTGGGTCTCGCCGATGTACTTTATGGACATTGTGGCAAATTCAACCGGTGCCTTTGAAGCACTGTC
>CACZFO010000035.1 GCA_902780455.1 uncultured Bacteroidia bacterium | reverse complement strand
TCCTGCAATTGCGATACAGCAGAGGACCAACACCCGCAATCCCCGTTCTACGGTGGGCACCAATACTGAAATCTATGACTATCTGAGAATTCTTTTTACCAAGATAGGGGTGACCTATTCTCCGGTAAGCGGCCGGCCCGTAAAGAAAGAAACCGTTGAAGATGTCATCAGTTTCATACATGGCCTTGAGGATGGAGCAGCCGTTTACATCCTGGTTAAGATCAAGGAGGATGAAAAGCATTTGGTAGAAAGGCTCATAGACCTCAAGCAGCAGGGCTTTACCAGGCTTTTGGAAAACGGGAAAGTCAAGAAGATAGACCAGTATCTAAAAGAAGAACAAGGCTCCCCTGAGCTGTACATCGTGGTTTCCAGGCTCATCCTGGACGGATCTGAAGACTTCTCTGAAATAAGGAGTTCAACTGAAACCGCATTCTCATTGGGAGAAGGCCGTATCGTGCTGGGTTACAGTAGTAAAGAAGATATCGTCTACCGCAGTTTTTCCAACGTGTTCGAAGCCGACGGGATGGTTTTTGAGGAACCCAGCGAGGCCATGTTTTCCTTCAACAATCCCCTGGGGGCCTGTCCTGTTTGCGGAGGCTTCGGCAGCATGGTGGGGGTAGATGAAAAGCTGGTCATCCCCAACGCATCTCTCAGCGTCTATGAAGATGCGATCGCTCCTTGGAGGGGTAACCTGATGAGCTGGTACAAGGAGCAGCTCATAGACAACGCCTATAAATTCGATTTTCCGATACACCGCCCTTATGCCCAACTTACCCAGAAAGAGAAGGACCTTCTCTGGAACGGCAACAGTTATTTTACCGGCATCAACGATTTCTTCGCATGGGTGGAGTCAAAGAAATACAAGATACAGTTCCGCTACATGCTTTCGAGGTATTCGGGCAGGTCTGTGTGCCGTGCATGCGGCGGTACGCGTCTGAAGAAGGAGGTTTCTTATGTAAAGGTTGGCGGAAAGAGCATCGGTGAACTCCTTGACATGGACGTAAGTTCTCTCCTGAAATTTTTCCGCGAACTCAAGCTTACCGGATACCAGAGGGAAATTGCCGACAGGGCCCTCAGGGAAATCACGCAGAGGCTTGAATACATTGAAGACGTGGGCCTGGGATACCTGACCCTCAGCCGCCATTCAAATACGCTGAGCGGAGGTGAGAGCCAGAGAATCAACCTTGTGAGCTCTCTGGGCAGTTCTCTCGTAGGTTCTTTGTACATTCTGGACGAGCCAAGCATAGGCCTTCATCCTCGAGACACCCACCGCCTCATAGATGTTATGAAAAAGCTCCGCGACCTGGGCAATACCATTGTTGTGGTGGAGCATGACAGAGACATAATACAGGCCGCCGACCATCTGATAGATATAGGCCCCCTGGCAGGTGCTTTCGGAGGAGAGGTCGTGTTTGAAGGCAAGGCTGAAGAAGGCAAGGATTCAAGAGGCTCCCTTACTCTTGACTACATCTACGGAAGAAGGAAGGTAGGTACGGAAAGGACCCCAAGACGCTGGTCCAGGAAGATCACGGTTGAGGGTGCCATGGAGCACAATCTCAAGGATATTACCGTAGATTTTCCGCTCAATGCCTTTACCGTGGTTTCCGGTGTGTCCGGTAGCGGCAAGTCTTCTCTGGTAGGGGACATACTCTATCCTGCCCTGTGCCGCCACTTCCAGATAGTCAGTACCCAGGCGCCGGGAGCCTTCCGCAAGCTTTCAGGAGACCTCTCAAAACTTTCCGGAGTTGAATATGTAGACCAGAATCCGATGGGCAAGACCGCCCGTTCCAATCCTGTGACATACCTCAAGATCTACGACGACATCAGGAAGCTGTTCTCAGACCAGCCTTATGCCAAGATGAACGGCTACACCAATTCCTTCTTCTCCTTCAACATAGACGGCGGAAGATGTCCCGTATGCCTTGGAGAGGGTTACATTACGGTTCCCATGCAGTTCATGGCTGATGTCAAGATGGTGTGCGAGGAATGCCACGGACACCGTTTCAAACAGGATGTTCTTGAGGTCAGGTACCATGGCAAGAACATAGACCAGGTCCTTGACATGAGTGTAGATGCCGCTGCTGAATTCTTCTCCCAGCAGAAGGAGCCTGCAGCAAAGAAAGTGGTGGAGGGGCTCAGCATCCTCCAGAGGGTTGGTCTGGGTTACGTGAAGCTGGGACAGAGCTGCAGTACTCTCAGCGGTGGAGAAAGTCAGAGGGTTATGCTTGCCCAGTTCCTGTCAAAAGACCTGAACAATTCCAGCAGGCAGGGCAAGCTCTTCATCTTTGACGAGCCTACTACCGGTCTGCATTTCAATGATGTAAAGAAGCTTCTGGATGCTTTCAATGCCCTCGTGGACGCCGGCAATACCATAGTAGTGGTGGAGCATAATACGGATGTGATCAAGGCTGCAGACTGGGTGATAGACCTCGGTCCAGACAGCGGAGACAAGGGCGGAGAAGTTGTATTTACCGGAACTCCTGACCTTCTGGCACAGGATCCGAGGTGGATTCCATATTTGTAGGAATCTCAAAGATTCTCTATATTTGTAAAGAACCAATTTCAACAGTTATGAAAAGGATTTTGACAGTAGCTGCGGCACTGCTGTTCTGCAGTGTGGGCTTTTCCCAGAAAATCAAGATAGAGAGCCAGAATCCGCTGGACCATGTGCTTTCTGTCATGAGTTTTAACATTCGTCACGGGCTGGGAATGGACCGTAAGGTGGATTTGGGGCGCATTGCCCGGGAAATCTCCCTTGTAGGCCCGGATGTGGTTGCCCTTCAGGAAGTGGATGTTGAAACCGGAAGGGTGGGAAAGGCAGATTCGCCTTCTGAGATAGCCAGGATGGCTGGAGGATATCAGTTCTGTTTTGCATCAGCGATTGAATTTGACGGAGGAAAGTACGGCAATGCAATACTCTCAAGGGAAAAACCGCTTTCCGTAACTTCAATCGATCTTCCTGGAACCGAAGAAGAACGGGTCATGCTGGTGGCAGAGTTCAAGGATTTCTACTTCTGCTCCCTGCATCTCTCTCTGGATTCCGCTTCAAGGGTTGAGTCCTGCCGTAAGATTGCAGCAACCGCCAAGAAATATACAAGGGAGAAAGACAAGCCATTCTACATAGCAGGCGATTTCAATTTCACTCCGAATTCTTTGGAAATGAGGATTATGGCTGAGCACTTCGGCATAGTTTCCTCATACCAGTTCCATACTTTTCCTTCCAACAGGCCCAACCGCACCATCGATTACATCATGATTTACAAAGGTGGAAAGGGAAAGAAACTTCTCAAAGACCTTGAAAAGGGAAAGATAGGCGTGGCCTCCTGGGTCCAGCCGGAAAGCGTGGCTTCTGACCATAGGCCGATATTTGCGGTCTTCTTCAAGGGAGAAGACTTCAAGACCGTCAGGGTTTCTGACTAATCAGATCTTTCTTTCGCTGGTGCGGAGTACGTTGGTCACTTCGCGCAGTTTCTTGAGCGCGGAGATAACCTTGTCCAGATGACCTTTGTTGCCTACGGACAATTCCATCTCGGCAACGAATTCTATCTTGTTCTTCTGTCTTTCGCCGATCCTGAATGCCCTGATGCTGGCTCCTGCATTTGCAACGCATTCCATGATGGTGTTGGAGATGGTGGTATCTCCGTTCCCTATGACTTTCAGGCTGGTCTGGAACTGGGAGGAAGTTGATGTCTGACGCCATCTGACCTTCTGGATGCGGTAAGGATACTGGCTTATGAGCCTGGCTGCATTGGGGCATGAGATCCTGTGGATGCTGATGCCTCCGGTTGCAGTTACAAAACCGAATACATCGTCTCCGAAAATAGGGTTGCAGCACTTGGCCATCTTGTATGAGATGTTGTCCAGCTTGTCGCTGATGACCAGGTAATCTCCTCTGTCGCGTGTGGCTTTCTCAGCGAGTTTGGATGTGGAGGTCTCCTTCTCTTCCTTTTCCCTGGATTCCTCCTTCTGTGAATCGCTGAGGAAATCCTTTACCGCCTGAAGGTCTATCTTGTAATCGTTTATCGCGATGAAGAAATCTCCTATGGATTTCATCTTGAAGTGCTTGGTGAGATTGGTCAGGGTGTCGTCTGAGAGTTCTATCTTCCAGTTCTTCATCCTTCTCTCCAGCATTTCCCTTCCCATGCGGCTCATCTTGCCTTCCTCCTCTTTGAGGCGGCTCTTGATATGGCTTCTGGCCTTGGACGATATTACGATGTTCAGCCAGTCTCTGGAAGGTTTCTGGTCTTTGCGGCTCATTATCTCCACAACGTCTCCGGTGTGGAGTTCCTCCCTTATGGACTTTACCTTCCCGTTTACCTTTGCTCCGCTGCAAGTCATTCCCAGGTTGGAATGGATGGAGAAAGCAAAATCGAGAACGCTGGCTCCCTTGGGCAGCTGCTTGAGGTCTCCGCTTGGAGTAAATACAAATATCTCGTCCAGGTCTTTGTGCGGGGAATCCTGGTTCAGGAGGCCTGGAGTTTCCAGCATCTTCTTTACGTCCAGCAGCCATTCGTCGAGCCCCCGTACAGACTTAATGCCCTTGTAGCTCCAGTGGGAGGCGTGGCCGCTCTCGGCCATCTGGTCCATGCGGACCGTCCTGATCTGGACCTCAACCTTGGCTCCGTCCTTATTCTCCACCGTAGTGTGAAGGCTCTCGTATCCGTTTGGCTTTGGATTGGATATCCAGTCCCTCAACCTTGAAACGTCCGGTTTATATTCCTGGGTTACAAGAGAATAAACCTGCCAGCATGCGTCCTTTTCCTTCTCCGGTGCAACGTCAAGGATGAACCTTATTGCAAATACGTCTGAAACACCCTCGAACGGCACGTCCTGCTTGAGCATCTTCTGCCAGATAGACCAGGCCGTTTTTGTCCTGACCTTCAAGGTGTACTTCAGGCCGGACTCCTTAAGTTTCTTTTCCAGTGGCCTGATGAATTCTGCTGCAAGCTTCTCCCTGTCCGGTGCAGTTGCCAGGAGCTTGTTGGAAATAGCCCTGTAATGCTCCGGATCGGAATATTTGAAGAAAAGATTCTCCATCTCCCCCTTGATCTTGTACAGGCCCAGCTGGTGAGCCAGTGGAATGTACAGCATCTGGCTCTCGGTCAGCTTGCGCATGATGCTGGATTTTGGAAAGATGCTTAGGTTCCGCATGATCTCCAGGCGGTCAGCTATCTTGATCAGGGTAACTCTCGGGTCTTTGGAATAGGAGACTATGAGCTTCCTGTAGTTTTCTGCCTGCAGGCGGGTTTCTTTTGGAGTAATCCTGGATATGTTGTTCAGGCCCTTTACTATGTTGACTATCTCGGAGGAAAATTCCTTCTGGATGCGCTCCATCATTTCATCCTTACTCCTTGTGGCCTCATGCAGAAGAACGGCGGCAACGGAAGTGGAGCGCAGTCCGATTTCATCCTTGACAATGAGTGCAACGTTCACCGGATGTTCCAGGAACGGATGATGGTTCTCCCTTTCCAGCCCTTCCAGTGAAGCGGCGGCTATCTGATAGCTTTTTTCCACGATTTCCCTTTCCTTGCCTTTGTAGGAGGAAAGCAATGCTGATATGTTGGAAGCGGGTTCTATCATGGCTTGTCAATGCTTGGTGCGGTTTTGTATCAGTGATTTCAATGCGTTCATCTCGTCGCGGTACCGGGCGGCTGATATGAAGTCCAGTTCGCGGGCGGCATTCTCCATCTTTATCCTTGAGCTTTCCATACTCTTCTGAAGTTCTGCAATGCTCATCGATGAAATTACAGGGTCATTTGCAACTGATTCGGCATCAGGAACATCAAACTTTGACGCTATCTCAGAGAGGGTTCGGTCCCTGCCAAGGACATTCCTTTCAACCTTTTCAACCTGAGTAGGGGTTATGCCGTTGGCCTTGTTGTATTCCTGCTGCTTTTTTCTGCGACGGTTGGTTTCATCTATGGTTTCCCGCATGCTACGGGTGATGGTGTCGGCATACATTATGACGCAGCCATTGAGGTTACGCGCGGCACGGCCGGCGGTCTGGGTAAGGGCTGTGGTGCTTCTGAGGAATCCTTCCTTGTCGGCGTCGAGGATTGCCACCAGTGAAACCTGGGGCAGGTCCAGGCCTTCCCTGAGAAGGTTCACTCCTATCAGTACGTCAAACAATCCTTTCTGGAAGTCTTCTATGATCTGGATCCTTTCCATGGTATCCACGTCTGAATGGATGTAGCTGCACCTGACTCCGTTCTTGGACATGTACTTGTCAAGGTCTTCGGCCATCTTCTTGGTGAGGGTGGTAACCAGGATCCTCTCATCCCTTTCCGCCCTCTGGGCAATCTCTTCCATGAGGTCGTCTATCTGGTTCTTTGTAGGACGGACATAGATCGGAGGGTCCAGAAGACCGGTAGGGCGTACTACCTGTTCTGCTATAAGGCCCTGGCTCTCTTCCAGTTCAAAGTCTGAAGGCGTTGCGCTCACGTAGACCGTCTGGTTGGTAAGGGCCTGGAATTCCTCAAACCTCAGCGGGCGGTTGTCTGCAGCGGCAGGCAGCCTGAATCCGTACTCTATGAGGGTTTGCTTGCGGGAGCGGTCTCCTCCGCTCATGGCCCTGATCTGAGGTATGGTCACATGGCTTTCGTCTATGAAAGTGATGTAGTCTTTTGGAAAGTAATCCAGCAGGCAGAAAGGCCTGGTTCCGGCAGCCCTTCCGTCAAAATACCTTGAGTAGTTCTCAATCCCCGGGCAGTATCCGAGTTCCTTGATCATCTCCAGGTCATATTCCACCCTCTGCTTCAGCCGGTTTGCCTCGTGGTTCTTGCCTATTTCCATGAAATAGTCGTACTGCTTAACAAGGTCATCCTGTATCTGTTTTACAGCCAGGGCAGTACGCTCCCTGGTGGTTGAGAAGATGTTGGCCGGATAGATTGATATTTCATCGCGATACTCGATGGTTGTTCCGCTCACCGGGTCAAAGATCTCTATCTCCTCCACCTGGTTTCCGAAGAACACCACCCTTGCGCCCTCCTCTCCGTATGCGAGGTATATGTCCACGCTGTCTCCGTTAACACGGAAAGTTCCTCTCTTGAACTCGACGTCGCTCCTGGAGTACATGCTGTCTACCAGCTTGTACAGGAAAGTGTTCCTTGCCAGGGCCTGACCGGTCTTGACGGATATAGTGTTGGCATGGAAATCGGCCGGGTTTCCTATTCCGTACAGGCATGAAACTGAGGAAATCACGATGACATCCCTTCTTCCCGAGAGCAGTGCCGCGGAGGCTGCAATGCGGAGCTTGTCTATTTCGTCGTTGATGGAAAGGTCTTTTTCTATGTAAGTGTCTGTGGTAGGCAGATATGCCTCCGGCTGGTAGTAGTCATAGTACGAAACAAAGTACTCTACGGCGTTCTCCGGAAAGAAGGCCTTGAACTCTCCATACAGCTGTGCAGCAAGGGTCTTGTTGTGGCTGAGTATCAGTGCCGGACGGTTCAGGCGGGCTATGACGTTAGCCATGGTGAAGGTCTTTCCGCTGCCCGTTACACCGAGCAGTGTCACGGCCTTCTCCTTATCCTGGATGGCGCTTACCAAGGCGTCTATCGCCTCAGGCTGGTCGCCTGTTGGCTTGTATCTGGAGTCTAACTTGAAATCCATATCATTCAGTCATTCCGGCAATCTTGCATACGGCCCTGAAGATCAGCCTGCATCTTTCTGTCAGGGCATTGAAATTTATTATCCCGATATCGTCGGCAGTCTTGTTGGTGTACTTGTGCACTCCGCTGGTTATCACTATGGCAGGAATGCCTGAGTCCCTGAAGGAAACCTGGTCTCCCATCTCGTACAGCATGTCGTGGACGTGTTTGTTCCCGTAGCAAGTGAAATCCAGCACTATCGGGTTGTCGGCACCGTTGGCCTGCTTAAATGCTTCCTTTATGTTCTCTCCAACACCGTCCATTCCAAGGAACAGCAGGTAGTTCCTCGGCAGCAGCTCTCCCGTCTGGGCTTCCTTCGGAGGTGCCAGGGTGGTTCCTATCTTGTCCAGATTGATCATCAGCGATATCTCCGATGCCTTTATGACTGCAGCATCGCTGAGGAATCTGCTGCTGCCAAGATATTCAAGTTGCCTGGCATCAAAAGCAACCAGGCATATATTGCATCTTGGCTGAAAACCTTCAGAAGCCATGTGCGAGAGGGCTTTCCCAACTTCTATCAGGGCGGCCGCTCCAGAAGCATTGTTGTCCGCTCCCGGATATACCCTTCCGCCAAGAACTCCCATTCCGTCATAGTTTGCTCCTATTACCAGTGTCTTTGGCGACTGTACAGATGGATCGGCAGGGATAAAGCCCACGACATTTACCCCCAGCGCCCTTTCATTGCCCTTCCAGTACCAGAAGCCCCAAAGATATGTCTGCCCTTTCATGGGAATCTTTCCATCTACAAACGCCTCATATACAATGTCTCTTGCCTGTCTGCACCCTTCGGTTCCACTTTCTCTTCCGAGCAGGGAGCGGGATGTCAGGCCGGCGATGGTTTCCTTGAGGCTCTGCTTGGATACAAGGGCTTCTGCCTTTTGGATTGCAGAGGGGTAACTCTGGGCATAGGAATCTCTACAGACAAACAACACTGAAAAGATCAGGAGCAGTCCTGACATCATGACCGTGCCGTATTTTGAGATTATCCTGCCCATATATCAGCCGAATGTCAAAGATATGACTTTTTATCCATTATTATTATCTTAGCACTATCTTTGCATAAATGAAGCTGTGACTTGGAAAATGGACAGGAGGATTAAAGTTTCCGTGCTGCTGTGGGTGCTGGTTTTGCTGGGGCCGGTGAATCTTTTTGCACAGTATGACATAGACCAGTTCTTCCTCCGCGGCAGGCAGCTGCTCATAGACGGCAAGTATTCTTCAGCGATAGACAATTTCAATACTCTTGCGAGGATAGATTCCACTCTTTACGACGCATATTTTTTCAGGGGAATTGCAAAGTACAATCTCGGCGATTTCATAGGTGCTGAGAGAGATTTTGACAAGTCGCTGAGCCTTAATCCGCTGTATACTCCGGCATATCACTACAGGGCGATAACTCTCAGCAGGACAGGAAAGTACGAGGCTGCTCTCAAAGACCTGGAAGAGGCGGTGGACCTCAGGCCGAGTTATACGGGCCTGTACTTCAGCAGGGGAGTGACCTATTTCCTGTCACAGCAGTTCGACAAGGCTGTGGAAGACTTCAACAAGTTCATTAAGCAGGAAAAGAACGAACCGGACGCCTACATGAACAGGGGTGCCGCCTATACCTTCCTCGGCGATACGGTAAAGGCACTGGCGGATTACAACAAGGCCATTAGCCTGAACGTGAGCGATCCGGAAGGGTACATCAGGCGTTCCAGGATTTATTTCATGCAGAATCTGGACTCACTGGCCATGGCAGATCTTGACAAGGCTCTGAAACTGGATACTGCAAACACCTTTGCCTTCTTCAACAGGGCCCTGATCAGATATGAAAGAAACAACATCAGTGGTGCCCTTGAAGACCTGAACAAGGTGCTGGAGTATGAACCCGGGAATGCCCTCACTCTCTACAACAGGGCTCTCATACGCTCACAGATAGGAGATTACAACAATGCCCTCGAAGACTATGACAGGGTCATAGCCGTAAACCCGCAGAACGTGCTGGCTTACTTCAACAGGGCGGGGGTCTTCCTTCAGATGAAGAAATACAGGGATGCGATGGATGATTACTCCCAGTGCATAAACCTCTATCCCGACTTTGCCAAGGCCTACATGAACAGGGCTTACGCCAAAGCCCAGATAGGGCAGTTCAATTCGGCCAGGAGAGACGAGGAGATTGCAAAGGAAAAGGTCAGGGAGTACAGGGTCAAGACCAAGGATTCCGCTTCTTTACAGATGTTTGCAGACACCACGAAGAGGTTTGACAGGATGATTTCGCTGGAGTCTGATTTTGCCAAGAAGGATTTTGCCAACAACGAACTTCTCCAGTATCGCGATGTGGACATACAGCTGAAGCCTCTGTTCAAGTTCAACCTGGCTGAGAGCAAGCAGGAGAAGATGGCCATGGACGGAAGGTACGAGTCTATCCAGATGGAGGATTTCATAGACGAACTGCCTGTGGCTTCGCGTCTTGAGGCTGTAAGGCATACATACGAAACACCAAAGATGAGCAAGACCGAGAAGCGGCAGAGAGACTCCCTGAACCAGATCATTGCAGACCTCGCTGGCAGGGAGGAGGCGGTTGATGCCCTGGTATACTTCTCCAGAGCTCTGGTAAACGATTCGCAGAACCGCTTTAACGAGGCACTAGGAGACTACGACAAGGCTGTAAGCCTGCAGACCGGAAATCCGTTCCTCTACATCAACAGGGGTGCCCTTCAGGCAGAGATGATAGATTTCATATCTTCAATGGAACAGAACGTACAGGTGCTTTCTCTGGATAATTCCCGTACTGCCAGGGCAAGGGTTAACGAGAGCCGTTCGTCCTATGACTACACACCAGCCATCCACGACATGAAGAAGGCCGTATCGCTGATGCCTGAATTCCCGTATTCCTATTACAATCTGGGGAACCTCTACACGCTGTCTTCAGACCTTCCCGAGGCAATACTCCAGTATACCAAGGCCATACAGCTTTATCCTTATCTGCCCGAGGCTTACTACAACAGGGGCCTTGTCCTTATTTATCTGAAAGACAGTGAGAAAGGATGTCTTGACATGAGCAAGGCCGGCGAACTCGGAATAGATGACGCCTACAGCGTAATAAGCAAATACTGCATCAAGAAACAGTAATCACTTGCTTATGGTTGCAGAATCCTGCACCTTTCCGTTCCTGTCCAGAAGGGTAAGGGTCATGGATTTCCTGTCTACCTCCAAAAGCAAAGCACCAATTGTCCTTCCGCCTTCAGTCCAGCGTTTTGCAATCAAGTCCTGGTTGTGGGTGAGTTCTCCCATCTCCATTCCTCTCTCGTTGTCGGATGAAGGTGTCTGGACATATAGCGTAGGAAGGTTGCGGCTTCTTACATAGATGTGGTTGTTTGCTCCCAGGGCGAGGTCTACCCCGCATTCTTCAAAGAGATCTCTCCAGCGTCTGATCTGGCTGGTCTTTCCGTTTTCTCCAAAGAACCACTGGTAGTGCTCGCAAACCACCTTGAACTTGGCGTTGCTGGAGTTGAGCACGTTGCGGACCCATTCACGGGCCTTCTCCAGTCCGGTGCTGTCTCTCATGCTCTCGCTGTTGAGCATCACAAAGAGAGTGTTCCCGTAGGTGAAATGGTAGCAGACTCCTTCCTCTCCCTCATATCCGTTGAGCGGGTTGGCGGTGGCAAAGCGGAAGTAGTTGTTGGTGAGCTGGTATTTCCTTGACATGTTGTCGTGGTTGCCGTTGAGTCCAGCCCACATGTAACCCCTGAACGGCTGCTGCTGGTACATTTCTTTCCAGAAACTCCAGCTTCCGCCCCACGCGCATACATCTCCCAGATGAAGGACCCAGTCAAAGCCACGCTTGTTCCTGGATTTGGCATAATCGTCTACGGTGCCGACCATTGCCATCGCAGAGGAAAGCCTCTTTGGAAGAGGGGGATAACTGTGGTAGTCAGATATGACACATGCGCTCCATCTGTCGCTGCCGGCTGTCTTGAAACTGCTTATGCCGGACTGTGTGGTGTGCTGGATACCGTACTCGTCCTTGTAGTTGGAGACAATCCAGTAGCAGTACTCGGTATTGGGCTTGAGGTTGGAGAATGTGCAGCTGAATTTGTGGAACCTGGCGTTTTCATAGAAATTCTCGCCGTTGGCTTTCTTTGAATAGATGCTGTCATAGACGGTGCAGAGGGTTTCTTCACCGGCTTTGAGGGAATAGCCTTTTACACCCGTATTCCTTTTGTTCTGAATCAGATAGATGTAGCAGTCAGTGGTTGATTCCCTGGCTGCAAAACTGACATTCATCTGGGTGGAGCAGTCTTCTCCCGGACAAGTGTTTATTCCGAATATGTTTTTCCCCGTGCTGTCCGCTTCAACGTCAACAGCAGCGGTTTTGATGTAATTACTTGTTGCGCAGCATGCAAGCATCAGCATGCAGACAAGTCCCGTCAGAAGCTTTTTCATATCGTTGAGTAAATCCAGCATTAAATATAGCATAATTTGGACGAATTGCGGCATTTTTGCTAAATTGCCGGACTTAATAAAGTCAGTTGAATTATGAAGATATCGAGATTACTTTTAGTTTTCTGCGCGGTGATTTCTTTTGCCGCTTTATCCTGCAAGAATGGAGGCCAAAAGCAGGCAGCCGCAGACAAGACCTCTGCAGCTGCCGTATACCGGAGAGTTGAGAATCTGATGAAGACCGAGGTCATAGGAAGGAAGCAGAGGCCTGATTTCTATACAGATACCCTGATAAACCTGTACCGGGAGATAGATTGCCTCAAATACATTGCAAATGACGTTTACATGGACTTCCAGTGGACCGGAAAAGTCCTTGACGTATGCAACCCTGTTGAAAGGACTCTGACCATAGAGGCTATCAGGGTAACGTCAGAAAACCGGGCCGAGGCAGACATGTATTACGAGGACCCTCCATGCTACGAGTTCAGATACACCCTGTTCCTTGAATTCAATGGAGATGACTGGTACATAGCAGACGTGCTCTGGAAAAGCGCCTTCCCGATAAAGGAGACTCAGGAGGCCAGACAGTACATAGACGGTCAGAAAATGCGTTTCCAGGGGCTGAACCGGAAGGGTCTTGACAAACTGTTGGATGAAGTGGAGGAATGGGCTCCAAGTTACAATGAGGGCAGTATATTCAAGGAGGCACCGGAAGAGGTTGCCATTTATCTTGACAATATCTCCAATCTTCAGAAGCTTCTCAAGAAGAACCCGAATTACAAGCCGTCCTACGACGGGTGGTTTGCCTCTTTCAGGGAAAAAGTCAAGAAGGAGGCTGCTGAGAACGGCGTAGAGATCAAATGATGATAACCGCTATAAGACTATGAAGAAAGCTTTATTTGCATCCTTTTTCCTGCTGATAGCATCAGTTTCTTTCTCCCAGAAGGTTACGACCGTAGACAGATTCAACTATGCTGGTCCATACAAGGTGTCTGAACCGTTGTTTTCCACTCCTGATGCCAGGGGAAAGGCTTTTGACCGCAAGAGCCTGATGGATGCGGTTCCGCTCACTCCCAAGCATTACCGGACGGTATCTGCTGGGATGCTTCCGGAGCAGGAAGGTACCGGGGTGGGAGTCTTCTCTTTCTTTATCAACGACATGGCCTTCCACAAGGTTGATGTGGAGGTGAAGGGGACCAAGGACTACAAGGCCTATCTCGATGGCAAGGAGAGTTCTCTCAAGGGGCTGAACCTTGATCCCAGGCAGCACAAGATTGACATCAAGGTTCTTTCAGACGGAGAAGGCAAGGATTCGCTTTTCGTGAACATCAAGTCTGAAAAAGAAGTTTCCTGGACCCTGTCTGAAAAACATTTCTTCGGGATGGACGAGGTGCTTTACGGTGAGAAGATGGGGAATGCAAGTATCTCCGAAAATGGTCGGTATGTCATTGTAAATACTTCAGATACAGACCGCAAGGGCAAGACTACCCGTAAGACGCAGCTCAAGGAAGTTGCAACCGGAAAGGTGGTCAGGGAAAAGGGTGGAATCTTCTGGCTGGCCGGAGGAAACGAGTATGCATGGTATGAGACATCAGACGGTAACCGCAGGCTTTGGAAGGCTTCGGTTGGCGGACCCGACGAGCTGGTTGCAGAAAACCTGCCGAAGGGAGGCCTCTTCCTCTCCCCGGACTTGAAGTTCATGGTTGTAACCGGGGAGTCCGAAGGTCCTAAGGAGGATGAGAACGTATATCAGATCCTGGATCCGGATGACCGCCAGCCGGGCTGGAGAAACCGTACCCACATAAGCCTGTATGATGTTGAAAGCGGCACACTCAGGCAGCTCTCGTTTGGAAGCAAGGAGGTTTATCCTATGGACATATCCGATGATTCCAGATACCTTCTTGTCGGAATCCGTAACCTCCAGGTTCAGAAAAGGCCGTCCAGCAGTACGGATGTCTGCATAGTCGACCTTCAGACCTGGGCTGTGGATACGGTCATACGCCAGGATGGATTCCTCTCGCGCGCTATGTTTTCTCCCGATGCTAAGAGCCTTCTTGTACTGGGATCTCCGGAGACCTTCGGAGGCATCGGCAACATGACACCTGGCCACACTCCCAACATGTACGATATCCAGATGTACATTTTTGACATTGCCGGCCACAGTGTCAGATGCCTTACAAAGGACTTTGACCCTTCCATAGACGCCGTCTCCTGGAACCGCAGGGACGGTAGGATCTATGCGGGAGTTACGGAGGGTGAATTCAAGACCCTCTACGCCTTTGATCCCAAGACCGGAAAGAGCCGCAAGCTCAGCCAGATACCTGAAGTGGTAACTTCCTGGAATCTGCCAGAAAACGGCCAGACGATGTGCTATGTAGGCGGCGGTGCATCTTCTCCTTCCAAACTGTATGTCAAGGACGTCAGGAAAGACAGCGACTACCTGCTGGAAGATGTTTCTGCAGAAAGATACGAAGATGTCGTAATGGGCGAGTGCAGGCCATGGAGCTTTACCAACCGCCTGGGCGACCAGATACAGGGCCGTTTTTATCTTCCTCCTGGATTTGACCCTTCTAAGAAGTATCCTGTGATAGTAAACTACTACGGCGGATGCACTCCTACGACGCGTTCTCTTGAGAGCCGTTATCCACAGCAGTATTATGCTTCGCTCGGCTATGTGGTATATGTCATACAGCCAAGCGGAGCCATAGGTTTCGGACAGAAGTTTTCAGCAAGGCACGTGGAAACCTGGGGCGATTACGTTGCAGACGATATCATAGAAGGCGTGCAGAAGTTCTGCGACGCCCATCCTTTTGCAGACAGGAACAAGATAGGGTGTATCGGAGCAAGTTACGGCGGTTTCATGACCCAGTACCTCCAGACCAAGACCGACATCTTTGCATGCGCGGTATCTCATGCTGGAATAAGCAACATTGCAAGTTACTGGGGAGAAGGTTATTGGGGATATTCCTACGGTCATGTGGCCAGCGCAGAGAGTTATCCTTGGAACAATCCTGATATGTACACCAAGCATTCTCCTTTGTTCAACGCAGACAAGATCCACACTCCGCTGCTGCTCCTGCACGGCTCGGATGATACCAACGTACCTCACATAGAGAGCATCCAGATGTTCACCGCCCTCAAGATACAGGGCCGTGACGTTGCCTTTGTGGAGGTGAAGGGAGAGAACCACTGGATACTGGAATACAGCAAGAGAATCAAATGGAGCAACACCATCATGGCCTGGTTCCAGAAGTATCTGAAGGATGATCCTTCGTGGTGGAACAGCATGTATCCTGAAAAGAACCTGTAGGGATGTCCAGGATTTGCCCTGAATGCGGATATGCCAATTCTGAAGACCAGAGGCGGTGCCGGGTCTGCAATGCGGACCTGGGTGTCAGCACTGCTTCCCAGAAATATGACTGGAACAAGGCCGCCGCAGATACCAACGACTATTCAAAGGACAGGAGCTGGTTCAGAAGCTATCTCACGGAGTCTATTATACTGACTTTATGGTGCTGTCTTCCGATGGGTATTCTCGGTGTGGTTTTCTCATCCCAGGCTCTGGCCTCATTCAAGGTCATGGATTACGAAAAAGCAGACCGTAAGGCTAATGCCGCCCGCAAGGTGGTCATCTGGGGGCTGGTGCTGGCTTTCCTGGGCTTTGTTGCCCTTTACGTCAGCGGTATAATGGAAGATTGAGCCATGGCAAGGAAAAAATTGTTCACACGGATAGAAAGGCTGGGCATGCTCTCACTGGTCCTGTTCATTGCAGCATGGCTGGCAGCCCCGCTGATGATCCGCGTGGTAATGGGCAGCTCGGAGAACTCACTGTGGGAGAAGGACGTGATGAGAAGGCTCAACGACAGTCTTTATCAGGATGCTGCCAACATCCATCTTCCTGCTTTCGTAGACAAGGTGAGATTCCTCGACAAGGATTCCATAACTCCCGACGGCAGGGTTCTTATACTGTTTGATTTCAGGATCAAAAGCCAGAAGTACGGCAAATCCTGGCATGGTGGAACTCTGGAGACAGACAGCACGAGGTCTTATTCCGGCGAGCTGTCTTTCAGCCTCAAGGACTAGCCTCTGTTCTTCTTTCCGTTCTTGGCACGTTCCTCCATGAGTTTCATGAACTCCTCGGCGGCAATGGTCTTCCGGAGTATGCCTATCACTATGATGTTGAGGATGATGCATATTACGGGGAAAACCGTTGAAACCGGGAACCTGACAACGGTCAGGCCGGAGAACCACAACAGCCAGACAATCCACACCTGGTATGCCAGAAGAACTATCGAGTTGTAGATGCAGAGCCTTATCTGAAGGTTCTTGTGATGAATCAGGAACAAATTGACAAGCGACAATCCGAAGGTCACTATCGTGAGTATCAGAAAAGGAGGATAGGATCTGTAGATCTTTCCGAAAAGCATTACGGCCAGCAGTACGGCACAGGCCAGAAGCAATGTGAGATAGTTTATCTTTTTCATCACGACAAATATAACACCTTTATCTTTTTTTATTAAATTTGAGAATAATTAAAATGATACCATCATGAAAACTTCAAAATCTACAAAGATTGCGGCATC
>CACZFO010000034.1 GCA_902780455.1 uncultured Bacteroidia bacterium | reverse complement strand
GGAATGAGCCTGAAGTGGCATCCGCCTTCAACACAACCGCCGTTTTCCCTTCCCAGCGGACGGGTGGAGGGGAATTCCTTCACGCACTTGCCAATGAGATGGGACGAACGGTTATAGTCCTTTTGTATCCACTCGGAATAGTAGTCCCAGAAGAAAATGCCGCCTTTGTTCCGGCAGCGGCGCATGAGCATCTTCTCGCACTCGGAAGGAGCTGAAAAGCCTACGAAGACCACGGTTCCGAGTCCTGAGAGTTTTTCCTCCAGATTATCCAGGTTCTGGGCAACCTCCCTGTACTGCATCCCCTGATAGGCCAGTCCGTCTTCAAGCAGGGAAGAGCGGAAAGACTGATACAAAGGTAAAAGCATGTCCCATATCTCCAGGTACCTGCGCTTGACGTGAGCGTCAGGTCTTACGTCCGATTTCATGTTGACCAGCCTTTTCAGGGCATTATACTGGCGCTCTGAAAGTACTGAAGCGTCGGACTTGAGCTGGTTTAGGTCCTTGATGTTTGAAAACAGGCGCGTGGCATCCACCATGTATTGGTCAACATCGTTGAAATCAGAAAGGATTATCCGCCCCCACGAGAAGAACTCATCAATGCCTTCAACCTTGACATCGGCTTCCTTAACGCCGTTATTTTTCTGGAATTGTGTCTGATAATCGCGATAAACCTTCCACAGCCTGAATATCAGAGACAGGTCATCTGCCACCTCAAGGCTGGACAGGTATCCGAACAGCTTGTCTATGGTAAATATACGTGGAGAGAAAACAGGCTTTGAGGAAACTTCCCCAAGATGCTTCAGAAAGAATAGAGATGACCTCCTGTTTGGAAAAACGAAAGTAAAGTCTTCCAAAGGATCATTTACGAATGATTCTGCAACCTGTCTCAAGAACGCTCTGTCCATATCTGACTCAATCGGCTATGTTCAGTTTATTTACCTTCTCACGGTTACCCACCACCCAGATTGTATCACCTTTTTCTATCGTCACCGACGAGTTGGGGCGGAGGAAGTTATCGGAATCAGACTTCTCCACTCCCACCAGCAGCACTCCGAATTCGTTCCTGAAAGCCGTAATGTTGGCGTTGTGTCCCAGGACGGGAGCCTTTTCTCCCAGCGTTATCTGGAAAAGCCTCATCTCTATCGAGTCGTCTTCCTGCGAAGGAACCTCGTCTTCAGAAACGTTCTTTGACAGGGCGATGAAGGAACTGAGCTGCTTGTCTGAGCCCAGGACCAGGAGGCTGTCAGACGGATAGAACACCTGGTCCTTGTGCGGAAGGTCTATGACCTTGTTGCCCCTGATAAGCTGTATGACCAGGGCTCCTGTATCTTTCTTGCGGTGGACCATGCCTATGGAGCGGCCCGCCAGATAGGAATTCTGGCCGACAACGCATTTTTCCATGTGGATTTCGTTTGCCATCTCCCTCGGAACCACGAACCGCCGCCCTCCCTCGCTGTCGAGATTGGCAAGGAAATTCTTCTCTATCTTTGAATAATAACCCTTTATCCTCTGCGATATAACAACGAAAACTATGACAGTTGCACAGATGAGGATGATGGCGCCGGTACTTCTGGTAAGATAAAGGCTGGCTACGAAGGAAACTGCAATAAAGGCTATGATGTACTTGATTGCAACGAGGAACAGCAGAGGTCCCCTTGCAAACTTGCCGTCTGCCCAGATCTGGTCATAGATACCATCCTTGTCTTTAAGGCGGAGCAGGGCCCATACGAACGGGGCTATTGCTCCTATAGTCAGAAGGAACATTACCAGCCTGACCCAGAACATCCCTGAAAGCTGCGGATACAGAGACCGCAGAAGTGAATTCAGGAACGGATTGATTACCTTGGTGAAAAACAGTATGATGAAAGCCATCCAGGTAGTTAGGATGAAAACCCTGGAGAGATAGCTTGTAAGCAGCTTCCGCCATCTGGATTCCTGGTTGTATGTGTTCTTTCCGCTGCCCAGGCGGTCAATTACGTTCCTCCAGCCGGTTGAGGAATGCTTGTAGATAAAGCTGAAGGTTTTCTCACCCCCCTTGGCCCAGTAAGGCGTCACGAACGTGGTAAGGATTGAGACCGTGACGATTACCGGATAAAGGTAATCCGGAGTGGCTCCCATGTCCTTTCCCAAAGAGGCGATGATGTACGAGAACTCACCTATCTGGCACATGCACATTCCGGCTGGGAGGGCTATCTTCAGGGCCTGGCCGCTGAATAGGAAACCTATGGTGGCGGCAAGAGGCTTCACTATTATGACAGCCAAGGTAATTATCAGGATATGAGGCCAGTATTGAAGCAGCACGGAAGGATCTACCAGCATGCCGACGGATACGAAGAAGATGGCTCCGAAGAAATCCTTTATGGGTCTGGTCAAAGAGAGTATCTTGTCTCTCTGCACCGTACCGGAAAGTATAGATCCCATGACAAAGGCTCCAAGAGCTTCGGATATGTTTGCCTTGAGGGTGATGACCACCATCAGCAGACACAGTCCGAGAGAAACCACTATCAGGGTTTCATCGCTCATCAGCTTGCGCAGCTTCTTGTATATGGTAGGGATGAAATAGATGCCGCCGGTAAACCATAGAAGCAGGAATACCGTGATGCTCAATATCTTGGTTGCAAGCTGCATGCCGTTGAACGTCTTGCTTATCACAAACGTGGGCAGCATCACCAGAAGGAGGATGGCAACCAGGTCTTCGCATATGAGAGCACCGAAAACCAGCTGGGAGGATTTCTTCCCTCCTATTTTAAGGTCGTCGAATGTCTTGATTATGATGGAAGTCGACGATATGGAAAGCATGGCTCCCACAAACAGGGCCGTGATGTTTTCCCATCCGAAGATCTTGGCTATCAGGAAGCCCATGCTGAACATCACCAGAGCCTCCGAGAAGACCGTAGTGATGCCGGGGCCTCCCACCTTGGTAAGTTTCTTGAAACTGAACTCAAGGCCGAGACCGAACAGAAGGAAGATCACTCCGATCTTTCCCCAGAATTCAACGCTCTCCACCTGAGTTGCGGTGGGTATGAAGCCGACATAAGGTCCGGTCAGGATTCCGGCTACGATGTACCCCAGTACGAGCGGCTGCTTGAGCGCCTTGAACACTATGGTAACAACTCCGGCAACGACCAGGATCAGAGCCAGGTCCAGAAGCATTGGATTGATAGATTCCGCCATAGGCTAATCATTAAAGCCAGGTCTTCCCAGGAGCCTGTAAAGGTTGTTCTTGTAAACATCCACGGCCGGCTGGTCAAATGGATTCACACCCAGCATATAGGCAGATAAAGCGCATGAGAACTCGAAGAAATAGAACAGCTGGCCCATGTTCCACTCATCTATCTTTTCCATCTCGATGTATATGTTTGGAACGTTTCCGCTGGTATGGGCAAGCCTTGTTCCCTTTTCGGCCATGTAGTTGATATCCTCAAGGGTACGGCCTACAAGATAATCCAGGCCGTCGAGGTTGTCTGTAGACTTTGGAACGAACACCTCCACTTCCTTGCTGCCTGCAAGTATGGAGGTTTCGAACATTATCCTCTCTCCATCCTGGATGTACTGGCCAACGGAGTGGAGGTCGGTCGTAAAGTCGAGGGTTGCAGGGAAGAGGCCCTTCATGTTCTTTCCCTCGCTTTCTGCAAACAGCTGCTTTAGCCACTCTCCCAGGTACTTGAGCTTAGGATGGTAATTTATGAAGACTTCTATTTTCTTGCCGTTGCGGTACATGATGTTCCTCAGGGCGGCATATACCATCGCCGGATTAGTCTCCGATTTTTTCATAAGATGCTCCCTTGCCTCCCTGGCTCCGCCCAGGAAGCTCTCGATGTCAAAACCGGCTACGGCAAGCGGAAGCAACCCCACGGCAGAGAGGACGGAATACCTGCCTCCTACATTTGAAGGAACTGAGAGCGAGGTATAACCGTACTTGTCGCTCATTGCCCTGAGTGCCCCGTTCCTTTCATCGGTGACGGTAACTATCCTCCTCCTGGTATCTTCCTCTCCGAACCTGTTGAGCATGTTCATCCTCAATATCCTGAAAGCCAGGGCAGGCTCGATTGTAGTTCCGGACTTTGATATGACTATCAGGCCGTAGGACTTCTTCTTCAGATATCCCAGCAAGTCAGACATATAATCCTCTGAAAGCGAATATCCTGCAAAGACTATATGAGGAGAGTTCCTCTCCCCTGCCGAGGCAAAACTGTGTGAGAAGGCCTCCAGGGCGCACTTGGCACCAAGGAATGAACCTCCTATTCCGATCACGACCACCACATCCATGGTCCCCAGCCAGCGGCTGGCAATCATACGGCAGTCTGCAAGGACACTCTCCGGGATATTCACCGGAAGGTCCAGCCAGCCCGTCATGTTTCCACCTTCTCCGGACCCGGAAACCAAGGTATCATAAGCCTTGAAGGACTCTGCAATGGCCCTCTTGTAATCTTCCGCCCCCACGAAGGGCTCTATCATGTCTGTATTGAGTTTGAGCATAGTCAAGGAATTTTTCTAATAAAGCTTGTCGCTGAGCCTCTTCATCACATAGGCAGGGTATTTCTCCTCGTAAAGGATTTCATAAACTGCCTCGGCGATAGGCATGTCCACCATGTATTTCTTGTTGATGCGGTTTATGGCCGCAGATGCATAGTACCCTTCGGCAACCATGTTCATCTCCACCTGGGCACTCTTTACTGAATACCCCTTTCCTATCATGCTTCCGAAGGTCCGGTTGCGGCTGAACTGGCTGTATCCGGTAACCAGAAGGTCTCCGAGGTACGGTGAGGTGAGCACATTGCGCTTGCGGTCAGGATGCGAGGCGTTCAGGAAATCGGTCATTTCCTTGAACGAACTGGTTATCAACACAGAAAGGAAATTATCACCGTAGCCCAGCCCATGCGCTATTCCGGCAGCAATGGCGTAGATGTTCTTCAGCGCTGCGGAATATTCGACTCCGTAAATGTCGGTTCCGGGCATAGTCCTTACGTAACTGCATTCAAAGAATCCGCACAGTGCCTTTGCAGATGAAACATGCTTGCTGGTAAATGTCAGATACGAGAGCCTCTCCATTCCAACCTCCTCGGCATGGCACGGCCCGCTCACAACCCCTATCCGGTCGTAAGGTATACCGTGTATCTGGTTGAAATACTCAGCAATGGTCTTGTCTCCCACGAAGCCCTTGATTGCAGAAACTATGAACTTGTTGTCAAGAGATACCGTAAGACGGTCCATCACACCAAGGAAGTATGCGCTCGGGATACAGAAAAACAGCACGTCTGCCCAACTGACCACCTCGTTGATGTCCGTGCTCATCATCAACCTGTCCGGTTCCAGTATTACCGAACTCAGATAGACCTTGTTGCGGTGGTTTTTCATTACACGGTCTATGTTTTTCTGGTCACGTATGAACCAGGCTATCTTTTCCTGATGGTTCATAAGCAGTTTGACAAGGGCCGTCGCCCAGCTTCCGCTGCCTACCATTGCAAATTTCAAGTTCCTCTTTTCAAGTATCGTGTCCATAGTCTTCGTGTTTATTCGTCAACCCTCTCTGAATACTCCGTGGCCCTGGCAAAGGCCATTTCGTCGCATCTTTCGTTCTCCGGATGCCCGGCATGGCCCTTGAGCCAATGGAAATGGATGTCCTTACCTTCAGAGACCGTCAGGTATTCCCTCCAGAGGTCCACGTTCTTCTTCTTCTTGAATCCGATTGAAATCCAATGGGAGAGCCATCCCTTCTCAACAGCCTCTACCACGTATGAAGAATCCGACCAGATGTGGACGGTGGCATCATTCCACTTGATTGCCCTTAGCCCTTCTATGACGGCTGTAAGCTCCATCCGGTTGTTCGTGGTAAGCGCTTCTCCGCCGCTCATTTCCTTGCGCATGCTGCCGCACACGAGCACCACACCCCAGCCACCGGGGCCCGGGTTGCCCCTGGAAGAGCCGTCTGTGTAAAGGTATATGGGAGGATGCTTTCCTGACATGGTCTATTCTGTTTCAACCTCCTGGTTATAAGGCTTGCGGGAATCATCCTGACCGGGAACCTGAGCTTTCATGGGATTGGAATGTATCTCCATGTACTGTTCCCTGCTGCGGTAAATGTCTATGGCCAGGTAAATGGCACTGAGCATGGAACGTGGATTGGCCTTGTTCTGACCGGCTATGTCGAACGCGGTTCCGTGATCCGGCGATGTCCTTACTATAGGGAGGCCGGCGGTGTAGTTTACTCCGGTATCGAATGACAGGGTCTTGAACGGAATCAGGCCCTGGTCGTGATACATGGTCAGGACGGCGTCATACTTGCTCTGAAGGGTTGCTGCAAAGAATCCGTCCGGAGGAAAAGGTCCGAAGGTATCGATTCCTTCTTCATTGGCTTCCTTGATGGAAGGGATTATGGTTTCTGTTTCCTCCTGTCCGAGCAGTCCGCGGTCTCCGGCATGAGGGTTCAGACCCAAGACCGCTATCTTTGGCCTTTCTATGCGGAAATCCTTCTTGAGAGACTCGTTCATGAGCCTTAGTTTGCTCATTATCACCTCTTTGTTGATATTGGCCGATACATCCTTCAGAGGTATGTGCATGGTAACCACACCTACCCTGAGAGAATCCGAACACATGAACATCAGGCCGTCCTTGGCTCCGAAAGTTTCAATGAGATATCCGGTATGCCCTGCATACTTGAAATGCTCCAAAGTAACTCCCTTCTTGCTGAAAGGAGCTGTGACTATGGCATCCAGGTAACCGGCCTTAGCTTCCTTCACCGCTTTCTCCAAAGATGCAATCGCGGCTTTGGCGCTTTCATGCGTAAGTTTTCCAGGCTCAATGAGAAGGTCATCTCCCACGCAGTTCACGATGTTCACCCTCTTCGGATGGGCATCCTTTGCGGAAGATATGAGGTTTGTGTTGATGTTCTCTGTTTCAGGTATCTGCTTGCGGTAATACCCGAAAGCCTTTGAGGAGCCGTAAATGACTGGAGTGAACATATCCAGGACATTGGCATTTGACAAGGCCTTTATTATAACCTCGTAACCTATGCCATTGCTGTCTCCTTGTGTAATTCCAATTACAAGTTTCTGTTTCATAATACTATACATATGGTACCAAAGGCTTGCATCTCCAGATGTTGGCAGTCTTTCCCATTATGCAAACCCTATTCGGTGCAATTTACGAAAAAAAAGATAAATTTGCAGTAGATGAACCTCATATTGGACACGGACATCAAGTACCTCCCCGGCATAGGTCCGAAGAGAGCTGCGATGCTGGAAAAGGAAATAGGAGTACGCACTTTCCGCGACATGCTCTACTACTTTCCTTTCCGGTGGATAGACAAGAGCAAGGTCTACCCTATCAGCAGCATAGCCGGAGACCAGATGCTGGACGGAGAGGACACTCCTTCCTCTTCCTACATCCAGATCAGGGGCGTCATCGTAAAGAAAGAACTTGTCGGATTCTCAGGCTCCAGGCCCGTCAGGGGCAAGGGAAGGCTGGTGGCCACCATGCAGGACCCTACTGGCAGCATAGACCTCGTGTTTTTCAGCGGCTTGAAATGGATTTCTGAAAAACTGAACCAGAACGAGGAGTTCATCGCCTTTGGCAAACCAACCGTCTTCAACGGTCATGTCAATCTCGTCCATCCGGAAATCTACAGGCCCTCTGAGGCCGTAGCCTATGGAACGGGTTCCATGGCCGGCATCTATTCCGTTACGGAGAAAATGAAGAATTCCGGCATGGGAATCAAGGCCATAACCAAGATCCAGAGCCTTCTTCTGGAAAGGGTCTGCGGCCACATTCCGGAAACCCTTCCGGATTCAATCATCGTGGGCAAAGGGCTTTGTTCCCTGGAAGAGGCACTCAGGAACATCCACTTCCCCGCTTCTCCAAGAGAACTGGAGGCAGCACAGAAAAGGCTGAAGTTCGAGGAACTGTTCTACCTGCAGTTGAGCCTCCTCAAACAGCGCAATGTCAGGTTGTCAAAGAGCGGAGGCATCATCATGTCAAAGGTCGGCGACAATTTCAACAAATGCTACCGCTCCCTTCCCTATCCGCTGACAAATGCCCAGAAGCGTGTAATCAAGGAAATGAGGGAAGACATGCGAAGCGGAAAACAGATGAACCGCCTGCTTCAGGGAGATGTGGGCTCAGGTAAGACCCTGGTTGCCGTTTTGCTCAGCCTCATTGCAATTGACAACGGTTATCAGGCCTGCATAATGGCCCCTACGGAAGTACTGGCAAACCAGCATCTTGCAAGCATCTCCAAATTCCTCAAGGCTACGGATGCCAGGGTTGCCCTTCTGACCGGAAGCACCAAGGCGAAGGAAAGGAAGCAAATCCTCAAGGAACTTGAAGAAGGCAGCATAAACATCATCGTAGGAACCCACGCGCTCATAGAAGACCGGGTCAGGTTCCATTCCCTCGGATTGGCCATAATAGACGAACAGCATCGCTTCGGGGTGGATCAGAGAAGCCGCCTGTGGAGCAAGAATGATGACGGACTTGCTCCTCATGTGATGGTCATGACCGCAACCCCTATTCCAAGGACACTGGCCATGACCCTGTACGGAGACCTCGACGTGAGCATAATAGACGAACTCCCTCCTGGCCGCACTCCGGTTGTCACAACACATGCATGGGAAAGCCAGAGGCGCCAGGTATTTGATTTCATGAGGGCCCAGATAGCCCAGGGTCACCAGGTCTTCGTGGTATATCCGCTGATCAAGGAAAGCGAGAAGATGGATTACGAAAACCTCGAAGCCGGATACATGCGCATCGTTGAAGAATTCAAGACTCCGGAATACATTACTGCCGTTGTCCACGGCAAGATGAAACCGGAAGACAAAGATATCGACATGCAGCTTTTTGCTTCCGGGAAAGCACATATACTGGTGGCTACCAGTGTAATAGAAGTGGGAGTAGACGTCCCCAACGCCTCTGTCATGGTCATTGAGAGTGCCGAGCGGTTCGGTCTGAGCCAGCTCCACCAGCTCAGGGGAAGGGTCGGAAGAGGAGCCGCAAAAAGCTACTGCATACTCATGAGCGGTTACAAGCTCAGCAAGGAAAGCCGCAAGCGTCTGGAACTGATGTGCAAGACAACAGACGGCTTTGTGCTGGCCGAGGAAGACATGAAGATGAGAGGACCGGGAGATTTGGAAGGAACCTCCCAGAGCGGCCTTGCCATAGACCTGCACATTTCATCCCTTTATCGCGACGGAAGATTCCTGGAAGAGGCCCGTCAGACAGCTCTTGAAATTCTGGACAAGGACCCTCTTCTCCAGTCGCCTGAAAGCAAGCTGCTTGCAGGTCAGCTGCAGCTTCTCAGAAGGCAGGGCAAGGATGTAAAGGACTATTCCGCCATTAGCTGAAACCAGCCAAGCGCAATGACAGAACGGCCCGCCCCTGCAAGGGACAGGCCGTTTCGCTTAACCTATAGCCAGCTAACCAGCTTCTATTTGATACTTATCGTCTTGTGCTCGGCAGATGGAACAGCTTTAACGATCTTAGGTAGACGGATGTTAAGCACGCCGTTTTCCATGCTGGCCTCAATCTTCTCTACATCAACATCGTCAGGCAGCATCAGGCTCTGGTGGAACTTCTCGTATGAGAACTCACGCCTGAGGAAGCGGCCTTTCTTTTTCTCTTCCTTGTTCTCAGTCTTCTTCTCCATGTTGATTACAAGATTGCCTTCATCGCCGAGTTGGATCTTGAAATCTTCCTTGGACAGACCTGGTGCAGCCAGTTCAAGTTCGTATTCTTTTTCGTTTTCAATCACATTGATGGCCGGGGCAGTATAATTGGTCCTTTCCATCCAGCTGTTGTCAAAGAAATCATTAAAAATTTCAGGCAGCCAGCTATTTGAATTTCTTCTTACAGGTAGCATAACTCAAAAACTCTTAATGTCCAGCCTTCCGGTCCAGATGGGCCTTGTTCGCTGATCTCCCGTCGGGGAGACACTTCACTTTCCGGCAAAAGCGATACCATTTTCCACAAAGAGCAAAAAGGTGGAAATAATGCCACTTGAAAAGGAAAAAATGTCCTCTTTCGGTGACAAAAAGTCTTATGGGAGGCAAAAATCTCTTCCGGATAATCCTTAAAGAAAATGATTCTTATTAAATTTGTATGCCATACAACAAACAACAATATGGATACTGAAAAGAAATTCGTCATCACCATTGCCCGCGAAATCGGTTCCGGAGGACGGACTGTCGGCCGCAAGCTTGCCGCCAAACTGGGCGTACGCTATTCAGACAAGGAACTCATCCGCAGTCTGAGGGAAAAGTTCAACCTGACAACCTATGCCATCGAGAAACTCAAGGGAGAGAAGAAAAGCTGGCTGGCAGACTTTATCCAGATGGTAGCTCCGATGCCTAAGGTCGGCCTGATCATGGACGTAGACAGCAAGTATTCGGAGGAAGTCCGCTCAGATGTCACCACAGGCGACATCTTCAAGGCTGAATCAGAGATTCTAAACGCCATCGCCGATGAAGGCCCTTGCGTAATTGCCGGAAGAAGCGGTTTCTTCGTGCTCAAAGACCATCCGGGCAAGATTGACATTTTCATTACCGCATCCAGGGAAAACCGCATCCAAAGGATTGTCCGCAAGCAGCACCTTACAGAGACTGAGGCTGAAACCATAATGGATTCCATAGACGAGTCCAGAGAGAACTACGTAAAGCGCTACACGGGAAGAAGCAGGTATGACGCCCGCAACTATGACCTGGTACTGAATGCAGACAACCATACAGAAGACGAACTGGTAGACATCATACTCACTTACATCAAGAAATAATGGCCCCTACTCCGCTTCTTGACGACCACTGCAACTCTATCTTACAGGATTACAGAGAGAAGCTTCCCGTCTACGAGGAAGCTGAGGCCACTATTCTATCGCTGCTGAAAAATACTCTCAAGGACGCTGGAATCCATCTGGCAAGCATTGAGTCCAGAATCAAGAGTGAAGGCTCCCTGGCAGGAAAACTTGAGAAGAAAGGATCCAAGTACAAGAGCCTTTCAGACATTACCGACATCCTTGGCATAAGGCTGATTACCTACTACATAGATGATGTGGACAAGGTAGCAACCGTAATTGAGAGGCTTTTCGTGGTGGACTGGGAGAACTCCATAGACAAGCGCAAGGTCCACGACATAGACAGTTTCGGATACGTTTCGCTCCATTATGTATGTTCTCATCAGGGATTCCCGTACAGATTTGAAATCCAGATGCGTACGGTTCTGCAGCACGCATGGGCCAACCTGGATCACGATACAGGATACAAGTCCGGGATCGAGATACCTAAGAGATACCTCAGGTCAATGAGCCGCCTTGCAGGAATGCTTGAGCTCATAGACGAAGAATTCAGCAAGATACGCTCCGAACTTACAGACTACAGGAGGAAGATCCAGAAACTGGTTGCTTCCGGCAACCTGGATGAGGTCCCTCTGGACCTGGATTCTTTCCGCAGTTTTCTGGACCTGGATCCTTTCCGCCAGATAAACAAGAAGATAGCCGCCGTCAACCAGGCCGAGATCCAGGAGGTTTCCCTCCTGCCTTACCTGGCCGTGTTCAAAGGCATAGGCTGCAATACCCTTGGCGACATCCACACCATCATCAAAGACAACTTTGAAGGAGCCTACCAGATAGCATGCTTCCAGATGGGTCTTACAGACCTGGATATCATCTCATCTTCAATAGGCCCGCAGAACCTCTGCATAGCGTACATCCTGAAAAAGGGGTGGGGAAAAGGCGGAGTCCGCTATTTCTTCGACTTGCTGAACGGCAAGGAGAAAAGCAACGAGATTGTTGCAGAAATGATTGTAGAACAGGCAAAAGAACTGCCTTTTATGCACCAATAGGATGGCCAATAAACAAATTGATACCGGACTTCTTGACAAGGCTGTCGTTTTTGCCGTCAGAGCCCATTCCGGAACGGAAAGGCGAGGCAAGGGATTTCCTTACATAGTCCATCCACTTGAAGCAGTGGAGATTGTGTCTACCATGACTTCAGACCAGCAGTTGCTGGCTGCAGCCGTCCTTCACGACACCGTGGAAGACACCTGCGTCACCCTCGAACAGATACGCGATGAATTCGGAGACCGGGTTGCCTCCATCGTAGAGGCCGAAAGCGACAAGAACGCAAACGGCCTGAGCGCCAAGGACAGCTGGCACGACCGCAAGAAGGGTGCGATCGACAGACTTGCAAAAGCCTCCAGGGAGGCCAAGATTGTTGCCCTCGGAGACAAGCTCTCTAACATGAGGGCCATTGCCAGGGACTATTCTGTAATGGGAGACGAACTTTGGAAGATATTCCATGTAACCGACAAGAAAGACCACGAGTGGCATTACCGCGGCCTGGCAGACTCACTGCGCGAGCTCGAAGACACATTTGCCTTCAAGGAGTTCGAGACCCTCATCAACCAGGTGTTCGGGACAAAAGAATAAATTTACCCAAGATATGCAGCCAATCAGGATTTCACTCAACGATTACGTACTTTCCGGAGGTGGGGCCAATGGAGAGAGCTATGACCACAGGACAGATCCTACGATCATGCTCAAGCTCTATTTTCCGGGCAAGATAAGCCAGCCGCTGAACGAAATGCTGATGGCCAAAAAAGTTTATGAACTGGGAATCCCTACCCCTGAGCCCGGAGAATACGTAGTAACCGAAGAAGGCCGCTATGGCATACGGTTCAAGAGGATAGCGGAAAAAATGTCCTACTCCAGAGCCATCGGGCTCCACCCTGAAAAGATTCCGCAGTATGCTGCCGAATTTGCCCGCATGTGCCTTGACCTTCATAAGGTCCATCCTGATCCGAAAGACTTTGACAACATTAAGGACCGCTACTACAAACTCCTGGAAGAGAACCCGTTCTTTACCTCAAAGGAAAAGGACAGACTGGGAAAGTTCATCGCCGACACTCCGGATGAAAACGCAGCCCTTCATGGTGACCTCCAGTTCAGCAATGCCATCTTTACTCCTGACAACAAAAGGTATTTCATCGATCTCGGGGACTTTACCCGAGGCAACCACCTTTTTGACGTAGGAATGGTATATCTGTGCTGCTATCTGAGTGCTCCGGAGTTCATCCAGGAAACCTATCACATGACAAAGCCTGTTGCCATGAAATTCTGGGACACCTTTGCCCCCCTGTATTTCGGAGAGGGCATCAGCCTCAAGGACACTGAAGAAATGATACGTCCCTATGCGGGGCTCAAGACGCTTATAGTGGAAAGAGACACCCAATGCCCTATGCCTTGCTTCAGGGAAGCATTAAAATCCATATTATGAATCTGAGAGAAAAAGCTAAAATATTCACTGACAAAGGCTTGAGAAGAAGGACCAGATGGACGGGCCTGATGCTGATCGTAGTTGCCGTGGCCATTCTGGAAATTATCTCACTTGTCCAGGCACATTACGCCAAGGTAGGCATCCGGCAGGAAGCCAAGGCCACGGCCGAAAGCCAGCTCGACGCTACGAAAAGCGGTATCTTGAATATAATCAACCAAGTTGAAAGTGCAGTCAGGAACAACGTATGGGTAGCCCAATGGTGCCTCCAGATTCCCGACAGCCTTTCCAACATACCAAAACTGATAGTCAACAACAATCCCATCGTTGCCGGATCTACCATTGCCATTGTTCCAGGCTATTACAAGAAAAAGCCTCTGTTTTCTCCCTACATGGCCATAACCAACGGAGAGATAATCGAGAAGACCCTGGCTACCCCGGAGTATGACTACCCGTCACAGGAATGGTTTACCAAACCGATTGAGCTGGACAGGGGCTACTGGTCAGAACCTTACATAGACAAGGACGGAGGAGAGATTCTCATGACCACCTATTCCTACCCTATCAAGGACAAACAGGGAAGGATAGCAGCCGTACTCACAGCAGACCTGGACCTTCAGTGGCTTACCGCCATGGTGGAGGCTATCAATATCTATCCCGGATCCTTCAGTACCGTGGTCAGCCGGACCGGAAAGCTTCTGGTAAGCCCGGATGACAGCCTGATAATGAACACCACCATAGACGAATATGCATCTTCAGTCAGGGATTCCGCTCCGCTGCGTGCCCTTAACAAAGCTATGCTCAACAAAGAAAGCGGAAGCATGCAAATCACTTATGAAGGAAAAAAGAATACCGTCTACTACACCCCGATAGAAAAGACCGGGTGGGCCATGAACATCATAATTCCGGAGCAAGAAATGTTTGCCGGTCTGAGAAAACTTGACGGCCTCATGAGGATCCTGCAGGTCATCGGCCTTCTTCTGATCATCCTGATTTTCCGCTCGGTTGCAAAGAGCCAGCTGAGGTTCAAGTCATTGTCGGAGAGGAAGGAGATAATGGAAAACGAGCTCCACATTGCCAGCGAGATCCAGATGTCAATGATTCCGAAAACATTCCCGCCTTTCCCGGACCGCAAGGACATTGACCTTGCAGCTGCCCTGGTGCCGGCGAAGGAAGTCAGCGGAGACCTCTACGACTTTTTCATCCGCGACAATAAACTGTTCTTCTGCATAGGAGACGTATCCGGCAAAGGCGTTCCGGCTTCATTGATGATGGCAGTCACAAGGAGCTTGTTCAGAAGCGTTTCTGCACACTCCGACAATCCGGCTGAAATAGTGAGTTCCATAAACAACAGCATGGCTGAGATGAACGAAAGCACCATGTTCGTAACTTTCCTCTGCTGCATCCTCGACCTCCAGACGGGGCATCTCAAGTATTGCAATGCCGGACACAACTCTCCGCTCATATTCACCCAATCCATTGACGAACTTCCGGTTGAGCCGAACCTGCCGCTGGGAGTCATGCTCGGCAATGAATATGTCTTGCAGGAAATACAGATGGGGTATGACAACGCCCTCTTCCTGTATACCGACGGAGTAACGGAAGCTGAGAATGAGAATCACGAACTGTTCGGAATAGAGAGACTCAAGAAGACCCTGTCAGGAAGGAAAGAGTCTTATGAACATCTGAAAAATGTCAAGAAAGCCGTTGCAGGTTTTGTCCGGAGCGCACCTCAGAGCGACGACATGACCATGCTTTTCATACATTATCTGAGAAATCCTGAAGATGCCCGTATCATCCACCTGACCAATGACATAAATCAGATCAAGAACCTTGCGGGATTCCTGGATTCTATCGCCGAAGAGAAAAAATTGCCTAATAGTTTAACTTGTAGCATCAATCTTGCATTGGAGGAGGCCGTAACCAATGTTATCGAGTACGCATACGCTGAAGATGACGGAAAGGGCGGAGGAGCCAAGGACAAGCCTATAGACGTTATGGCCGTGGTCAGGGACGATGAACTTAAATTCGTAATCACAGATGAAGGAAAACCTTTTGACCCAACCAAGATTGCGGACGTGAACATTGATCAGGACGCCGGCAGCCGCCCTGTAGGCGGGCTGGGAATCCATCTGTACAAGAACATCATGGACAATGTCATCTACAGACGGCTGGAAAACAAAAATATACTTACGCTAACAAAGAAACTGCAATAAAAATGAAAACCAAAATCATCAGAGAGGAAAAATCAATCACCATCGAGTTTTCAGGACGACTGGATACCCCGGCTGCCCAGGAGACTGCCCCTCAACTGTTTCCCATCCAGGATGAAGCAGACAAAACCATCATACTGGACTGCACCAACCTGACCTACATTTCCAGTTCAGGACTCAGGATTTTCCTCATACTCAGGAAAGCGGCCGAAGCAAAAGGAGGAAAGGTCATCGTCAAGAACATAAACGATGACATCCGCAGCGTCTTCATGATGACGGGCTTCCTCAACCTCTTTGAGATCTGCTGATCCGATTACTTGTAGGGCCACCATCCGGGTTTGGTGTAGGCCCCTTCCTGCTCGTACTGTTTACGCTCGTCAGCCCATCTCTGGTTGAAGTAAACGGTGTCTGCACGGTCAGTGTAGAGTATGCCCTCCAGATGATCCGTCTCGTGCTGGAAGATTACTGCAGTATAACCGGTAACGGTATCGGTCCTGTGTGTGCAGGTGTTTATGTCGTAATAAGAAACGACGATGCTGTCTGACCTGGACACTTCTCCGCGATAGTTCGGAATGGAAAGACAGCCCTCTGGACCTTTCTTCTTTGAAGCCGACAAATCCAGGATGTGGACATTGGCATAGGCTTCTATCGGCTTCCCTTCCTTGTCGTAGCGCATGAGAGCAAGCATCCTCAGGTTAAGACCGACCTGTGGGGCGGCGATGCCTACCCCGTCCTGGCTGGGATCCTGGACGGTGGCCAGAAGATTCCTGGCAAGAGTCTGGAATTCCTTGCTCTGGAGCTCCGGGTCGGTAAAGTCCCTGGAGACCTTCCTTAGAATCAGGCTGTCAGCCCTGTCGGTGACAACGGTAAGGTACATCACGGAATCTGACCGGTTGAGGATCAGCAGTTCTTCCTGGGTGAAAGAGAGGGACGGACGCTGATGGCATCCGGTTGCAAACATGAATGCTGCAACGATAAGGAAAAAGTATTTCTTCATTATTATGTTATTTCATCTTGAAGGTATCCTTCAGGGTGACAGTCCGGTTGTAGACCGGATTGTCAGGAGTTGAGTCTGGATCCTTGAAGAAGTAGCCCGTGCGCTCAAACTGGACTGCTATGCCGGAGTTGTCATCTATCAGGGCAGGCTCCGCATAAGCGGTTATGATGTCCATGGAATGAGGATTCAGGAAGTCTTTATAGTCTGAACCTTCTGGTATCTGGTCCATGTACTGCTCCGTAAACAACCTGTCTACAAGCCTTACTTCCAGTTTCTTGGCATGAGGGATGCTGACCCAGTGGATGGTACCCTTCACGCTCCTCCACTCTCCTGCGCCAGGCTTGGATGTAGGATCGTACGTGCAGATTATCTTGGTGATGTTGCCGTCCTGGTCCTTTACAACCTCCTTGCACTTGATGAT
>CACZFO010000033.1 GCA_902780455.1 uncultured Bacteroidia bacterium | reverse complement strand
ACTGGGATGCACGCACCTCCTTACATCAGGTAACATGGAAGATGCATTCCTCGGAAGGTTCAACATCGCAACTCTCGTGGAACAGGCCCGTGGCAGGATCACCATAATCGCCGGAAAGGGAATAAGAAAGAGCAACCTCAGGCAGATCGCCGAGGACTCCCATGCCCCTCAGTTTCACGGCACCAGCCTATTCCAGGGCTGAGAGCGTTTTCTTAAGTTCCTCAGCCAGGGACGTATTGTAACCCTGCGAATAGTAGACAATGCGGCCGAAACTGTCGCACAATGCAATAACCGGCAGGGTGGCGCCGTCCTTCTTGCATCCCTGGGCCAGCATCTTCCTGACTGAATCGCCATTGTCGGTCCCGGTAATCAGGTTCTTGATGTTTTCAGGTACCGCTCGTCCCAGGCAAACGACTTTAAGTCCATGAGAATCAAGCACGCCGGCGATTGACGCCAACTGCCTTACCGCATGTGTGGTAGGCTCGTCCCTGTACCCGAGGCAGGCAACCAGGAAATATCCCCTGCCGGTCTGGGAAAGAATGGACACCTCTTTTCCGTCAAGGATGAATTTCTTCTCCGGATCCATGGCCCCTATGACTGAAACCTTGTTGTCTGCCTGCCTGAAGACAAAATCCAGCCGGGTTGTCTTGTCCTCTTCCACAGGAAAGAAATCCACGTGAGCCAGAACGCTTCCGTCTGCCATGCGGTTTCCGGTTGTGAGCATGTAATATCCGCAGTCCAGCTGAAATGAAGGAGAGAATAGCTTGCTCAGAGGAATGTCTGTGCTTTCATCCAGGGCAAGCTGCACGGCCTTGCTGCCCTCAACCTTGGAAATGGAGAAATGCCTGTAGTACAAAGGATCATTCTTATCGCGATTATAAGCCTCAAGACGGCCCTGCGGAGCCTTTACCCCGGTATGAAGGTCTATCCACTCATCGCCGTCCTTGTATTGGGCCTTGCCGGTGGCTTCATCTATCCTGGCTTCCATCTGCTTTGCCCTGCACATGGCAACAAAGAAGATGTCCCTTGAAAGAGGGTCGGCCACCCTTGCATTCCAGACCGCTACCGGAGGAATCCTCAGCCGCTGCGGATTATCTGTAGAATCAATACGTACATTTTCTTCAATCCAGGTTGCTATCATTCTCGGATTAAGGAAGGACTCATCCTTTCCGATGATGGTCAGATAAGGAAACAGAGGCTCCAGTTCTATCCTCGGGCAGTCGCGATACTTGTTATAAGGAGCGCTGGTGGTCACCAGGTAGGCATCGGCAAGAACGTCAAGAGTAACATCGTTCTTATCCTTCTCACTCAGAGATGCCAGGATCTGGTCATAAACCGCCGGGTTGTAGAACAGAAGCCTTGAGGCTGTGTCTTTTTCAAAAGCCGCATTGTTCTCATCCACCATTTTCCTGAAAGAATCAAGTACCATCTGGTTCCCTTTAGGCCGAGCATCGCGAAGCACATTCTCTGAATCAAACCTCTTCCTGTTCTCAGCGATTTCCTCTTCGGTGGCTGAGGAAGGTATTGGATTCTCTGCCGGAGGAATTATGTCAAAATCAAGTGAATACCTCTCACCTGAGACCTTGTCCAGGACTATTCTGAGAGTGTCTTCATGGATCTTGTCAACCCCGAACCTGTCTCCCTTTGAAGCCATCACCAGCATGTCGCCTTTGCCGGTTGTAAGCGAAGCCTCTCCCAGGGCATCGGTCCTGTATGTAGCTACCGTATAGAATTCTGCATAGTTGTAGATCTTGAAAGAAACCTCAGCTCCTTCTACCGGTGAACCCTTTTCATCCATGACTTTCACAACCCTCTTTGCCACAGGAACATAATTTGACGTAACATTGATTTCCGTATAGGCCGGGGTCCTCATTATAACCTCTTCAGGTCCGTCATAGTCTTTGCCGAAGACCTTTGTATGAAGCAGCAAAGCCCTGGATACCGGAGCGTTGAACCAAGCCATGTCCAGTCTTGGCTCCGGCTCGCAGGCTCCCATGAAATGCCATTTTCCATCATCGGTGAGCACCTCCACCCAAGCATGGTTGTCGTCTGTATGGGCCCACCTTGGGGTATATACCTGACGGGCCGGAAGCCCGACAGCCCTCAGGGCTGCTACTGCAAGTACCGATTCCTCTCCGCATCTGCCCGTACCCTTGCGGATTGTGGCAAGTGGAGATGAAGTCCTGGCATCCGATGGCTGATAGGTAGCCATCTCGTGGCACCAGTGGTTTATCTCAAGGGCGGCCTGCTCCATTGTCATGCCTTTCACCCTGTTGCAGAGACTGTCGGCCCACACGGTTCGGAATTCGTCCAGAAGCTCATTGTTCACTCTCAGGGGGAGTACGAAATATCTGAAGTCCCTTTCAGAGATCTTCCATCCCATCTTCTTTCTTACCTCCAGCGTCTTTGCAACATTATCCGTCCAGAACTGCCGGCTGTAGATAATCTTGTCGGCACTGCTCATGTTGTCCAGAAGGAAGGCAGTGTAACTTTCAACGTTCCCTTCCTTATGGCATGCAGAAAGAGCCAGGGCCACAACTGAGATAAATGTCAGAATCCTTTTCATAATCAGAATTTTAAAGCAACAGGTTCCTGGGAAAGACCTTTCGGCAACTTCAAAGTAACCTTTCCGTCCTTTATTACCGGCCTGACGGTTTTTCCCGTATTCAGTATGGTAACCTTCCCTTTGGGCAGGTTCCCGTTCCATGTAATCTCAGACGGAAGTTCCTTTCCGTCTTCAAGGGCGAATACGGCATAATTGTCCTTGCCGTCCTTTGATCTGGTAAACCAGATATTTCCTTCATTGTAATTTTCCACCGTACGTGTAGAATAGATGGCGCTGCCGCATCTGGAAAGCCATTCCCCAATCTCATCCAGTATCCCGACAGCCCTGTCTTCTATCAGCCCCTCCGGAGTAGGTCCCACTCCGAGAACGAGGCAGCCGCCCTTTGCAACTATCTCGGCGAGTATGCCGATCACCTTCCTGGAAGACTTGAAGTTTGCATCAGGAACCCATCCCCAGCTGTCTGTCAGTGTGATGCATGATTCCCACGGATGGTTTATCTGGCTTTTGGGAACAGACTGTTCTGGAGTCTGGTAGTTTTCATTGGGACCTTTTATGGTGCGGTCTACGCAAATAAGGCCGGGACTGATCTTGCGGGCATCCGGAAGGATCCGGTTTATGCCAACCTCATCTCCGCTTATCCAGCCGCCGTCAAGCCATAAGATGTCAAGTTTCCCGTACCGCCCGCCTGTAAGTTCACGGATCTGGGCCTCAGTATAATCCACGTAACTCTGCCACCAGTCGGGATGCTTCTTTATGTCATAGTTAGGATGGCGGTCAGCAGTTGCATAGTAAGGATTCCAGAAACCGTGATGATGCCAGTCAGGCTTTGAGAAATATGCACCTATCATGAAATCCTTCTGGCGGAATGCGTCAAACACATGCTTTGCCACATCTTTCCTTGGGTCACTGGCAAAGGGCCCGTGGGCTATGCCGTAATCCGAGTATTTTGAATCGAACATACAGAATCCGTCATGATGCTTTGTGGTAAAGATCATGTATTTCATGCCGGCGCGGCTGAATACCTCAGCCCACTGCTGCGGATTGAAATCCACGGGGTTGAACTCATCGCTGAGCCCCCAGTACCACTTCTTGTATTCTTCATATACGCTTCCTTCAGGACGCCTGATCCAATCTTCGTTACAGATGCTCCAGCTCTCTATGATTCCGGGAACTGAATAAATTCCCCAGTGCATCAGAACACCGAACTTCAGATCCTGCCACTTCTCAAGTTTGTCCAGGACCGCACTGTCGGTTGGCCATTGGTAACCATCTGCCTGCCTTTGAATGTCTTCCCTATCCTGAGCATGGGAAGGCAGGAAGCACAATGACATGAAAACAATGATCAGTATTTTTTTCATCGACGGATTTATTGGATTACCAAATATAATAAAAATCCCGGCTGGATACCAGTCGGGATTCTGTGACTCCGGCAGGGCTCAAACCTGCAACCTTCTGATCCGTAGTCAGATGCTCTATTCAATTGAGCTACGGAGCCGTTTAGGACTGTGGCCTGTTAATCCTCAGCCTTTTTCTCTGAACGTGCAAAGCTCTTCTCCTTGATACGAGCCTTCTTACCGGTCAGGTCGCGGAGATAGAAGATTCTTGCCCTTCTTACCTTACCAACTTTGTCGAGAGTTATCTTATCGATGAAAGGAGAATTCAGAGGGAAGATCCTCTCAACTCCAACACCGTTGGATATCTTTCTTACTGTAAATGTCTGGGTTGCACCAGCACCACGCCTCTGCAGGCAAACTCCCTTGAAGTTCTGCAGTCTCTCCTTGTCACCCTCCTTGATCTTGTAGGTAACGGTTACGGTATCACCTGCCTTGAATGCAGGGAACTCTTTTTTCTCACCGGCAAAAGCCTCCTGAGCTACTTTGATTAAATCCATTTTCTTTAAAATTTTATCAGCAACATTGTACCAAAAGCACCAACCATCATTCTCAGTGTCTTACGGCCGCCTTGGCCTGTACAAGAGGTTGCCTTCGGTTTTGGGACTGCAAAAATACGATTTATTTGCAAACTTCCAAAAATATTTTCACGCCTTGTACATGGCACCGCCGATGCAGTCGTACCGTGCACCGGTAACGCTGCTCATGCAATTCGGCTGGTCCGCAAGGTAGAGAACTCCCAGGAAAGCAAAGATCAGGGCTTCCTTGAACTTGACGGTTATCTGGTCAGGAACAATGAAATCTGCATGCGGAGCATTGAATCGCATCCTTTCCAGAAGATACTTGTTGAAGGCCCCTCCTCCAGTGGTAAGCACCTTTACCTTGTCAGCCGTCTGAGGCCTGACATTCAGAGATATCTGATAAGCGGCATGCTCGGTAAAAGTGGCCAGTTTGTCTGCCAGGCCAAGCGGAGTGCCGTCTGGGTTGCGGGCTGCTTCAATCAGAGGTATCACTTCGTTTTCAACCCATTCCCGGCCAAGAGACTTGGGTCCGCTCTGGGAATAGAACGGAAGGCTGTTCAGTTTTTCAAGCAGCTGCCGGTCAATGCTTCCGCTCCTGGCTACAAGGCCGTCTTTGTCATATTCCATGCCTACCTGCCTGGTATAGTGGTTAAGCACATAGTTCACTGGAGAAATATCGTGGGCTATACGTGCCGGTTTCCCGTTCAGGGTGCCTTCTGAAGAAATGTTGGAAAATCCGCCAAGGTTGAGGCAGTAGTCATATTCCCCAAACAGGTTCCTGTCTCCGATGGGCACAAGTGGAGCCCCCTGCCCTCCCAGGGCAACATCGGTAGTCCTGAAATCACATACCGTGTCCACTCCGCTCTCAGCTGCTATGCCTGCACCGCTGCCTATCTGGCCAGTGAAACGCAGATGGGGCTGGTGGAACACAGTCTGGCCGTGGGATGCTATGACAGCCACGTCCTGGATTTGGTTCCTTTCCATGAATGCCTTTACCCTGCCCCCGAGGTACAGGCCGTAATCTGAATGAAGCAGGGCGTATTCCTGGGCTGTCATGGTCTGGGCCCTGGAAAGCCTGTCTTTCAGATCCGAAGGATATCCTTCATCTTCTGCATGAAGGGTCTTGTAAGTCCATTTGCCCTTCTTGAAGAAAAAGCGGACGTGGCAGATGTCCAACCCATCCAGGGAGGTGCCGCTCATCAGCCCTATTACATCCACTCCCTTTTCAAAATCGTAGAACTTCCTCATGATTACCAAGTAAAATTTCTGGTTACTTCAGTCACATTCCCTACGTTGTCTTCCACTTTCAGTGTCAGTTTATGTTTCTTACCTTTAGTTATCCTGGCATCACCCAGGGGAATCTCGAGGGTAGATGTCTTGCCGTCCAGGGCAGCCACCACCCAGTGACCGTCTATCTCAGCCCTGAAACTCCCGATGCCTGAAAGCCTGTCCCTGATTACGGCTTTTATTGAAGATACCTTGACAACTGCACCCTCGCTTATCTTGACCGTAACTTCCGGAGGTGTAATGTCTGCCGTTACGCAGAAGGTTCCGAAAGAACCGATGGTAGCAGTCATTTCTCCGGTAAGGCCGTTGTAGGTTCCGCCACAGCTGGAAACTGAGCCGTCTGAACCCACTCTTGCAACTACAGCCTTTTTGATGTAAGGGAGGGGAACGTCTGCCTTTATGACAATGGTCGCCGATTTGTGAAGAGGGATGTCAGCATCCCCCACCCTCCATAAAGGAGACATTGCCGGAATCTTGTTCTGCGCCACGTAAGAATCCCTTGCCTTGTAGTATTTTAGAAATGCGTTGCGGTAAAGCGCGCCCTGGGGCACGGTTACGGAAAGCCCGTCCTGGAAAAACTTGTTGTCCTTGTCCCAGGCCATGAAATCCCCCTCGGGAGCAAAAGGGACAGCATCGTTGTAGAGAGAATCATCCCTCAGGACCTTGAACTCCTCCTCCGTGGAGTTTCCGTAGACGTCAGTCACTTTCACCGTCACGGTATGCACAAGGGAATCGCCGAGGCTTATGATTCCTCCGTTTTCCGCCTGTATCCTGTCTGACAGCAGGTTGGCCGGATCCATCTGTGTCTTGACAAAATACCTGCCCGTGGACCTTCTGAGACGGTTGTCCAGGAGAGAGGCGATGAACCTGCCTGTCGAAGTGGGTATGTTGCCCTCGGTAAAAGTGAAGAAAGGGTTTCCGTCAAGCATCACCTCGTATTTGTATACGGCAAGTTTACCCGGCGTTCCGGCCATCACGTCGTATGCGTCAACGGCCACGTAGAAAGACTTGCAGACCTTCATTGTATCGCCAACCATCCTCAGCGGAAAGGTATACAGGGTGCCGTAGAAAGGCACGCATCCTACAAGCCTTACATCCCTGATCTTAGGAGATTCAGAATCTTTCAAATCATATATTCCCGTAATCTGGAGATTGACGGGCACATCGTTTTCGTCCAGAACCTCAAAATGAAGATGCGGGCCTCCTGATGATCCGGTGTTCCCGGAATACGCTATCAGGTCGCCTCGTTTTACAGGAAGGCTGTCGGGAGGAAAATCTATGTACTGGTTCCAGCTTTCCTCTGCATACTGTTTTGCCAGCACAAGCTTCTTGTACTTTGGAGCAAAACCCAGAAGATGGCCGTAAATGGTCTTGTAACCGCTTGGGTGCGTCAGCATTATCATGTTGCCGTACCCCCACGGGCCTATGGTAATCCTGGAAACGTATCCATCGTCTGCAGCATATATCTTCCTGCCCTGAACACCGGCAGTACGCATGTCAAGCCCGCAGTGGAAATGGTTGCCCCTAAGCTCTCCGTAGGTGCCGGCAAAGCCGTTGTAGGTTTCAATAGGAACTATGAACCTGTCAGTCACCTCCTTCTGACGAGCATAATCCACCCCCATGTCATTTTCCTTGCTCAGCGACTGTGCCCTTGAAACTGCCGGCAACAAGCCAAAACAAAAAGCGGCCGCCAACAAGACAGCCGCTTTCCTCATATCTCCAGTCTTTGTCATATCGTTTCTGTCTGATATGGCAAATTTACTAATCCTATTTGAAAAATCCTTTCAGACGGTCAAAGAAACTCTGCTTTTCTTCTCCGCTATGTATAGGCTTGAAGGAATCGCAGTTCTTGAGTTTGTCAACAAGTTTCTTTTCCTCAGCGTTAAGCTTGGTAGGAATCCACACCTGGACATAGATGTGCAAATCTCCCCTTCCGTAACCGTTTACGTCAGGAACTCCCTTACCCTTGATTCTCAGGACCTTTCCGCTCTGGGTTCCGGCCGGGATCTTCACCTTGAGCTTTCCTCCTATGGCCGGTATCTCAACATCGCATCCTTCAATGGCATCAGGAATGCTGATGAACAGAGGGTATATCAGATCGTTTCCGTCCCTCTCGAAATCCTTGTGGCTCTCTTCCTCGATTGCCACATAAAGGTCTCCGTTTACACCTCCGTTACGGGCAGCGTTTCCCTTGCCCTGAACGGTGAGTGTCATGCCCTGGGCCACGCCTGCAGGAACCCTGAAGGAAATCTCCTCAGGAGACTTGACCAGACCGCTTCCGCCGCAATTGTGGCAAGGCTTTGTGATAACCTTTCCGGTACCGTTGCAGCGCGGGCATACGCTCTGGGTCTGGGTTATGCCGAAGATTGAACGTGACTGCCTGACCACATATCCGGAGCCGTGACAGTCCGGACAGGTCTTGATATCGGCTTCTGAAACCGCACCTTTTCCGTGACAGTCAGGACAGGCAACCAGTTTGTTGATCTTGACTTTCTTGTCAACTCCCGTCATGATTTCCTCGAGGGAGAGCTTGAGCTTGATGCGGATGTCACTTCCCCTTTCCACGCGTTTGCCTGAGCCTCCTCCGCCACCGAAGAAATCGCCGAAGATGTCACCGAATCCGCCGGCAGAACCTCCGAAACGGCCTCCGAAGATATCGCCGAAGTTGCGGAAGATATCTTCTACGGAGAAGCCTGCACCACCGCCGAATCCGCCTTGTTCAGCAGCAAATCCGAACTGGTCATAGCGTTTGCGCTTGTCCGGGTCGCTGAGCACGTCATATGCCTCGGCCGCTTCCTTGAATTTCTCCTCTGCGGCCTTGTCTCCGGGGTTCCTGTCAGGATGATACTGGAGAGCCAGTTTTCTGTAGGCTTTCTTTATCTCATCTGCAGAAGCGTCCTTGGAAACGCCCAACACTTCATAGTAATCTCTTTTTTCTGCCATCTTGTCATTAAACTCCTATAACAACTTTTGCAAAACGGATAACCTTGCCGTTGAGCTTGTAACCCTTGACAACCACGTCTACAACCTTTCCCTTCTTGTCTTCCGATGGAGCGGGAATCTGTGCCACAGCCTCCTGTTCATCTGTATCAAGTTCTTTGCCCAAAGCTTCTATCTCGGTTACACCTTTCTTCTTCAACACATCAATCAACTGTTTGTAAATAAGCTCAGTACCCATCTTTGCAGAATCACTTGCCTCGGATTCCTCCATAGACTTGAGAGCTCTTTCAAAGTTATCTACAACGGGCAGAAGGTCATTTATGACACCTTTTGCAGCTGTATCTATCAGGTCTAACTTCTCCTGTGAAACCCTGCGGCGGTAGTTGTCAAACTCAGCCATCAGATAGACATACCGGTTCTTTTCCTCCTGAACCTGCTTCTGAGCCTCTTCCAGAAGGTTCTTGTCGTTGTCTTCCTTTGCGGAAGCCTCCTCCTTTGACTCCTTGGAGCCATCCTGGGCAGCTTCTGCCTGCTGGTTTCCGCTTATTTCTTCCTGCTGCTTTTCCTGAGCTTCAGTACGGGCATTTTCGTCCTCTCGCTTATTCTTATTGTGTTTTGACATAATATCGTGATTTTTGAACGCGTAAAGATATGACAATTTCCTTGCCACACAATCTTTGATACCATATTAGGACATTTTGTCATAAAGCAAAAACACTATATTTGCGCACAGAAACTCTAAACGGACAAAATGATAGACCAGATACAGCAGTTCCTGCTCAATACACCTGTCACAGACATCAGGATGATACTCCTGCTTGTCGGATGCGGAGCATTGGTGGGTTTCATAAATACGATAGCCGGAATGGCAACGGCTATTTCATACGGCCTTTTCATGATGATGGGCCTGCCGATCAACGTTGCAAACGGAACTACCAGGGTGGGAGTTCTGCTGCAGTTCATAACCACTTCTGCAATCTTCAAGAAGAAGGGTTACCTCGACATGAAGACCGGATGGAAAGTGGGAATACCTGTCGGATGCGGAGCCATCTTTGGAGCGCTGCTAGCTGCAGTACTCAAGGTCAAGGTCATAGAAATAGTAATGGCCATACTCCTTCCGATAATGTCCATACTGCTTTTCATCGACAGAAAGAAAGTGGCCGCCAAAGACAACTCCAGACATCAGGTTCTCAGCGATTTCTGGATCTTCATCATATTTACGGCCGTAGGAGTATACGGAGGTTTCACACACTCAGGCGTCGGCCTGCTGATAATGTTCGGCAGCTTCTTCCTCCTGGGCCTGGACATGATCCGCTCAAATGCCATCAAGCAGTTTGCCGTAACAATTTACACCCCTCTTGCCCTGACCGTATTCATAATCTACGGGCAGGTTAACTGGACCATTGCACTTATATACGCGGTGGGTAACATTATTGGAGGCATAGCAGGCTCTTATGCCTCAATCAAAGGTGGAGAGAAGTTCATCAAGGTATTCGTTACAATCATTATCATAACGATGAGTACCCTACTCATTCTCAAGCAGTTCAGATCTTAAAGAATCCCCAGCCTGACAAGGGCTTTTGCAACGCCGTCTTCGTCCACAGTCTCTGTAACGAAGTCAGAGGCTGCCCTGACAGCTTCGTCAGCATTGCCCATGCACACGCTGATGGCCGTATGCTCCAGCATCGGGATGTCGTTTCCGCCGTCGCCGAACGAAAGGGTCTGGGAAAGGTCCAGGCCGAACACATCCAGCATCTTGTCTATGCCGTAGGCCTTTGTAACTCCGTTCTCGTTCACATCTGCGAACAGCGGATTCCAGACACTTGCGGTGCAGCCGGTGAGCCAACCCTTCATAACATCTTCCAGTTCCTTGCCCCTGAGGTAGATACACATCTGGTAGATATCCATCTCCACGATTTCGTCTATGCTGCACAGTATTGGAGGAGTCACCCCCACCACCCTGGCAATCTCGTCAGCTACCTCCGACTTCATGTTCAGGTAGTAATTGTCTGCAGCCATGAAAGATACTGCAAACGGGCGGAGTTCATCCGAGGAGTCTGCCTTGTCAGAAGGTACGGAGCTTAAAGACAACCTTTCACGTATGGAGTAAAGTTCCTTCCTGGGAAGAGGTCTGCCGAATATCATCTTCTTTGAGGAATCGTAGCATGTGGCTCCGTTGTTTGCTACGTATCCGTCAAAGGCTATCCCGTCCAACACGCCTGTCATCCCCAGCATCCTTCCTGTTGAAATAAAAACCTTGATGCCCTTCTTGCGGAGGGCATCAAGTACTTCGAGGTTTGAAGGCGTTACCTTGTGAGTGCGGAACGAAACCAGGGTTCCGTCTATGTCAAAGAAAACCGCCTTTATATCTTTTCCGGCCGCCATTATGCCTTGCCGTCTGAACCCAGGACGTTCACGATCTTGTGCTCATACAGTTTCTGCATCTCATCCCTTGCAGGACCAAGGTATTTCCTTGGGTCAAACTCGCCGGGTTTATCGTTGAACACCTTGCGGATCATGGCTGTCATGGCAAGACGTGAGTCTGAGTCTATGTTGATCTTGCAGACTGCGCTCTTGGCTGCCTTGCGGAGCTGCTCTTCAGGAATGCCCACTGCATCAGGGAGTTTTCCTCCGTTCTCATTGATGATCTTCACATATTCCTGTGGTACTGAAGAAGAACCGTGGAGCACTATAGGGAAACCCGGAAGCTTCTTCTCGATTTCTGCAAGCACGTCAAATGCCAGTGGAGGTGGAATGAGGATTCCGGTCTTAGGGTCTCTTGTGCACTGCTCAGGCTTGAACTTGTAGGCACCGTGAGATGTTCCGATGGAGATGGCCAGTGAGTCACATCCGGTCTTGCTGGTAAAGTCGATGACTTCCTCAGGACGGGTATAGTGAGACTCCTCTGCTGCAACTTCGTCCTCAACGCCTGCCAGCACGCCAAGCTCAGCCTCTACCGTTACATCAAACTGATGTGCATATTCCACAACCTTCCTTGTCAGGGCCACGTTCTCGTCGTAAGGCAGGGAGCTGCCGTCTATCATCACTGAAGAAAAGCCCATGTCAACGCAGCTCTTGCAAGTCTCGAATGTATCGCCATGATCAAGATGAAGTACTATCTGAGGATTCTCCCAGCCAAGTTCCTTTGCATACTCAACTGCTCCCTGGGCCATATACCTCAGCAGTGTCTGGTTGGCATAGCTTCTGGCACCCTTGGATACCTGGAGGATAACCGGGGACCTCTTGTTGGCAGCAGCCTTGATGATGGCCTGGAGCTGCTCCATGTTGTTGAAATTGAAAGCCGGGATTGCATATCCTCCTGCAACAGCCTTGGCAAACATCTCTCTGGTGTTAACAAGGCCTAACTCTTTGTAAGATACCATAATATAAAGATTTTTAATAATTTATCTCCTTAGTGCTCCGGCAGATGCCGGAAAAACGCTGCAAATTTAACAATTATTTTAACTTTGTAGATGCAAATAAACACGACTATGGCAAAGAAAGTGATGGTTTTCTCCGCACCGAGCGGAGCCGGAAAAACTACTATCGTGAGGCATCTGCTGGAAAATTTTGACAACCTGGAGTTTTCTGTTTCCGCAACGTCCAGGGCTCCAAGAGGTCAGGAGAAAAACGGCAGGGATTACTACTTCCTGACAGAAGAGGAATTCCGGAAAAGGATAGAGAACGACGAGTTTGTAGAGTATGAAGAAGTATATCCCGGCTCATTCTACGGCACCCTCAAGAGCGAGGTGGAAAGGATCTGGGCCAAGGGCAACGTCATAATGTTTGATGTAGACGTCAAGGGCGGAGTCAACATAAAGAAGATATTCGGAGAAAAATCCTTTACGGTATTCATCCAGCCGCCTTCACTTGAAATCATGGAGCAGAGGCTCAGGGCCAGGGGAACGGATTCCGAGCAGGCAATCAAGACCAGGATAGCAAAGGCCGCAGAGGAGATGACTTATGCCGCCAAGTTTGACACCGTCCTGGTAAACGATGTCCTTGAAGAATCCTTTGCCAAGGCAGAAAGACTGGTAACCTTGTTCACAGGCCAGAAGCCAAAGAACAAAAAGAAAACTGCTGCAAGGAAAAAAGCCTGATGCCTTAACCGGAAAGAAAAAAACTTCATGAAAAGATCAGCTCTGTACTTCGGCTCTTTCAACCCGCTTCACTACGGACACCTGGGAGTTGCGGAATATGTCATAATGCACTGTGATATAGACCGTTTTGAGATGGTCCTCAGCCCTCACAACCCATTCAAGGACAAGCAGATGCTCCAAGACCCCCAGCAGAGGCTCAGAGATCTCAGGAAGGCAATCACCGGGTTCAACAGAAAACTGAAGGAAAAAATCAGCGCCAACGGGGCGGATCCAAAATGCTGCAAGGTTACCGTCAACGACATAGAGTTCCACCTGAAGGAACCGCTCTACACCTACAATACGATGAAGGAACTCCAGAAAAGGAATCCGGATACGGAGTACATGATAGTCGTAGGAGCCGACAGCTTCAAGATCATGCCTAAATGGTACCTTGGAGAGGATATCCTCAGGGAGTTCAAGGTGATAGTCTATCCAAGGAAGGGTTACAGGGTAAAGACCATGTGCCGCAGGTACAAGGCTCTCTATCTTGAAGATGCGCCTCTGAACAACATTTCCTCCACCCAGATCAGGAACGGGGAGCTATAACCTGATCCGTTCCCATATCCAGTTCGGCAAAAGCCTCCAGAAGAAAACAAGAACGCGGTAGCGCCAGTCTATGACAGCCACCCTCTTTTTCTTCTCGATGGCCCTCACAATCATCCTGGAAACCTTCTGGGGCTGCATGAGCATCGGATAATGATGCTTTGAAGTATCCAGCAGAGGAGTGTCGACAAATCCCGGCCGGATATCGGTGAAAATGATTCCAAGATGCTTCTTGTGTGAAAGCTGGGCAAGAGCCTGGATGTAGGTATTGTCAAAACCTTTGGTGGCCGAATAAGAAGGCGCCGGTCCCAGGCCCTTCACTCCTGCAATGGAACTGATGACGGCAATGTGCCCGCCGCCCCTTTGGCAGAAGTAGTGCCACGCGGAATCCACCATTCTGGTGAACCCCAAGGCATTGGTAGAAACGGTTTTGAGCTCGGTTGAAAGATCAAGCTCCTCATTGTGCCATCCCACTCCGGACCCATGGAAATAAAGGTCCATTCCTCCAATCTTTTCTATCAGGACCTGCAGATTCACGGGAGCATCATCTTTCTCTATGTCTATTACCTGATATGAAATCCTGTCCGGGAACAAGCCCTGGAGTTCCTTCAGCTTTTCCTCCCTCCTGCCGGCAATGCCGAGCCTCCAGCCTTTTTCAGCAAGTATCCTTGAAACAGCCATTCCCATTCCGGAAGTGGCGCCCATTATCACCGCACTTTTCATATTGATCCCGATATACGCGCCAGTTCCCCTGAAAGCGGGGCCTCAACGCAGATTAGCTTGTCGTTGCCGGTTGCCTCTCCATGGGCATCCTTCCTGCCTATAGGATGGATAAACTCCAGATACCTGGCATGCAGACAGATGGACCCGTCCCTGTTTGACCGCCTGGAACCGTACTTGAGGTCTCCCTTTATAGGACACCCTATTGAAGACAGCTGGCATCTTATCTGATGATGACGGCCTGTCAGAAGCACCACCTCCAGCAAGGTGTAGTGATCAAACACCTTCAGTATCCTATACAGCAGGCGGGCCTCCTTGTATCCATGAGGAGCAGCCCCTTTTCCCCTGTATATGTAGGATTTGTTGTTTTTTTCATCGCGATACATGAAGTGGTGAAGCTCCACCCAGCCGTCAGGATCCGCCACGGAATCTGGAACTCCGTCCAGAGGAGTCTGGACCAAAGCCCAGTATGTCTTGTGGACCTCGCCCTGGCGGAGCATCTCGTTGATTCTCTCAAGCCCCTTGCTGGTCTTGGCAAAAAGCACGGCTCCGCTTACAGGACGGTCCAGCCTGTGGGCCACGCCCATAAACACCTGGCCGGCCTTGTTGTCTCTTTGGGCGATGAAGGCCTTGAGGGTTTCGCTCAGCGGCTCGTCGCCGGTCCTGTCGCCCTGCACAATCTCCCCGCTGCGCTTGTTGAAAATCAGGAAGTGATTGTCTTCAAACAATATACGAGAAGATATATCTTCAAATTCCTCTCCTGAAAGGTTTCTGTATACTTCTGACTGTTCCATAACAATACAGGCCCAAAGTTAAACAAAAAAGTTGCCCGCTTTCCTTGAAAAGAACACGGGCAACTTCGGGAATGCAGCGCCATTACTTTACATAGAAGGAATCTCCACCTACGCCGTATGTGTGCAAGCTGCCATATTTACCACCGCCCTGGTATTCCTCTGCCCAGGAAACCCTAGTAGCTCTCTTGCCGTCTTTGGTATTACCAATTGAATATCCGTAGATTACACGGCGGATAGGAACTCCGGCGGCTGTTTTCTCTATATTCCAGGAGTCACTGGTAATTACCACATCCAGAACATCCTTGAACTTGCTTTTCTCTGCTGCCAGGGCCTTGGCCTTCATGGAGGCATTCATGCCGCCAGCTTTAGGCATTGACTTGAACTCAAGGTTGCCAGGAGTGTTGAGCTTGAGAGCTTCACCTATAGCCTCGCAGAAAAGCAAAGCCCCGTAATAATACTTCTCGTAAAGATCCTGCTGAGTAAGTACACCGATCACAGGTACACCTTCTTCGATAAGACTGATAGGACCGTGCTTGAGCTCGCCTGCTGCATATGCCTCGGAGTGGATATAGCTTATCTCCTTCATTTTAAGACTTCCCTCAAGACCGATAGCGTAGTCGATACCACGTCCGATAAAGAATGCGTCCTTGGCACCTGCAAGCTTATTTGCGTACCACTGGATACGCTCCTTATCTTCAAGTATCTTCTCTATCTTATCAGGGATAGTGTAAAGCTCTTTAAGGAGCTCCTCACACTTTTCTTCTGCCATCTCTCCGCGTGCTACAGCAAACTGGAGAGCGAGGAGATAACCAGCGATAAGCTGAGTGCTGTATGCCTTTGTAGTAGCAACAGATATCTCAGGACCTGCAAGTGTATAGAATACGTTGTCAGCTTCACGAGCGATCGAAGAACCAACAACATTAACGATACCGAGTGTCATGATTCCCTTAGCCTTAGCCTCTCTGAGTGCTGCAAGGCTGTCAGCGGTCTCGCCTGACTGACTGATAACGATAACAAGGCTGTCCTTGACAAGAGTCATCTTTCTGTATCTGAACTCAGAAGCAAGCTCAACTCTTACAGGGATAGATGTGAAGTCCTCAATAACATACTGAACTGCCATACCAACGTGATAAGCACTTCCGCAGGCAACAATGTATATCTGGCTTACCTTCTGCATTTCCTCATCAGTAAGTCCAACATCAGAGAAATCGATCTTGCCGTCCTTGATAACTGAATTGATAGTATCACGTACAACCTTTGGCTGCTCGTGTATCTCCTTGAGCATGAAGTGCTCAAAGCCGCCCTTTTCAGCTGCTTCAGCGTCCCACTTTATCTCTGTGAGAGGCTTTGTTATTTCCTCACGGTCAATATTGAAGAAAGTTACAGCGCCCTTTTCGAGCTTAGCGATCTCCATGTTGCCGATGTAGTAAACGTTTCTTGTGTATTTAAGGATAGCAGGAACATCAGAAGCAACATATGTCTCGCCGTTGGCGATACCGATTATCATCGGGCTGTCCTTACGTGCTGTGTATATCTCACCGGGATAATCCTTGAACATTACGCATAATGCGTAAGAACCTCTGATTCTTATCATTGCACGTGCAATAGAATCAACAGGACCAAGACCGTACTTCTTGAAATAGTAGTCGATAAGCTTTACAGCAACCTCTGTATCAGTCTGAGAATTGAAAGAATAGCCGCTCTTTACAAGCTTTTCTTTAAGCTCCTGATAGTTCTCGATAATACCATTGTGAACAGCGATAACATTCTCATCATCACTGCTGTGTGGGTGTGCATTAAGAGCAGACGGCTCACCGTGAGTTGCCCAACGGGTATGACCAATACCGCAGTCACCCTTTACAGCGTCACCGTTATTTGTCATCTCCTTGAGAACTTTAAGCTTGCCCTTAGCCTTTACGACCTCAGTATCCTTTTCGCCGTCACGAACTGCGATACCTGCCGAGTCATATCCTCTGTATTCAAGCTTTGAAAGTCCGTCAAGCAGAATAGGTGCTGCCTGGGTGCTTCCTGTAAAGCCAACGATTCCGCACATAGTTCAATTTCCTCCAATGTATATTATTTAATAATTATTTGTATATCAATAAATTATATTGAAAACAGCATATCATATTTATTATATATCAAAGAAGTTGTTTTGTCAACTCAAATATTGCGGTGAATTATAATTATTTACGGTAAATTTAAGGCTTAATAAAAAGCTGATGATTTGAAGCTGCTTTCAAAAAGCCATAAAAATTACATATAAAAGCTGCGTGACCAGAAGATCACACAGCTTTTACTTACTTTATGTAATTACTTTACAATATCATCATCAGTGAAAGGATCGCCGCACTCAGGGCAGAACTTAGGAGGATTCTTAGGATCCTCAGGCTCCCAACCGCACTTATCGCACTTGTAGAGCGGTGCGCCCTCGGGCTTCTTCTTTCCGCAGTTAGAGCAGAATCTTCCCTTGTTTACTGAACCACAGTCGCAGGTCCAGCCGTCAGGAGTAAGAACTACAGGCTTTGGCTTGCCGTAGCTTGCGCAGAACTTGCCTGTATTTGTCTCGCCGCACTCGCACTTCCATGAATCAGCTGCTGGAGCTCCGCCGCCAACAGGTGCCTGTGGAGCCTGAGCCTGCTGTGCCTGATTCTGCTGAGCCATGCCAAATAAGCTCTGAGCATTCATGCCGCCTGCCTGCTGAGCCATTCCCATACCGAAAAGTCCCATAGCAGCGCCGTTTGGATTGCTTGCAGCATTCTGCATAGCCTGTGCCTGAGCTTCAACAAGAGTTGCAGCTGCATTGCCGGGATCACGGTTCCAAGCTCTGTCCTCGAATTCCTGAATACGCTTCATATCAGCATCGCTTACTGTTGCTGAAAGAATGCTTACAGACCAGATCTTGAGACCTCTCTTTTCGATCCATACAGGATTTACCTGTGTCTCAAATGCCTGCTTCACCTCGTTCTGCTTACCTGGGAGCTCATCATATCTGATTCCTGTTGCAGAAATAGCTGCGAATGCAGGCTGAAGAGCGTCAACGAACTCGCCTCTGAGCTGATTGTCGAGCTCTGCACGTGTATATATGTCAGTTACGTTGCCGCAAACATTTACGTAGAAAACTACAGGATCAGCTATTCTGTATGAATAGATACCGTTGCAGCGAACACCAACTGTAAAGCTTCTACCAAGATCGGGATATGTCATTCTGAAAGGAACAGGATTCTGTGTACCGAACTTATTGTCAACAAGCTCCTTCATGTTGAAGTAATAAATCCTCTGATCCTTAGCAGCTGTACCGCCGTGCTTGATACGATCCCACATTTCCTTGAAGGTCTCCTTGAGACCAGCGCCGAAGCTGCTTGAGAAGATACTTGGAGATGTGCCTGTTTCGTACTTGTATACACCCGGCTCAGTAGCAATTTCAGTTACTACGCCCTGATCTACCATGATCATAGCCTGACCTTCGTGTACAACGATACCGCTTCCGTCGGAGATAACATTATCATTTCCCTTTGTGTTGGAAGAATGTTTGCCAAGCTGCTTCTTTCCTCTTACAACAAGAACATCGCTTGGAATCGACTCACAAACGAAGAATTCCAGCCATGTATCAGCCAGTGTTTGACTTGCTGCTACGAGACCTGCTTTGATAAGACCCATAATTATAGCTCCTTTCGGGAAATAATCCCTATAAATATTTCGTGGAAAATAGCTGTTTTCCGTCATTATCCTGTTAGTATGCAAACCAACATAATGTAATTATAACATATTTTAAGAAAAAATGCACTACCTTTTAGCAATTTTCTACGGATTTTATGATATTTTTATTTTTTAACAATATCAACCCCATTCTTTCCAGACATCAGGACAGTAGCCTATAGTAGCTTTTTTGCCGTTTCTTACCACAGGAGTGCGGATAATCTGCGGATTTTCCAAAATCTTTTCCTCTTTGTCCTCGTCGGAAAGATATTGCAAAAGTGCCAGTAAGTCCTTATCCTTGTGTTCGGTATTTATAAGCTTATCGGTTCCGCCCACAGCCTGTTTAACATTGTTGAACTCGCCGCGGCTCATGCCCTTTTCCTTCATGTCTATAAACTGATACTTTACTCCCCTTTCCTTGAAGTATCTCTCAGCTTTTTTGCTGTCGAAACATTTTTTAGTTCCAAATATCTGTATATTCATTATTAATTATCCTCCGCAAAAGCAAGGTCCATGTCATCAGCTTCACGAACAAGCTTGAATTCTATACTGTGCAGGTCAAGTCCGTTCTGAGCAAAATAAAGCCGAATAGCTGTAAAGCGTGAGAAAAACGGTATTTCACAGTTCAATGCAACGGGCTTTCCGTCTGTGCCGTTCCATGTAAGTGTTCCGCTTGCTGTACCCATTGCAAATATAGTTAAAGGTATCTGCGCCAGCGGACTCT
>CACZFO010000032.1 GCA_902780455.1 uncultured Bacteroidia bacterium | reverse complement strand
CAGGCACTCCTGGACGTAGCGTTCAGTTGTGAGGGTTATCTTGGACGTTATGAGGAAAAAGTCCGCCCCGTAAGATTCTTCTGCCATGCAGGAATCAACATCGCTTCAGTCCTGATAGACGGCCGCATCTGCGCATGCCCTAACATAGACCGCGATGTTTTCTCCCAAGGCAACATCTACCAAGACAATCTCTACGAAGTCTGGGAAAACAAGTTCCAGGTCTTCCGCAACCGTAACTGGGCAAAAAAGGGCATCTGCGCCAGATGCCCTCAATTCAAGAACTGCCTGGGCGGCGGAATGCACAACTGGCATGATGGCCCGCTGAGCTGCCACTACCGCCGCACCGGCAACTGATCTATTCAAATGTAGCGTTTATCGTATAAACTTTATCTCTTTCAATGTTCTTGGAAAAACAAGTTCCAGGCCTTCCGCAACCGAAACTGGGCAAAAAAGGGCATCTGCGCCAGATGCCCTCAATTCAAGAACACTTTCCCTCTTCAATGAACCATCGCCGAGCCTAATTATCTGATGTAAGATCCCTGATCTGGGCAAGTGTCTCGTCAGACTTGCTGAGGATGTTGTGACGAAGCACCAACCCTACAACTCCTCCGATAACCAGTCCCACTCCCAGGCCTATGAGCATCGGCACCCTTGCTTCTGAAGGAAAGTTTTCGTTCTTCATAATCTCGTAGCACATTCCACCCATCCAGACTACTAGAAGAGGAATCCCTATCCAGAGCCAGTTTGCGTAACCTTTCTTGAAGCGGACTATTCCCTTGGCTGCCGTTATAAGGTCAGTGTCCATTCTAGGAAGCCTTCTATTTATCACGATGGTAGCTGCCAGGCAGAAGGCCAGCATGATTTCTGTCGCGAAAACGAAAGGTATTGAAAAACCGATGTTCAGGAGATTGAGGCAGAGGAGCATTGCTACCACACCGATTACAGTCTGGCGGAGAGCCTTTCTCTGAAGGCTGCCCAAAGTCTTCCTGTAGGCGTTCTTAAGGAGTTTGTCGTTGACGATAGTTTCTCCGCTGATTTTATCTTTGAGCTGCTGCAACTGCTGCTGCATTTCCTTGAGTATGTTGTCTGTTTTTTCCATTTTACTGCATCTTTTTTAATTGTTCCTTGATTCTGACAAGACGGACAGAGACATTCTTGGTACTGATTCCCACTATCTGGCCTATTTCTTCATAGCTCAGGTTTTCCAACCAGAGCAGGACTATGGCCCTGTCAAACGGTCCGAGTTTGGAAATCCTGTCTTTCAAAAGGTTGGCCTGAATAGAAACCGTATCCCGGTCTTCAAACAGGTCTATCTTCATAGATAGAGGTTCCTGTCTTGGCAAGCGCCTTTTCTTGCGGTCTGAAGAAATGCAGGTGTTCAGACTCACCTTCCAGATCCAGGAGTTCAGACTGCTTTCTCCGCGGAAAGTACCGGAGCCTTTCCACAGGTTTATAAGAATCTCCTGGAAGAGGTCGGCTACCTCTTCTTTGTCCTGCGAGAACATGTAGCAGACGGTGTATATCGTCCCCTTATGTTCCCTGACCATCCGTTCAAAATCTTTTTCTGTCATAGTCTGTCTTGTTTGTTTGCCCATTAGACGCAGAACTCAACGGAAAACTACACAAATTTAAAAATATTACCCCACGAAAACCCGCAGGGTAATGATTAGGACATAAGCAAGATAATGATTAGGATATAAGGAGTAGCAGCGATGGAGTGAGAGCTCAGCAGCGATAGAGTGAGAGCTCAGCAGAGATGGAGTGAGAGCACACCGGCGATAGAGTGAGAGCTCAGCAGAGATGGAGTGAGAGCTCAGCAGAGATGGAGTGAGAGCACAGCAGCGATGGAGTGAGAGCACACGGCGATGGAGTGAGAGCACAGCAGCGATGGTATCTTGTAAGTATTTGAATATCAACACCTCCCTAAATAAGACTTCGAATAAAGGACCTCTTATTTAGGGAACCCTTGTATATCAGCAAGTTACAAAGCACCATCGCCGAGGACGGTTCTTCTTATTGAGTAGAATATATCTTCAGAGTTGTTCCGCATTGAACAGTGTTAGCATAGAAACTTCTTCAGAGTTGTTCCGCACTGAACAGTGTTAGCATAGGAACTTCTTCAGAGATTCTTCACCCTGAGCAAGTACAGCATAGGAATATCTTCAGAGCTTCTTGAGAGCTGCTCCCCTTGATCGTTACAGCGTTTTCTGCCAGTTCCAGGCGGAGAGCAGGACTTCTTCTATAGGAGTGTCGGCCCTCCATCCGAGTTCGCGTTCTGCCTTTCTAGGATCGGCCCATACCTGTTCTATGTCACCTTGTCTCCTTGGTGCTATCTGATAAGGAAGGTCTACTCCGGTTGCCTTCATGAAACCGTGTACTAGCTCAAGTACGCTGAGACCTTTACCGGTTCCCAGGTTATATACGGACCAGCGGCCGGTCTTTGCTGCTTCAACATACGTAGGTTCATCTATCGCTACAGGAGCATTGGCATCATCGCCGAGCAACTTGTCTATGGCTTTTACATGAGCCTTTGCAAGGTCCACCACGTAGATGTAGTCTCTTATGCAGCTTCCGTCAGGAGTGTTGTAATCGTCTCCAAAGACGCTCAGGTGGTCTCTGATTCCGGCAGCCGTCTGGGTTACGAACGGTACCAGGTTCTGGGGCACTCCTCTTGGGAGTTCTCCTATGAGAGCGGAAGGATGGGCACCTATGGGGTTGAAGTACCTCAGGGCGCAGACCTTAAGGTTCGGGTATGCTATTACGCTGTCGGAAAGGATCTCCTCTGCCATCTGCTTGCTCTTGCCGTATGGAGAGAGGCTTCTTTTAAGCGGAGCGTTCTCAGCAATAGGCAGATGTTCCTTGTCAGGCTGACCGTAAACCGTGCAGGAAGAAGAGAAGACTATGTTTGCCTTCTTGCCTTTTTCCGTCATCAGAGTTATGAGGTTCAGGAGTGAAACTATGTTGTTGCGGTAATAGAGCAACGGCTTGTCTATGCTTTCCCCTACCGCCTTGCACGCTGCAAAATGTACAGCTCCGACAATGTCGGAATGCTTCGCGAATACCTTGCCGAAGGCCTGGATGTCAGAGCAGTCCGCTTCCTCAAACATGACCTCGTGGCCCAGGATCTTTGATATCCTTTCAACCACATCCCGTTCTGAATTGTAGAAATTGTCCACGCCTACAACATCGTATCCGGCCTGACAAAGTTCAACCCATGTATGTGAACCGATATATCCAGCAGCTCCGGTAAGGAGAATCTTTCCCTTGCTCATAGTGTTTCAAAAAAATTAAGTTTATACGCAAATTTAACTATTTCGGCCGATTTTTCCACCACTCTGCTAGCCTTCCTTTGTCAAAACCAGTACCTTTAAACCAGCAGATTCCGTCTGCCGTTCAACGGATTGGGGAGAGCTCGGCGATGGTATCCTGCAAGTACCTGAGTATCAGCACACACCTAAACAAGACCTTGAATACGGAACCTCTTATTTGGGGAGCAGCTGAGAATCAGAAAGTTATAGAGCACCATCGCCGAACAATACAACACTATAAATAATTGCAACATGAAAAAGAACATTATCCTTTCAATGGTTGGAGTAGCTGCAGCAGGTCTGCTTCTTACTTCATGCTCAGGAAAACCTGAGAGCGTAACCGCAGTGGTTGCAGGTCCTGACGGACAGCCTGCAGCTGTAGTTGTAAAGTATGCAAAGGCTGTTTCTGCAGAGAGCGTTTCAGCAGATGCGTTCCAGGTAGAAGGACAGGAGATAGAGACTGTCTTTGTTACTGACAAGGACATCACGACTCCTCCGGAAAAGCCTGAGTGCAAGGGTGAAAAGCCTGAGTGCGATTCTACCAAAGCAGCATGCCCTGAGGCAAAGGCCGAGTGTGACGGTAAGCATGCAGACTGCGACGGAAAGCATGCAGACTGCGATGGAAAGCACGCTGAGTGCGACGGTAAGCATGCAGACTGCGACGGAAAGCATGCAGACTGCGATGGAAAGCACGCTGACTGCGACGGTGAGCATGCTGACTGCGACGGTGAGCACAAAGACTGCAAGAAAGAAGCAAAGGAGTGCGAAGGCCCTAAGAGCGTAGACGGACAGTTTGTAGTTATCGTTTTGAAGAAGGCTTGCGCTGAGAAGCCAGCATGCGAAGGTGCTGAGTGCGATTCTACAAAAGCAGCATGCCCTGAGGCTAAGGCCGAGTGTGACGGTAAGCACGCTGAGTGCGATGGCAAGCATGCTGAGTGCGATTCTACAAAAGCTGCATGCCCTGAGGCTAAGGCTGAGTGCGACGGTAAGCACGCTGATTGCGAGAAGGCTGAGAAGTGCCCTGAGGTTGCAGTTCCTGACGTAAAGGTCAACCAGGTTAAGGAGATCAAGGCCGCTGACGGCAGCGCCCTGAAGGCTTGGGGAAAAGCTTTCCCTGCAACCAAGGCCGTTCCATGCTTTGGACCGAAGGGTCATAAGCACCATCATCACGGAGGAAACTGCCCTGAAGGAAAAGCTCAGTGCGATTCTACAAAGGTATGCCCTGAAGCTAAGGCCGAATAAGTCTGCGAGATCAAACCTTGTAGCTTAACTAATTGAAAAGCACCCGCTGGTTCTCCAGGGGTGCTTTTGTTATTTGTCAAATGAACATTTACTGGGCGATGAAGCGGTAGGTTATCTGGCCGATCTGAGGATCGTCTGCCGTATCGCTTTTGGAAAATCTTGAACGTTTAGCGGCATTCAGGGCGGCTGTGCGGACACATTCATCCGGTACGGAAACATCGCCCAGTACCAGGGCCTTCTGGACGTAGCCGTTCCTTCCTACATATATCTGGATAGTAACGTCTCCTCCGCCTCGGCATTTGTAAACAGGAATAGGCAGGGAGAAGGCTCTGCGCCCATCGAGAATCCAATAGAGAACGGAAGGGCCCTGATAAGGCTTGCTTTCGGCCTTTTCTTCACTTTTCTCGGATGAAACGGACACATCTTCCGATCCGTCCGGAACCTTGATTTTTGCGGCCTCTTTTATGCGGTTCTGGAGGTCTTGGGCATCTTTGTAGAGTTTGTCGGCGTCTGTATTGCGGTCATCCTTGAGCTGGCGGCTGCTGCGGTTTACGGCAACGGCCTTGTAGGTGGTAACCGGACGCCCGGCCAGCTGGTCTTCCAGCTGTGCCTTGGCCAGGGCCTTGATTTCCTCCTGGCGGCGCTGCTCTTCTTCCTGGCGCTGCTTGTGGATCTGGCCTTCGGAATCGGTGACGAAAGACACCTCCCCCTTGGTTATGGTGGAGATGGAAAAGATCAGAAGGACTATTATCAGAAGAAGATGGAAGATGATGGTAAGATAGATACCGGCACGACGGCTGAGGCGGTCAGACTTGGCAAACCGCGCAAGGTCTTCGTCCGATATAATCTTCTTTTCTTCCATTACCGGCTTTCATACTTGGCATCTCCCCTTGCAGGAAACACTGCCTCCTTATTCTCCCCTGGTGAGCAGGGCTTTTTCTATGGTCGCGATTATGATGCTGATAGCTACCCTGTTATGGCCTCCCTGAGGTACGATGATGTCTGCATACCTCTTGCTCGGCTCTATGAACTGCAGGTGCATCGGCTTTACGGTTTCCTGGTAGCGTTTGAGAACCTGCTGGATGGTCTTTCCACGTTCTTCGATGTCGCGCTGGATCACCCTTCCCAGGCGGTCGTCTGCATCGGCATCCACAAAGATGGAGATGTCAAAGAGTTTCCTGAGCTCTTCATTGGTGAAGATGAGGATTCCCTCTACGATTATGATGGTAGCCGGCTCCACATGAACGGTTTCCGTAGTGGACCTGGAGCATGTGATGTAGGAATAGACCGGAGACTCTATGGCCTGGCCGCTTCTGAGCTTTGCAAGGTCAGACACCAGAAGGTCCCAGTCTATGGAGTTTGGATGGTCAAAGTTGTTTACGGCTTTCTGCTCCGGAGTAAGGTGGCTGCTGTCTTTGTAGTATGAATCCTGTGAGATTACGGCTACATCTTCTTCCTTGAGCAGGTTCTTAATCTTTCTTACTACCGTTGTCTTGCCGGAACCTGTTCCGCCGGCTATTCCTATTATCAGCATGTTATAGTTGTTTTTACTGTGTGACCTGTTGCTAAAATATCTCTTTTCTGCCTAGAACTCAGCGTTCTTAGGTGTACGAGGGAACGGTATCACGTCGCGGATGTTCTGCATTCCGGTTACAAAGAGCAGAAGGCGCTCGAAGCCCAGGCCGAATCCGGCGTGAGGGCAGGTTCCCCATCTTCTGGTATCGAGGTACCACCAGAGGTTGGTAGTGTCCATGTTGAGTTCCTTGATGCGGTTCATGATCTTCTCGTATGAGCTCTCCCTCTCGCTTCCGCCAATGATCTCGCCGATCTTAGGGAAGAGGACGTCCATTCCGCGGACTGTCTTGCCGTCTTCGTTCTGCTTCATGTAGAAGGCCTTGATCTCCTTAGGGAAATCGGTGAGGATGACCGGTTTGCCAAAATGTTTCTCAACCAGGTATCTTTCATGCTCGCTCTGGAGGTCGGTGCCCCAGTGGACAGGGAATTCGAACTTCTCCCCGCTCTTTTCCAGGATGTCTACCGCCTCTGTGTAGGTTACTCTCTGGAATGAGATGCCCACTACGCTGCGCAGCCTCTCGATAAGGCCCTTGTCAAACATGTCGTTGAGGAACTGGAGGTCTTCCATGCAGTTGTCCAAAGCGTACTGCACCAGAGACTTGATGAAATCCTCGGCGAGTTCCATGTTGTCAAAGTTGTCATAGAAGGCCATCTCCGGCTCAATCATCCAGAACTCTGCAAGGTGGCGCGGAGTATTTGAGTTCTCGGCCCTGAATGTAGGACCGAATGTGTAGATCTTTCCGAGGGCGGTTGCTCCTAGTTCTCCTTCAAGCTGGCCGCTTACCGTAAGGGCCGTCTGCTTGCCAAAGAAATCGTTTGAGTAATCCACCTCGCCGGTTTCCTTGTTGAGCGGTATGTTCTTGAGGTCCATGGTGGTAACCTGGAACATCTCGCCTGCACCCTCGCAGTCGCTCTCGGTAATCAGAGGGGTATGGAGGTAGAAGAATCCGTGCTCGTTGAAGTACTTATGGATGGCAAATGCCATGGCGTTGCGGATCCTCATCACACATCCGAATGTGTTGGTCCTCATCCTCATGTGAGCTATCTCGCGGAGGAACTCCATGGAATGGCCCTTCTTCTGCAGAGGATAGTCTGCAGGATCGGCCTTGCCGTAAATTTCTATGCTGTCGGCCTGCACTTCAACGCTCTGGCCTTTTCCCATGCTTTCAACCAGCTTGCCCTTCACGCACAGGCAGGCTCCGGTGGTGATGTCTTTCATCTGATCCTCGGAGAACTTCTGTCCGTCACAGACTATCTGCATGTTGCGGATGGTGCTGCCGTCGTTGAGGGCTATGAAGGACACGTTCTTGTTTCCTCTTTTTGTCCTTACCCAACCTTTGACAGTCACGTCACTTCCCGGCTGCTCGCAGAACAGCTGCTTAATGCTCTTGCGTGTAAATTCACCCATAATATAATCTCCTTATTTTCAGTCTGTATCTTTTTATTAATCGCGATTATTTTACATATTTCCTGATAGCCTCCTGCCATATCTTGTAACCTTCCTTGGTCACGTGCAGGCCGTCTCTTGTAATCTTTGGATTGAGTACCTGCTGGTCTGCCGGGAGGGCCAAATCTGCCGGTCCGTTGGTCAGGAACAGCGGATAGAGGTTTATGAAGGTAACCTTCTCCTGCTTGCACATGGCCTCAAGCTTGGCGTTGATTTCTGAGAACATGGCGGTCTTGCCGGTAAGCAGACGGTAGCGCTTGAAACTCTCGTTGATTGGGAGAAGGCTCTGCAGGTAAACCTTTGTCTTAGGGCTCTCCGCCTTGATCCTGCGGACTACGCCCATAATGCCGTTGGCAATAGAATCGGCTGTGAGGTTATGGCTGACGTCGTTTGCTCCTGACATGAAGAATATCGTCTTAGGATGGCCCGGAAGAATCTGGTCCAGACGGGCATCGATGCCTCCGAAGGTGTCGCCCACGATTCCGCGGTTGCGGATTCCGCCACCCTTCTTCTGAAGCTTGGCTTCCACGTCAGGGAAGTATGAAACCCAGTTTCCGCCTTCGGTAAGGGAATTGCCAAGGAATACTATGTCGTTTTCGGTAATCGGGCTCTCCTTGTCAAACACAGCCTTTCTCTTGTAGTAATGGTCTGTGTAAGGAACAACGGCTCCCATTGCCTTGATTATGTTCTTCGGAATGTCGGTATTGTCTATCCTTCCGGCAAACAATTGGCTGCCGGCTCCAACTGCAAATACAGGTACGTATATTCCGGTATGACTCCTTGTAGACCAGCCTATGCGGGCTTTGTCGCTGAGAGTGTCAAGGACTTCCCTTGTCATGTAGTTCTCGGCGGAGATTTCCTCCTTGGTATAATGCTGCATCGCCTTGTCAAGAACTTCCGGATAATATCTGTAGCCTGATTTCTTGCCCAGGGACAGTCCGCCGGTCTCATGGTCTGCGGTTATGACTATCAATGTCTCATCAGGGTGCTGCTTGTAGAATTCATAGGCAACCTTCACGGCATTGTCCATGTCTATGGTTTCCATTATGGTTCCGGCAGGGTCATTGACGTGGGCGGCCCAGTCTATCTTTCCGCCCTCGGCCATGATGAAAAAACCCTTCCCGTCCGGGGTGTAGAGATAATCAATGGCAGAACTTACAACCTGGGCAAGGGTGAGGTCGTCACTCTTGCGGCCTATTACGTAAGGGAGTATCTTGTCTTTGTTCTCCTTCTTCTGCAAGAGAATCATCTTCTTTGAAGAAGCCTTCTTGGCATTGAACTCGTCAAGACCGTAAGCTACGGTGTAGCCGAACTCGGCAACCTTGGAGTAGATGTCCTTCTCCTTCTGGGCAGCCTTCTGGCTGTCCTTGTCAGTTGCTCCCTGGAATCCGCCGCCGCCGAAGAAATCAAAACCGCTCTCCGGGAGCTCCATGGCCAGTTCATAATAATTGTTGCGCTTGATGTTATGCCCGTAGAATCCAGCCGGTGTGGCGTGGTCTATGGTAACGCTGGTCATGATTCCGATCTTGTATCCCAGGTCTTTCAGCTTATAGGATATCTGGTAAACCGGAATGCTGTCAGGATAGACACCTACAGTGTTGTTATTGGTCTTTATTCCCGATGCCAGGGCAGTTGCAGCTGCAGATGAACATGTTATGATATTGGACTTGGAAAATGTGGTAGCCATTCCAAGAACCGGAAACTGGGTGAACTGCAAAGGCTCGCTCCCGATAACTCCTTTCTTGTGGGCCAGGTATGCTTCCGTGAGGCCCACATGGGCGAATCCCATTCCGTCGCCGATGAAAAGAAATACATACTTGGCCTTCTGCTCTTTAGGTTCAGCCTTTTGCTGAGCAAAAGATGCTGATACAAAGAGAATTGCAGCTATCAGACAGAATGCCGTCTTGAAGAAAGAATATTTACGTTCCATATCAGTGCACATTTAACTGCGAAAGTTACTAAAAAAATCAAGACAGACTGAGCATGGACATAAAAAAAGCGGGATGCCACGTGACATCCCGCTTCGTTTCTAACTGCCTTAAGATTAGTTTAAAGCTTCTCTCTGACGAGCTACATACATAATCTTGAGGGCGGAACAACGTCTGAGTTCCTGTTTGATATCGGTGATGATACCCATGCGGACATTCTCATCAGCTTTGATAGCAATGGTCATCTGCTCCTTGTCGCCTTCCTGGAGAGACTCTCTCTCGGCTGCAACGAAGTCGCGGATTTCATTGATTGTCTTGTAGGAGTCGTTAAGCTGGATTCGTGAATCCGTTCCGTACTGAGCCTGCTTTGAAGGGATAGGAGAACCTACGTAGATGTAGGAAGTCAGATCCTTTCTTTCAAGCTTTACATTCTCGGTTGCTCCAGGAAGTTTAACCTGAACCAACTTGTCTGTCTGACGGAATGAAGTGGATATCATGAAGAAGAACAGGAGCATGAACACGATGTCCGGAAGGGATGCAGTGCTTATAGCAGGTGCTGCCTTCTTACCGTTTTTTCTAAATCTTCCCATTTGATACCTCCTTACTTTTTACCTTTAACGTCCTTAGGCTCTGCCTCGGAAATATTCTGAGGAATAGCCTCTTTGACAATTTTTTGCTGACGTTCATCACACTGTGCGTACTTCTTGCCGTAATGCTGGGTAGCAAACTGGTCTCTGATCTCGTTGATTGCTCTCACGATCTCATTCTGAACCTGGATATACGTATTGTACAAAGTACCCTTGTCATTCTGCAATGATACGACACCTTTTGATACCGGATAATTACCCAGACCCTGGATACTCTTTACTTCCTTCTCAGGCAGATTAGGGTTATCGCTAGGGTTTGTCAGGGCCTCAACTATCATATCCTTTATCTGGCTTACATCAGTAGGCGTAGAACCAACCATGATCCTGTCCTGTGAATTGATCTTCACAACGACAATGTTCCTACGGTTGATCTTTATATCCTCTTGCTGCTGGTTCTCCTCAGGCATAGGAGGAAGTTTCCTCGGAATACCCTTGTCCACATCCATAGTTGTGGTGATAAGGAAGAACACCAAGAGCAGGAAGGCTATATCGGCCTGGCTGGAAGCATTGATGTCGGGTGTTTTCTTAGCCATTCTAAATTCTGATTAAGATCTTTTCTTTAAAAAACTTCCGAAGATTGTAACAAGGATAGCTACAACCAGCAGGATGATTGACATGATGAGGACAGTGTCCGTCATCTTAAGGACTGCGTGTGTAGGCTTCTCAACGCTTGCTGAAAGTGCAACTTCATTACCTGAAGCAAGCACATAGGAAATGACAAGCGCCAGAACGAAGATACCGATGTTGATCAGTGTCTTCTTGCCTCCCTTTCCGGTACGGTAGATCATTGGCAGGAATACAGCCAGTATGATGCCGATACCAAGAAGAATATACGCCCAGTTAAGCAGTGGGGAAACCATTGTACCGTCACCTTCGCCTTTGTTGGTGAAGAGGAATACAATGCCGATAACCACTGATATCGCGAGCAGTATATAGAGAATTATTTTCGCTTTATTTTTCATTTCGCGTTGATTAATTATTTCTTGTTGTATTTGGTAAGGATGTCAACGAAGCTGATGGAAGCATCTTCCATTGAGTTGACGAGGGAGTCGATCTTTGCAACGATGATGTTGTAGAAAATCTGAAGGATGATAGCTACGATCAAACCGGCGATTGTTGTAATCAAAGCGACCTTGATACCACCAGCAACAACGGTTGGAGAAATATCACCAGCAGCCTCGATAGCGTCGAATGCGCCAACCATACCTACTACTGTTCCCAAGAATCCCAACATAGGAGCAAGGGCGATGAACAGAGCTATCCAAGAAAGACCGCTCTCGAGCTGACCCATCTGAACTCCGCCGTATGCAGTAACGTTCTTCTCAACGCTCTCCAGACCTTCGTCTGCATGGAGAAGACCCTGATAGAAAATAGAGGCAACCGGACCCTTGGTGTCACGGCAAACATCCTTTGCCTTCTCGATACCACCTTCTTTGAGGGCGTCCTCAACCTGGCCAAGAAGCTTCTTGGTGTTGGTAGTAGCGCTGTAAAGGTAGATAAGTCTCTCGATAGCGATTGCCAGACCGAGGATAAGGCAGAGAACAACCCATACCATGAATGCAGGACCACCTTCGATGAACTTGGTCTTGATCTGCTGATAAAGAGGCTTGTCTGACTTCTGATTGAAAATGTTCTGGTCAGCTGGAGCCGGAGCTGCCTCCTCCTGAGCTGGAGCTACCTGCTCAGTTGCGTTCTCCTCAGTTTTCTGATCCTGAGCTACTGCGTTCTGGGCAGTTATAGCCATCAGACCTGCAACTGCCAAAAACATGAAAAGTTTTTTCATAAATGTTGTTGTGATTAAAGTATTAAACAATGTTTATCAGTTATTATTTGTTTGCTTGTAAAGTGTTTCCCGCAGAAACGATGTGCAAGTTAGCAAAAATTTTCTTTCAGCGGAGACAATCGCCGAGAAAAAATTGGTTTCCTTGTCAAATGCACGATATTTCTCCCCTGAGGGCCTTTTGCATCTCCTTTTTTATTTTTTCCGGAGAAGAGTACCTTCCGAGCAGCATGAAGAGCTTGCACAGGGTGGCTTCAGTAGTGCCGTCAAAACCGCTTATTACCCCTATGCTCCTCAGCCCCACGCCGGTAGCATAGGCTCCCATGTCTACCTTGCCTGCCTGGCATTGAGTAACGTTGACTATCACCATGCCCCTGTCCACATATTTTTTCATTGTAGAAAGGAACCAGTCAGAGGTAGGAGCGTTCCCGCTTCCAAAGGTTTCCAGGACCACTGCCCTGCAGCCCTTGGTCTCCATGACCGCTTCTACGGCCTGGCGGGTTATTCCAGGAAAGATCTTCAGGACGGCTACGTTAGTGTCCAATTTCTCCCTGATTTTAAGAGGTTTGCTCCAATCCTGAGGATAGCGGACCAGATGGCGGTTGTACTTTATATGGATACCTACGTCTGCCAGGACCGGATAGTTTGCAGAACGGAAAGCCCTGAAATTCTCTGCATTGTACTTGGTGGTGCGGTTGCCTCTGTAAAGCTGGCTCTCAAAGTAGATGCACACCTCCGGAACCATAGGGTGCCCCTGGGCATCCCTGGCTGCAGCAATCTCTATGGAGGATATTATGTTTTCCTTGCCGTCTGTGCGGAGCATGCCCACAGGAAGCTGGCTGCCTGTCAGGACCACCGGCTTGGAAAGGTCTTCCAGCATGAAACTCAGGGCAGAAGCGGTGTAGGACATGGTGTCTGTACCATGAAGGACTACAAAACCGTCGTATCTGGAATAGTTTGCCTTGATGATGTGGCAGAGCTTTACCCAGAAGTCCGGAGTTATGTCTGAAGAGTCTATGACCGGATCAAAAGAACAGGTATCTATCTTGTAGCCGAATTTCTTCAGTTCCGGCACCTCCACCTCTATCTGGCTGATATCCACCGGAACAAGAGCCATGGTCTTCTCGTCCTGCTTCATTCCGATGGTGCCACCGGTATAAATCATCAAAATAGAACGTTTCATATGTCTGTGTTATTGTTGTCCGATATGAGGAAGGCCGAACAGGTTCTCTGCATTTGCAGTGGTAACCTCGGCAACCTTCTCTATTTCAACACCTTTAATCTCAGCGACCTTTGCTGCGATGAACGGGATATAGGAACTCTCGTTGCGCTTGCCCCGGTAAGGTACGGGAGTAAGGTACGGCGAATCCGTTTCCAGCAATATGTCTTCAAGGGGTATGTCAGCTACTGTACGGGCTATGCCGGCGTTCTTGAATGTCACGACCCCGCCTATTCCAACCTTGAACCCGCCCAGGGCCTTTATCCTGCGGTAAGTCTCAACGCTTCCGGTAAAAGCGTGGAAGACTCCTCCCAGACGCCCTTTGTAGGCCTGCATGATGTCCAGCATCTCCTCCGTGGCACTCCGCTCATGGATTATCACCGGCAGCCCCTTGGAAGAAGCATATTGGAGCTGGGCGTCAAGCACCTCTTTCTGCTGCTGCATGAACTCGCGGCTCCAGTAGGCGTCCAGCCCTATCTCCCCTACGGCAACGTACCTGTCGGGATTGGAATCAAGTTCCTCCATGGCAAACCTCAGTTCTTCCTTCCAGTTCTCTCCAACGGATGTAGGATGAAGGCCCATTCCCATGAAGGCTCTTGAGGGATACTTCTCCCACAAGGAAAGCTGGGCCTTGAAAGAAGTGGAGTCTATGGCCGGGAAAATCCAACGCCCCACTCCGCTCTCCATGGCTCTGAGCATTGCCTGGTCCCTGTCCTGGTCAAATGCCTCATCATACGGATGGGTGTGAGTATCAATAAACTGCATAACTATACCTTAAACCAACGGTCGGAGGAATCCTTGCGGGCCTTCCCTTCTATATCCAACTGCAGCAGCGCCAGGCTCAGCCCGGAAACATCTGCACCCGATTCCATGGATAGCTGGTCCATGGTCTTTCCTCTAACAGATGATAAAGATAGCAATAATTTCTCCTTCAAGCTATCGGAAGAAGAAAAGAGGTCCGGCTGAGCCTTTATGTCAGAAAGGCGGGCCTCACTCCAGCCCATGGATGAAACAATTGTGGAGGCGTTCAGGCATATCTGAGCCACATTCTTGTTAATCAGGTAATTGCATCCATAGGAATTAGCATCGGTCATCCTTCCCGGCACGGCAAATATGTCTTTGTTGTATGAAGAGGCATACTCTACCGTACTCATGGAACCTCCGCTTATGCGGCTCTCGGCCACAAGGAGGGCATCGGATATGCCGGCAATTATGCGGTTACGCTGCAGGAAATTGAACCTTAGCGGCTTGACTCCTCTCGGATACTCGGTAAGAATGCCTCCCTGACTCAGAATCCTTACCGCCAGGCTCCTGTGTGAAGACGGGTAGATCATGTCTATGCCGCATGGCAGTACCGCCAGGGTTTCCAGTCCGCAGTCCAGTGCCGCCGTGTGGGCCGCTCCGTCTATTCCTATTGCCAGTCCGCTCACTATCCTGACATCCGGACATATCCGGGCCATATCTGAAACAATGGCCGAGCAGCATTCTTTTCCATAGGATGAGGCCATGCGTGTTCCCACTATGCTCAGCGACTTTCTTGCAGTATCTCCCAGCTCAGCTGTTCCCCTGAAATAGAGAACGGCAGGGGCAAAAGGAGTATCCAGCAGCTTTTTGGGATAGGATGGAGAAAGGATTGAAAGCACCTCCACTCCCTTGCTTTCATACCATTCGGCCTCCCTGTTGCCCCAGTCTGTCATATCCTCTGAGAAGAGGACTTCTCCCACATCCGGCACCCCGAGCACTTCCCTTACCAAATCTGGACCGCCTTCTTTCAGAGCCTCCGCGCTGCCGGCCGTTTCAAGAAGTTTCCTGGCTGCACACGGATGCCCTACCGTCACACGGCTCAATGCGCAAAGCAGAGCCTTTTCCCCTGTTTCCATATCCAAGCACCAATAAAAAACGGCGGCAAGATAAAAATCTGCCGCCGAAGCCGGTTGCCAAACGGTAAAATGTACCCGTTTGCAAATAATTACACGGATAATATCCGTTTTACCGATTAAACAATGAGCATTGCATCGCCGTAAATACCAAAGCGATACAGGTTTGACAGATCCTTTACGTGCATTGCCTGCTTGTAGGCTGCCATAACCTTGTTGTAACCGCCAAAGGCACACTGGCACATCAGCATTGTTGAAAGCGGATAGTGGAAGTTGGTTACAAGCGCATCGACGATCTTGAAGTCATAAGGAGGGAAGATGAACTTGTTTGTCCATCCGTCCAGAGGCTTGACCCTGCAGGTTGTGGTAACGGGAGTCTCAAGGGCCCTGGCCACGGTAACTCCTATTGCAAACACTTTATGGCCTTCTGCCTTTGCCTTGTTGATCTTTTCTGCAGATTCTTCTGAGATTATGACCCTCTCAGACCCCATCTTGTGCTTTGAAAGGTCTTCTACATCAACTCCACCGAAGTTGCTCAGACCTACATGTGAAGTTATAAAGGTGTGCTCCACGCCTTTTATCTCCATCCTGGTGAACAGTTCGCGGCTGAAGTGGAGCCCGGCAGCCGGAGTTGCAATGGCTCCCTCGTGCTTTGCAAATATGGTGTTGAAGTTTTCTGCATCCTCTTCATTAGGATGTTCGCGGATTTCCTTTGGTATCGGAAGTTCTCCAACGCTGAAGAGCGTGTTGCGGAAATCCTCGTAGCTTCCGTCAAACAGGAAACGGAGTGTCCTGCCCCTGGATGTGGTGTTGTCTATGACCTCAGCTACAAGAGAGTCGTTTTCTCCAAAATAGAGTTTGTTGCCGATCCTTATCTTGCGGGCCGGATCTACCAGTACGTCCCAGAGCCTCTGCTCCCGGTTGAGCTCCCTGAGCAGTGAAACCTCTATCTCGGCTCCGGTCTTCTCCTTGTTGCCCAAAAGCCTTGCAGGAAATACTTTGGTATCGTTGAGAACGAAGATGTCTCCCTCCCTGGCATAGTCCAGGATATCCTTGAATAATCTGTTTTCTATTTTGCCTGAGCTGCGGCGCATAACCATCAGCTTGCAGTCATCTCTGAATCGGGTTGGTTCCTTGGCGATCAAGTCGCTTCTGAACGGGAATTTGAACTGTGATAATTTCATAAAATTGCTGTTTAGCCCATGCACGATAGGCAAAATATTATACGCAAGACAAAGGAAAAGGTTACAGACTGCCAAAATAATCTTTTACGTCCAGGGCGTCTTCCACCCTGAAACCGCCTGAGGCTGTGCGTCTGAGGGCAGACATGAAAGCTCCGCACCCGAGCATGGCTCCAAAGTCACGGGCCATTGAGCGGATGTAGGTTCCTTTGCTGCAGCTGATCCTCAGCACTGCGGACGGCAGCATCCTGATCTGCTGGGGAGAAAGGACAGAATCTTCAGTATAACGGATGACCGGATTGTCCTCCTCACTGGCAATCCTCTTCTTTACCACAAAGGTGTTATGCTCCTGGTCTGTGCCATAAGACGGCCTTTCAAGACAGTCAAGTATGTATTCGTCTCCGAAAACGTTTTCGGCCTGAGGGATTCTGGCATACACGAGTTCTGAAGAATAAATCCTGACGGGTGCCGGTTTGAGGTCGGAGTCCTCACCGTTCCGGGCCAGGTAATAGCTTCTGGTGCCGTTGACGTATTTTGCAGAATAAGCCGGGGGAAGCTGCTCGGTCTGGGAGGTGAAACTTTCCGCACAGGCCTTCATTCCCTCAAGAGTAAGGCCTGAAGCATCGCCGAGGCTGTCTATGGGGTGCTCCCTGTCAAAAGACGGAGTTGTGGCACCAAGGGTAAACTCGGCCAGGTATTCTTTCTTTTCTGCCTGCAGGGCTTCTGAAAGCTTGCAGGCTTTGCCCAGGCATACAATCAGCAGGCCGGTGGCAAGAGGGTCAAGTGTTCCGGCATGCCCTATCTTCACATTCTTTGTCTGGAAATGGTTCCTGAGTATGTACTTTATCTTTCTGACCACATCGGAACTGGTCCACCTGTAGGGTTTGTCTACAGGAAATATGACCCCGTTGGGATAGGCCTCCATGGATTTCTCCAGCCGCAGTGGATTGCGGCGGTCTATGACAAGAGGTTGCAGGATATCTCCGTTATCCGTCATTTTACGGGAATCTTGTCTATTCTGCGCTGATGCCTTCCACCTTCAAATTTTGCAGACATGTAGGCCTTTACGATGTCCCTTGCCATTTCTTCGGTGATGAACCTTGCCGGAAGGGTCAGGACGTTGGCATTGTTGTGCTGCTTTGCAAGAGCGCCCAGTTCAGGAGTCCAGCACAAGGCCGCTCTGATGCCCTGATGTTTGTTGAGGGTCATGCTGATGCCGTTTCCGCTTCCGCACATGGCCACGCCAAAATCCACTTCCTTGTTCTCCACAGCCTCTGCAAGAGGGTGTGCGGTATCTGGATAGTCCATGCTTTCTGAGGAAAAGGCGCCAAAGTCCTTGACTTGGTAGCCATTGTCCCTGAAAAGGCTTTTGAGATATTCTTTCATCTGAAAACCGGCATGATCGGATGCCAATCCTACTGTCTTTGCCATAATATGAAGTTTTGCAATGTCAATTCTTGGTATTTTCAAGTTCCTTTACCTTGTCCGCAAGGTTGTCCGTCCTGAGCACATAAGGATAGAAGGCATCATCCTTCATGGATGAATACCTGCCTACAAGCCCCTTGATCTGGAGTATCAGCAGGTTTCCGCTCTGTTCCCATTCGCCTTCAGCAGGCCTGACTCCTTCCGATGCAGCATACAGGAGGAACTGCCTTCCGATGTCTTCACTGGCATACAGTTCTTCCAAACCTTCCAGGGTACTTATCTGCTGGAGCTGGGCGCGGTGCCTGTCGGCAAAAATGGAGCTGAATTTCATCTGCAGGCTCCTGCGGTTCACCTTTATCAGGAAATCCGTCACACCCACGGTGTCTATCGGGACAAATACGTCAGGAATGATTCCTCCTCCACCGTACACTGTATGGCCATGGACAGTACTGAACTTGAGTGAATCGTTCACCTTTATGCTGTCTGCATTCTGCATCTCCCCTCTCTGGTAGCGCTCCAGGATGTCATAGTTGTAATCTGCCGAATACGGTTTCTGGATGCACCTTCCTGACGGAGTGTAATATCTTGCAACAGTGAGCCTTATTCCACTGCTGTCAGAAAAATAGACAGGCTCCTGGACAAGACCCTTGCCAAAGGAACGGCGTCCTACTATTACACCGCGGTCGTTGTCCTGAATGGCTCCGGCTACGATTTCGCTGGAAGAAGCGCTGTTCTCGTCTATGGCCACATAAAGTTTCAAGTCGCGGAAAAGACCTCCGCCGGTTGCCCTGAATTCAGTCTTTGGCCTCATCCTTCCCTGCATCCACACTACCATATCTCCTTTGTTGAGGAACTCGTTGGCAAGTTTGTATGCCTGGTCAAGGTAACCTCCCGGATTGTTTCTCAGGTCCAGAAGAAGGGATGTCATTCCCGCCTCCTTGAGTTTGAGGGCGGACATCACGAATTCTCTCCATGTGGTTACGGAGAATGAAGAAATCTTGATGTAGCCCAGTGAAGGTGTAAGCATCAACGCGGCGTCTACGCTGTGCACCGGAATCATGCCTCTTGTAATGTCAAAACTGAGAAGATCCTTTTCTCCGGCCCTCTTGATGCCAACGTTCACCTTGCTGTCCTTAGGCCCCCTGAGAATCTTCATCAGCGAATCCTGAGGGAACTTGACTCCAGCCACGTTCTTTTTGTCCACCCTGATGATCCTGTCTCCACTCATAAGGCCGGCCCTCTCGCTCGGGCCTCCCGGTATTACGCTGATAACCACTGCGGTATCATTAGGGACATTGAACTCTATGCCTATGCCGCTGAAGTTGCCGGCCAGTGAAACCTCAGCATCCTCAAGGTCTCTTGGAGGAAGGTAGACCGAATGGGGGTCAAGGCTCTGAAGCAGCGACGGTATGGCCTTTTCCACCACATCTGAATAGCTGATGGTATCAACGTAATTCTTCTCCACCTGGTCCATGACCAGAAGAAGCTTTGCCCAATGGCTCCGGCTCAGGTCTGCATACACCCGTCCACGCTCCCTGCTGCAGCGGGAAACGCGGCCCGCCACAAGGGCAGCGCACATGAGCAGCAGAAAGCCCCAGAACCATTTGTTGTCAAGCAATTCCTTCAGTTTCTCAGGCATGTCCTATCCTCCTACTGTTCTTTATCCCTTTCCTTTGCAAGGGTCTCGATGGTGGCGGAATCTATCTGTTCCACAGTTATACCCGCCCTCTGCAAAAGTT
>CACZFO010000031.1 GCA_902780455.1 uncultured Bacteroidia bacterium | reverse complement strand
GTATATTTATTCTTAAATTTGTGTTGCGCAAAAGCCCTCCGAGGTTTGGTGCCTACTAGCTAGAACCTAAAAATTAATATACTGTTAAAACTATTTGTTAACTTATGTCAGCCAGTCAGATTTCTATTGTCAAGAGGGACGGAAAACAGGAAGTGTTTTCAATCGAGAAGATAAAGAATGCAATTAGAAAAGCTTTTCTCGCAACAGGCGGGTTTGCATCCGATGAGGATCTTACCATCATCCTTTCACATGTGGCCATCCGCAACGGCATGAACGTTGAGGAGATTCAGAACCAGGTGGAATTTGCCCTCATGAAGGAGAAATACTATCAGATAGCAAAGAACTACATGCTGTATCGCCAGAGGCATACAGAAGACCGTGATACAAGGGAGAGGCTGGATTTTCTGGTAAATTACTGCAAGGCTGACAATGCGGCTACAGGAAGCAAGTACGACGCCAACGCAAACGTTGAGCACAAGAATATAGCAACCCTCATCGGCGAGATTCCGAAGGCAGGATTCATCCGTCTGAACAGGCGTCTTCTGACTGACCGTCTGAAGGACATGTACGGAAAGGACTTTGCGGACAAGTACCTCAAACTCCTGTCTCAGCATTTCATCTACAAGAATGATGAGACCTCCCTTGCCAATTACTGTGCAAGTATCACCATGTATCCTTGGCTCCTGAACGGTACCTTGAGCATAGGCGGCAATTCAACAAAGCCTACCAACCTCAAGAGTTTCTGCGGAGGTTTCGTGAACCTGGTGTTCATAGTATCGTCAATGCTCAGCGGCGCCTGCGCAACTCCTGAGTTCCTGATGTACATGAACTACTTCCTTCAGAAAGAGTACGGAGAAGATTACTACAAGAGGGCTGACCAGATAGTAGACCTCTCTCTCAAGCAGAGGTCCATCAAGAAGGTGATCACAGACTGCTTCGAGCAGGTGGTATACTCAATCAACCAGCCAACGGGAGCAAGAAACTTCCAGGCAGTGTTCTGGAATGTGGCTTACTATGACAAGTATTATTTTGAGAGCCTGTTCGGCGAATTCCGCTTCCCTGACGGAAGCGCTCCTCATTGGGAGAGCCTGAGCTGGCTTCAGAAGCTGTTCATGAAGTGGTTCAATGCCGAGAGGCTGAAGACCCCTCTGACATTCCCTGTAGAGACAATGGCCCTGCTTTCAGAGAATGGAGACGTGAAAGACAAGGAGTGGGGAGATTTTACAGCAGAGATGTACAGCGAAGGCCACTCGTTCTTCACCTACCTTTCTGACAACGCAGACTCACTCTCAAGCTGCTGCCGCCTCAGGAACGAGATCCAGGACAACGGATTCAGCTACACCCTTGGAGCCGGCGGAGTTTCTACCGGAAGCAAGAGCGTGCTGACCATCAACCTCAACCGCTGCATCCAGTATGCCGTTAAGCACAAGATGGATTACCTGGAATTCCTCGGCGAGGTGATTGATCTCGTACACAAGGTTCAGCTTGCCTACAATGAGAACCTGAAAGACCTTCAGGCAAAGGGCATGCTTCCTCTGTTCGATGCCGGTTACATCAACATCGGAAGGCAGTACCTGACAGTCGGTATCAACGGTCTGGTAGAGGCTGCCGAGTTCCTGGGCTACAAGATAGATGACAATCCGGAGTACGCACATTACGTTCAGGAAGTTCTCGGACTTGTTGAGAAGTACAACAAGAAGTACCGCACCAAGGATACGATGTTCAACTGCGAGATGATCCCTGCAGAGAACGTTGGTGTAAAGCATGCTAAGTGGGACAAGGAAGACGGTTACTTTGTTCCGAGAGACTGCTACAACAGCTACTTCTACATCGTAGAGGACAAGACACTCAACATCGTGGACAAGTTCAAGCTCCACGGGCAGAAATACATAGAGCACCTCACAGGAGGTTCCGCCCTTCACATGAACCTTGAGGAACATCTTTCAAAAGACCAGTACCGCCAGCTTCTGAAGGTAGCGGCAAGGGAGGGGTGCAACTACTTTACCTTCAATATCCCTAACACCATCTGCAACGACTGCGGACACATAGACAAGCGTTACCTGAAGGAGTGTCCTCACTGCCACAGCACCAATGTAGACTACATGACCCGTATCATCGGCTACATGAAGAGAGTCAGCAACTTCTCTGCAGCAAGGCAGAAAGAGGCCGCCCGCCGCTACTATGCAACTGACCACGGCGAGATAGCCACGGCCCTTACCATGGAAGATGTCCAGAAGATGGAGCAGACCGCAAAGGCTGAGAAAGCTTTCAAGGAAGAGAAGGCTCACGTAGAGGTATAGTTTCACAGAAGTGATCAAGTGCTATAATTTTGATATTGTCTGTCAGGAGATTCCCGACCAGATAACCCTTGCTCTGAACATTTCGGGTTGTCCTCACCAGTGTGTGGGCTGTCACAGTCCCTGGCTCTGGAGGGATGAGGGTGTGCCCCTGGACGATCACTTCCTTTCTCTCCTGATAGAAAAATACTCGTCGGGGATCACTTGCGTGTGCTTCATGGGAGGAGACCAGGCTCCCCGGAAGATAGATGCGCTGGCTGCCTATATCCGGCAGAACCATCCGGATCTCAAGATTGGCTGGTATTCCGGCTTTGAAAGCATCCCGTCCGACATCAGGATCGAGAACTTCGATTATATCAAGGTGGGGCCCTACATCGCCGAGAAAGGAGGCCTCAGAAGCGCCACTACAAATCAGAAGTTCTACATCGTGGGAAAAGACGGCAGCCTGACCCAGTACCGCTTTCCTCCGAAAAACTGTTTCTGACCAATCCTAAAAAAACAAATATGAAAACATTGTTTATTTCTGTCCGTATGCTCTCAGTAGCGGCTGCTGCCTTATTCTGCTTAGCGGGATGCGGAGGCACAGGTTCCAAGATGTCCGCCGAGGCAAATGAACTCGTGCTGAACTCCATCGAGAACAAGGATTTCTTCATCGAGATAGAAAAAATCAAACCTGAAAAACAGGCTGCAAAGGATGCAGGTGAGCCATGCACCATATCAATCAAGGACGACATCCTCAAGTGCAAACTTCCTTACGTAGGCGAGCTGAGGTATTCTTTCTCCAAGAAAGACGCCGTAGCCCTGAATGCTGACAACGTTTCCATAACTCCGAAGGTAACTATCAGGCCGCCTTACAAGAAGTATTACGCCCTTATGGAGTTTACGGTGAGGAACAAGGTCAGCACTGAAGTGCTCTACTTCAAGATTGCCGTATATCACGACGGTTCAGCCGTGATAAAGGTTGAGAGCCAGTTCCGGGATCCTATAACCTATGCCGGCTGGCTGGAAGAAAGGCCGGTGTAATCCGGATGTTTTTAGCATAGTTTTTGTATCTTCATAGTCCGATACCGTTTTTTTTAAAATGAAATGATTATGAAGAGGTTGTTTCTTTTCTCCGCGATGGTGCTTGCCAGCGTATTGTGCCTTGGTCAGAACAAGGATTCCTGGGCAGGCATATATTACTATGACACAAACTCTTACGGAGTAATGCAGAGAGATTCTGCAGACTATTACAGGGTTGTGGAGAGCAATAACTCCTTCAACGACTACTATTCCAAGGACAATACCCTCAGGGCCAGCGGAACGGTGGTTTCCATAGATCCTTCGGACGATGCCAAAACCGTTTTCGACGGCAGTTTCATTGCCTATTATCCCAACGGAAAGGTGTGGATCAAGCAGTTTTTCAAAGACGGCAAGAACGAGGGAGAATACACCGAATACTACGACAACGGGCTGATGAAGCAGCACGAATTCTACAAGGGCGGAGTGCTGGACGGTGTAAAGACAGTATTTGAGGAAGACGGCAAGACCTGCAAGCAGTGGGAGTACAAGAACGGAGAACTTGTGGGAGATACCTACACCCAGAGCGGCAGCGGCTATTCAGTGGAGTATGACACTGATACAAAGGAGCCCGTCTGGAGGGACCCTGAAACCTCAGACCTCAAGGCCTACAAGACCAAGGACGGCCAGACAATCAGGGCTTATGCCATAAACGGCCTCTACGTATCGATAGACGTGAGCTATCAGCATTACTTCGGCAAGTATTATGTCCTCCAGCTCTACATCCAGAACAACTCTCCTGAAGATGCGTTCTTCTCATTTGACAACACTTCCATAGACAGTCCTCAGGGAAAGATAAAGCTGTTCTCAAAAAACGATTTCCACAGGAGGATGAACAGCCGCCAGGGCTGGGCCCAGTTTGGCATCAGCGCTGCGTCAGTTGCAACCGCCATCACTCTTGAGGCCATTACAGACGAGGCCTTCTACCGTCAGGACCGCCGCCATCACCGCACCTTCGGAAGAGACCTGGCTATTTCCACGAGGCAAACGCCAGGGTCCTGAACAAGAATATCGGCTATCTGACCAATTACCAGATAAAGCCAAACACTTCAATCACCGGCTATGCCTATGCCAAGTTCAGCCCTACGGCAAAGACCATCCTGGTCAACCTTCCTGTGAACGGAAAGGTTTACCAGTTCCCTGTAGACGTGTCAAACCTCAAGGTTATCAAATAACTCTCAGATCTTCCTGAAATTCAGCAGAAGCGAGTTGCTTACCACGCACACGCTAGATGCGGCCATCGCGGCTCCGGCAATCATCGGGTTCAGCAGGAATCCGTTTACCGGATACAGTACGCCTGCTGCAATGGGAATAGCTATGATGTTGTAGATAAATGCCCAGAAAAGGTTCATTTTAACGGTATTCACAGTTTTCTGCGACAGTCTTACGGCAGACGGGAGTTTCCTCAAATCAGAGCCTGTCAGGGTGATTTTTGCGGCATCCATTGCAATGTCGCTTCCATGGCCCATCGCGATGCTCACGTCGGCCCTGGCAAGGGCGGCGGAATCGTTGATGCCGTCTCCCACCATAGCCACCATCTTGCCCTCATTCTGGAGCTGCCTGATGAACGCTTCCTTGTCAGATGGGAGCATGGAAGACATCACCCGGGTGATTCCACATTCTGATGCGATGGCCTTTGCCGTACGTTCATTGTCTCCGGAAAGCATGACTACCTCTATTCCCATGTCCTTGAGTTCCCTTACGGCCAGGGCTGAGGATTCTTTCACCTTGTCGGCTACGGCTATGAGAGCTACCACCTTGTCATTATCTGCAAAATAAACTATACTTTTTGCCTGGCTTTCAAACTCTTCTGCCTTCTTTGCCATGGCATCCGGAATGACCGTACCTTCTTTTTTCATCAGCGAAAGGTTTCCGGCAAGGAACCGTTCTCCCGCCTCAGAACATATTGCACCCATTCCCGGAATGTTTTCCACTCCAGAAACATCTCCATGCGGGAATACTTTTGCTATGGCTTCGGCTATAGGATGCTGGGACAAGGCTTCCATTCCTCCCAGAATGCTTCTGAGAAGCTTCTTTTTCTGCGGATCCTCAGCGTCATCAGCCCAGAACTCGTCAGTAACTTCAGGCTTGCCGGCTGTGAGGGTTCCGGTCTTGTCCATGGCAACAACATCTGTCTTGCGGAAATTCTCCAAAGCCTCGGCGTCTTTGATGAGTATGCCGTTCTGGGCGCCTTTGCCTATGCCAACCATGATTGCAGTAGGTGTGGCAAGGCCCAGGGCGCATGGGCAGGCTATCACCAGTACGGTAACCAGGGTGAGGATGGAATAGACCAGGTAATTGTTGCCAGTTGCCATTCCGCAGATGTTCCAGATGATGAATGCAAGCAATGCAATGCACATTACTGCAGGAACGAAAACCGATGCGATCCTGTCTGCCAGCCTCTGGCTCGGGGCACGGCTTCCCTGGGCTTCTCTCACCAGCTGGATTATCTGGGAAAGAGAGGTTTCCCCTCCAACCTTCTCGGCCCTGAAGTTGAAGCTTCCCATCTGGTTGATGGTTCCGGCAAAAACCTTGTCTCCTTCTTTCTTTCCAACCGGTATGCTTTCTCCGGTGAGCATGCTCTCGTCTACGAAGCTTTCTCCTTCAATTACGCTTCCGTCTACGGCAATCTTTTCTCCGGGCTTTACAACTACAACGTCACCAACCAAAACCTCGTCGATCCCGATTTCAACCAATCCGGAGCACTCCTCGGTGTTGCACGGTCTTTGTCTTAGGACGGTAACTCTCTTGGGCGTCAGTCCGGCCAGTTTCTTGATCGCTGAGGATGTAGAATACTTTGCCCTTTCCTCAAGAAGCCTTCCAAGCAGGATGAAGGCGATGATAACCGCGCAGGATTCAAAATAGACGTGGCTCTCCAGACCGGCCCTGGTCCATACAGACGGGAAGAGGGTGTTGAAGACGCTGAAAAGATATGCCACTCCGGTAGAAAGGGCAATCAGAGTGTCCATGTTGGCGTGGCCGTGCCGTGCCTGATTCCAGGCGTTTATGTAGAAATCGCGACCGAAGAAGAATATGGAAACCGTGGCAAGTCCCCACATTATCAGGTTTGCAGCTTTTTTAGGCAAAAAGGAATCACCGGAATGCCCCATGGACATCCCGATGACAACTATGGGTATGGCGACAACTATCGCCCAAACAGTTTTTTCAAGAAGCCTTCTGACTTTTTTTTTTTCGTCTTCGGTATTGTCGGATGCTGCTGAAAGCGGAGTGGTATCCATATCATATCCGGCACTAACCACGGCTTCCTTGATCTGCTCAGGGCTGATCTTCTTCTCGTCATATTCTATGAGGGCGCTGTTGGATGCAAGGTTCACGTTCACGTCCTTGACTCCTTCAAGACCTTCAATTGCCTTTCTTACGTGTGCCACGCACATGGCACACATCATGTTCTTTACTGCAAAACTCTGTTTTACCATAATTAGAATTCGCTGCTGATCTTTTCCATGAGTTCAGGGATAGGCAGATGCTGAGGGCACTTTGAGAGACATTCCTGGCAGCTTGCACACTGCTCAGGACCTCCGCCGGATGCAAATTCCTTACGGAAGGCATCGGCAAAGGCTGCCTTGTTCCTGGCGTAGTCCTCAGGGCTCTGGCTGTCCTTGTTAGGAACGGTGCCGTTCATCACAAACTTGTTGTATGTGGCAAAGACAGACGGGATCTCAACCTCAAACGGGCAAGGCATGCAGTAGCGGCAGGCCGTACAGTTGATTCTCTTGTAGCTCTGGTATTCCAGGATGGCTCTCTGGAGGGTTGTCTGCTCTTCCAGGGTGAGAGGCTTGAAGTTTGTGAAAGTCTTTACATTGTCTACAAGATGTTCCATGTAGGTCATTCCGCTCAGCGATACCAGTACTCCAGGGAGGGAGCCCAGATACCTGAAAGCCCAGGAAGCAATGGTGCTGTCTGGATTCTTAGCCTTCAGGATCTTGTTTGCAGGCTCTGAAAGAGAAGCCAGTCTTCCGCCAAGGAGCGGTTCCATGATTACTGCAGGAATCTTTCTCTCGGCCAGTGAATTGTAGAGGTATTCCCCGTCTTCTTTCCAGTCTATGTAGTTCAGCTGGATCTGGACAAAGTCCCACGGATGCAGGTCAATGATGTGCTCCCAGCACTTGCGGTCTGAGTGGAAGGAGAATCCCAGGTTCTTGATCCGTCCTTTCTTCTTCTGCTCGGCAAGGTAGGCGTAGCCGCCCATCTCCTCGTAGACCTTGTCATAAGACTTTATGTCTGAAATGGAGTGGAGCAGGTAATAGTCGAAATAGTCTGTTCCGCACCTCTTGAGCTGCTCCTCAAAGAACTTTTCAACATCTTCCTTCTGCCTGACCATGTAGCCCGGCATCTTGTCTGCCAGGAAGTATGAGTTTCTCGGATATTTCTTGAGGGCACGTCCTATTATGCCCTCGCTCTTTCCGCCGTGGTATACGTATGCGGTGTCATAGTAATTGATGCCGTGTGCGTATGCGTAATCTACAAGCTCCTGAACCTTGGCCTCATCTACGGGAGCGTTGCGGCCAGGACCGTTGGTAGGGAATCTCATGCAGCCGAAACCTATCATTGAAACAAGGTCTCCGTTCTTGACGTTCTTCCTCCTGTCTACCGGAGTTATCTGCCCTTCAAGGGCCTTTGCCTGGAGATTGTCCATGAAAGGATTGTTCTTGAAATCCATTGCACTTGCTGCCAGGGCTGCTGCCCCAAGTCCGAAAATCTTAAGCGCCTTCCTGCGGCTTATGTCCTTGCTGTCTGCCATATCTGAGAATATGTGTTTGGTTTACTTGTTTCAGGACCTTTTCAGGACCTATGTTTTGTATGCCCAAAGTTACTAAAAAAACAATCTTGAACAAATGTAAGACCGCGAGCGGTCCCGCGTTCCACGTGTGCTAATCGGGGAGGATGGTCACCGGCATCCCAACCCAGGCATAGTTTTCCTTGAGGTGGATTATGTCCTGGTCCAGCAGGCGGATGCATCCCTCGCTGCCTCTTCCTGGCACGCTGTCCTCATTGTTTGTGCTGCCGTGGATTCCTATGCCGCTCCACTTGTATGTGTTGAGCCTGAGGAACCACTTGCCGTATGAGAGAATGCTGCCCCTTCCGTCGCCGAAATCATGCTTCCAATATCCGCTGGGTTGGATCTGGGAAATCTTGAAAGGCTTTCCCTCGGGCGATTCGGGAGTTCTCATGTCTCCTTTCTTCTGCTTGTTGCCGGTATTCTTACCAACGCATACGGGGTACTCGGCGATGAGGGTTTTCTCTCCTTTGACCTTGGCATAGACAAAGAGCTTGAATTCTTTCTTTGAAATCACGATGTACGATGTGCTCTTTGGGAATGTTCCCGTGTAATGGACTTTTCTGGAGGCTTTCTCCATGTCCGGCTTCTGGGCTGCGGATTGAATTACGCACCCCAGGACAATCACGGCGGTAGCCATTGCTGCTGTAAGTAACTTCATTTTTCTTTAATTCTGCTGAGTTGGTTTTTGTCCGCCTGGTCTTTGCTCTCCGGGTCTCTGGCCGCCATGGCGGTTACTGTTTCTCATTCTCTGCATCATTTCCTGCTGCTGTTTCAGCCTCCTGGCCTCAATCACCTGATACTTGGCGTACTGTTCTTCTGTCAGGGCTTTCTTGATTTTCTTGTCGCATCTTTCCCGGGATGCTTTCATCTGTTCCTGGGTGCTGTTCATTCCGGTACTGACTCTTGCCACCTGCGGTGCGCCGCCCCTCATTCCGCCTCCCATTCCGCCAGGTCTCATTCTTCCTCTCATGCCGCCCGGTCTTCCCTGAGGCATCATGTTTTCTACTTCCTTTTCTCTGTTGAGAATGGCCTTGTAGACTTTCTTGTACTGGTCATCAGTGAGCTGGAGACTGTCTTTGAGGTGGTCTGACTGCATCTGAGCCCTTTCCTTGGGAGTCATTCTCTTAGGTGGCTGGCGGTGTTCCTGCTGAGGTTTGCGGGTTTGGGTGGAAGTGGTGTCCTGTGCCATCGCTGAGGATAAAGCCAGGATGACAGCTGCAATGATTAGAAAGATCCTTTTCATATTACGTTGTTTCTTTGTGAGTCAGGCCCAGTTCAGCTCCCTTGACCTTCATCAGTTCAAAAGCCTGGTCAAAGTTGTTCTCTATCTTTCCGTCCAGTATTGATTCCTTTACAAAGTCCTTTATCTGCCCGATCAGGTTGCAAGGTCCTATGCCGTAGTATTCCATTACCAACTCTCCGGTTATAGGGTTCTTGAAGTTGCGGATGGCATCCTTGGCCTCAACCTCAACCAGCTTCTGCCTTACGTTGAGGAAGTTGGCCTTGATCCTGCGGACCTTGGCCTCGTTCTTTGAGGTGATGTCGGCCTCGCAGAGGGTCATCAGGTCGTCTATGTCGTCTCCGGCATCAAACAGGAGCCTCCTTACGGCAGAATCGGTGACTATGTCTTCCACCAGGGCAATCGGTCTCAGATGCAGTGCTACCAGTTTCTGAACGTATTTCATCTTCTCGTTCAGGGGCATCTTCAGCTGCTTGAAAACCACCGGAACCATCTTGGAGCCTATGAAGTCGTGGCCGTGGAAAGTCCATCCGGTGCCTGGTTCATATTTCTTGGTTGCCGGCTTTCCGATATCGTGAAGCAGAGCCGCCCACCTGAGCCACAGGTTGTCTGTGTGAGGGGCAATGTTGTCAACCACCTGGAGGGTGTGGGCAAAATTCTCCTTGTGACCTCTTCCTTCCATGGTTTCAACGCCCTTGAGGGCAGAAATCTGTGGCAGGAATTCTTCCAGCAGGCCGGTTTCCTCAAGAAGGTTCAGGCCTATGGAAGGCTTGTCTGCAAGCAGTATCTTGTTCATTTCCTCGGCGATCCTCTCCCTGCTGAGAATATCCAGCCTCTTGCGGTTCCTCCTTATGCTCTCCAGTGATTCAGGTACGATGGTAAAGTGGAGCTGGGTTGCAAACCTTATCGCCCTTATCATCCTGAGGGGATCGTCGGAGTAGGTTACGTCCGGATCCAGCGGAGTCCTCAGCAGGCCTTTCTGAAGGTCTGCAACTCCTCCGAACGGATCTACAAGGTTGCCGAAGTCTTCTTTCTGCAGGCTGAATGCCAGGGCGTTAACGGTAAAGTCGCGGCGTTTCTGGTCATCCTCCAGCGTTCCGTCCTCAACGATCGGTTTGCGGGAATTGCGGTTGTAAGACTCCTTGCGTGCGCCTACGAATTCTATCTCAATGCCGTTCCACCTGAACATGGCGGTGCCAAAGTTCTTGAATACAGAAACCTTGCTGTGGATTTTCCGGCCGACGGCATCGGCTATCTCTATACCGCTTCCTTCAACCACGATGTCTATGTCGTTGCGGGGCCGCTGCAAAAAGCAGTCGCGCACGAAGCCTCCTATTACAAAGGCTCTTACCCCGTGCTCCGCAGCGGTTTCGGATATTATCCGGAATATCTCGTCCTTCAGAAATATGTCGTTTCCCGATGTCATCTGTTCTTCCTTTTCTTCGGAGTAGGCCGGCACGTCGCTGATGAATACATACTGCTTCTTCTGCCGGTCATACCTGCAGGCAAAAGTTTCCTTCCCGTTTGTGGCTACGATGTACTCGACCTTGAGTATCAGGGCATAGTGCCATATTTGCTCAAAAGTTCTGGCAGTTATCTTTACAGAAGGTCTCTTGCACTCAACTATCATCTTGGGAGAGAGGTCTTTGCCGTAACAGACAATGTCGCATCTGAGCTTTACGCCGCCAAGAGAAATCTCAGTCTCGCTTCCCATCATGTGCAGCGGCCACCCTCGCTTTTCGTTGAGATAGCGGATGAAATGCTGGCGCACCTCCTCCTCCGGTGTAAGGGCGACGCGTTTCTTTCTGAGCGGATCAAAAATCTCCTCCATAACACACAAATATAGGAAAAAAAGAGCTAAATTTGGAGATACAATAACACAGTCCGTTTTATGGCACAGAAAGTAGACAAGGAAGCAAGCGTAAGGAAGTTCCAGCAGATAATGGACAACATACGTGCAAGGAAGTTTGCCGGCATCTATGTGCTGGCTGGAGAAGAGCCGTATTATTCGGATGTGATCATAGATGCTCTCAATTCCACCGTTCTGGACGAGAGCCAGAAAGACTTCAATCTGAGCGTGGTTTACGGCAACGAGACAGATGCCGGACAGATAGTGTGCCTGTGCAGGAGATACCCCGTGGCAAGCCCTTACCAGCTAATCATCGTCAAGGAGGCGCAGCAGCTATCCTCTCTTCAGCCTTTTGAGTATTACCTGAAGGTTCCTGCCCCGGACACCATCCTGGTCCTGTCTTTTACGGGCAAGAACCTCGACAAGCGTACCGGTTTCTACAAGAGCCTCAAAGACAAGGCTGAGGTCCTGGAGTCCGTTCCCCTTGACGAATGGAAGGTTCCGCAGTGGATCACCGGCCACGTGCAGGAACTCGGCTACAGCATTGAGCCTGACGCAGCCCAGCTCCTGGCACAGAGTGCTGGAGTGTCGCTGAGGAAAATAGCTCTTGAGATAGACAAGCTCATCAAGGGTACGGACGGCACGGTCATAAGGGTCAGGGACGTTGAAATCAACATCGGCGTTTCCAGAGACTACAACCCGTTCGAACTGTGCAAGGAGATAGGGGAAAGGAACATCCTGAGGGCCTTTTCCATTGCCGAGGTGTTTGCTTCCAACTCCAAGAAATACCCGATTCAGGCTACTCTGGGCGCAATGTTCTTCTATTTCAACCAGCTTCTGACGGTTGAGGCTGAACTTAGTGCCGGAGAAAGAGACTTCTACTCCGCCTGCCAGAAGGCCGGAGTCTTCGGAACCCAGAGGGTGCGGGAATACCAGACTGCCGCCAGAAACTTCCCGTTGAAAAAGACTATGGGCGTAATCTCCCAGATCAAGGACACTGACCTCAAGTCCAAGAGCAATTATGGCGGCAACTCCACAGACGGGGCTCTCCTGAACGCCTTGCTTACAAAGATCTTTGTGCTGTAGATGTATCTTTAACAGCTTAGAACCTGAAGTTTACTCCAAGGGCAATCAGCGGTTCTATCCATGCTCCGGCACCACCTCCAGCAAACAGTGTCCCTACATCAGCTCGCACATACGGTGATATGGTTACGCCTCCGGCATTGAAAGCCTTTCCTATGCCTGCACTTGCCACTATGCCTCCATCTTCAAGATCGCTGTCAGAGAACCCCAATGTAGCACCTGCTCTCAAGTTGAGATAAAATGGATCTTTGCCTTGAGAGAAGTTGAATCTGAAATCAGCGAAAACTGGAACATTGTATCTGTCTTTTTTGAATGTTTTCTCATGAACGGTGCCAGTTGCATCTCCAATTCCAACTTTGACATCACCATCTTTATCGCGATAATAATCAAATCCGATACCCACTCCTATGGAGGTTTTAGCTGACCGCTGCTTGCCAATGATGAAATAGGCTCCGGCCTTTCCGTTCCAGTCGTTGCTTAGACAGAAAGCATATTCTCCTCCAACTTCGAAATATCGCTGAGGTGTAAAATCTCTCTTGTCCTGAGCTGATAGTCTTGTTGCTCCAAACAGAAGCAGGGAAAAGACAAGGCATGTCAGGATTCGCCTTGGAAAAGATATAAGTCTTGTTCTAGCCATAATAAACTGATTTCATTTGTTATTATGCAACTTAATTGCGTTGCAGCTTACCTTACCACCACTCTCTTTACGCGTTTTGCAATGGAGGTGTAAACCTCGTAAGGTATGGTGTCAAGAACCTTGGCCTGGTCTATTGCGGTCGGTTTGTCGCCGAAGATGGTAACGATGTCTCCAACCTTAACATCCTTTACGTCGGTTACGTCTATCATGCACATGTCCATGCAGATGTTTCCGATGGTAGGAACCAACTTGCCGTTGACGCAGAACTTGGTGGCTCCTCTTCCGAAGTGGCGGTTTATTCCGTCTGCATAGCCAAGAGGCAGGGTGGCAATCTTTGAAGGACGGGTGATCTTGCCGTGGCGGCCGTAGCCTACTGTACCGTCTTCAGGGGTGAGTTCCTTTATCTGGAGTATGCGGCACTTCAGGCTTGCAACAGGCATCACATTCTTCTGGTTTACAGCACTTACTCCGTAGATGCCGATGCCGAGCCTTACCATGTCTTTCTGGTACTTGGAGAAGCGCTCGATTCCGGCGGAGTTGAGTATATGGTGGATAGGGTGGTATCCGATAGCCTCGTCGATCTGCGGAGCCATCTTGTCGTACAGGGCAATCTGTCCGAGGGTGAACTTGTCCCATTTCTTTTCGTCAGAAGCTGCAAGGTGTGAGTAGATGCTCTGGACCTTGATTTCCTTATGGGCCTTGAGGAACTTGAGAAGTTCAGGAAGCTCCTTTTCCATGAAGCCCAGGCGGTGCATGCCGGTATCAAGTTTTATATGCACAGGATAAACGTCAACGCCCATCTTCTTTACAACTGCGTCAAACTTCTTGAGCGAGTAGAGGTTAGGGATGCCTGGCTCCAGGCCGTTCTCGATTATCTCCTTGTAGTAGTCCGTTCCGGTGGTCAGGACTATTATAGGGTTCTTGATACCGCCCTGCCTGAGCTCTATGCCTTCAACCGGATGGGCAACTGCAAAGTAGTCTGCCCCGGCCTTTTCCATCAGTTTTGCAAAATCAACGGCACCGTGTCCGTAGGAGTTGGCTTTGATGAGGATCAGAAGCTTGGTTTCCTTCTTGAGGTAGCTTCTGAAATACTTGAAGTTATGGAGAGCCGCCTTGGTGCTTATCTCCATCTGTGCAAATGTCTCTTTTTCCATTTTAAGAATTCTCTTTTCTTTACCTGTAGGAATATCTTTAAGGTATTTGCAGGCCTTACTATATTTTGTAAAAATCTTTGTACCAGTTGTAGAACTCGGCGATGCCTTTTTCAAGTGGAGTGCCGGGGCGGAAGGCATAGTCTTCTTCCAGATGCAAAGTGGATGCAAATGTAGTGTAAACATCGCCTCGTTGCATTCCCTTCATCACTTTTTTCGCTTTCTTTCCGGCTGTCTTTTCAATAGTCCTGATGAAGTCCATAAGCTGCACGGGGGAGCTGTTGCCGATGTTGTAGACAGGATGCTTTGACTTGGCCGGACCTTCTATTACGGCCACGATTCCTTTGACGATGTCATCTATGTAGCTGAAGTCGCGGCTGAGGTTTCCACGGTTGTAAACGTCTATAGGTTCATCGCCGAGCACCTTCTTCATGAATTTGAAAGGGGCCATGTCAGGTCTTCCCCATGGGCCGTATACGGTGAAGAACCTCAGTCCGGTGGCCGGAAGGTTTCTCTGGTGGGTGTAGACGTGGGCCATCAGTTCGTTGGATTTCTTGGTGGCGGCATACAGGCTCTGTGGATCGTCCGTGCGGTCTTCCTCCTCGAACGGAACCTTGGCATTGTTGCCGTAGACACTTGAGGAACTGGCATATACCAGATGCTTTACATTGTATTTGCAGCACAGTTCCAGTATGTTGAAGAAGCCGATGATGTTGCTGTGGATGTAGCTGGATGGATTCTCAAAGGAGTATCTGACCCCAGCCTGGGCTGCAAGGTTGCACACCTTGTCAAACTTGCCTGCCTTGAATATCCTGTCCATTGCCTCCAGGTCTGCGATGTCTTTCTGGGTAAAGGAGAAAGTACCCTTTGAGCTCCTGGCGCATTTCCTGACATAGGCCAGCCTGGCTTTTTTCAGGCTGGGGTCGTAATAGGAGTTCATGTTGTCCACCCCAACCACGTCATGGCCTTTCCTTGTCAGTTCTACAGCCGTATGAGAGCCTATGAATCCTGCGGCTCCGGTTAAAAGTATCTTCATTGTGCATCTAGTTTTTCTTCTGCCGCGCGGCCTCTGTCTACGGAGAAATCTGCATAGCAGACATTGCCTCCCAGCTTTGTGTACTCCCTTCCATCAAGGGCTTTGCGGAGAGTGGAGTCTCTTCTGATTCTCCTCTCCTTGAAGAAGAGGATTCCGCTGTCCAGTCCGGAGAGGGTGGCGGAATCTATTTCCTTTATCTGCAACCCTTTCTGCTTGAAGTAATAGTCCATGTTTGGAGCGGCGCTGAAGCTGTAGTAAAGCAGCGGCTGCTGCTTTTGCGCGGCTGTATTTGCAGCTTCCAGGCATCCTTCCCTGGTGCCCATCATCCTGTTGATTGAGTGCATTGAGAAACTGCCCAGGAAGATAGTCATGAAAATGGAAGCGGAAAGGACCGAGATTGCAAGAGCCGTGCGTTTTTCCTTCAGGGCTTTCATGGCAGCCAATGCGGCAAGGGCCATAGGCAGCAGGATCACCCAGTAAGGAGCCCACAGATCAGGCATGGTCTCAGCGATTTTCCCAGGCACGATGAACCTGGTGAAAATGGAGGCGATGCCTATGATCAGAAAGAGCCAGGCAATTGCAGCAATTATGCCTTTGACCAGCTTGTCATCCTTGAAATATGGCAGGAGCAGGGCTCCGGAATAGATGAAGAACGGAATTGCCGGGAGGAGGTAGATGGCAATCTTTGAACTTACAAGAGACAGCATCACCAGTATCGTGAGGGCTGTCACAATCATCAGCCTGATTCTGATACCTCCCAGGAATCTGTTTCTCCATCCTTTGATTATCAGCACTATGCACAAAAGGCTCCATACGGCGGCAATCCACCAGTATCCGGCCAGGTAATACCAGAACGGAGCCTTGTGATGGAAAGAATTCACTCCACGGTCTACCGTCTGGTGGAAGAGGAGGTTGTTCAGGTAACTCTTTCCACCTTCAAGGTAGACACCGGTCCACCACAGGGCGCACAGCAGTATGAGTATGCTCCAGAACCTCCATCCGAGATACCGGCCTATCCTGAGTTCCCTGTCGCAGATGAGAAAGACTATTATGCAGATTACAGGGGCAAGGAAACCGACGGCTCCCTTGGAGAAGATTGCAAGGAATAAGTATATGGGAAGCAGAATCCTGTCTCTTTTGAAAAGCGCGGCCTCATGTGTTCTTTCTCCTTCCCTGGCTTCCCTTGCTCCCTTCTTGTTGGCGTGCATCTTTCCGAAAGTATACATGGCCAGGACTATGAACATGCACATCAGCATGTCCATCCTCAGCACGATGGAAGCAGCAAGGAACATGACGCTGGAATGAAGCATCAGAAGTGCTGCGGTGCTTTCATCTCCCTGGAGCTTTTCCTCTGTCCAACGGTCCATTATCCAGCTTGTAACAAAGGCTGGAACCAGGCTCAGCAGGAAGCTCAGAAGAAACATGGAATGGCATCCGAAGATCTTCTTGAGCAACATTGCAAACCAGAAATACAGTGGCGGTTTGTCTGCGTAAGCTTCACCATGGTCGTAGAAGGTCAGGAAATTCCCGTTTTCAAGAGCGTCATCCACGATGTTGAGGTACCTGAGTTCATTTGCCGGAGTGAACTCCCTTTGAATCATCAGGGGGAGCAGCATGGCAAAGATGAAAAAGAATATGACGGTTCTTCTTTTCATGACTCAGCTTCTTTTTCTTTTTTCTTCTGTTTATGGAGTATCATCAGGTTCCTTGAGTAGGAAATGAATCCGGTAGCCTGGCCAAGTGCCAGTACTGGATCCCTCCTGATGATGGCGTAAGATACTATTACGGCGCTGCCTATGAGGCTTATGATCCAGAACCCGGCTGGCAGGTAGCTTTCGTTCCTCTTCCTGGAATAGAAGAACTGGTAGACAAAGCGCAGTGTGAAGATCACCTGCCCCAGTGAACCGTAGATGACCAGCCACAGGGGAATGTTGCTGTTCTGGAAGAACTGCTGCTTGAAGGCTGCCGTGTCTGAAAGCACGTAACCGATTCCGACCACCGGAGTTATCAGGAGTATGGTCAGAAGCGGACCCTTCCACCAGATGTTGCCTTTGGAACCCTCCAGCTGTCCGTCTTTGGATATGCTCCACACTCCCTTGATCTTCAGGTTCCACATGTAGATGTAATAGGAGATGACCTGGCCGAACATTATGGCAAAGTCATCCCTCAGCCATCCGTAAATGAAGAACAGGTAGGAAGCCAGCAGGGACAGGACCCAGAATATGGTAGGGGAAACTACTTTCTTCTTCCTCTCGCTCATAATCCACTGGACCAGTATCCTGGCGGAGAAAAGCCCCTGCGCCAGAAATCCGATGCCGAATATGATCCATTGGCTTAGAGTCTTCTCCATGTGGGGTTATTATAAGTTGTTGTCCTTGAACGAGTAGTTGATGTATCTCTTTTTCATCCAGCGATAGGCAAAGCAGTCTTTCATAGGACCGATAAGCCTGTTCCAGACATTGTACTTGGAAACTCCGGCAACCCTCGGGAAATGCCTGACCGGAACCTGTTTCATCTTGCCGCCGTCCTGTAGCTGGATGAGTGCCGGGAAGAAGCGGTGCATGCCGGTGAACATGGGAACTCTCTTTGCATAATCGGTGTGGAGGATCTTCAGCGGGCATCCGGTGTCGGTGGCTCCGTCGTGAGTGAACATCTTGCGGAAACCGTTGGCAAACCTGCTCTGGAAATTCTTCCAGGCTGAATCCTTGCGGTTGGCCCTGATGCCCATCACCAGCGGATATTCGTCTGCGTATGGCAGCAGCAGGTCAAAGTCTTCAGGAGTGGTCTGGAGGTCTGCATCTATGTATCCGACCAGAGGGGAGAAGGTGTTGTCGAACCCTGCCTTGATGGCTCCGCTCAGACCGGTCCTCCTTTCAAGTGAAAGATAGAAGAAGTTCTTCCTTGAAGCACATTCTTTCTTAATCAGTTCCAAAGACTTGTCTGCACTTCCGTCATTTACGAACAGCACGCACATCTTCCTGTCTTCAGACGAGTTGATGTACTTGTCCAGGGTCTGGGCCAGCCTTTCTATATTTCCCTCTTCGTTGAAGACGGGAGATATTATGGTAAATCTGTAATTTGCCGTCTTGTTCATAAGACACAAATATAAGAATCTGTTTTGAAATACGGCTAAACGCAGGCAATAAAAAAGAGACAGACGTTAGCCTGTCTCTTTTTTTTTGTTTTCAGTTCAGCTGATTATTTCTTGGCAGCCTCTACAGAAGCCTTTCTGAAATCTGTCATCAGTTTGCAGATCTCCAAAGCAGCCTTTCTTGCACGTGTTCCGGCAGCCTTGTTACCCTTTATTGAAAGCCTCGAACTGAGCCTGAATGTTAGCAAATATTTTCTCCATAATTAAAACTTTAAAAATGAATTATTGTTGTTGTGTTTTCGTTTCCGAATATAAAAGTAGCAAGATTTCTAATAACTACCAAAAAAAATGCAAAAATTACTTCCTCACGTATGCTCCCTTGAATCCTTCTTCCAGCGATACCTTCTTGGCAAAACGGCTTGGAACAGACTTGGTGACACTCACTGCCGGAAGCCCCGGATAGCTGCCGGTGGCTATGTAGTGCAGGCAGGCGTAGATGAGATCCTCTTCTGATGAGAAATCGTGATAGAGATCATCATATCTCTTGTTCTGAGGCACGATTCCGTTGTCATATTCTGCTTTGCCATTGCTGTTTACGCAATAGAAGCATATAGGCAGGAAGGCATAGTCCACGTATTTTTCAGCAACCTTCTGCGGATACAGGAAGACGTACATTCCGTTAGGCTTTCCGTAAGTCTGGCTGCCCACGGTATGAACTTCCATATATGGTGAGAGGCAGTTGATGATGCTTTCTGAAGCGGAGGCTGTTCCGGAGCCGGTAATTACAAACAGACGGCTCAGGTCCAGGGAATTGGCAGACCTGTTGATGGTGTAGCTCTTGTCTTCCTTCCTGTTTGCCAGGTTGTGCTCCAGGGTAACGAACACCTTGCCGTCTGCGCTTGGAGGGGCAAGGAGAGAGGCTATGTCCGTGCAGACATCAAGGTCTCCGCCTCCGTTGTACCTCAGGTCCAGGATAAAGTCTGTGACTCCGGCAGTTTTCATCTGCTGCAATGAGCTTACAACCTCGTTCTTCATGTTGGAGTTGAAGGTAGTGTAGAGGATGTATCCCACTTTTGCGCTCTCAGGCAGCTTGTCGAAGTCTGCTGCGGTGAAAACCTTGGACATTGCCACTGAATTGCTCTGGAAGGATGTCTGGGTAAGGTTCAGGTCAACCACTTCTCCGCCGGGCTTCTTGAAGGTGAAACTGTTGGATGTCTTGTAGATCTCATCGTAGAACTGGTCGCTCTTGATAAGGCTTTCCACGTCTTTCCCGTTCATGTGGGTAAGCTGGCAGCCTCTTGTGATCCCGGCCTTTGCCAAAGGAGAATTCTTGTCAACGTAAGTGATGTAGACATCGTAGTCCTTGAAATAGTCTATTGGCTGGGAGATGTGGAATCCGTAAGAGGTGGAGATTCCGGTTTCCATGGAATTGTAAGTCTGGCCGTTCATCATCCAGCTCCAGCGGTCTTTCTTGACCAGCAGTGAATTGAAGTACTCGTCCACGCTTTTGCCCCTTTGAGATACGGAAGAAGGCATCTGGTCAGCCCAGTAGTAGAACTGTCTCATCATCTGGTCTACGAAAGACTTGACCTGGAGAGAGTCTGCGTCGTCCTTGCTTCCGCTTCCCGATTTGGAGCAGGAAGACATTGAAATGGACAAGACGGCAAAAACCGCTGCAAGTGCAAAAGCCGCACTTTTCATTATATTCTTCATAACCGAACGTTTAATTTCAATCAAATTGACTGCCGCAATGCCCCATCGCCGGCAGACACTGTGGCAAAAGTACGTTTTTTTTGCTAAATTTGTTACTGTTTAAACCTATCGCTATATGGACGGCAGTTTTGTTTCTCTTCTGGGCTCATACATCAAATCGTTCAGCGATTTCCTTTGGGGATGGCCTCTGATCATTCTTCTTGTGGGAACCCACATTTTCCTTACCATCAGGCTGAGATTTCCTCAGCGATTTATCTTCAAGGCTATAGGAATCTCTTTCAAAAGAGACAAGAATGCGGCCGGAGACGTGAGCCAGTTCGGAGCTTTGACCACTTCACTTGCGGCAACGATCGGTACGGGAAACATCATAGGAGTGGCTACAGCCGTTTCTCTTGGAGGTCCCGGCGCAGTCCTCTGGTGCTGGCTTACCGGCCTTCTTGGTATTGCAACCAAGTACAGCGAGGGCCTGCTTGCCATCAAATACAGGGTAAGGACAGCCAAGGGCACTATGCTGGGCGGCCCGATGTACGCTTTGGAGAGGGGGCTGAAGAGCAAGTTCCTGGCAGTGCTGTTCTGCATCCTGGCCGCTCTGGCGGCATTCGGGATAGGAGACCTTGTCCAGTCAAACGCCATTTCCACCCTGCTCGACCATGAAGGTCTCTTCGGACCCGGTTTTACCGGAATTCCAAAGCATTGGACCGGTCTTGCGGTAGCATTCCTGGTAATGCTGGTCACCTTCTTCGGGATAAAGGGCATAGCCAGGGTATGCGGTCTTCTGGTTCCGTTCATGGCCATATTCTACATCATCGGCTGCCTTGTGATCCTCGGAATGAACTGGGATGTATTGGGTGATACGCTGTCTCTGATAGTGAATTCTGCATTCACGGCCAGGGCGGGAGCTGGCGGAATTGCCGGATTCACGGTGATGATGGCCTGCAGGTACGGTATTGCAAGAGGTCTTTTCTCCAACGAATCCGGTATGGGCTCAGCCCCTATAGCTGCAGCTGCCGCCCAGACAAAGAATCCGGTAAGGCAGGCACTGGTTTCTTCCACCGGCACTTTCTGGGATACCGTAATTGTTTGCGCGCTTACCGGCCTGGTGCTGGTTTCCAGCATAATAGCCAATCCAGGCATAGACTATAAAGACGGAGCCAAACTCACTCAGCTGGCTTTCGGCCAGATTCCTTATGTGGGGTCCATAATACTGACGGTAAGCCTTGCCACCTTTGCCTTCTCCACCATCCTGGGCTGGAGTTACTATGCTGAAAGGAGCGTGGAGTACCTGGCAGGAAGACGTACGGTGTTTGCCTACAGGATAGTGTGGATAATACTTGTGTATGTTGGAGCCGTCATGAACCTTGAGATCGTCTGGAACTTTGCAGACGTGCTTAACGGACTGATGGCCATACCTAACATATTATCACTGCTGCTTCTGAGCGGCGTAATCGTGAGGGAGACAAGGAAGTATCTCTGGCAGGACCAGCTTGACAAGGATTCAGGAGAAGAGATTCCGGTCATCACCGGAAGCCGTGCCGCACATGCGGACCTTACTGAGGATATTTAGCAGCACGGTTTTTGTGTCTTTGTGCATTTCACCGCTTCCGATGACGGAATGATGTCTCTTTCAGCAAAGGATGCTGCCGGAAACTCAAAGGTTCTGATGATTAATATCTTCCCTAAGGAATAGGGTGGGTACGGCAGGCCTATTCAAATGAATATTTCCTGCCGTACTCCATCATCTGCTTGAGATAGTCGTCGGTGTAGACGATCTTGTAGTCTACAACCTTGCCGTTCTTCTCCACCGGAACGATGTCAGGATTGACAAATCCCTTGTAAGGCTTGAGGTTCAGGCCGGCATAGCGCATGAGGACTTCCTTGTGGAGTTCAGGGTCTATGTCAACGGCATAGGTTTCTATGAGATTCTTTCCGGCTTTGTAATCTCCCTCAGACTTGATCCTCTGGATTTCGGCCAGGAGCTCTCCGAACAAGCCTCTCAGCTTTTCAAAGTCGTTGATGACAAAGTAGGTCTTGCCGTCTTTTGTCTTCTTCTCTATCACGTTGTCCTTTGCTCCGTGCTCATAGGCCCATTCAGCAACCAGCTTGCGGTTCTGCATGTGAGCCTCGGTGTTCTTCTTGCCAAGTTCTATGCGGGTGAACTGGGTGAACAGGCCGTTGCGGATGTAGGTCATGTATTCGGCCTTGTAGGCGTCGGCATCCGGCAGAAGACCCATTTCAACCAGCTTCGGATCTGCAAGATAGTAGAGGGCGAACAGGTCTGCGCGGGCTTCCTCCAAAGCCGAGTTGAACTCCTTGAGGGCATTCTCCTGTACGTTAGGCAGAAGCTGGCCTGAGGCATGTCCGAGGCACTCATGAAGGTCTGTGTGCAGGTTGTCTGTCATCACGCCGTATTTCTTGCACATGTCAATCTCGGCCTGGTCCCAGGCAAATTCGGTGAGGATGCTCTTAGGGGATTCGTCTGCAGCCTTGTCGTAAGCCTCGGTGATGTTGTTTATGGTAACGGACTTGGAGCCGTACTCCTTCCTGATCCAGTTTGCGTTAGGAAGGTTGATGCCTATAGGAGTTGAAGGATAGCAGGCTCCTCCCAGGGCGGTTACGTTTATCACCTTGGCGCTCACGCCCTTCACGTTCTCCTTCTTGAAACGCTTGTCTACAGGAGAGTTGTCTTCAAACCACTGCGCCTGTGAACTTATGGCCTCCGTACGGCGGCTTGCTGCAAGGTCCTTGAAGTTGGCTATGCCTTCCCATGTAGCCTTCCTTCCAAGAGGGTCGTCATAGTCCTCGATGAATCCGTTGGTAAAGTCCACCACCTTGGCCCCGTCATCAACCCACTGGATATTGTAGGCGTCCCAGTCTCTGAGATCTCCTGTGGTGTAGTACTTTACAAGGAGGTCTATGGTTTTCTTCTGGCCTTCAGTTTCGGCAAATTCCCTGGCCTTCTCGAGGTTTTCAATGATTTTCTCGATGGATTTGGAGTAAAGGCCGCCAACCTTCCACACCTGCTCGGTGATTGTTCCGTCTTCATTCTTGACCAGTTTGGAATTCAGGCCGTAGGAAATCGGATGTGGATCCTTCGGGTCTTCCATCTTTTCATAGAAATCATTCACTTCCTTCTGGGTCAGGTTTCCTTCGTAGAAGTTTACGGCGGAGTTGGCCACCATGTCAACCTTGCTGTCGTTGCATCTTCTCATCGGGAGTATGGTGGTCTCGTATATCACCGGAAGGAGTTCCTCGCACAATTCTCCCTGTCCGGTTTCCTCCATCAGGCTCCTGAAATATGCAGGAGGACAAGCCGGATAGAACTTGTCTTCTGCATAGTGGTGGTAGATTCCGTTGGAGAAGAATACTCTCTTTGCGTATACTATAAATTCCTTGTAGTCATTACTTTGGGTATCCCCTTTGTATTCTTCGATGATTTTCTCGATGACCTTGCGGATTCTCAGATTGTACTTTCCCATCTGATCAAAGATGATGTCTCTTCCGCATTTGGCAGCCTCCGAGGTATAGTAGAGGAATGCCTTGTTTTCAAAACTCAGCGAATCCCAGTCCGGAATCTGGTATCTGAGAATCTGCAGGTCTGCAAATTCATCAACGATATAGGTGAAAGGCTTGTCGCTTTCTTCCTTTTCATTGGAGCAGCCGGCAGAAAGAGTCGCTGCAAAAATTGTCAGCATGATTGCAATCTTTTTCATATTTCTGAATTCAAATTTTGTCTAAGCGGGCAGGGCAGGAAAACGGCCGGTTCTCAGAACTGGTTGGCCTGATAGTCTTCGCTGCTGTCGGTGGCAGAGGAACTGTCCTTGGCGTCAGAAGTGTCGGCGTTGCCGGACGGATTCCTCCTGAACGCATCCTTGACCTTGCTTACGAACTGGTTCACGTATGTCAGAGGATTTATCATCTGCTTGAACAACCTGTATTCTTGTGTAAAGGCTTCTTCCTTGTCCTTGATCTGCTGGTCCATGAGCTGCTGCCTGAGGTGAAGCTCATGCATGTCGGACATCCTTTCGTCGCCGAGCAGCATTTTGGTGTACATCTTTGACATCTTGTCAGTAAACAGCTTCTTGCGCATGATGAATACCACAAGGGCCAGAAGGAAGACAACGGCGGCAACGCAGAGGAAGCCCAGGGCCGTGCTGCCCATGATTTCTCCCAGGAAATAGGACAGTGCAAATCCCAGCAGCATCAGGATGATGCTTCCGGATATGATGAAGATAACGGTAACGATGATCTTGTTGCTTACCCAGGACATCTTTTCAGCGCCCTTCATGGCGGCGCGGTCTACCTGCATGTTCACATAATGGCGGATGGAGGAACCTATGCTCTCGTCCAGCGGTCTTGAAAAATTGCTCTTTTCCATATGAAAGTCTCGGATTCATTCGGCATGTGAATTCCCACACGCTCTAAGTACAAAATTAGTAAAAATGCCATTATCTGAGGAATACGGACTCATTTTGGCATAATAAATGGAGGGTAATGGGGACATCTTTGATTAAAAATTGTATTTTTGCCCTGTTATGAAGATTTTTAGGCACATAACTTTTGTACTGGTACTGGCAGCTGCGGCGTTGTCCTCATGTTCCAAGGTGGAGCCGAAAGAAGTTGATTTTGAGGAAAAGGACAAGACCATATTGCTGTACTTTGCATCGCACAACAACCTCTACACCGACGCAGCGTCAAACATCAACAAGATAATCTCGGGATATGTTCCTGAGAACGGGAACATCGTCCTGTACTGCAATAACTTCAATCTTGAAACCAAGCAGATGAAAGACACCTTCCCGCTGCTGGTGAATATCTTCAAGAACAAGGCAGGCGGTGTTCAGATAGACACTATCTACCGTTTCCCTTACCAGAATTCATGCACCAAGAATGCCATGAAGTCCGTGCTGAACATTGCCAAGACAATGTGTCCGGCCAAGAAGTACGGATTGGTGCTGTGGTCACACGGAACAGGCTGGCTGCCTTCAGGATACTATACCCTCAACCCATCATCCACATCAAGCGTCATGCCTTCATCCTCTTCTTCAGCGAACCGTGCCGCCCTTCAGGCATCCGGTTCCGGCAGGCCTTTGTTCCCGGAGCCTCCGGGAGGAGTGGATCCGTACGCCCACATGGTTAAGTCCTTCGGGAGCGAACTCAAGGTTGAGATGTCCATTTTTGACATACAGGAGGCGATAGGGGATACCCATTTTGACTTCATCGCCCTGGATGCCTGCCTTATGGGTGGAATCGAAGTCCTTTACCAGCTCAAGGACTGCTGCGATTACATCATATCCTCTCCTGCGGAAGTTCTTACCGACAGTTTCCCTTATGACAAGGTCATTGAGAGGATGTTCAATGAAGACTATACGGGAGTTGCAAAGGATTTCTACGATTATTACAACGCATTGAGCGGGGAATACCGTTCGGCAACAATCTCTACCGTAAAATGCTCTGAACTCGAGGCCGTTGCAGAAGAAACAGCCAAACTTTTCGATCAGTATCGCAGCGGCATATCCTCCCTTGATGTCACAACCGTCCAACGCTACTTCAGGTTCAACGACCACTGGTTCTATGACTTCAAGGACTACATGGACATTCTCTGCGGAAAGTCCGAAACCGCTGCGCTGGCTGCAGCACTCCAGAAGGCAGTCATAGCCAAGTATACCACCGGGCTAATGATAACCCTGGAGATAGATCCCGCCAGGTTCTCCGGACTCAGCAGTTACATCAATAACCCTGAAGAAGAAACCCTCACCAAGTTCTACCAGAAATACGCCTGGAATGATGCCGTAAAGATGATCGTTCCTGAGACCTCATCGGAAGATTGATTCCAGTCGCGGAGAAAGAAAAATGTGCAGAACCTTATCGGAAGATTGATTCCAGTCGCGGAGAAAGAAAAAAAAGTGCAGGACCTTGAATCCTGCACTTCTTTTTTCTAAATGCTGGTTTTTCTACTTCTTGAAGAAACGGTTGTAGAGTCCTTCAAATCCCTGTCCGTGGCGGGCCTCATCCTTGCACATCTCATGGACGGTGTCGTGGATGGCGTCGTAGTTGAGTTGTTTTGCCTTTGTGGCAACTTTCTTCTTGCTTTCGCAGGCGCCTCTCTCGGCCTCCATCCTCTTTCTGAGGTTGGTCTCAGTATCCCAGACCATTTCACCGATGAGCTCGCAGAACTTTGCGGCATGTTCGGCCTCTTCAAAAGCGTATCTCTTGAAGGCCTCTGCAATCTCAGGATAACCTTCGCGGTCTGCCTGGCGGCTCATTGCCAGATACATTCCGACTTCTGAACATTCTCCTGTGAAATCTGCTTTCAAAGCTTCCCAGATCTCAGGATCGCATCCCTTGGCTACTCCTATCACGTGCCCGTCTGCAAATGCTTTCTTTGTCTCGTCTTCTACAACCTCAACAAACTTTTCTTTTGGCTGTTTGCACTGAGGGCATCTCTCAGGAGGTTCCGGTCCTTCGTGGATATAACCACATACTGTACATCTGAATTTCTTGATCATAAAGGTATTGTCTAAGATGTTTGTTAATAATTCTTTTACCGTCTTCAGCCGTTTATGGGAAGACATTATCAAAGATAAACATTTTTGTGATAGAAACAAGCCGGAGAGGGTATTTGTGGCATGAAGATATGACATATGCCGCAAGGAAATAGGTTTCCCGGTTTTGAGAAACGGAGAATTTGTTTATATTTGCGCCGCATTTCGCCCGACGGGTTCGGGCTCGGTGCAATGGGGTCCGGAAAAGCCGGACTGAGTAACACTTAAAATTTACAATCATGCAGATTATCACTTTGAACGCTTCCGAGAGAAAGATCGGAACAAAGCAGGACCTCAAGAAGATCCGCAGAGCAGGCAACGTTCCTTGCATTATCTACGGTAATGGAACCCAGCATCTGGACATTTCAGTTCCACTTGCAGAAATCAAGAAGATCACAGACACCCCTAAGTCTTACATCATTCACGTAAGCCTTAACGGTGAGGTTCATCCTTGCATCCTTCACGACGCACAGTATGACCCTATCACAGACGAGGCAATACACATTGATTTCCTGGCTATTTCAGAGGACAAGCCGGTTGCTATCGCTGTTCCTGTAAACATTTTCGGTAATGCAGAAGGTGTTAAGCAGGGTGGCCGCCTGAGAGTAGGTGTAAGGAAGGTAAAGGTAAGCGGTCCTATGGACAAGCTTCCTGACCAGATAGATGTAGACATCACTACCCTTGGTGTAGGAAAGGCTGTTTATGCTGGCGAACTTTCAGTTGAGGGTTGCCAGATCGTTTCTCCTAAGAAACTGATGGTATGCGAGATCAAGCGTACCCGTGCTGCTGTGGCTGCAGCTGCCGCAGATACTGAAGAAGCTGCCAAGTAATTGGACAACTTCGGAGAAAGTTGCGATACAAGGGGAGGGCCTGGGTGTTTTGGTCTTCCCCTTTTTTCTTAACTTGTGGCGGATTTAAGTAAACGTACAGTTGGTTTTTATTAGATCGCAGGATAGGGGACGTTAACATCATTGATAGTAAAATGGCAGGAAAATATCTCATAGCAGGACTTGGAAACATCGGTTCGGAATATGCCGGCACTCGCCACAACATCGGCTTCATGGTTGTGGACTATCTTGCTGAAGATGCCGGTGCGGTCTTCAAGACGGACCGTCTTGGAAGCATTGCTGAAATCTCTTACAGAGGCAGCAAACTGATTCTCCTGAAACCATCCACTTACATGAATCTCAGCGGCAAGGCTGTCAGCTACTGGTTGCAGAAGGAGAACATCCAGAAAGAGAATCTCATAGTCATCTGCGATGATCTTGCTCTCCCTGTTGGCAGCGTACGTATGCGTAAGAAAGGGAGCGACGGCGGACACAACGGTCTGGGAAACATAAACCAGGTCCTGGGCACATCGGATTACTGCCGCATCCGGGTTGGGATAGGCAATGGATTCCCTCGTGGCGGACAGGTAGACTATGTGCTGGGGCATTTTGAGGGAGAAGAAGCTGCTATGCTCCCGGAAGTTTTAAAACGTGCCGCTCAAGGTGTAAAGGATTTCACATTCATGGGAGCAGACCGTGCGATGAACATCTGCAACACGGATCCCCGGAAAAACAAACCATCTTCTGAGCCTGAGGAAGTAAAGCCACGGCATCACCAAACCCTTTCCGGACAGAAGGAAGAAACGCCACAGCGTCAGCAAACCCCTTGCGGTCAGACGGAAGAAACGCCACAGCGTCAGCAAACCTCTTGTGGGCCTAAAGGAGAAACCAAAAACTTCAGGCAAAGTGTTTCAGAACAGAATGCAAGAGAGTCCGGTCATCAGCAAGACACCGATGAGCCGGTTACTTCGTTCAGGGAAAAGCTTCTGAATCTTTTCAGGAAATACAGCAAAGAATAATCTAGAAACCATCCATAAGGCGGTCAATGTCACGGCGTTCCTTCTTCGTAGGACGTCCGCTGCCTCTTTCTCTTTTAAGGAAGATTGTCTCAACCGGGGCAACCAGTTTGTCAAGTTCGCTTTGAGGAGTCGTATTTTGTGCATACTGGTCCACCAACTTGGCCCCCTGGCGTTTGTCTACAGGCTCAATGACAATGTAGCTGAAATGGATTGCTCCCTTTCGCACTTCTATGGAATCTCCACTCTTGATGTCTCTCGACGATTTTGCCTGGGCTCCGTTGACTGACACTTTGCCTGTGCGGCAGGCTTCAGCAGCTTCGCTCCGGGTCTTGAAGACCCTGATGGCCCAAAGGTATTTGTCTATTCTTACTGTGTCCATATGAGCGTGACCTGTATGTGTTTGAATATCAGAGTAATATGACTTTTTCTATAGGTAAAAATACATACAGAGAAAGTGTTAATTCATTGGGTTTCAGCTAATTGGCAGTCACGGCCTCCTTAATTAAGATAACGTTTAGAGTCATGGCAATGTTCATCATGGCAATGTTCATCATGGCAATGCCCGTCATGGCAATGCCCATCATGGCAATGCTCGTCATGGCAATGCCCGTCATGGCAATGTTCGTCATGGCAATGCTCGTCATGGCAATGTCCGTCATGGCAATGTTCATCATGGCAATGTTCGTCATGGCAATGTTCATCATGGCAATGCCCGTCATGGCAATGCTCGTCATGGCTATCCTCCTCTGCGTCATCTTCCTTAGGCGGTTCTGGGACGTTGCACATATAGATGCGGAGGAATGAAGACGTAGGGTTCTCTCCGCCCTGGCTTGGGGAAATGGTAAGTTCCTGGATGTCGTGAGGTATAAGAGCCATAAAACCGCTGTCACTGTCTTTAGCATTGGACTTGAGGTCCAGGAAGTTCTCTTCGGTTGTTTCCGGCAGGCCCCTCAAATCTTTCACTCTCAGCGATGTCTGATTGTCGAGGTTGATGATTGCCATGAAGCTTTCTGTCTGGTCCGGAGCAATGGTCTGAGGCTTTGTGATAGCAACTCTTTCCATTCGGAACAGGCAGTCTTCAGGTGCGATGTACTCCGGGATGTATGAATCGAGGTTGATGAAGTCCAAAGCTTCTACCAGCTGCTCCATGTCTTCAATGTTGAAAACCACGGGGGAGTTCTGGCTGAGGTCCACATACTTTACTCCTTTGCCGATGCAGAACGGTTCACCGGGTCTGATGTAGAACGTTTCTCCTTCTTCGGGAGCTATTTCGTTCATGGCCTCAAGAATGGTTCCTTCCTGACACCGTTCGTAGATACCGGTGGCTGTAAGCGATTTTTCAAAACCGATCCATATTGAAGAATCTTTCCCGGCTGAGAGTATGTAGATCATTCTCTCCTTTCCCCAGCAACCGTAACGCGGAAGAGCGGTCTGGTCATCGGGAGAAACGGAGATGTTCCCCCTTCCTTTCTTGCCGTTCTCTTCCTTTATTTCAAGGGTTACGGGAAGGTTCCCCTGGAAGAAGGTGAATACCTTGTCGCCCAGGAGGTTGCCCATGTATGTCTCTATCAGGTCATCCAGTGAGTTGTCCTTTAGGAAACCGTTAGAGGCAGTACTTTCAGGAGTCATTGAGTCCAGAAGCAGTGGATATATCTTTTTCATAAATGTTTTCGGCCTTGGGCTTAATTAAACAGTCTGGTTTGGGTTGAAGGTTTCAGGTCCGGTCAGGAGAACATCCTTTGGCTTGAAACTCTGCGGCTTCTTTGGCAGATACTTGTCAAGAAGATAGATGCCGGCGGCAACGATCACTGCGCCTGCGCCTACAAGAATCCAGTACCATGCGTCGCTTCCCGTAAGGTTGGCAAGGTTCTCCCTTGAGGAAGCCTCCGGATCCATTTGCGGGAAAGCCCAGAACATCATTATTGATGAGAAGTTGTTCACGAAATGTATTAAGATCACGGCCCAGATGCTGTGGCTGCGGTAATAGACCCAACCCAGGAAGCAACCTATTACAAATGCCGGAATGGCTTGCCACAGGTTCATGTGCATGATTCCGAAAAGCAGCGCCGACCAGATGATGGCAACGGCAACGGACCCTTTGGCAAGCAGGCCTCTTTCTATTGTTCCCCTAAGTACGAACTCTTCAAACAACGGGGCCATTATGGCAACTGAAAGTATGGTGTCAAAAGGTTTGGAGCCAATGCTTTCAAACATGTCCTTGAAACTGTCCGGCATCGGGAAGAAACTGGTTACGGGGTCCAGAACCCAGCTCAGTCCGAGGGTCATCAGCAGCAGAATGAAGCCCAGGCTCAGGACGTTGAAACTTCCGATATGTGGAGCATCTACCCTTACCGGTGCTTCCAGAGGATTCTGGCTTTTTACGTTTCCTACAAGCCAGATGAAGATTACAGGAATTATCATCTGGGAAAAGTAACTCAGCGACAACCTTCCCGTGAGTACCGCTGCCATCTTTTCAGGCTGCGAAAGAACTTCCGTTGTCAGCTCTCCGCTGAATGCCGCTACGGCAAGCGGAATGATGGCTCCGAGGATTCCGCCACCTACGATAAGGACCAGGAGTATCAGTATGCTTCCGCCTATTCCCGGCTTGTAAAACTGAGGTTTCCGGAAAAAACTGCTCATCTCAAAACCTGTAATTGATTATGCCTTGGATTAACTAGAAAAGAGGTGAAGGATAGGTTCCGTCTTCTGTCATTTCCCTGAGTTTTGAAACAACCTTTTCACGGTCTTCCTTGTAGGTTACGCCAAACCATGCGGAAGGGGTCTTCAGAACCCTTACGGTTGCCAAGCCCTCCTGTATCATGGTGCTTACTACTGAAGGAACGTAGAACTCCTTCTTTGGTTCGTCTATGTTCTGTTTCAGGAATTCCCTGAAGAGGACATCAGATTCTTCCAGATAGTCCGATGTGAATCCCCACATGTTCATGGATGTTGGAGTTGAAGGCTCCAGGCTGTGCTCTACGCCCTTGAGGTTCTCTCCCAGGATTTTTTTCTCTTCCCTGCGTATGTTGGAATGCTCTTCCACCTTTACCAGGAATCCGTCCTTGTCTACAGTGCAGATGCCCCTGGATACGCTGCCAGATTCAGACAATGTGTTCTTCAGGCTGAAGCCCACCATGCAGAAGTTGCCTTTTTCGCCCTCCTTGATACCGTTCAGGTAATCGGAGAGCACTTTGAAAGACTCCCTGCCGTAGAAGTCATCGGAATTGATGACTGCAAACGGCCTTTTGATTACGTCCTTGGCAGAAAGGACTGCCTGGCCCGTGCCCCATGGTTTCTCCCTTGGAGCCTTTGGCTTGAAGCCTTCAGGAAGATTGTCGGGCTCCTGTGTAACTATCGTGTATTTTACCTTGCCTTTGAATTTGGAGGCAACCTTTTCTTCAAATTCCTTCCTGAACTTTTCCCTTACTACAAAAACCACGTCAGCAAATCCGCCCTGAATCGCATCGTAGATGGAAAAATCCATTATTGTCTCTCCCTTGGGTCCCACGCCGTCAAGCTGTTTGAGCCCTCCGTACCTGCTGCCCATACCGGCAGCCATGATTATAAGTGTAGGTTTCATTATATTTTGTAAATTTGTATCGCGATGCCAAAGATAATGCAAATTTGGTCTAAACGAGTATAAAAAAAATACGGCTGTGGGCTTCTTTAAAAGACTTTCTGAGCGACCTGGTTTCAGGCAGGTTTTCAAGGTTCTCAAGAACAAGTATTTCATTGTCACCTTCTTGTTCCTTGTATGGATCCTATTCTTTGATACCAACAATCTGATATCATGGTATAAAGACCTCAAGCAGCTGGCATGGCAGAACCGCCAGAAGGTTTACTACCAGAATGCAATCAAGCAGACAGACGAAAAACTCCAGGAACTTACTTCAAACAAAGACTCCCTGGAAAAATTTGCCAGGGAGCAGTATCTTTTCCACCAGACGGGGGAAGATGTCTATGTCATAGAAGACGAGAATGCCGAGTAACCGGGATCCTTCCAGTCTTATATACCCGTGTAGTTTTCAGGAGTTACGGCCAGCATCTCTTTCTTTACGCTCTCCTTCACCTTCAGCCCTTTTACAAACTCGGCGATGCTTTCACGTGTAACCTTTGTATTGACCCTCGTAAGTTCTTTCAGAGTCTCATAAGGATGAGGGTAACCTTCTCTGCGGAGAATGGTCTGAAGAGCCTCAGCAACCACGGCCCAGTTGTTTTCAAGGTCTGAAGCCAGTTTCTCCTTGTTCAGGATGAGCTTGCCAAGGCCTTTCTTGAGAGATTTGAAGGCTATGATTGAATGGGCTACGGGCACTCCCACATTTCTCAGTACCGTGGAATCCGTAAGGTCTCTCTGCATCCTTGAAATAGGGAGCTTCGTGCTCAGATGGGAGAAAACTGCGTCTGCAATTCCAAAGTTTCCTTCAGCGTTTTCAAAGTCAATCGGATTTACCTTGTGAGGCATCGCTGAAGAACCAACTTCCCCGGCCTTGATCTTCTGCTTGAAATACTCCATGGATATGTAGGTCCAAATGTCGCGGCACAGGTCTATGAGTATGGTGTTGATTCTCCTCAGGTTGTCAAACAGGGCGGCCAGGTTGTCGTAATGCTCAATCTGGGTTGTAGGATAGGAACGGACAAGCCCGAAAGCCTCCTTCTGGAACTGTGTGGCAAACTTGTTCCAGTCTATGCCGGGGTAGGCAACCTTGTGGGCGTTCATGCCGCCGGTCGCTCCTCCGAACTTGGACGAATACGGAACGGTCTTCAGGAGCTTGAGCTGCTTGTCGAGCCTCTCCACAAATACCCTTATCTCCTTGCCGAGGGTTGTAGGGGAAGCCGGCTGACCGTGCGTGTGGGCAAGCATCGGAACGTCTTTCCACTGCCTGGCAAATCCTTCAAGGATCTTCTTTACCTCCAGTAGCTGAGGCATGTAAGCCTCGGCGATACCTTCCTTCAGGCTCAGGGGAGTAGCCGTGTTGTTGATGTCCTGGCTGGTAAGGCCGAAATGGACGAACTCGGAGTATTTCTCCAGTTTCAACTTCTTGAACTCTTCCTTTATGAAGTACTCCACTGCCTTGACATCGTGGTTGGTAATCTTCTCGATGTCCTTTACTGCCGCCGCCTGCTCCACCGTAAAGTTCTGGTAGATTTTCCTCAGCGACCCGAACTTGCTCTTTGGGAAACCCTTGAGCTGCGGGAGTGGAATCTGGCAAAGGGCAATGAAGTATTCGATCTCTACCCTTATGCGGTAGCGGATGAGGGCGTACTCTGAAAAGTAATCGCTGAGAATTTCAACCTTGTTCCTGTATCTTCCGTCTATGGGAGAAACTGCTGTAAGTGCGTGGTAATTTGATATCTGGTTGTTCATTTGGCAATGGTTTAAAGGAGAATTCAAATTTATGCAAAATCCCGCAATTATATTCAGGAAACCAAAAATCAGTTGCCGGCCATGGCCTTGAAGAGCCTGACCGTCTGCACGGCTTCCTTCACGTCATGGACTCTCAGTATGGATGCTCCTTTCTGCAATGCTCTGAAATTCAGCACGCATGTTGCCGGAAGGCTCTCCTCCGGAGTGATGCCGAGCAGTTTGTAAACCATAGATTTTCTGGAAAGCCCTGCAAGTATCGGCCTGTCCAGACTCTGTAACTCGTCCAGATGTTCCAGAAGTTCGTAGTTCTGTTCTACTGTCTTGGCAAATCCGAATCCCGGGTCCAGGATCCAGTCTTCTATTCCATGCTTGTCAGCCTTCTCGGAAAAGGCTTCAAAGTACCTCTTCACCTCGGCCACCACTCCCTTTGGATAATCAGTCATTGACTGCATGGTGTCAGGAGTGCCTCTCTTGTGCATTGCAATGTAGGTTAGCCCCAGCTCTCCAACGGTTTCAAGCATCTGAGGATCATCTTCTCCGGCTGAGATGTCGTTTACGATAACTGGTCCGAGGATGTCACAGGCTCTTCTTACAATCTCGCTTCTGAAAGTGTCTATTGAAATGACCGGCACCGTTTCTGCCGTGCAGAATCTCTCTGAAACCACTTCCGCAATCCTTTCCAGTGGCTTTTCCAGATATTCCCATTCCTGCTCCAGGGTAACCGGAGTACTTCCGGGACGGGTTGAGCAGGCTCCGATGTCTATGATGTCCGCGCCCTCGCAGGCAGCTTTGAGGAATGCTTCCTTTGCATCTTCAACGCCAGGATGACGGCTGGCTTTGTAGAAAGACTCGCCGTTTATGTTGATGATGCCCATCACCGCTATCTTGTTGTCCTGATAAGAGTTCATGGCTAAAAATGTTACGGGCAAATTTATTAAAGTTTGACTCACGGGGAAAGCAAAACCCCAAGTTTTTGTCATACATGCTCACTATGTAAAAACATCTTCTTAAATTTGTAGGAAAGAGGCGGAGCTTTTCCCGTCGCGATTCATGATATGCTGATAGTAATTGAAGGACTGGACGGTGCCGGAAAGAGCACCCAGGTCAAAAAGATCAAGGAATACATCGTTGAAAAAGGATATAATCTGGAGTACCTGCATTTTCCAAGATATGAGGCTCCTGTGTACGGCGATCTGATAGGGGAGTTCCTGCGTGGAGGTTTCGGAGACCTCAACCAGGTGCATCCAAAGCTGGTTGCGCTTCTGTATGCCCTTGACAGGCAGGATGCTGCCGCAGGGCTGAGGAAAGCGTTGGAAGAAGGCAAGACCGTTCTTCTGGACAGGTATGTGTATTCAAACATAGCTTACCAGTGTTCCAAGATTGCAGACCCTGAGGAAAGGGAAAAACTCCGGAGCTGGATTTTCTCGCTGGAATACGACTTCTACAAGATACCCCGTCCGGACGTCAACATCTACCTGAACGTGCCGTTGGATTTCATAGCTTCACGCCTGGCTTCATCACGCAGCGAGGATTCTGACCGCGGCTACCTCAACGGCCAGAGAGACATCCATGAAGAGAGGATCAGTTTCCAGGAAGGTGTAAGGAAGATGTATCTTGAAGAATGTGAAAGAGATGCTGATTTCCAGAAAGTTGAGTGCATGGCAGAGGACGGCTCCATGCTTCCGCCGGATGTGATTTTTGAGCGTATCAAGGAGAAACTTCCGCTCTGAAAGAAAAACAGCAGGCCCGGTAAACAGAAGGCCTAGTCCTGTAAACAGAAGATGTTTCAGATTATGTAAAAGAAGGCCAGGTCCTGTAAACAGAAGATGTTTCAGAGTATGTAAAAGAAGGCCTGGTCCTGTAAGCAGAAGTTGTTTTCAGATTATGTAAAAGAAGGCTTGGCCCTGTAAACAGAAGATGTTTCAGATTATGTAAAAGAAGGCCAGGTCCTGTAAATAGAAGAAATGTAGTGCCAGATGAAGGTTTTAAGGGTAATAGCACGCTATGTAGTAGGAATCGTATTCATCGTTTCCGGATTCCTCAAGGGAGTTGACCCTGTTGGTACTTCCCTCAAGGTCAAGGAATACTTCCATGCATTCATGGGAATGGACCCCGGACATTGGGCCCTGTGGATTGCAATAGCCTTGTGCACTGTTGAGTTCCTTACGGGAGTGTGCGTCCTCAAGGTCATCAAGTTCAGGTTCTTTTCAGGTCTGGCTCTTCTGATGTGCATTTTCTTTGCCGGAGTGACCTTCTTCTCAGCATACACCGGCAAGGTATCTGACTGCGGTTGCTTTGGCGATGTGATACATCTCGACCCATGGCCTTCGTTCTACAAGAACCTTGTCCTGCTGGTACTTACGGCGTTCCTCTTTTCGCAGAGGAAGAGGGCTAGGCCAATTGCAGGACAGTTCTGGGAATGGGCCTTCATGTTGGGCTATGCTGCATTCATAGTGGGTGTGGGCCTTTATTCAATGCGCAACCTGCCACCTGCAGACCTCTCTGACTTCAAGCCCGGCCGGGATCTGTTCAAGGGAGACTCTACGTCAATGGTCCGGTACAAGACCGAGATGATCTATACCAAAGATGGAATTACAAGGAAGTTCAGCCTGAACAATCTGCCTGATTCTTCGTGGAAGTATGTTGAAACCATATCTACAGTCATAGACGGCAGCGAAAAGATGGCCAGCGTTATGCCGTTCTTGCTCAAAGACTCCAACGGAGAGGATGTTACGCAGTCTGTTCTGAAAAACGAAGGACCGCTGGTGTTCGTTTCTTTCTACGATCCGGAAAGTATTGGTCCGGAGGATCTGGGCAAGCTGAAGAATCTGGGCGATTCTCTCAACTCGCAAGGTTCGTCCGGTCTGATAGACGCTTTGGCTTCATCCAGCCTGGGAGCCAGGGTCTATGTGCTCAGTGCAATGACTCCCGAAGAAACGGCTGCAAGCCTGAAGCCTATTTCTGACGCTATAGAGAAGGAAGATATCTCAGATGTTTTCTCCGCTTCATACGGTGAGAAGGGCCTGCCTTTCAAGATTGTCTACGGAGACTTCAAGACTGTGATAACCTTCAACCGTTCAAACGGAGGTGCAACCTATGTCAACCGCGGCATAATCGTAAAGAAGTGGAGCAGCGCAAAATATACCAACAGGAAGATCATCAGTTCAATATCCTCCGATCCTATGCTGCAGACGGCAAGGAGTACGGAAAAGAGCCGGCTGTTCCTCATCATATCAGTAGCCGTCATAATTGGAATGGTCATCATAATCAGGTTTATTTCAAAAGCATTGTATAAAACTGTCAGGCACTCGGTAGAGCGCATAGACGAAATAGGAAGTTAGGTTATGTTCAAAATCAAACTCTCATCATTCAGAATAGTTCTGGCGGTAGCAGTTGCCTCTCTCGCAGTTGTTTCATGCACCACCCCGCGTCTTTTAAGATATTCTCTTGTAGATGCTCAAGACGTATCCAGGTCTGAGGATATTAAGGTTACGAAGGTTGACAAGGGATTGGTACTGTACCAGTATGAATATTCTTCGCTTTTCGGTCAGCCGCAATACATATCAATACTGGAGATAGATCCTTCCAGATATAAATTCAAGGTGCTGGACCATGAGGGGTTCAAACGTACCTCTGAGATTGCGTCCGAGAATGGCGGCGTTGGAGCTGTCAACGGAACTTTCTACGACATGAAAAATGGAGGAAGCGTCTGCTATCTGCAGATAGACGGAGTTGTTGCAGACACTACAAGAGGAAAGAAGATGCTGCAGAGGGCCAACGGAGCCGTTGTCATAAGGAACGGCAAGGTCAGCTTGGAGCCGTGGAGCACAGAAAAGGAAGCCGTTGTCCGCTCAAACCCAGACAAGAATACTTCCATCATGGCCACCATGCCACTTCTTATGCAGGATGGTTACGGAGTGGAACTGATTGAGTATAAAGGTTTCTCGGACAAGCGCCATCCTCGCAGTGTAGTGTTTGAGAAAGACGGGAAAATCTGCCTTATGGTAATTGACGGACGAAGCAAGGGCAACGCTGCCGGAATGACACTGGATGAAATCCAGCGTTTCCTCATGGCCATGGACGGAGGCAGAGGATGTGCTTCCGCCCTGAACCTGGACGGCGGCGGTTCCTCAACCCTATGGGTTAAAGACAAGGGTGTTGTAAATCATCCTTCAGACAACGGCAAGTTTGACAACAAGGGAGAACGCCGTGTTGCCAATTCCATCATCGTCCTCAAAAAATAAAGCTGCCCCTTAAGTTGTTGAAAATAAGCTTGTTCATAAAAGTCCTTCAGCTGTTTTTAGCGGAAGGACTTTTGATAAATCACTGAGAATTAGCACTATAAAGGGCAGCCGTTTTTTTGTTTCAAATAAAACGGTTATCTTTGAAACGAGGAAAGGATACTGGAATTAAGGCCAGTCCTTGTCTTCTAAGTATAAACTGTTAAAAGAGGGGCGATATGAAGGGCTTGCTTTATTCCGGGGAATTGTTCTTTGATAACAATTTTGCCCACTATTACGAAGACTTAAAACAGTTTCACAATACTGAATTCCAGTCAATTGATTCGGACTGTGCCAAATGTCATAATGCTGTCTTGCAGTCCCGTGATTCGGACAACGCTAAATATCATAATGCTGTCTCTCAGTCCCGTGATTCGGACAACGCCAAATGTCATAATGCTGTCTTGCAGTCCCGTGATTCGGACAACGCCAAATGTCATAATGCTGTCTTGCAGTCCCGT
>CACZFO010000030.1 GCA_902780455.1 uncultured Bacteroidia bacterium | reverse complement strand
GTCCATCTTGAAGATGCGGGTTCCGAGCCACCACATGAAGATTATCACGATAGGGGTTACGATCCAGGCGATTCCCAGACCGTAGAGTCCGAACTTTGCTATGTTGGAAAAGAGTACTGAAAAACCCATTACCACCAGACCGGTCTTGATGTAGAACTCAGTGCGGATAGCCGGCTTCAGCCACTTTGGAACGCCTACGGTATTTGAAATCAGCAGGCCGATTATCAAAGCCCAGAAGGCCCACTCCAGATAGCGGTTGAAGGTGAACTCGGCGCTGACCAGCCTTACTATAAGGGAAAGAACAAAAAGACCGAGGAATGCCGGAAGGAACTTGGAAACCTTCTCTCCCTGGAGTCTTATGCCTATAGCAAACAGCAAGGCCAGAACCAGGAACGTACGTATGAGTTTGATCCAGAACACTCCGGTCATCTGTCCTATCAGCGAAGCTTTTTCAGGGACATCTTCCCACAGATGCCACTTGGAGAAATTTAGTGCGGAAAAGTCAAATGCCTTGGAAAGCACTGCAATAGCTGCTACTACGATGAGCACTACGCCAATCCATACCGCCAGCCAGTCTTCCTTCTTCCACAGGTCGGAAAAAGTGGTCCTGTTGCGGATTACTTCAGTCTTAGTTTTAGGGTCCATATTAAAAAGTCATAAAAAAGTAAAACCATTTACTGTAAAAACAGATGCAAATATAGTAAAAAGATACTCCCGTTATCCATAGGGAGTATCTAGAAGAGACTGCATACGGTTGCCTTTGTCATGCGGACCAGGTCTGACGGGGCCAGACATATCTGGAGTCCGCGGATGCCGGCACTTACATACATTTTATCAAGGTCCAAGCAGGTAGAGTGTATGAACGTAGGAAAAGTTTTTTTCATCCCGATAGGGGAACATCCGCCTCTGATGTAACCTGTTGTGGGTAGCAGTTCCTTCATGTGTATGAGGGCGCAGCTCTTGTTCCCCGATGCCTTTGCAGCCATCTTCAGGTCAACTTCCTTGTCGCCGGGTATGACGCATACGAAATGGCCGATCCTGTCGCCTTTGAGGACAAGTGTCTTGAATACCATTGATATGTCTTCTCCCAACTGGTCTGCAACATGGATTGCATCGAGATGTTCTTCATCTACCTGGTAGGGTACCAGGGAATAATCTATCTTCTCTTTATCCAGCAGCCTGGCCGCATTTGTCTTCTGAACTTTCATGATTGCAAATATAGTTGACAATCATGTATTACGTATCAGGTCAGACAAGCGTACCGTCTGCGTGAATGAAGATTATGGTATCAGGCTTGCCGCTCATCTCCATTGTTATCTCGTAGAACTCGTCTCCAGGGACCTGTACAAGATCTACGTCATCTATTTTCCAGCCTGCATATTCGGAATTGACATAATTCTGAACGGCAGAAGGAAGAGGAGTCTTTACGATGTCTATGTCTTTTTCTGTGCGGGCCCACTCCCATTTGGAAGCTTTCTGCCATAATGCCTCATATTCTGTATTTTCCATATAGAAATCTGCCTTGATGGAATTGGAATAGAACTCCCATTCTATCTTGGTGGCAGCAGGGAAACGCTTCTTGAAATCGTTTCTTACTTCTTCAGGTACGGAATTGAAATCATCTGTGTCGTGATCGTCCTTGGAGCAACCAATGATTCCCGCTATCGCGAGGATGATTGCGGCTGTTCTGATAATGATGCTTTTCATGATTTTGGATGAATTTATTGGTTTTGATTGTGTAGAGATCTGATTGATTTGGCTACGTTTATCAGATGGTCTGCTATTCTTTCTGCATTAGAGGACAGTGACAGGTACTGTGCTCCAACGGTAGGGGTGCAGATTCCCTGGCCAAGGCGCTGGATGTGGTTCTCTTCCATCTTGTCCTTGATGTCGTCAATTTCTTCTTCGAGTATGTTGGCCTCGTTCAGGGCTGAGAAGTCTTCGTTTACATAGGCTTCCATGGCCTTTTGGTACAGCAGGTCAAGCTTTTCCTTGAGGTCTGCGATCTCCTGTTTGGCCATTTGGGAGAAAGTCTGTGAAGATTCCTTGAGGTTGTAGGCATATTCGGTGATGTTTTCTGCATAATCGCCGATCCTTTCTATATCCCTTACAGTCCTGAAGGTGGTGGAAAGATAAATCTTGTCTTTTTCGCTGAGTCCCTTTCTGGAAGAAAGCCTTACCACGTATTCAACCAGGGCCTTGTTTATGAAGTCCAGTTCCTCCTCTTTCTCCTTGAAACCCTTCAGGTTGTCAAAATTCAGTGTGGTGATGGTTTCAATGGCCTTGTCCGTGTTTTCAATGGCTATGCCGGCCATCCTCCGGATTTCGTTCTTGACCTGCCCTACGGCTACAGGGGCATTCATCAGAATGTTATCGTTGAGGTAATGGAGTTTGAAGCCTTCTTCCTCTTCAATGTCTGAAGCCGTGTCTGGTATGAGTCTTTTTACCGTATTGACAAGGGCCGATGTGAGTGGGAGCATCAGGACAACGGTGGTGGTGTTGAAGAATGTATGGAACATGGCCAGCTGGGTCTGAGGGACTCCCGGGAATATCTTCTCAAAGATGCTTCCGAAACTTATGCCGCCGGAGCTGACAAGTGATATTACCCAGCCTGCAATTAGGAACAGAAATACACCGCAGCAGTTGAACAGAAGATGTATCAAGGCCGTGCGCTTGGCGTTCTTGCCGCTTGTCATACCGGCCATGACAGCTACCACGCAGGAACCGATATTGGATCCCAGAGTGAGCATTATGCCCTGGTTGAGTGAAATAAGCCCCGATACCAGCATGGCGAGGGCAATGGATGTCATGACTGAAGAACTCTGGATGATTGCCGTAAGTATTGCACCTACCAGAACCAGCAGGATTGGATTTTCTATCCTGGCCAGGAATGTCTTGATGGAATCCTGGGCTGCAAATGTCTCCATTGAACCGCTCATCAGCGACAGTCCTACGAACAACATTCCGAATCCTGCTATTATTCCGCCTGCGGTCTTTGTTCTCTGCTTCTTGGAAAACATGAGCATGAATGCTCCTATTCCTACAAGGGCCGAGAAGATTGCCGTAGAAGAAATTGCATTTTTCCCGAACATTCCAAGGGCCACGATCTGGGCGGTTATCGTTGTTCCGATATTTGCTCCGTAGATAATGGTGGCAGCCTGGTATAGCGTTATTATTCCGGCATTTACAAAACCGATGGTCATGACCGTGGTAGCTCCGGAACTTTGGATTACCGCTGTACCTACGGCTCCGATGCCCACTCCCATCAGTTTGTTTGAAGATGTTTTTGCAAAAAGTTTCTTGAGTTTCTGGGAACTTGCGGCCTCCAGGTTTGAACTCATCATGTTACATGCAATCAAGAAGATGCCGATACCGGACATCAAGGCCAGGATTGCGGAAATTATATCAATTACAGCCATGTCTTATTTTAAACTACACTCTACTGCCACGCAGCGCGGTAACCATGGATCAGTCTTATATAGAATCTTTCTAAACGGTTAAACAATTTTGACCAGGACCTGTGGAACCTCAAAGGTCCGCCCAGAACCCTCTGGAAGAATTCCGGATGTCTTTGGTTGAGCTTGCTTATCATCTCCTTCTTGAACCTGCGGTCAGCAATCCTCTTGCTGCCCTTGCGTTTGCGGTAGTAGAAGCCTATGTCTCCGAGCTTTACCACATTCCCGCCTTCCTTGAGCATTGCAATCCAGAAATCCCAGTCTTCAAAACCCTTGAAATCCTCACAGTAGCCTCCGACTTTCTTCCAGTCTGATTTCCTGTACATTGCAGTGGCGCAGATAAAGTTCTTCCTTGCCAGAAGCTCCAGTGAAAAATCTGGAAGAACCCATTCTCCATGCTCTTCACCAAATTTCTCGGCCCTTGGAATTACCACCTTTACCTTGCTGTCTTTAAGAAATACACTGACTGCATCGCCGATGAACTGCGGGGAAATCTTGTCGTCTCCGTCTACCGGAAGAATAAACTCTCCGGATGCCGCAGCAATGGCATTGTTCCTGGCCGAACTTACACCCTGGTTCTTCTGGCGTATGATCTTGATGCTGCACCTCTGCCTCCATTTTTCAGCCAGTTTCATGGCTGTCCGGTAAGAATCGTCCTGGGAGCCGTCATCTGCTATTATTATCTCGATGGCCGGATAAAGGCTCTCTGCAATGGAGTTGACGCAATCATCCAAGTATTCCTGCATGTTGTACACAGGAACTATGACCGATACCAATGGTTTGTCTTTTTTTATTATTGATGACATTTTTGCGTATTATTAACTGTAAACGGGAATGCGGCAGGGGAAACCCAGCCGGAGTTACCAAAAGGAAAAGGTAACAACGTTACAAACGCAATGAACGAGATCTTAGAACTATGCTGCCGGCCGGGGCAAGAGGAGTCCCGGACTTCAAAAGACTTGGAAAGCAGGATTTTAAGGTTTCCAAAGCATTTGCTTGGTAAGGTTGGCGGATGTATTTGACGGCTCTCCTGGAGATTTGCCCACGTCTGGTCAGGACAATCTCTCCTTCAACCTGATCTTCTTCAAAATCACAGCATATGACTTCACTTTCTGCATTACCTCCAACCCGTATTTCATCGGGTGAAATCGGGTATACAAAAAATAAAGTAAGTATGACCATCAAAAATCGCATAAAATATTACCCGCAAATTCTGTTCCATAGAAGTCTCCAGGAGCAAAATATGCAGGTAATAACATTATTGGAAAGTTTTCAATAGGTGGAAGCCTTGCTAAGTGAAATTTTCCACCCTTCACCTGTTTTTATCAGTTCCGAATCAGGTCTATGAATCTTCCAGCCTGGAAATTGGAAACACCGATGGCTCTGACTTTTCCGTCTTCTAAAGCTTTCTCCATGGCACGGTAAGTACCGTAATAATCTCCGAAAGCCTGATGTATCAGGAGCTTTTGGCTATGGCATTTCCGACTCCTTCTTCATTCATGTAAGCCTGGGCGGTGTCTATCAGCCTGTATCCGGCTTTGATGGCGTCAGAAACGCATTTTTCACACTCTGCAGGATTTACTTGAAATACTCCGTAGCCTATCAGTGGCATTTGAATGCCGTTGTTCAGTGTTACAGTTTCCATGGCTATTTTTTATTTTGTCATTGATGCAATCAGCGAGGCTTCTCTGTCTGAACTGGCGGCTTCAGCCCCGTGGATTGATATGCCTTTCTTTATTTCAGCCTTCGGGCACAGCTGCCGGATTGCCCTTTCGCTGCTTCCCATTCCGCTTCCCTCGTTGGTGCAGAAAGGTATTATGGTCTTGCCTGAAGTGTCAAAGCTCTCGAGGAATGTATAGCAGACCATAGGCATGGTACCCCACCAGTTCGGATATCCCAGGATGATGGTGTCATACTGCTCAGGATTGCTGAGTTTCTCTTTCATTTCAGGACGGGCGTTTGACCTTAGTTCCTGCTTAGCTTCCTCTATGCATGTCATGTATGAAGGGCTGTACTGCCGTACGGTATCTATGTGGAACAGATCAGCCTGAGGTATCAGTGCCTTGATTTTTTCAGCTACAACCTCAGTGTTCCCTTTTGAAAGTGAACGGATGCTTCCGTTAACGTAATTTTCTCCGCGACGTGAATAATAAGCTATAAGTACCTTTGCCATGATGTTTTGAATTTTTCTGTGTTTGGAATCCAGGCAGTCTGACAAGCATCCTGACTGAACCGCATTGCAAATGTAGGTGGAGGGCGGCAAAAGATTCTTTCACATTTTGCCTGAGAAAATTCAAAAAAATCAGACTACTTCCTGAAATCGGAAGGTGAGGCTCCCAGATACTTCTTGACGTAACGTGTGAAATAGGAAGGGGAGGAAAAGTTGAACATATCGGATATGTCAGTGAAGCTGTAGTTTTTGTCCTTGAGCAAGCGGCTGATGGTCAGCGACGTATATCTTGAAATCCAATAGTTAGCAGAGAACCCGCTTACTTTCTTGGCCACTTCAGACAGATACTTTGGAGTTACGCAAAGTTTGTCTGCATAATATCCTATGTCGCGATGATGGTAGAAATCTCCGTTCTCCAGCATAGCCAGGAATTTGTCCATCAGTTTGGAATACTGGTTCGTTATGGTCTGGCCTCCGTACAGTTCGGCATGAAAGTCAAAGAAGTCTATGATCATGCACTGGATGGCGTTTATCATGGCTTCGCGATGAAAATGATGCCCCGATGCCTTAAGCCTGCTTTGGATGTAATCAAAGTTCAGCTTGCACACCTTCTGCTGTTCATCGGTGAGGCTCATTATTGGATTGTTGAAAAGTGCAAGATGGCCGGCCATGCCGTAGTTGCTCATGGGGGTTGATACTTCTATGAACTCCTGGCTGACATATATTGCATCGCACCTGAAATCGCCGGAAGGGCGGACTTCCTTGACAAGGTTCCTGCGCTGGGGCATTATCATGCAGTCTCCGGCTTTGAAGACGTATCTGGTGCCGTTGAAAACAAGAGAGCAGGAACCTTCATGGCAGAAAGCGTGGAAGATATAACCGTCAAGAACGCTGCTGGAAATGTGCTCAAGATTATGTTCAACGATGATTTCTTCTCTTTTCATACTCTCAAAGTTAGAAAAAAAAATGCTACCTTTATGATTGTATTTCACCAGTAATCGTTTTATAACTATGAAAAGAATCCTTATGAGCATCATTCTTTCAATGGCTTTCTTCGGGGTGCTGAAGGCTCAGGATGGAGGCCGCACATGGCTGAAACGCTACAATATAGATCCAATGAATGCAAACCCTGTCTTTACACGTCCGACGCACGAGAACGATGAGGCACGCAAGCAGGGAGCCGGAATCTGCATGAATGACGGTCTGGCTTACAACCGTACTTATTACAATTTCGGTTCAGACTGGCACTATGAGCCGAAGCTTAACCTGTGCAAAGAGGAAGAGGAAGCTTTTTCAAGAGTCACGGGCGAGTTCATCAACAATGATGACGGTTTTTTCCTCAGCACCTGCGGACAGATACTCAAGTACGGTGTAATCCCTACGGATTTTGGTGCCATTGTAGCTTATCGTGTATGGGACCATAGCAGTTCCGATCCTGTCAGGCATTATTTTGCCACTTTTGACCATAAGGGCAATCTCATAGATGCTTTCTATGCCGGATACCGTGAATGGATGAACGATATATTGAAGATGGAACCGCACGGCAATTATTCCCCTCGCAATAATTTCGGAGGGGGAACCATGGATTTCTCCAAAGACGGCAGGACTTTAACCAAGATTGACTACTACTATTACGATGCATCCGGAAACAAAAGCAAAAAGTGGCAGGACAGCACTGTTTTCAACATCTCTGAAGACGGTTTCTTTTCTGTAGCCTCAAGGGAAGATACAGACAAACCTGAAATCTACGCTCTTGCTGAAGAGCTGTATATTCTCGAGACCATGCCTCTGAGTGACAAAGATGCTTTCAGCAAATGGAACTCATTCATAAAGAAGAGCAAGGGAATAAGCCAGATAAGTGAGAGGGTCAACGATGATATCCTCCGCCTGTTTATCCGCAAGCCTCAGGAGTTCATGGCGTGGACTTTTAAAAACAAGAAGGAAAGTGTGCTTATAGGTGCCCTGAAGCCTGCCTTTGAAATCCTGAGCAGAGAATGTGGCGGCGGAGCGGTCCAGATGCTCCTTGCCTCTGCACTGGATGGGTGCAAAGACAACAATGTGAAGAAATACTGGCAGAGCCTCAAGACTGTAAAGTCTGTTCTGGACGGAGATTTCTGATAACCTCCAGCAGCTTGGATATAAGGCATATGCAAGAAAGCCGCTTCCCATGGAGGCGGCTTTCTTTTGCTTTTGCCACTTTTGGACATATCAGCAGTTCGGCCTGAAAAATAGGTAAAAAGTGTAAAGTCCGCTGCTTGACAATACTCTTACTTTGCATTACCAAAATCAAAAGCATTCCGGACAACTGCATAGCTGTGGGTTCTCCAGCAAAGGTCATCCGGAATCTTTAGTGTCATTTCTTTGGAATGCGGTTGGCCATTCCGATGGCGCCGGTAGGGCATACCATGCGGCAAAGATGGCAGCCCACGCATTTCTGGCCTATGATCTTAGGCTGGCGGTCTTCTCCAAAGGAGATAGCCTGATGTCCTCCGTCGCTGCATGAGATATAGCATCTTCCACATCCAATGCAGACGCTGCGGTCCACGGTAGGGAATACTTTTGTATCGCGGTCAATTTCGGATGTGGTTGCAAAGGATCCGACCTCCTCTCCGACAAGCTGCTCGAGTGAAGAAACACCTCTTTCTGCCATGTATGTGCTGAGGCCTTCCTTCAGATCGTCTATGATCCTGTAGCCATATTCCATTACGGCGGTGCATATCTGAGTGTTTCGGCATCCGAGCTGGATGAACTCAAGAGCATCTCTCCAGGTAGTGATTCCACCTATTCCGGACAGCTGCAGGTTCTTCATTATGTGGTTCTGAGCCATTTCAAGGATGAACCTCAGGGCAATAGGTTTTACCGCTTTTCCGGAATAGCCAGAAACCATCCTCTTTCCACTAATCCGTGAGCCTTCGGACATGGTAACTGATTTTATGGTGTTTATGGCAGAAATTCCGTCCGCTCCGGCAAAATGGCAACTTAGTGCAAACTTTGCCATGGTGTCTACGTTAGGGGTCATCTTAGGTATGACCGGAATCTTGACGGCATTCTTCACATAGGAAGTGTAGATGGCTACAAGTTCCATGTTCTGTCCTACATCGCTGCCCATTCCTGAGAGTTTCATCTGAGGGCATGAGAAGTTGAGTTCCACGGCATCCACTCCGGCGTCTTCAGCCATCTTGGCAAGGTCTATCCACTGCTGTTCGGTATTGCCCATGATTGAGGCAATCACAATCTTGCCGGGATAGTTCCTTTTGAGGTTGCTGAGAATCTGGAAATCAACGTCGGCGGGATTCTCCGAGAGCTGCTCCATATTGCGGAAACCGGCAAATGATCCGTCAGGGTTCTTGACCACGTCGAACCTAGGAGAAACCTCCTTGATTTCTTCAAGGCAGATTGTCTTGTAGAACACACCTGCCCATCCGGCTTCAAGAGCTGAGGAAACCATCTCGTAGTTGGTGCAGATGGCAGAAGAGGCCAGAAAGAACGGATTTTCGCAGTGCAGTCCGCAGAAGTCTATCTCGAGAGAAGGCTTTGGGCTGTCAGCTTTTTTTGGATACTGCTCGGCGACAATCTTTGCTATCTCCCTGATCCTTATTGGTCTGTCATAATGGATGCAAGCCTTTTCAGCTTCTTCCAGTTCCTGCTCGGATGCTCCTTCAAACCATTTGTATGCGTTTGCTGCATTGTCAAACCTGACGGCCCTGAGGCCTCTGGCAGGGTCTGCGTTCCTGCATGCTTTTGAGCATGGTGCGTTCAGGCACAAAAGGCATCTTTCAGCCTCTTCCATAAGATGAAGTCTTTTCATATGACGGTGGTAAAGTGCTTATTTCACAATCCTGTAATAATTATCCTTGCGGGCCTTGGCCGGTCTGGCTTCTCCCTGAGGATATCCCAGGGCCAGGGCGCCGATACCGGTAAGTCCGGCATCTATGAGCTCCTGCGGGATTCCCATTTTTTTCATCAGGGCCTTTCCTTCTTCGGTGGCAAACATTTCCATTTCCCTGTTGATCCAGCAGGATCCGAGTCCTATTGCATAAGCGGCATTCATCATGTTGCCAAGAACCAGGGATGCGTCTTGTATGGAGTTCCTCCATTTTGCAGGATCAGAGCCGAATACCAGGACTATGGTTGGTGCTCCGTAGTAGGGGTCTGATGAAGTTCCGAGCAGTTTGGCGTTCAGGCTTCTGAGCTGAGAGAGGATTTCCGGATTCTGGACTGCAACTATCCATGAGTCCTGCCTTCCCATTCCGTTTGGTGCATAGGTGCCGGCTTCCAGGACGGCCTTCAGCTCTTCGTCCTTGATCTGCTGAGGTTTGTAACTTCTGATGCTTCTCCTTGATTTCAAGGCCTGTAATACAATGTTATCCATAATGTCTGAGTTGGTGGTGCCGTTTTGTGAGTAAAGCGAAATCGCTGAGAAAATGGCAAATACGGCCAGGATGATTTTCTTCATTCGGTGTTATTTTAGGAATTTGTCAACGTCTTCCGGGTCAAACCCTTCAGTAATCTTGTGTATTGTGCCGTCTGGGTTAATGTACAGGCACATAGGCGTAGCAGTAACGCCGTAGGTTATTTCTATTTTGGAAAGTTTCCCTTCCAGGTCGGAAACCGGGCGATATTCCTCCAGGCCATAGAACTTGGCCATCTTCTGGAATTCCTCCTTGTCTTTTGCGTATAGGAAAGGCAGGAAAACAAAGCCGCTTCCTTCTTTTATCTTGCCTGCAATATTCTGGTCTGCATACTTCTTGAAAGCCAACGGATCCATGTGGAAGCTCATGCAGTCAAACCCGTCGAGGATTATCAGCATCTTGTTTCCTCTTGTCTTTTTCCAGTCAAACCTCTTGCCGTCAAGGGTGTAGCACGGAAATTCCCAGAACCTGTCACCTTCCTTAAGAGGCTCTTGTGTAAGATATTCCCTGATTCTTTTTGCAGCCTTGCCTTTCCTAATCTTCGGATCAAGGTTTGCCAGGATTTTCTCCAGGGAGTCTTTCTTGTGTCCGCGCCTGATACTGTATACATCTGTCAGGGCACTTTCGGAACTGAGGCAGTATTCTCTTCTGAGAGAATTTATATCGTTGTTTATCCTGTCTGAATTAGCGTTGGAGATAGTTATGAGCGAGTCTGAATATCTCATCAGCGAATCTCTGAGCCGGTTGAGCGAATCGATCTGCTTTTTAATCTTCATCGCCCGTTTCCTGACGGGAGGAATGTTGCTGTTATGCCATTTGTTGTTATCCAGCATCTGCTGGTACAGTTCAGCTTTTTTTGTTTCGTATTCCTTGTCTGTCTTGCTTTGGGCATTTGCGGCACCAAAAGATAAAACACACAGTAGGACTGCTGTCACTGTTGGCAAAAAGAAGGTTCTGGTTTTCATGATGGCTCTGGTTTTCACATCGATAATGATTCCTTATCTATTCCGTAATCGCGACAGATATTTGCAAGTTCCTCAACAAACCTGTTTTCTCTCATGTGAGGTTTGTCTGTTAGGATCAGAAGCATCGTGCTGACTGCATCGTTATGTCCGGAAAGAAGATGCAGCGTTACTGTACAGCATCCGGTGGAAAAGCCGTGCTCCTGCATGACCTGGAAAAGAGCTGCTTCGTTATATGTCATGGCTGTTCGGTTTAGGAGCCGGAGATTTGCGCTTAGCCTGTTTCTTGCCTGTAACATTCTTTGGTGCAGACTTCTTTACGGAATTCCCTGAATTTACCCCGGGAGTTTTCGTTGAAGCGCTCTTAGTAATTTTCTCTGAAGCACTATTGGGAGATTTCCCTGAAGGCTTCTTAGTTGCCTTCACGGAAGCGATATTGAGAGTTTTCGTTGAAGCGCTCTTAGAAGTTCTAGCTGAAGAACCCTTAGTGATCTTCCTTGAAGGTTTATTGATGGATTTCTTTTTAGAAAGCGTTCTTTGAGCCTTCTTTTCATTGGTCTTGAAAGGAAGACGCTGCTGCTCGCTTTCCAGATCCAGCAGATACCGTTTTACTCCAAGTCCTCCGCCATATCCTGTGAGCCCGGTGTCACTTCCAATAACCCTGTGGCATGGGATTATGATGGAGATGGCGTTGTCGCCGCAGGCATTGGCCGCTGCCCTGACGGCTTTAGGATGGCCTGCCATGGCTGCAATGTCTGCATAAGAAATGCTTTTGCCGTATGGAATGTCCATGAGGCTTTTCCATACAGATTCTTGGAACGGAGTTCCTGCCATCAGGTATGGAATGTTAAAACGTTTGCGTCTGCCACTGAAGTACTGCCCGAGCTGTTTCATGGCCAGGGCAATGACTTTTGACGGTTTTTCCTGCCGAGGAGTCTTAACTGGCGTAAGTGGCCGGGAGGCTCCTGCCCCTGCAGCGTCATTACCTGTTGCTGCAGGAACGGCTGTTTGCGGCTGGGTGCTTGAGGTTTCAGGCAGTATGAACTCAACGTCAAGAGCCTTGGATAACCGTGAAATATTGTCTTTCAGGTTCTTGCCATTGGCCCATTCGCAAAGGCATAGGCTTCCTCTCTTTGCGGCCAGCCACAGTTTGCCGCAAGGACTCACATATTCGTAAACTTTGACTTTGAGCATAACCATCTCTCTTTTGTCGCTGACAAGTTAATAATATTACAGTTAATAACCTAATCCTAAAAACGCGCCACACAAAAAAATGCTTTGCTCCATAAGACCTTATTCAAGGCTTCTCAATTACAGCATCTCTCATAGTATCCTTACTTACCACCTCACGTCTCCTTCCTCTTCTTCCTCTTCTACGTCTCTCTACCTCTTCTACGTCTCTCTACCTCTCCTACCTCTCTCAACGTCTCCTTCCTCTCACTTACTTACATAGAAAAGTGCTGCCCTTTAAATGTTTTATAATCAGCGATATACTTAAAGTCCTTCCTGTGTTTTTAGGCGAAGTACTTTGCGTAATTGACAGTCAATCAGTCATTTAAGCGGCAGCCTATCTTTGGGCTTTTTGGAAAGTTGGTGGATGTCTTGCTTTTTAGGTGGCAGTTAGTCATTTGACTCTTTGAGCGGCAGGCGAAAGTCTTGCTTTTTTAGGGGGTAGATGGATGCTCGGCTTTTAAAGTGGAAGTAGCAATCTTCCAGACCTTACTTGGCTGGATGGAAATACATTCCGTCCCACTGGAAGAGTACTTCCTTATGGGTTGAAGGGGTGTTGATTATGGCCTTGAAGGTCTTGCCTGTCCTTGGAAGTGAATGTGTAACGACCGGACGCTCGTCAACGAACTTGTTGTACTCTTCCTCTGTCATGTTTTTCCTCTTGCCGTTCAGTTCTGCAAAAAATGTCTTGTTGGTGGCGTCATAGCCGCTAATCTCACCTTCTCTACCGGTCTTTACCACTATACCCAGTTCTTCACCGTTGTTGGAAACCATTGTCATGCGGCGTTTGGCGTTATTGTACAGATAAAAAGATACGCCTGAATATTGTCCGTCAATCCATTTTCCGTCTGAAAAAAGATCGTTTGAGAAAGCAACCAGCTTGTGCTTTCCGTCCGAGCAGTTCCAGTAGCATATTTCAGTTTTGCTGTAACTTTTTTCATAACCGTTATCGGTATGGTTCTTGAAGCAGACATAGCCGTTGCGTACATCTACAATTACAGTGTCACCTTTCTCCTGTGGCTTGCCACTGCGGTGTTTGTTCCACATTTCGCTGAGCCCTCCGAACAGTTCATCTTCAGGTTCTGCCAAAAAGTTATTGACAAAGTCAACTATTGTAGGACTCTGCCCCTTGAAAATCACCTGAGGATCCCAATCCTCATAAGTGTCCCAATCCTTCGGATATGTTTTCTGTGCGGATAAAGCGCTCCCGACCAGCAATGCTGCCAAAAGAAGAAAGAATGATTTTTTCATAGCTCGAAGTTTTGTTCAGTCCAAAGTTAGCAATCTTTTCTATTATGCAAGGATACAGCAGTTGCTAATTGTTTTTTTATTTCTAATTTTGTTTAGAGAATACAGGGAAGCATTTACCGCTTCATCGGATTGCCTGTGCGTGCCGTGACAAAATGATACCGGAAAGAATCAGGCAGCGCCCTATAAACAGGAATACCAGATTGGAAGAAAGGAGGATTAAACCATGACCAAGATCACACAGTATATCATTTTCATAATCTCTGTTTTCTTTACTATCTGTTCCAATGCTCAGACAAAAGAGGGTTTTACTACACATATAGAAATCTACCGGCAGGCAGAAAGAATTAACGGGCACTATATTCCAAAAGACCTGGAAGATGCTGTAAGGTGTCTGGACTCCCTGCTCACAGATGAAGAAAAACCTGTGTTCGGACAGGACGACGACATTGACGTGTCAGGTATGTGGTTGAGAGACCGATGGCTATTGTGGTGGAGTTCACGTCTGGCTGTCTACATGAAGAGCATTGGCGTAAGGCATCCAGAAGACATGTCCATGGTTATCGAAGATGCTTATATCAACTGGAGAAAACACAAGGATATCGGACTGGATGAGATTAAAGAACGATACAAAAGGTTTATACTTCCTGAAGAATTGAAAAAGAAGTATGAGAGATTTGAGAATATGGGACTGAGCAATCTGTGGAATGATAAAGAACTGGAGTATCAAGGAAACAGAAACAGACCAAAATTTGAAAAAGAAGGACTTGAGGTAGGGACCAGGCTCTACTATATTTTTCCGCATGGTTTCACCACTGAAAAAGAAGAGACGATTCTGCGTAGAACAGGCTCGTACAAAAACTTAGCGGAAGGCATTATAACCGAGATACAGTATTTTCCTCCTAAGATAAAGGTAAAACTTGTCAAGTCAACCTCAAGGTATGGAATAATAGTCTTTGACGAAAACGGACCTTTTGACAATTTACACAATACTCGTGATTTCAAAAATTTCAATGTAAAAAGCCGGAATATCTACCTGCTTGAAAAAGGCAAGGAATTTTGGTTCAGTTTAAAGGGAAACTGGGAGAAATACTGATATTATTTGTTATATTCGATACCGTTAGCGGTACATGATATCGTTACTATTACATGAAATTGAAAATACCAGCCTAACAGGACTATGAAAAAGATTTGTCATATAGCCGTAGCGCTGCTTCTTTCATTTGCGGCACTTATTCTCATGAGTATGGATGCTAAGAAACCCAAACTGAAAGGTACTGTATGGAAGTCTGTTGAGAAAGAGTTTGTTGCAGATGCCGGAACCATGACAACCACCATGACTCTGGAGTTCACTTCTGCAAAGGAGGTGACTGTTACAACAACCAGTGTCATGCCACCGCATCCTGCAATGCGCATGAACCCTGACGGGACCGTACCCACAAATCCGGGATGGGAATCTTCGGATTCAAAGAAAGGAACCTACAACTTCAAGCGAGGTATGCTGACCTTAGTTCTCGAGGACGGGTGGGTACTGTATTACCATTATCGCGATGGAAAACTTGTAGCCCCAAGTAACCGCAGGCCTGGAGAGACTCAAGAGTTTACCTTGCAAGAAGACTTTTGAATAAGGCACCACAGCCTGCGTAAAGATCACTCCGGCAGCGCTTTGAGAATCTAGTATTTCACGGCTCTTACGGGATAACTGTCAAGGATGGAGCAGTGGCTGATCTCCATATGGAGGCCTTCTATCGAGCTCAGGGATGCTGTGACTGGCAAAGCGGAGTATGACTCCATCAATTAATTCTAATAGCCGCCGAAGTACTGGTAATCGTCGTATACTATCTGCATCTTGCACCCGCTTTCCCTGATGATGCTGTAATGATACCCTTCCAGAGAAGGCCATCTCACTACGATCTCAAGGCCCTTTGGGGAGCCCCACATGGCCATGAACTCTGTCTGCTTCCAGCCCCAGAACTCTTCCAGGCTTCCTCCGTACCAGACATCGGAAGGGTCGGCGCTGAAGTCTGACAGATCCATGTATTCGTCCCACACTGAAGCAACCATTCCTTCTGCCAGGCAAACCAGGGCGTAATGGCTCATGTTCCCTTTCCGGGCAAAGACAACCCTGTACCATGACCTTTCATTTGCAGCGCAGTCTGCAACATAACGGATGCCTATTATCTTTTCTGTGCGATAATAGCTCAGGATCAAGTTCTTCACGTCCTCTTTCACGGAGCGTACAGGTTCTCCTTTCTTCCACCTGGAGAAGTTGAGGAGGGTGATGGTCTTGTCAAATCCTTCCTTGAAAAGTATCGGAGACACCTCTTCGCTGTTGTAGCCGCGGAACTCGGTCTTTACAAACTCGGGATTCTTGAGCTTCCAAACCAGGGCCTTGTCGTACCATTCTGTAGGAGAGGATGTTTTACCGCTGTAATAAACCTCTCCGATATGAGGCTTGAACACCATCTTGGTGTACTCTCTAAGCTTGGCCTCATCCTTTTCAGTGATTTCATCCTGTCCCACATAGAACGAGAACTTGTTCTTTGGAAGGCTGGCGTCCCATATCATAAGGGGCTCCAGTTTATTCAGGTGGTCATCATCGTCGAGCCACAGGGAGGAAGTAAGGTAGACGATGGAAGAGTAGGATGTGGAGTCCTGGTTGCGGAGCACAGATACCTGGGCCTGGGTCAGGGGCATGGCTTCCAGATACTGCTTGTCCTTGGCTACGGAATAAACGGTGGTGCGCTTGAAGTCATTGCTGGCAAGGACCAGATCCATTTCTCCGTCAAGGTCTACATCACGGATTGCAAACAGGTCTATCTTGCGGTCTGAGTCGCTGTCATCCAGAAGTTCATCCAGATGCTTGAGGGCGATTGCCCTGCCGTTGTCAGATAACTGGCAGTACCCGGTTAGGGGCAGCAAGGCCAAAATCGCGAAGAGAAAAATCTTTTTCATAGAAGTCCGGTTATTGATGATTTTCCTCAAAGATAGTAAAATTCCTGCTCATTCTCTGAAGCAGGGCACTTACGCCATTGACGGGCAGTAACTAAATCAATATATTTGCAAGCAGGTATTCTAATCGGTGATACATTAAGAACAATTAAAAAGATGGCCAGAAAGATATATTTTGCCGGATCCATCCGCGGCGGAAGGGCGGATGCCGAGCTTTACAAGAGGATGATTTCCCACATCCAGTTAACTGACATTGTTCTTACTGAACACGTTGGAGACCTGAGCCTCAGCAAGCACGAAAAATCCTTGAATATGGAGGCTGCTATCTATGAGCAGGATATGGCCTGGCTCAGCGATTCGGACCTTGTGATAGCGGAGTGTACGACTCCATCCCTCGGGGTGGGGTATGAACTTGCCTATGCTGAAAAACTGGGCAAGAGGGTGCATGTATTCTACAATGAAAAGCGCACGAGTCTTTCTGCCATGATTTCCGGAAACGGATATTTTCACATTCATCCGTACAGCAGTGAGGACGAAATATATCCCATCCTGGATATGTTGCTGAAATAATCTGGTTAAAGTATTTTCAAGGCAATCCTGGCGCAGGCCTCGGCATCTGCCAGGGCATGGTGATGATTGTGGAGTTCATATCCGCAAAGTGCGGCTATGGTATCCAGCTTGTGGTTAGGGGCATCTCTGAATACTCGCCTGGAAGCCAGCAGCGTACAGTGGAAAACATAATCCGGATAGTCCATCTGGTAACACCTGAAGACAGCTTTGAGGCAGTTCTCGTCAAAAGCCTTGTTATGGGCCACAAGCGGAAGATACGGGGTTTGGAATTTCCGGGCATCTTCATCGCTGAGCTTCAACAGCTTCTCCACTTCTTTCCAGACCTTGGGAAATACCGGAGCTTCATCGGTATCTTCATGGCATAGGCCATGCACCTGGGTGCAGAACCAGTTGTAGTAATTGGGTTCCGGCTGAATCAGTGAATAGTATGAGTCAGTTTCAATTCCATTCCTGAAAACAACCAGTCCTACGCTGCAGACGCTTGTCCGCTCGGAGTTGGCTGTTTCAAAGTCTATGGCTGCAAAGTCTTTCATCTCATTCGCCCAGGATCTGGGCAGCGGCATTCTTGGTATCTACCTTTTCTATGATTCGTTCAAGAATACCCTCCTGGTTGAAGATAAAGGTTCTGCGAAGGGTTCCTAAAACAGTTCTTCCGTACATCTTCTTTTCTCCCCATGCTCCAAAGTCCTGATGCATCTGTGTAGTGGCATCTGAGAGGAGCGTGAACGGAAGGTTGTGCTTGCTCCTGAATCCGGTGTGGGATTTTGCGCTGTCCCTGCTCACTCCCACAACGTTGTAGCCGGCCTTTGCAAGGGCTGTGTAATTGTCTCTGAAACTGCAGGCTTCAGAAGTACATCCGGAAGTGTTATCCTTTGGGTAGAAGTAGATTATGGTTTTCTTGCCGCTGGAAATCAAGTCCTCAGATCTTACTGTGTTGCCATCCTGGTCCACAACCTCAATAGACGGCATTCTGTCTCCTATTTTCAACATGAATCAATATGCTTTTATGGTTCTTCAAATATACGATTAATTGCAATTATTTCTTAGCGTCGGGCCCGGAATCTTGCGACCTTGGAAAAATATCTTACTTTTGTGAAGAGGTCTTCCGTATGAAAGATTTTTTCCTGAAGATAAAAAACTGGCTCAAGGGGCTGTCATTCCGTACGGGAGTGATTGTCCTTGTGCTGTGCATTCCCTTTTACATACTTTCCTTTGCCCAGATGGCTCTACCTATCAGCGCAAAAACCAAGGGAGTACTCTGGGTGGTTCTTTTCGGTCTGGCAAAGACGTTCCAGTGGGGAGGCATCACGATTCTGGGAGTAGAAGGCTTAAGACGCGTCAAGGCTTATTTCAGGAAAAGGAAGTCAGGTGCTGAGTCTTTCTCAGAAGGTTCCGAGTCCTTTTCAGAAGGCTCCGAGTCTTTCTCAGAAGGTTCCGTGTCTTTATCAGAGGCTTCCGGAAACAAAGAAGATACAATGTAGAACAATATGAAAATGATTCTGAGTTTTTCAATTATCCCGATGCTTATGAGCCTGTTTTCCTGCTCAGGGGCAAATTACACAGACATGGATGTGAACGAATTCGGCCTTCTTCTCAAGGAGGATAAAGCTGCTCTGATAGACGTAAGGACCGAGAAGGAATATGCTGAAGGGCACTTGGCCGGAGCCGTGAACGTAGACTTCCTCAGCAAGTCTTTTATGAGCAAGGTAGAGGCCGCTTACCCTAAAGACAAGCCACTGGCTGTTTACTGCCGCAGCGGCAAACGCAGTTCAGGTGCTGCAAAACTGCTGGCGGGGGCCGGCTACACCGTATATAACCTCAAGGGCGGATACATGGCATGGACCGAGGCCGGGAAGATGGTTACGAAATACGAAGTGGAGGTCTTCAGAACCAGGAGCGGTTCTCCGGTTTCAATCTATCTGATCAAGCATGGAACCCTGGCAATTGAGTACGACGGGATGTTTTTCCACATAGATCCGGTGGCGGAGTACGGAAAGCATACGGATTATGGATCTGAGTTTCCAAAGGCAGATGTGATCCTTGTAACTCACGAACACCCTGACCATCTGGATGATGCCGCGCTTAAGGTACTGGAATCAGACAACACGCTTCTTATCCTTAACAAGACAAGTGCTGACAGGATAGGCCGGGGAGAGGTCATTGCTAACGGCCAGAAAAGGGAGCTTCCCAATGGGGTGATGCTGGAGGCTGTTCCGGCTTATAACACAACTGCGGGCCGTGAAATGTTCCATCCCAAGGGGAACGGAAACGGCTACGTTCTGACCATGGACTCTCTTAGGATCTATATAGCCGGAGATACGGAAGATGTTCCTGAAATGGCTTCTCTTAAAGATATAGACGTAGCTTTCCTTCCTGTCAATCAGCCATATACCATGACCGTTGAGCAGTGCGTGAAGGCAGCCGGCATAATCAAGCCGAAGGTTCTGATACCTTACCATTTCAGCAAGACGGACGTTAGCTCCATCCCGCAGCTTCTCCCGGATATCAAGGTTCTTCTTAGGCAGATGCAGTAGGCTACTGCTGCCTGTTGCGTGATTTGTGGAAGTATTCCCAAACGGCCCATCCTGTAAGGACGGCCATGACGGCTATTGCTATAGCGGCATAGAGAGACTTGCCATGCCTGAAACTCAGCCATATCATCAAGTAGTTGAAGGCAAAGATGACTATGCTGACAAGGATGAAGAACAACTTTTTCCTCATCACCCGGAAGAGGGAAAGAGCCGGGAAAAGTGATATCAGCAAGGAAAAGATCAGGGCAGTCTGCTTTCTCAGTACTTCCGAGGCCTGATCATCGGTCTGAGCCTGGCATACAGCTGAAAAAATCAGCATCGCGATTAAGAATAAGACAGGGCGTTTCATGTATAATCCTTAATGTGACTATCTTAGCAGCACAAGATGGTCTCCTTCGTAAAGAACTGTGTTGCCGTTAGGTATGATGTTTTGGTCACCCCTGCGTATCAGTATTATTATGCCGCTGCCTGGAACTTCCTTGATTTTCTTGCCGATTCTGCGGCTGGTAGGCTTGACGGTTTTCTCCAGGAAAATTGCTTCTGAGCCTTCGAAGGCTTTGGTAACCAGAATGGCCTTGTCCCCTGGCATAAGTAGAGTGTCTCCTCGTGCTATGATTTGGTCCTTTCCACGTATGATGAGGGCAATCAGCACGTTCTTAGGAAAGTCTATCTGGTGAACCTGCTTTCCGCACATGCTGCTTTCAGGGGTTATCTCAACCCAGCTGAAATTAAGAGTGTTATCGTCTGTGTAGTCGTTGAATGACTTGAGGACATTGCTGTGCTTGTCTATCATGTCCAGTTTCTTGGCGGCCCATGGAATGAGCGATCCCTGAAGGGCTATGGATATGACTACAAGGCAGAAGACTATGTTGAACAGATCCTCCTGTACGGGTTCGTCGCCGTTTATGCACATTATGGCAAAAACGATGGCGGACGCTCCGCGCAGACCTACAAACGAGATGAAGGTCATCTGCTTGAAGCTGTATTTGCGGAACGGTGCAAGAATGCTGAAGACTGCCGCCGGCCTGGCAACAAGAAGCAGGAACAGGAATATGAGAACTGCCGGGATAATGTCTTTAGGCATTTTTGAAGGTTCAACCAGCAAGCCTATCAGGAAGAAGGTAAGAACCTGCATGAGTTCGTTTATTCCGTCAAAGAAATTCACGATGGTTTTCTTG
>CACZFO010000029.1 GCA_902780455.1 uncultured Bacteroidia bacterium | reverse complement strand
AGAGGAGATGTGCTTTCTTCCGTATGTACCCAGTAGGTCATGTGCGGAGCTATCTGGGAGTGGAAGTTAAGGAAAAGGTCAAAGTGGTTCCCACCCCAGGTAGTGGTTTCTATGAACTTCTTTATGTTCTTCACTTCCGGTCTGGTAAGGGAATCGGGCCTGTCGTAGTTGATTTCCATGTTAACTCCTATGGCATCGCACCTTGAATGACCGAGGGCCACACCGTCGGGGTTGTTGAAAGGGAGTATGTAGAACACGGCCTGGTCCCTGAGGCTCCTGGCATAAGGAGTAGGGGAAATCAGTTCTTCTATGAGGCCTTCAAGGCACCAGGAGCAAGGACTCTCGCTCGGATGCACCCTCCCGTGGATGTAGATCCTTTTCTTGTTCTTGTCTGGTATCTCGTGGTTGGTGATTACCAGCATGTTCATGTCCCTTCCCTGATAACTCTTGCCTATGGAATAAACCCTTACCCCGTTGCGGTATTGCCATTCGTCCATCATCTGGTTCAGGTGTGTGTTGGTATACGGGATGCAGTATGCCACCCATACGGAGTCTTTGTCGTAAACTTTCCTTGCGGTGAACTTTTCCACCATTTCCTTGCCCGGCTCATATCTCGTCCACTCTTTGTTGTCATAACTGTAGAACGGAGCCCAAGGGTCAGTATCTATGAACTTGAGGGTTATGTCCTTGCCCTTTACTCCGGTCATCAGGAAATAGAACCATCTGGAACTCGGTTCCAGCAGTGTGTCTACCGGATTGTCTGGATCCTTGGCACTGACTATGTCATAGACCAGCTCCCTTGCGTAGATATTCGTGCTGTCTTTGAGTGAAGCACTTCCCAGTCTTCCGCATTCAAAATCGGAGAAGAATTTGACCTGGGCCTCAGCGGTGCCTGACCATAATGTCATAAGGCTCAGTGCAATGATGATGGAGACTTTTCTTTTCATATCGCGATTCTATTTTGTTTTCTATTTTTTCTTCTGCTCGGCGACAGGGTAGGCGAACAGGGCAAAATCACCCAGACATGGATCTTCAGGAAAGCATTCCTTGAGAAAAGAGGTGATTTCCATGGCAGTACGGATATCGGCCGATTTCCTTTCAGTGATCCCGAGGGCCAGAGCAGTCTGGTGGACGTGTACGTCCAGCGGGATTATCAGGTCTGACGGACTGATGCTTTTCCAGATACCAAGGTCTACGATGCCGTCGCTTCGGACCATCCATCTGCGCAGCATGTGGATCTTCTTGTTTGCACAGCCGGGGTCTTCTTTCTGGCCATAAATCTGGACTCTCATTTGGCCGGGTGTCAGGATCTGAAGAGAATCATTGCATGAATAGAACTTCTTAAGGTTGGAACAGATCATGGCAAATTCGCTCCACCTTACGGTCCTGTGCAGGCTTTCCGCTCCGCTCCGATATTCTCCGTTCATCACGTACAAGAAAGGCTTCCACTGCATTTCCTCCATAGCACGTCCGATGTCCCGTACTATCATGCTCCTTCTGCCCCATGCAAGATGTGCGGCTATGACGGCCGCAATCTCCACGTCTTTAAGGGTTACCTTATAGTCTAAAGGAACAGGATAGCCATCGCTGGGAGCGATACCTTCCATAAGAGAACAGAAATGCCTTGGAAATGCAATAGGATCTTCTGCAAAAAACTCAGGTTTGTTGTATTCAGAAGCAATTCTGCGGATATTATCTATGATTTGCTGACTCTCCTGCATAATAGTCCAAATTTACAAAAAAAAAGAGATGGCTGTTTGCCATCTCCTCAATTTTTACCTGTCAGTCTTACTTTTTCTTGTAACGGCTGTAGAACTTGTCAACGCGGCCGGCTGTGTCTACGAGCTTCATCTTACCTGTATAGAACGGGTGTGATGAGCTTGAGATTTCTACCTTTACCAAAGGGTAGGTCTGGCCGTCTATTTCAATTGTCTCCTTGGTAGCCTCACAGCTGCGTGTGATGAATACCTCTTCATTGGACATATCCTTGAAAGCTACAAGTCGGTAGGTTTCGGGATGTATAGACTTTTTCATTTGCAAATGGTTTTAAAATCGGGGTGCAAATATACGACTTTTGCGTCAATAACAAAATTTTGAGGCTAATTTCTGCTTTGAATTCTTGAAAGAAGCCTCAAAATCTCCAGATACAGCCATACCAACGTTACCATCAGGCCGAATGCAGCGTACCATTCCATGTATTTTGGGGCACCCATCTGGCTGCCTTTGACCATCAGGTCGAAGTCCTGCATAAGGGAGAAGGCCGCAACGCCAACTATGATGATGTTTATCACGATGGCCAGGATGCTGTTTCCGAAAAACAGGTTGTAGAACCGTCCGTCAGTTCCACCGAACAGGGAGACGATGATTCCAATGGCATAGAAAACCAGAATTGAAATGAGCGCCACCTTCATTATCTTCATGAAACGGTTGTCTACCTTTACCGCACCGCTGCGGTAGACTAGCAGCATCACGAAGGTTGTTATGACCGTCAGGAGTATTGCTCCCGTGATGATGCCGCTGATGCCGTTAGGGTCAACTGCGGTTCCGTTTGCAACTGCACGCTCGATTGCGTAGGAATTGTATACTGCAGAGATGCATCCAAGTACAAATCCTTCCGCAATTGCGTATAACTGCGAGAGATAGGGCGCAGTCTTCGGCTTGAAGGTTATGATCATTGCCAGTATGAATCCTCCGATGCAACCTCCTATCAGATAGTAGAGGGCAGAAGAAGGATTGACCGCGTTGTTGGTGTACCTCCAGGTGAAAGCTGCTGCCAGAAGGAGCAATACCAGCAAAAGGCCGGTCTTTATTACGGAGCCTTTTACAGTCATGCACTCACCGTCTTCAATCACAACCTGTGTTTGAGCGGGAGCAAATTTCTTCTCTTGTAGAATAGGGTTCATTTTCAGTGGTTATTTAATTCTGAACAAAGGTTCGTCTTCGTACAGCAGACTCTTCTTTGTTTTCTTTATCCATTTTTGTTCTTCAACCTTGATGTGCTCCCGGGTCTGTTCCCAGGAAGTTTCTCCCTGGACAAAGTCCAGAAGTTCCTTGTCGCCCAGCAGCATTTCAATCAGGCTCTTGTCCATGCCTTTCTCCTTTTCCAGGAAGCGGAAAGAAGCGGAAGCGTCTTTAACGCAGCGGATGAGCCTGAGGGAATGTGCAAGGGAGTTGTACTGGCTTTCCGGGGTGAGCAGCAGCTGGTATCCAAAGCATCTTTCATTTGAGTAGCGTCCTCCGGTCGGAGTGAATGAAGCCCATCTGGCATAAACTCCCTCATCGTGGAAGAGAGGGTTTTCCTCAAGGCTGATTCCTTCCAGGAAAGGAGCTCCAAAGAGCTCATACGGACGGGTAGTGCCCTCACCGGGGCTCACGTTGGTACCTCTCCAAAGATACTGTCCGCTGTAGAAGGAATCTGTGAAGAATCCGCCGAAATCGCTGCTCATGGGTATTGTCCAGCCCATCACGAGCTTTCCCACAGGCGACGCCTTGCTGGATATGATGTGGAGCGGGAATTTTGCATTCATCCTTCCATATAGGTAATAAGCGAGTTCACCAATGGTCATGCCGTAACGGTGTGGAATACCCTCGATTCCGATATGGGAGCGGTAGCCTGCCCTAAGAGCGGTGCCTTCAACCTGCCTGCCTCCGGGATTGGGCCTGTCTACGATATAAACAGGTAAATCAGCATTTCTGCTGCTGAAGAATGAGAACAGTGACGCTATAAGGTTTGCGGCACCGAAATAGCGGCAACCTGCATCCTGAAGCTCAACAACTACTGCATCAGTAGAGGCAAAGTCATCTTCGGAAAACTTCATGTAACCGTCCTGCGAGACGCTGACAGTGTTGAAAGGTACTGAGGCCGACAGCGGATGGTCTGCAAGTCCTTCTCCCGGGGGCACCATAACGCATGAAAGGTTGCCCCTGGAGAAGAATCCTTCAAAGACATACTGCCTGGTTACAGGATTCCAGGACGACTGGTTGCAGACGACCATTATGCGGCCCTTGTGGAGGAAAATGTCTTCCTGCCGGAATATGTCGCTCGTCCTGAATGAAAACATGGCTATCCTTTAATTACGGAATCTACAAGTTCGATGATGCTTGAGGCAAGCTTTTCGGCCTCCTCCTTGTTCGGGGCTTCGCAGTACAGGCGGATTATAGGCTCAGTGTTGGATTTGCGCAGCTGTGCCCAGCTCCTGGTGTTCTCAAAGTCTATTTTTACTCCGTCGATGGTGAGAGGATCAAGGTCCTTGAAATGTTCAGCCACTTTTGTGAGTATGCTGTCTACCATCTCAGGGTCTGAAATCTCGATCCTGTTCTTGGAAATGTAGTACTGCGGATAGGAATCCCTCAGCTGAGTCATTGTAAGCCTCTTGTGGGCAAGGTTGCTCAGGAACAGGGCTACACCCATGTAGGCATCTCTTCCGTGATGCAGGGCAGGATAGATTACACCTCCGTTACCTTCTCCACCTATGACAGCGCCAACCTGGTGCATTTTTGTAGTCACGTTGACTTCTCCAACCGCAGCAGGGTAGTATTTCTGTCCGGCAGACTCCGTAACATCCCTCAAGGCTCTTGTAGAAGACATGTTGGATACGGTAGGGCCAGGATTCTTTTCCAATACGTAGGAAGCAACGGAAACAAGAGTGTATTCCTCACCGAACGGAGTGCCGTCCTGGCAGATGAAAGCCAGCCTGTCAACGTCCGGATCCACGGAAATGCCAAGGTCAGCTTTGTTGAGGACCACGGTGCTGGACAGATCGGTCAGGTTGGAAGGCAGGGGCTCAGGATTGTGGGCAAAATCGCCAGTCGGTTCGCAATTGAGCTTTATGCATTCAACACCCAGCTTTTCGAGCAATATAGGCATTGTAGGCCCTCCAACTGAATTGATGGCATCGAGGACAGCCTTGAAACCGGCTTTCCTTATGGCCTCGACATCCACCAGCGGGTCTGCAAGTACAGCCTCTATGTGGGCAAGGGTGAAATCTTTCTCAACGATTTTCCCAAGCTTGTCTACATCTACGAATGCAAAGTCTTCCTTCCGGGCTATGTCCAGCAGCTTTGCTCCGTCTTCTGCAGTAAGGAATTCTCCCTTCTCGTTCAGGAGCTTCAGGGCATTCCACTGTCTAGGATTATGGGAAGCCGTGAGTATTATTCCGCCGTCGGCCTTCTCCAGTATGACTGCCATCTCGGTAGTAGGGGTGGAGGCATAGCCTGCATCCACTACGTCAACTCCGCATGAGATAAGGGTTCCGCAAACGATATTGCGTACCATGGTTCCGCTGAGACGTGCATCCCGTCCAACTACTACCCTGCACCTTTTTTCAGGATACTTGGTTTTAATCCAGGTGCAGTAGGCAGAGGCGAACTTGACGATGTCAAGCGGGGTAAGTGCATCACCGATATTTCCGCCGATGGTGCCTCTGATTCCGGAAATCGATTTGATCAGGGACATGGCTTAGTTGATCATGAGGGCACCTACAAGGCCGAGGATAGCGTAGAATTCAGGAAGTGCGGCGTAAATCAAGGTGTTTGTAAACACATCGTGGCCCTGTGAGAGACCAACTATACCGTTGGCGCAGACCTTGCCCTGACGTATTGCGGAAAGGAGGCAGACAGCACCTACGCTAAGACCGACTGCAAAAAGCACCGGTCCGTTGGCTGCAAAGTCTTTGCTCAACCAGACAATGAAAGCCACGAAACCGTAGATACCCTGAGTTGCAGGAAGGGCGCTGAGAACCATGTAGTTACCAGACTTTTCTGGGTTCACCTTCAGGGCGCCTTCAGCAGCATTTCCGGCGATAGTAGTTCCGATTGTACTTCCGATACCGGCCAGACCAAGCATAAGTCCAAGGCCAAGATAACCAAGAATTTCGTTCATGAGATTTATAGTTTTTAGTTATTATTGTTTATTGTCAAAGGGTTGTATTTTTTACCGCTGCCCTCGTATCCTGAATTCTTGAAGAACTCGAGGAAGTTGAGTCTGAGCGGGTGTACGAAAGCTCCCAGGCAGCACATGGCAAGGTTGAGCACATGTCCCAGGACAACTATCAGTACAAAGAATATCCAGCTGGCGGAAAAGCCGTGGGTATCTTCCACGAGCATTCCTGCAAGTTGGTTGAATGCAGCTCCGAGCATGCCGCCGGCAAGCCCGAGAGCATACAGTCTGATGTAGCTCAGCACATCGCCGAGCAGTCCGGTAACCGTATTGTAGGTTTCCCACATTCCGTTCCCGAAATTGACCAGAGGATTCTTTCTGAGGTTGCTGAAGAAGAAGATGCTCAGGGCGGAAACAATTCCGAGAGCAATCACCAGTATCTTTGTCAGCGATGAACTCATGTTGGTCAGCAGGGTAAAGGCAAGCAGGATGACTCCTCCCACTATCAGGACTGTCCATCCTATGGTGCCGATGGATGTCGCAAGACCGTTCTTCCTGACAGCGTAAACAGCCTTCACTACCATTGCTACGCAAATGTGGATCACTCCGATTGCCAGAGAAAGGAGCATCTGTGCATCGTACCCGGCTATGGTGCCGGTTATCATGAATTTCTTGGCGCTGTCCGGAATCCATGAAACCTGAGAGATGTCTATGCCGAAGAATGTGTGCAGCACGAATCCCACAACTGCCGTGGCTATACCCAGAGTGAGTACCAGGGGAGCAAACTTGCGGGCACCCTCGGACTTTCTCAGCAGGAATGATATTATTATCAGTACCAGGCCGTATCCGGCATCTCCCATGCACATCGCAAAGAAGAGCATGAAGAATACTGAAATGTACGGGGTAGGGTCGAATTCGTTGTATACCGGCCTGCCGTAAAGATCAGTAAGAACTGCGAACATTCTGGTAAACCAATTGTTTTTCAGGGCGATAGGAGGATTGTCCTCTACCTTGGCATCCTCGGCGATGTAGTATAGCCCGTCCTGTGCATCAAGTTTGGCGCACAGGTCGCTTCGCATCTCGGCCGGAGCAAATCCGGTAAATACCTCAATTGTGCTTTCTGCTTCCTTGAGGGAACTTTCTCCTGCAAGAAGCAGGTCGGCCTGAGCGGCCAGCCTGTCAGATTCAGCCTTGAGGGTCCCGGCCTGGCTGCACAGGGCAAGAAGGTCATTGGTCTTTGACTTCAGGTCGGCTTCGAGGCCGGCAATGCTTTGAGCTATTTCAGATGCAGGTCTTTCCGGCCTTTCCAGAACCTTGAACCTGTCTTTCACCTGTTGGCCGTCCTGCTGGAGTATAACCGCATAGACCTTGTCCTGAGTTGCTGAGATCACTTCAAGGGCATATTCCTCCTTAAGCTTATCAGAATACTTCTTGGCGGGTATGCATACAAGGACAGGATTGAGTCCGAGAGCCTCGATTCTGGAAAACGTATCATGACTGAAGTCTCCCCATGGGATGGCTTCCTCATAGAGTTTCTTCTCCTGCTTTATCTGCTCCTTGAGGCTGGAGGTTTCAGAAGTAAGCCTTTCTACATCGGCGACAATTCCAGATGCTGAAAGGACCGATGAGCCCTTTTCTATTCCGGCAGCCTCCTTCTCAAGTGCCTGCAGAGCCTTTTCTGCCGACTTTATTCTGGACAGCTGGCCGAAGACCTCCCTGGAGTGTTCAGTAGCAGGCTTTGAGGACCTGGTGACATCCATAACCCCAAGTTCCTGAAGCATCTTCAGGAATCCGGGCACGTCTTTGTGGAAAATCACAAAGCTGTATTTAGTCATCTGCCTAATCATTTTCCATTTCCTCCAGCATATGTCTTTCCTTAACTATCTTCTGAGAAGCCTTTGAGAGGTTCTCCTCGTCTTCCATATACCTCTTGATCTTGCGGATGGCTTCCAGATAGCCCGGAATCTGCACTTTCTCATAGAGGTTCACCTTCTGGGTGGTCTTCTTCCTGGAATAGTCCAGGATTCTCATCTTCTCCCTGTAAACCTCCGACTCTATACCCAGCGTTGCCATCTGCTTGAGGACAGCTACGCCGTCTGAGTACCAAAGCGGCTTGTTGAACAGGTCAAACTCCTTGACTTCAAATATTATGTCATCAACTGAAGGAGTCTTGATTCCCGCAACCTTCACGCTCTTGAGCATGACATCCTTGACAGAAATCAGCCCGCCGTCAAACTCGTTCCAAAGGGGAGCTATGTAGTCATAGGACTGGATAGCCTTCTCCAGCTCAGCATCTATGGCTTCGCTTTTCTCCTTGGCATGCTTGACCTCCATACGAAGTGCACTCTCTTTGTTCTTGAGAGTAGGCAAAGCATTCTTCCTGACCTTAAGCTGCTTGTTAAGGTTGTTGAGAGAAGTTTTGTTATATTGAAACTTAATTGCCATAACTTTCTTTAGGGCAAACAGTTATCGGTTCCAGTACTTATCTACCAAAGACTGCTTTATACCAAGTTCTTCCGGTTTGAAGTACTTGCGGAACAGGCTCCAGCCGGTATCCAGCATTTGGTCTATCTTGATGTTGACATCTATTGAAAGGAGCTTGGTGGAGTATTCCTTGGCATATTCAAGGCAGCGCATGTCGTAGTCGGAGAGGTCGAATCCGTTCTCCAGCTTGGTCTTTGCATTGGCGGCATCGGCGAAAAGCCTTACGCCGGTATTCATTACCTGGCTGTGGTCTTCCCTGGTCTTCTTGTTGATAACCAGCTGCTTGAGCCTGGAGAGGCTTCTGAACGGATCCACGATGATCTTACCGGTATCCGTATCTTTCCTCAGGTAAAGCTGACCCTCGGTGATGTATCCGGTATTGTCCGGAATGGCATGGGTTATATCTCCGTCGTTGAGCGTTGTAACCGCGATGATGGTTATGGAGCCTCCTTCAGGAAGCTGGACAGCCTTCTCGTAGATCTTTGCGAGGTCTGAATACAGAGAACCAGGCATGGAATCCTTGGACGGAATCTGGTCCATACGGTTGCTCACTATGCTGAGCGCATCGGCGTAAAGGGTCATGTCGGTCAGAAGCACGAGCACCTTCTCGTTCTTGTCAACGGCAAAGTATTCCGCAGCGGTCAGGGCCATGTCCGGAATCAGAAGCCTCTCCACAGGAGGCTGCTCGGTGGTGTTTATGAAGCAGATTATCTTGTCCAGTGCTCCGGCGTCCTCAAACTTCTGACGGAAGTAGAGGTAGTCATCGTTGGATAGACCCATGCCGCCAAGGATAATCTTGTCTACGTCAGCCCTGAGGGCAACGTCTGCCATCACCTGGTTGTACGGCTGGTCAGGATCGGCGAAGAAAGGAATCTTCTGCCCCGAAACGAGCGTGTTGTTGAGGTCGATACCTGCAATTCCGGTAGGAATCAGCTCACTAGGCTGCTTCCTCTTGTAAGGGTTTACGCTCGGTCCGCCTATGAACCTTCTCTCTCCCTCAACCTTTGGACCGCCGTCTATAGGCTCTCCGTAAGCGTTCAGGAAACGTCCGCTAAGCTGCTCGCCGACATTGAGTGCAGGAGGTTCGCCGAAGAATTCTACATGGGCGTTGGTAGGAATGCCCTCGGTTCCGGCAAATACCTGGAGGGTCACAAGGTCTTTCTTGATCTTGACCACCTGGGCCAGCCTTCCGGCAACTCTCGCAAGTTCGTCGTTGGATACACCTGTAGCCTTGAGGGTTACGGTAGCCTTTGTAATGGCTTCCAACTTAGTATATATTCTTTGAAAAACGTTAGAGGACATTTTCTACTGTATTATGAAGTTGCTGTTGATATTTGTAGAACTGCTCGCTCTTGTATTCGGAGAAGTTCATCTGTCTCATTATGTTTATGAGGTTCTTGAAGAATGATATGCATTTTTCAAATCTCTCAAAGCGGAAGTTCTTGTCGCAGATTTCAAGGACAAGGTCAAGCATGTACTGCTGCCTCTCGAGAGGGGTCTGGCAGTCTATGTTGTCAAACGCATCCTGCTGGAGCAAGATGAAGTCTACAAGTTCGCTCTTCCAGTATCTCAGATGGTACTCCATAGGAACACCGTCGTCGCCGAGGATGTTGATCTGGTCATACGCTTCCTTGCCCCTGAGGGTGATGTTCTTGGCCTTGAGCACTTTCTCAACCCAGCCCTTCTCCATCTTCTGATTGAAGAAATCTTCCATCTCAGGGTATTCCAGGTACTTGGAGTAAGAGTCGATAGGGTCGATTGCCGGGTAGCGCTTGCTGTCTGCGCGGTTCTGGCTGAGTGCGTAAAAACATCTTGCGCACTTCTTGGTGGATTCCGTAACAGGTTCCTTGAGGTTACCTCCGGCAGGAGAAACGGTTCCGAGGAACGTTACAGAACCGGTCTTGCCGTTGTTAAGTACAACTATGCCGGCCCTAGAATAGAAGTTGGAAATGATTGAAGAAAGGTCAACCGGGAAAGCGTCCGCACCAGGGAGTTCCTCCATACGGTTACTCATTTCCCTCAGAGCCTGTGCCCATCTTGAGGTGGAGTCTGCCAGAAGCAGTACCTTGAGCCCCATGGCCCTGTAATATTCGCCGATGGTCATGGCAGTGTAGACTGATGCCTCCCTGGCCGCAACCGGCATGTTCGAAGTGTTGCAGATGATTGTCGTCCTCTCGATGAGCTTCCTTCCGGTTCTTGAATCGATGAGCTCAGGGAACTCCTTGAAGATCTCCACAACCTCATTGGCTCGCTCTCCGCAGGCTGCCATTATGATAACGTCGGCTTCTGCCTGCTTTGCAATGGCATGCTGGATTACCGTCTTGCCGCATCCGAACGGTCCCGGAATGAAGCCGGTGCCTCCTTCTGCAATAGGATTGAAGGTATCGATAGCGCGCACGCCGGTCTCCATTATGCGGTAAGGACGAGGTTTTTCCTTGTACCCGCCTATGGCAACCTTCACAGGCCATCTCTGGTACATGTTCACCTTGACTTCATCGCCTTTGGAGTCGATCAGAGTGGCTATGTCTTGGTTTATGGTGTAGGACCCGGCCGGAGCCACATCCTTTACCGTATATGTTCCCTTGAATGCGAATGGGACCATTATCTTGTGAGGAAGCCATCCCTCCTTCACCTCGCCGAGCCAGTCTGCAGCAACTACCTTGTCTCCAGGTTTGGCAATAGGGGTGAATTCCCACTCTTTGTCCGGATCCAGCGCGGCAGTGTATTCTCCTCTCTTGAGGAAAACACCCTGCATCGTGGCCAGATTGTCCTGAAGCCCGTCATAATTGCTTGACAGAAGGCCAGGTCCGAGAGCTACCTCAAGCATCCTTCCTTCGAATTCAACGCTGCAGCCGACTTTCAGTCCCCTGGTGCTTTCATAAACCTGTACGGAAGCCGAGTCGCCGTTGACCTTGATTACCTCGGCCATAAGCTTGACTCCGTCCAGATCTATGTAGCACAGTTCGTTCTGGGCTACAGGTCCGTCAACCTCCACTGTCACGAGGTTGGAAACTATACCGGTTACTTTACCCGTTGTTTTCATCAATGGAATATTTCAGTTTGTTGTTGTCAAATGTTCCTCTGACTTCATCCAGCAGCTTGCGGAACAGGTGCTTTCCCTTTGCCGCGTCAAGTTTCATCCATCTGGAAACAAGATGACCCTTGGCCAGGAACGCCAGGATGCAGTCAATGTCAAAATAATCGAATGTAGTAAGTGAATCTATCTTCTCCCACTTGTACTGGTCCAGTCTTTTCTCCTTTGAAACTATGTCATTGTCTGAAAAGACGGATGATAGAACCTGTTTGTCTTCATCTGAGAAATCAGCCTCCAATACTCCGGGTTCCTTGTACTGGGCATAAGGGTCCTCGGCTTCTTCAATCACGTACCTTGAAACCAGGTCCCTGGCTTCTTCCTCAGAATAGAGTGTCTTTGCCGTCTGCCTGACTTTCATGTTGCGCATCTGGCGGTCTATGTTGGAATAGCGCCTGGTCAGGGTGCTCCTGCTTTTCAGGGCGGATTTGTAATAATCCCTGTCGAGGGTACTTCCGTCCATCATCCGGCAGAAGAAGTTTACAATGGAAACATCCTTGTCGGAAAGCTGGCCGAGAATATCCTCCTTGATCCTGTCAAGGTCAAAGGACGAGTTATCCGCTCCTTTCTGGAGCAGCGGCAGAGAAGCTATTATGTAGTGATAGTTATTCACCGAATATCAGTTTTCTGGTTTTAGGTCTCAGGTACTCTGAAATGATCTGCTCAAAGGCATTGTCGGTGAAATCGATGAAATAGCCACTTCCCTTGCGGCTGACTTTCAGCCCGCCGGATATTTCCTTGGAGAAAGTCACGTCCAGGCCGCCATCAAACTTCTTTGCCAATGAATCCTTGACAAAACTTTCAAGTTCTGCCTTCTTGCCCTGCGGAAGAATGACCTCCAGCGGAGAAGATTCCTTGTCAGGAGAGAAGGCGGAAACTACAGTTGTAATCAGAGACTGCATGAACTCTGAAGAAGACAGGGCCTCTTTGACAGGTGATGCTACCACTTCCATCTTCACGGCCTTCTCGATGTCCTGCCTGATCTGTGTCAGAGCCTGGCGGGAAGCCGTCTTGATATCACTCTGGGCCATCTCCCTGAGCTGGGAACATTCCTTGTCTGCCTGAGCAAGTATTTCCTTTTTCTGCTGCTGCGCCTCGGCGATTATCCTTTCTGACTCATTCCTGGCATCTTCCAGCATTTTGGCAGCATCTTCCTTACCCTTGGAAAGCCCTTCATTATAAAGCTTTTCTGTAAGCTGTTGCAATTTATCCTGCATATCGAAAACTAGTTTGCTAATAAACGCACAAACTTACAAAATATCGGAAAAAAAAAGAAGGGCGGACTATAAAAATGCCCGCCCTTATGAAATTGTATTTCAGGTATGCTAGCTCAGGAATCCAAGGAGGATACCGGCAGCAACCGCACTTCCGATAACGCCAGCCACGTTAGGACCCATGGCATGCATCAGAAGGAAGTTGGTAGGATCATACTTGAGACCCTGCACATATGAAACTCTCGCTGAGTCCGGAACGGCAGAAACACCTGCATTTCCGATGAGCGGGTTGAGCTTCTTGCCATCCTTGAGGAAGAGGTTCAGTATCTTGCAGAAAAGTACGCCTGCAAATGTTGCAACAATGAATGATGCTGCACCAAGAGCAAAGATGAGGATGGATGAACCCTGCAGGAACTTGTCGGCCTGGGTTGAGCATCCCACTGTAACTCCGATGAGGATCACTACGATATCGTTCAGCGGACCTCTTGCAGTCTCGGCGAGTCTTCTGGTAACGCCGCTTTCCTTGAGGAGATTACCGAAGAAGAGCATACCCAGCAGAGGAATTCCTGAAGGAACTATGAAGGCTGTAATGAGGAATCCCACGATAGGGAAGACAATCTTCTCCTGCTGTGAGACAGCCCTTGGGGCCTTCATTCTGATGAGCCTCTCCTTCTTTGTAGTCAGAAGCCTCATGATAGGCGGCTGGATAACCGGAACGAGAGCCATGTAAGAGTATGCTGAAACAGAAATTGCACCGATCAGGTCCGGAGCAAGCTTACCGGAAAGGAAGATAGCCGTAGGGCCGTCTGCACCTCCGATGATACCGATAGCACCGGCTTCTGCAGGAGTGAATCCCAGTGCAAGGGCTCCGGCATAGGCGGCAAAGATACCGAACTGTGCTGCAGCACCTACGAGCAGAAGCTTAGGGTTTGATATAAGGGCAGAAAAGTCTGTCATCGCACCGATGCCAAGGAAGATCAGAGGAGGGTAGAATCCTTTTCTTACACCCTGGTAGAGGATGTTGAGAACAGATCCGTCCTCATAGATTCCGACCTGCATGCCCGGGAAGAGAGGGATGTTGCCGATTATCATACCGAATCCGATAGGAATCAGCAGCAGCGGCTCCCATTCCTTCTTTATGGCCAGGTATATGAACAGCAGGCCAATGAGGATCATCACGATGTGGCCGAAGGTCACATTTGCGAATCCTGTGTAATTGAAGAATTGGTAGAGATTCTCCGCAATATTGGACTTAAGAATCATAATATCCGGATTATCCTATAACTACAAGTACATCACCTTCAAGAACGGAGTCGCTCTTCTTAACCTTGATCTCCTTGATTACGCCGTCGGCGGTAGCCTCGATTACGTTCTCCATCTTCATGGCCTCAAGAACTACAACCTTGTCACCCTTCTTTACAGAGTCGCCTTCCTTTACTGCAACGTCCAGGATAACGCCTGGAAGCGGAGAAGTAACCTTGGCTCCGCCGGCTGATGCCGGTGCGCTTGGGGCTGCTGCCTTTGGAGCAGCTGCAGGTGCTGCGGCCTGTACAGGGGCTGCGCTAACGTTTGTGATTGTTCCGCCAACTTCTTCTATTTCAACTTTGTACTCGTTGCCGTTGACTTTGATCTTATATTCTTTCATGGTTGTGTGTTTTATCTGTTAGTTGATTGTTAGTTTCTTGGGTCTTGTTTTAAAGTGAGGTTCCTTGCGCCCCAAGGAGAATTGCGCAGAAGATCCTTGTTGAATGTGATAACGTTGCTCTCCACATCGTGGATGCCGCTGTCTGTACCGTTCTGGTAGAGATGGCATGCTATTGCAATGGCAGCAACTATCTCCTCATCAACATTTGACGGATTGGAGGAAACTGCAGCAGCCTTCGGAGCTGTCTTGGCAGCCTTCTCGGCCTCAGCCTTCTTCATAGATCTCTTACCGATGGTCCTGAAGCAGAGGTAAAGGATTATAAGGCAAAGGAATACAACACTCATTGCTATCATGGCCAGGATGCCGCCGTAAGGGTCCTGTTTTCCCATCTTCTCAGACTTGGTTTCGATAGCCTTTGTAGTGTTGGTCTGGCCCGGAGTAGGGTGGTCCAGGACGGCAAAACCTCCGTCGGGACCTATCTCAGCATCCTCATGGTTCTTCCTGTAGGACTGCTTGCTCCAGTTGAGGGGCTCGTGATTTCCTCTTCCGTCTGATACACGTCCGAAAGACCTGTCAGAGGCAATACCTGCCGGAATGTGGATCTCATCCAGAAGGGTGATGCCGTCTGTTGCGTAAAGATAAAGGTCCTTGACACCTTCGAGGGTGAAATTCATGTGGAATACACCGGCTGAAGGGTTGCCGTCGGCATAGAGGACAAAATATCTTCTCAGAGGAATCTGCGTGGCAGGATTCCCCTTAGGAATCATATACTTGGTAGGATTGGCCTTGTCATCTGTAAGGTAGAATCCTGCAACATCCACCATTCCGAAGGCGGTGTTGAACAGTTCCACCCATCCGCATCTGTCACCGTTCTCATCCTCGATACCGGTGGTATTGGACAGCTGGACCTCGTTGATCCTTATGTCCACCGGGCTCTGGGCGAACGACGCTTTTGACAGAAGCAGCAGAGAAGCCAATGCGAATATTGACAAAAATTTCTTCATTTCCTTCTCTTTTACAGTGGCAGGTTATCGTGCTTCTTGGCTGGATTTGTGAGTCTCTTGTTCTCGAGCTGGTGCAGGGCACGGATTACTCTGAACCTTGTGTTGCGAGGCTCGATAACGTCATCTATATAGCCATACTTGGCTGCGTTGTAAGGATTTGCGAATGCATCCCTGTACTCTTTCTCCTTTTCTGCCTTGAATGCCTCAACATCCTGGGCTTCTTTCATTTCCTTTCCGTAGAGGATCTCGATGGCTCCGCTAGGACCCATTACTGCGATCTCTGCATTAGGCCATGCATAGTTGATGTCGCCTCTGAGGTGCTTTGAACTCATGACGCAGTATGCACCGCCGTATGCCTTTCTCAGTACAACAGTGATCTTTGGAACGGTTGCTTCTCCGAAAGCATAGAGGAGCTTTGCACCATGAAGGATGATACCGTTGTATTCCTGCTGTGTTCCAGGGAGGAAGCCAGGTACGTCTTCGAGTGTGAGGATAGGGATGTTGAATGCGTCGCAGAAGCGGACGAATCTTGCACCCTTGCGGCTAGAGTTGGAGTCAAGGACACCGGCCAGCACTGCAGGCTGGTTGGCAACTATGCCCACTGTGATACCGTCGAACCTTGCAAAACCTACGATGAGGCTCTTTGCATAATCCTTGTGGACTTCCAGGAACTTTCCGTCATCAACGATGTGGTTGATGACCTCGTACATGTTGTACGGCTTGTTAGGATTGTCAGGAATGATCTCATTGAGGATATCGTCCATACGGTTTACAGGATCGTTCGTAGGAACGATAGGGGTCTTCTCCAGATTGTTCTGTGGAAGGTATGAAAGAAGATCCTTTATGGTCTGGATTCCAATCTCCTCATTGTCAACGGCAAAGTGAGCCACACCGCTCTTGCTGGCATGTACGCTTGCTCCACCGAGAGTTTCCTGGGTAACATCTTCTCCGAGGACGCTCTTTACGACCTTAGGGCCGGTGAGGAACATGTAGCTTCCCTTGGCCATGATGTTGAAGTCTGTAAGGGCAGGGGAATAAACTGCACCTCCTGCGCAAGGGCCGAAAATAGCTGATATCTGAGGTATCACGCCGCTGGCCAGAATGTTTCTCTGGAATATTTCAGTATAGCCTGCCAGTGCGTTTACACCTTCCTGGATACGGGCTCCGCCAGAGTCGTTGATTCCGATTACAGGAGCGCCGACCTTCATTGCTATATCCATTACCTTGCATATCTTCTGTGCAAAAGTCTCACTCAGCGATCCTCCCAAAACGGTGAAATCCTGTGCAAAAACATAAACCAGCCTTCCGCCTATGGTTCCGTAACCTGTTACAACGCCGTCACCGAGAATGTGGTTCTTCTCCATTCCGAAGTTGGTGCAGCGGTGGGTTACGAACATATCAAATTCCTCGAAGCTGCCCGAGTCGAGCAACATCGCGATTCTCTCTCTTGCAGTGAACTTTCCTTTTTCGTGCTGGGAGTCGATTCTCTTCTGACCGCCGCCCAGACGCGCTTTTTCCCTAAGGGATATCAACGCCTTTACTTCTTCGAGCTGCTTACTCATAACTGTCTGTCTGGTATTTATTATTTCTTGTTAGGGTCTTCGCAGATTTCAGTAAGCACTCCATGGGTTGATTTAGGATGGAGGAATGCTATGTTAAGGCCTTCAGCACCTTTCCTAGGCTCCTTGTCTATAAGCCTTACACCTTTTGCCTCGAGCTCGCTCAGGCAGGTTTTTACTGAAGGTGTTGAGAATGCTACATGGTGAACGCCTTCGCCTCTCTTCTCAATGAACTTTGCGATAGTTCCCTCAGGATCTGTGCTCTCGAGAAGTTCGATTTTAGTCTGACCGATCTTGAAGAAGGCAGTCTTTACTTTCTGGTCCTTAACCTCTTCAATTGAATAGCACTTCAGGCCAAGCATTTCTTCATAATAAGGAATAGCCTCTTCCAAAGATTTAACGGCAATTCCAAGATGTTCAATATGAGTTAATTCCATAGTATTATTAATTTTATGTCAAATAATATTCATGTATCAGGCAACACGGGTATAAAAAAGAATAAAGCCCGCTGGGGGCTTTATCCGGTGCTGGTTATCCCTGCTGCGAATCTGAGAGGTCCAGAGTGTGATAGACGTTCTGAACGTCTTCGTCATTCTCTATCTTCTCTATCAGCTTCTCGTTTTCAATCCTCTGGTCTTCTGGAAGTTTCTTGAGGTCTACGGTAGGTATTCTCTCAAATCCACCGCTTACTATAGTATAGCCTTTTTCCTCAATGTACTTCTGGATATCGCCGAAAGACTTGTAGGCGCCGTAGATCACAACTGTCTTGTTGCCGTCTTCGTCTTCTTCGCTGAAGACTTCGTCTGCACCGTAATCTATGAGCTCGAGCTCCAGTTCATCAAGGTCTATCTCGGACTTCTCGTTCTTGATCTTGAAGACGCACTTGTGGTCAAACATGAACTCTACGCTTCCGCTGGTGCCGAGGGTGCCGTTGTATTTGTTGAAATAGCTGCGGATGTTGGCAACGGTACGGGTATGGTTGTCGGTAGCGGTTTCTATAAGGTATGCGATACCTCCGGGGCCGTATCCTTCGTATACTATCTCCTGATAGTCGCTCTGGTCCTTCTCAACTGCACGCTTGATAGCCCTGTCGATGTTTTCCTTAGGCATGTTTTCACTCTTTGCCGTCTGGATGATGGTTCTCAGGGTAGGGTTGTAGTCCGGATCCGGACCTCCGTTCTTTGCTGCTATCGTAATTTCCTTACCAAGTCTGGTGAAGACGCGGGCCATGTTGCCCCATCTCTTGAACTTCCTCTCTTTTCTGAATTCAAATGCTCTTCCCATCTCTGTACTATTTTATGCTGGCCTCTGCTCTGGAGATGTACTTCTGTATCTCGACTCCCTCCGGAGAACTTGGAAATTCGTTCTTGATCTTGTTGTAAGCTGCAAGAGCCTTGTCAAACTGACCAAGCTCCTCATAGCAGATACCTGCTTTGAGAAGGTAGCCTGCACTGAAGATGTTGTTGGAAATACTTGCTGCATCCTCGAACCATGAGATTGAGCCCTGGACGTCTCCCTTGTTTACCATAGCATCGCCGATGGCAGCCTTTGCCCTGGCCTGCATGATCTTGTCACTGGTGCTGTATTTCTTGAGATACTCTATGGCCTTGTCATTGTCCCCAAGTCTGAGGCAGCAGATGCCGGCATCAAAGAAAACTGCGTCACCGGCCTTCTTGCCGTACTTTTCTATTACCTGGGCAAAGCCTAGGGAGTTGCCGTCTCCGTTCAGGGCCAGATTGAATGAATCCAGTCTGAAGTATCTTTCAGCAACGAAAAGCTGGTTGACAGCCTCTTTCTGCTTAGGTGAATAAATCAGGGAATACCATGCGAAAATAAGGGCTGCCACTACTATTATGCCTCCCACCACGTATCCGATAGTCTTCTTGTTTTTTTCGAAGAACTGTTCCGTCTTTGAAAGTGCCTCGGCAACATTAGCCTTAGGCTCAGTGCTTTCTTTGTTGATTTTAGCCATTTTTATTAAGATTTTTTGCGAGGTGCAAATTTACGGATAAATATTCTAATTTTGCAATAGTTTTTAGCGATATGTTTTTAAGCAGGATACTCATAACGGATTTCAGGAATATAGCCTCGGCAGACCTCGAATTCTCCGACAAGCTGAACTGCATTTCGGGCAGCAACGGCAGCGGAAAAACCAATCTGCTGGATGCCGTATACAGCCTGTCAATGGCAAAGAGCTTCTTCAATTTCCAGGATTCTTTCTCTGTCAGGCATTCCTGCCAGATGTGCGCCCTGGCCGGCTACTATACAATGGATGATGCCACGTCGAACAAGATAGGACTGGCCATCTACGGCGGCGGATCGCAGGAGGGAAAGACCATGAAAAGGAACGACAAGCCCTACAAAAGGCTTGCAGACCACATCGGTCTTATACCCATCGTGATGGTTTCGCCCAATGATTCCTCACTGATCAACCTTGCAGCCGAAGAAAGGAGGAGGTTCCTCAATGCGCTCCTGAGCCAGATAGACCGCGAGTACCTGGAAAGGCTCCAGAAGTACAACAAGACGCTGATGCAGAGAAACAAGCTCCTCAAGGATTTCAACGTAGAAAACGAGCTTCTGGACGTATTCAGCGGCCAGCTTGCAGAAAACGCTTCATACATACATCAGGCTCGCATGAAGCTGTGCGACATGCTTCAGGAGAGTGTTCAGGACTACTATTCAAGGGTAAGCGGAGAAAAGGAGACTGTCCGTCTGGAATATCAGTCGGAACTTCTGAAATATCCGATGGAGGAGATACTCAGGAAGAATCTTGAAAGAGACAAGGTGATGGGGTTCACCACGGGAGGTATCCATCGCGATGACATCGGTTTTGACATGGCCGCCTCCGGAGAAGATTTCCATCCTCTCAAGCGCACTGCCAGCCAGGGCCAGCAGAAATGTTTCCAGATTGCCCTCAAACTGGCCCAGTTTGACATAATGAAAGCCAGGTCAGGCGGACGTTCGCCCATACTGCTGCTTGATGACGTGTTTGACAAACTTGATATGGAAAGGGTGGAGTATCTGCTGCAGATGGTCAGCGGAGATGATTTCGGGCAGATATTCATAACAGACAGCAATAAGGTCAGGATGGATGCCCTCGTGGCAAAGGTTGGAGGCAGGTGTTCCAACTTTGAAGTCAACTGCGGCGTAATAAAGAAGGTATCATGAAAAAGCAGAGCAGCAAAAAGCTTGGAGACCTTCTGAAAGACTATTTGTCAGATATAGGCCGGAGTCAGGGAATACTCGGGGCCAGGGTAGTGCGCATCTGGGACGAGACCATGGAAGAGAATGTGGTCAAAGCCACATCTTCCAGGTTCTTCAAGGACGGAATCCTTTACGTGAACATCAGTTCTTCCATTCTGAGGACAATCCTTTCCAGAAGGAAGAATAGCATAATTTACCTGCTCAACCAGAAACTCGGGGGAGCGTTTGTGAAATCTTTGGTAATCAGATAAGATGGTTGCAGTAACTGACGATGCCATACCTTACATCAAGGGAGTGCTCGAGCCATACATGGATGTCATCTATGCCCCGGGAGAGGCTTTTTCCGGTGTCCTTTCAAAACTCGGAGACGAGGATAAGTGCCTTCTTGTCAGGACCAGGACCAAGTGTACCAAGGCTCTTCTGGAGGGGCATAACGTAAGGCTGATAGCTTCTGCAACAATAGGGAAAGACCATATAGATGAGGACTATTGCCGCGCAAATTCAATTTGCGTAGCAAATGCTCCCGGCTGCAACTCAGGTGCCGTGATGCAGTATTTCTTGACGGCTCTTGCATTTACAGGTATCCTGCCTCAGACCAGCAAGGAACGTGAAAAGATGACGATAGGGGTTGTGGGAGCCGG
>CACZFO010000028.1 GCA_902780455.1 uncultured Bacteroidia bacterium | reverse complement strand
CTTCTACGGCCAGATGCCGGACTCCTACACCATCAAGCTCAACGTTGAGAACCCTCTGGTAAAGAAAATCATCGCCGAGAAAGACCAGCAGACTCAGGAAAAGGCAAATGACATAACGGCCCAGATAGCCAATGTCAAGGATGCACTGGCCCTGATAGACAAAGACACAAAGGGCAAGAAAGAAGAGGATATACCTCAGGAAATGAAGGATAAACGCTCCAAACTGGATTCTACCCTCACCGATCTCCAGAACCAGAAGAAAGACCTCATGAGAGAGTTCGGAAGAGGAAACACCTTGCTGAAACAGATTACGGACCTGGCCCTGCTTTCCAACGGAATGCTCAAGGGCAGGCAGCTCTCCGAGTTTGTTTCCAGGAGCCTCAGCCTGCTTAAATAACCAGACTCAGCGATGGTCCAGGCTACAGTGGGCTGTGGTTACCGGGCCATCGTGAGCCTGATGTAACCTGACCATATTCCGTCCTTTTCGGAAATGCTGCCTTCAAAGACAATGGCGTTCAGACACTAGCCGGCAAAGCAAACGGCCCAGACTCTGGAGAGGTCTGATATGTTATCTGTCTTGTGTATCTCGTTTCCGTCCTTGTCGTATTCTGTGTAGATACCGTCTTTCTCAAGTACAGTTCCGCCAAGGACAAACTTGCCGTCCTCAAATCTGTAGAGATAGTAGAAACGCTCTCCTTTCTCAATGAAGTAATTGCTTGACATAAGGACCTTCTCGCCGGAGAAGATGGTCAGATAGCCTTTGTAGAGGATGTCATTGTATGAAGGACATCCCGCAAAATCCTTGGTCTGAGGGTCATACAGATAGCAATAGCCTTTGTCGTCCAACTGATAGAGGTCTTTGTAACCGTCAAAGTTGATATCGCCGTACTCAGGAGTTTCGGTTGAAGGGAAGATGATGGTTGTCGGTCCGTCAGGGGTTGTAGCTTCTATAAAGTAGGTATCAGGGTCATATGTCTTCATTGGGCTGTCCATCAAGTTTCCCGGGCCCTTTGCTGTTATAGTCGGTGCATCCGGATTCCACCATTCCCTGGCTTCTTCATATCTGGCGTTGGCAACCAGCACCTTTTCATCCTCATCGTAGTTGAAGATGGAGTTGTAGTAAGAAGCCCAGCCGTTGTCGCGGTATTTTTCGCTAGGAACGAACTCACCTACTCCCTGGTCCAGGTCATCTGATTCAGGAATCCGCCATGCCCCCCAGTTTGCAACAGTCTCCTGGCCGGCTCTCAGACCGATATTGGAAGTGAAAGTACCTGTATGGCCGTTGTTGTCGTAACCGTCAGCACCTTCGTAGCAAACATCGGTGAGTGCCTTGCCGTCCTTGAATAGTATCTCGTTGATACTGTTGCCCTCGAACGTTCCGTCGGCCTGACGGAAAACATAGTGGCTTTCAAGGATATACACATCGTGATTATCCGTATGGTCGGTTTCTTCTTCAAAAACCTCCTTCTGGATTGACTTGAGCTCAAATTCCCCTTCAAATGACTGGACATTGTCTTCCACCTTGGAGAAGCCTTTGACTGCATAATGAGTTGCATCCTTCTTGGTTACGGAAGAATAGTAAACCTGGAGCCTGGTGAAATCTTCACCTATGATTCCGAGGCGGAAAGGATTGCCGTAAGTGAAAACTTCGGAGAAGTCGTATCCTGCCGGGTCAACGGCAAAATTCTTCTTGTCTGTGCAAGAGGCAAGCATCAATACTGCTGCAAGGAACAATAATTTTTTCATAGTTGTATTTGTTTGTCTTTGACTATCTGCACTATAATGACTCCCATGATCGTAAGTATGATTCCCGCCACCTTGAGCGCAGTGAAGGTTTCCTGGCCAGGATACAGGAAGAAGGAAACGGTTGCACTTACCAGCGGTATGAGGGCCGAGAAGATACTTACCCTGGTAACTCCCAGGATTCCGGTACAATAAGCCCACAAACCAAAGCAAACGCAGGAGCAAAGCACGGCCAGAAGGAAAATCTTGCTCTGCACCCCGAACGAGAAAAACTCCGGGGTGAGACCCTTCAGACCAAACAGAAGGAAGAACGGGAGGAACAGCAGGGCTCCAAAGGAGAACTGATATGTCACGATGGTCATTGCGCTGTAACGGCTTACCATCTTCTTGGTGGTGTAGCTGTAGACAAGCGAACCACCTACCGCAAAGAAAAGCAGCAGCAGGATGCCCTTGAGCTGCGAACTCCCGGCACCGGCCTTTTCCAGCATGAAAAGAGTTATTCCCAACAGTGAAAGAAGGCATCCGAAAACCTTTGGCAGCGTGAGCCGGAACTTATACAGGAAACGGTCTACTACAGTACAGAAAAGCGGAATGGTAGCTATAATGATAGATGCCATTACTCCCGATGTATACTTTATGCCAAAATTTTCGCCGAGGAAGTAGATGAAAGGCTCTCCAAAGCCAAGAAGGAACATCCATTTCATGTCACCCTTCCGGATTTTCTGGACACGTCCCAGCATGCCGCCCACAATCCAGAGTATCAGCGATGCGAGGACCATCCTTTCAAAAATAAGGGTGAATATCTCCACGTTGTTCTTTATAAGGAACTCTTCCCAAATAAAGGAGAATCCCCATGCGGTTATGGCTATCAGGGCCAGAATATAAGCCTTGGCTAAACCTTTCTGTTCCATCATCTGTCAAATCTGAGCCTCAGGCTATTGCGCTTGCCAGTCAGGGCTCCGTCCCTGACCACGAAACATCCGTTTACAATCGTATGAACAACGGAGCAAGGGAATGTGAAGTTTCTCCCGCTGAACGGGCTCCAGCCACAAAGCGAGGCCGGAGAAGACAAATCCATGCATTCTTTATCAAGGTCCGCCACTGCAAGGTCAGCATAATAGCCCTCCCTGATAAAACCCCTGTCTTTCAGGGCAAAACAGCGGGCTGGAGAATGGCTCATCCTGTCGGCCACTTCAGCCAGGGTAAAGACACCGCCCTTGGCAAGGGAAAGCATCATCTGGAAAATATACTGCCCCAGAGGAATACCTGAAGGACATTCTGCATAAGGTTTCTGCTTGTCTTCCAGAAGATGGGGAGCATGGTCGCTTCCTACGGTCTTGAGGACTCCGTCTTTGAGAGCCTTCCTGAGAGCCATCATGTCTTCTTCAGACTTGATGGCAGGATTGCACTTTATCAGGTTGCCGTATGTCTTGTAATCCTTGCTGCAGAACCAGAGGTAAGAGGCACAGGCCTCACCCGTTATTGCCGGGTTTCCCGACTCTGAAAGCATATCTGCCTCAGCTTTTGTAGAAACGTGGAGGATGTGCAGCCTGGTACCATACCTGTTTGCCAGGGAAACAGCCTTTTTCGAGCTTTTCAGGCAGGCCTCGGCACTCCTTATCATAGGATGCATCTGCGGTGGGATATCGGGCCCGTATTCTGACAAGGCTTTCTTAAGGTTTTCAGAGATGATACCGTTGTCTTCACAATGAACCGCCAGCAGGGTTGGACAGCATCTGAAAATATCCTCCACCGCCTTATCGTCTTCAACCATCAGATTGCCTGTGGATGAGCCCATGAAGAGCTTTACCCCGCAAATATCCCTGCAGTTCATCTTCTTTATTTCCTGCAGATTGTCCTTACCCGCCCCGAGGTAGAACGAATAATTGGCATAGGAGGTCTTTTGTGCGGAAAGGAACTTTTCCTCCAGAAGGGAAAGGCTCAGGGCTGGAGGGTTGTTGTTGGGCATGTCCATGAAAGATGTCACTCCTCCAAGTGCAACAGCCTTGCTCTCAGACTCTATATTACCCTTCCTGCCGCCTCCGGGCTCCCTGAAATGCACGTGGGTGTCTATAACACCAGGAAAAATGTGCAGACCGGTCATATCGACAACCTCTGCTCCGGAAAGTATATGGTCCGGAACTTCCGTACCTCTGAAAACACCGGAAATGCGGTCTCCGCTTATAACGATGCTGCCCCTGAAGACCTCACCTTCATTCACGACAGTGCCGTTCTTGAGAAGAATGGTACCCATTTTATTTGCTGACTGGTCTGAATTTCCTGAATCTCATCGCGATTACGCCCCAGAATGCCTCACCGAAAATACCTGAGCTCATCTTTGAGGAACCTTCCTTCCTGTCTACGAAGATGATAGGAACTTCCTTGATCTTGAACCCAAGCTTGTATGTGGTGTATTTCATCTCTATCTGGAATCCGTAACCCTTCATCTTCACCTTGTCAAGGTCTATGGTCTGAAGCACCTTGCGGGTGTAGCAGACAAATCCTGCAGTGCAGTCATAAACCTTCATCCTTAGCACCTTGCGAACATAATAGGAAGCAAAGTAACTCATCACCACCCTGCCTATCGGCCAGTTTATGACACTCACTCCGTTGCAGTACCTTGAGCCCACTGACATGTCGGCACCGTCTTCCTTGCATGCGGCATAGAGCCTGAGCAGGTCGTCGGGATTATGTGAAAAATCCGCATCCATCTCAAATACAAACTCATATCCATTTTCCAAAGCCCATTTGAAAGCGGTTATATACGCAGTACCAAGACCCAGTTTTCCACTTCTCTGGATAAGATGCAGACGCCCGGGAAACTCTCCCTGAAGAGTTTTGACTATATCGGCAGTCCCGTCAGGAGAGCCGTCATCCACAACCAGTATGTGAAAGTCTCCTTCAAGGCTGAAAACCTTGCGGGTTATCTTCTCAATATTCTCCTTCTCGTTGTAAGTTGGTATCACTACAAGTTTCTCTGCCATGGTCTAACGTCTTTTATTCCGCAAATGTAATAAGAATAGCTCTATATCCTACCCTATCAGTTTCAGTTGTATTCTCTGGCGTTTGAGATCCACTCCAATCACGCTGACCTTCACCTGCTGGTGCAGCTTGAGCACATCCGCCGCGCTGCGCACGAACTTACGGCCCATGTTGGAAACATGAATCAGGCCGTTCTGCTTTATGCCTATGTCCACAAAGGCCCCGAATGCCGTCAGGTTGGTCACTATCCCCGGCAGTTCCATCCCTTCTCTAAGATCCTCTATGGTAGATATTTCAGCAGAGAATCCAAAGTCTTTTGCACTCTCCCTCGGATCGCGCCCCGGCTTTTTCAGTTCCTGGACTATGTCTTTCAAGGTTGGAAGCCCCACACCTTCTCCGACATAATCTTCCAGGCGGATCGAATCTATTTTCTCCGGATTTCCAACAAGTTCCCCTACACTGCAGCCGGCATCCCCGGCCATCTTTTCTACTAGAGAATAACGCTCTGGATGCACTGCTGAATTGTCAAGGGGATTAGCCGCACCTGGAATCCTGAGGAAGCCTGCGGAGAGTTCGTATGCCTTGTTTCCGAGCCTTGGCACATCCAGCAACTGCTTCCTTGACGAGAACATCCCGTTTTCTGCCCTGTAGGACACAATGTTGAAAGCAAGTGCCGGGCCTATGCCTGATACGTAGGAAAGAAGGTGGCGGCTGGCGGTATTAAGATTTACACCAACCGTATTCACGCAGTACTCGACCACGTCGTCCAGCTTTTCCTTAAGGAGGGTCTGGTCCACATCATGCTGGTACTGCCCTATTCCCAATGACTTGGGATCTATCTTAACCAGTTCTGCAAGAGGGTCCATCAGACGCCTTCCTATGGAAACCGCTCCTCTTACCGTCACATCCTGGTCCGGGAATTCCTGCCGTGCGGCTTCGGATGCAGAATAAATCGAGGCTCCGTCTTCACTTACAGAGTATATCTTTACAGGATGGTCAAAGCTCAGCCTGCGTATGAAGGCCTCCGTCTCCCTTGCCGCTGTTCCGTTGCCTATCGCAATTACCTCTATTCGGTAATCTTCCACCATGCCCATGGTCTTGGTCATGGCTTCCATCTTCTGGTTTACAGGAGGATGCGGGTATATCACATCGTGATGAACAAGTTCCCCTTTCTCATCCAGGCAGACTACCTTGCAGCCTGTCCTGAAGCCAGGATCTATGGCCATGGTACGTTTCTGCCCCACCGGAGCAGCCAGAAGCAGCTGCTTGAGGTTCTCTCCAAAGATCTTGACCGCCTCCAAGTCAGCCCTCTCCTTTGCCGCCTTAAGAGTCTCATTCTCAACGGATGGGTCCAGCAGCCTGGCAAGGCTGTCTTCCTGGGCCAGTTTCAGCTGGTCGAACAACTCCTGCTGAGGATATCTTCTGCCCCTGTAGAATATCCTGTGGATTATCTTCAGCGATATCTGGGGATCCGCCTCTACCTTTACGGACAGGATTTTCTCATTTTCAGCCCTGAGCACTGCCAGAACCCTGTGCGAGGGCATCCTGGACAGTGGAGCCGAGTACCCGAAATAGTCTGCATACTTCTCTCCCTCTTCTTCCTTGCCTTTAAGGACCTTGGTTCTGAGCACCCCGCTTCTGGAATAGAAACTCCTGAGTTCTTCCCTTATCTCAATATTCTCCGATATCTGTTCAGCAATTATGTCCCTTGCCCCCTGGAGCGCATCTTCTACCCCTGGAACATCCTGGTTCACAAACTTCCGGGCTTCTCCATACACTTCCCGGAGTTCAAGCGAGAGCATCTTCTGGGCCAGTGGCTCAAGACCTTTTTCCTTTGCAACTGAAGCCCTGGTCCTTCTCTTGGGCCTGTAAGGCAGATAGATATCTTCCAGCCTCTGGCTTTCAACACATTCTTCTATCATGGCCCTGAGCTCAGGAGTCATCTTGTCCTGTTCCTCTATGCTCTTTACAACCGCTTCCTTCCTCTTGTCAAGTTCCTGGAATCTCTGATAGTGGAAGTTGGTCTCCGCCACCTCCACGTCTGTCATGGTTCCTGTAGCTTCCTTCCTGTATCTGGATATGAACGGCACCGTTGCTCCTTCTTCCAAAAGCTGTATGCAGTTTTCTACCCGCCAAGGTTTTATCCCAAGCTTGCCTGCTATGAAATCTATGTATCTGGAGTTCATCTTAAACGTAGGTTAACGTGTAAAGATAAGAAAAAAAACATCAGTCGTGGCTTACCTCCTGGAGTCTTGCACGGTAAGCAAAGAAGATATGTGATTTTGATACAAAGCCCAGATATTCCCCTTCACGGTTCACCACAGGGAGGTTCCATGCTCCGCTTTCCTCAAACTGGCGCATGACCTCTTCCATCCTCTCATCGTTGAACACTACAAGAGTGGCATCTTTCATATAAGATTCAAGCGGAAGATGATATTTCGTATGGTCAAACATATCGGCCTTGACATCATTGAGGTAAACGATTCCCTTGAGTTTGCGGTCTTTGTCGAGCACAGGATAAATATCTCTGTTTGAGTGAGCTACGGCTTTTACAAAATCTCCAAGGGTGCCGTTTTCTTCTATCGGGGTAAAGTTTGTTTCTATCACGTCGCCGAGTTTGAGCAGGGTAAGCACGGCCTTGTCAGAATCGTGGGTAAGCAGATAGCCTTTCTTTGCTATTCGCTTGGTATAGATGGAATAAGGTTCAAATATCCTTATCGTGGCATAAGATATCGCCGATGTTATGATAAGCGGCATCAGGAGGGTATAGCCTCCCGTTATCTCGGCAATCAGGAAGATTGCTGTCATAGGCGCCTGCATCACTCCTGCCATCAGCCCGGCCATTCCCACCAGCACAAAGTTCGTCTCAGGGAGATCCAAGCCAAGGAGGTTGGAGCTGCGTGCAACTACGAATCCGAATATTCCTCCCATGAAGAGTGTCGGACCAAATGTTCCGCCAACACCTCCGCCAGCATTTGTGAAAGACATTGAAAACACCTTCACAAAGAAAACCAGTGCAAAGAAAATCGGCAGGGTCCACCGATGGGAGAACAGGCTTCCGAATACCGTATTGCCAACGGAATGCATGTCGTTATCATTCAGAAGGTCTGTGAGCACGCCGTATCCTTCGCCGTACAGAGGAGGAAAGAAGAATATCATGAGTCCCAGTCCTACAGCGCAGAAAGCCCAGCGGCTGAAAGGATTGGATATAGACTTCACCTTGTCTTCGGTGAACAGGGTAACCCTTGTGAAATACAGCGAAGCAAAGCCGCAGCCAATTCCGAACAAGACATAGAACGGTATGTTCCCCATCATGAAGGGAGTCAGGGTGTTGTCAAATGCAACAGCATCTCCCATAAGCAGATATGTTACGGTTGTACTGGTAACGCTGCTCAGTACCAATGGCAGTATGCTGGTCATTGACATGTTGAACATCAGTATCTCCAGGGTAAACAGCACTCCGGCCATAGGAGCCTTGAATATGCCGGCTATGGCGCCTGCAGCTCCGCAGCCAAGCAGCAGGGTCACATTCTTGTATGAGAGCCCTGCCTTCCGCCCTACATTTGACCCGATTGCCGCACCCGTGTACACTATCGGAGCCTCCGCTCCCACCGATCCGCCAAAACCAATGGTAATTGCACTCGTGAGCACTGATGACCACGTATTGTGTGGCTTGATCTTAGAATCATATCTGGAAATGGCAAGCAGTACCTTGGTAACTCCGTGAGATATGTTATCCCTTACTATATATCTGACTATCAGATAGGCTATGAGCATTCCCACACCCGGGTAGAGAAGGTAAAGATAACTTGATGAGGGAGCCTTGAACCAGCCAACCAGAATCCACTGCACCAGATGGATTGCCTCTACAAGGATTACTGCAGCAAGACCGCTCCCAAGACCCACTATAAAAGCAAGGAGGAGGACCTCCCGGTTCTCGGGCATCCTCTCCAGCCAAACTCTCAACGAGTGTGATATCTTTCTGAAAATATTTTGTCTGTTATTCGATGTCATCATCAGAATCCGACATATTCTCAGTATTGTCGTCTGGGAATGTCTCTCCTTCAGTTGGTATGTCGTCAGATCCGTCTGAATCAGGGAAAAGAGTCTTCTGCGCATCTTCAACCCTGTCTATCGTGACAACCATCTTGATAAGATAGATGGCATCATCTGTCTCAAGTGTTATTGCATAGAAAGAAGAGCCATCCGGTTTGTCTACCTTGAAGAGATCGCCCATGTAGTCAGCATAACCTTTAGGATACTTCTCCTTGAAAGCGGCAGCAACATCCTCTTTCATGTTTGAATAGCTTACTACCAGCCTTCTTTTTCCGCTTGGATCTATGCCTACGTTCTTAGGTCTTTCGTTAGTTATAGTTACAGGTGCTGATTTCTGCACATCAACAGATGACGGTTTTATCTTAATACGTCCCAGAGTAGATTCAGGTTTCTTCTCCACCTTCTTCTCCACTTTTTTCTCCACCTTCTTCTCCACCTTCTTAACCACTTTCTTCTCAGCTGCAGCCTTCTTGGCCAGTGCCGGCTTCTTAGTCTCAACGACCGTTTTCTTTACCGGGGCGGCTTTCTTTGCAGGGGCAGCCTTCTTTGCAGAAACTGATTTCTTAGCAGGAGCAGCCTTCTCAGAGGCCTCCTTTATACTCTTCTGAGTCTTCTTAACAGTAGTCACTTTCAAAAGGTTATTAGGTTAATCTGGTTTTACGATGCAATTATAATCTATTTTTTTTAATCGCAAAACTTTTTGAATTATTTATTGCTTGGTAACTATTACAGAATTCCTTGGTATTTATAAACTGGCTGCATCAGAGTTGGTTTTTTTAGATAATAAGAACTAATTTTGATGTAAACTTATTAACTGTTTAATAATGGGGATGGGGACAAATGGTTATATATGGAAACGAGACATGAAGCATAAAGATCACTATGATGTTGTAGACCCAAATACCGGAAAAAAATAAAAGAAATAGACTTTAAGGAAATCAAATCTGGCCAAATGGCCCTAAAAATAAAAATAAAAGATAATAATGAAACATCCTTATAAAAAATTTGAAAATTCTTCAAATTGGAAAATATTAAAAGAATCAATTGAAGAGTTGATTTCTAATAATGATATTGAAATATTGACCCCTATAGAATATATTATTGGATACTTGTGCAAAGCTCTTCAACAGAATAACAAGGAAGAAAAGAATAATAAAACAAAGTAATAAACTGCCATATGAAATGTTCATGTACCCTCCCCCATTTATCGTGCATATGAAAAGTTATGCCCAAGTTTGGCAACTGCATTATTTGAAGAAATAGGATTTCTGTTCTCTGAGGCGGTTGATGTTCTTTTCAACTAATACAGGTTTGAGAGTCTTTGTATCAAGGCCGGTATAATACATGACTGAACTTCTGGTCATCGGAGTAGGAGTAAAGCTCTGGACCTGTTCGGTAAAAACACCCTTCAGGTTTTTGTTTTCTGACAGAGCCTTCATGTCTGAAAGCCTGCAGCCGGGATGTGAAGAAATGAAATAAGGAACGATCTGCTGATTGAGACCCTGCTTGTTGTTAATCTTCTCGAACTCCCTCTTCATGGTGCAGAAAAGCTTGAAGGAAGGCTTGTTCATAAGGTTGAGGACATGGTCTTCAGTATGCTCTGGAGCAACCTTGAAACGTCCGCTTACATGCTTGGATATAAGCTCAGTGAAGTATTCCTTTGAAGTATCGTCAAGAAAACCGTTTTCATCCATCAGAAGGTCATACCTGACACCGCTTCCGATAAAAGAATGACGGATGCCTTTGATTTTGTCTATATCGCGATAAAGGTCAATGAGGGCCTTGTGGGAATGGTCAAGATTAGGACACATCTTGGGGAAGAGACAGGATTTCCGCCTGCATTTAAGGCACAAATTCTTGTCTTTACCGCCCATGCGGTACATATTGGCAGAAGGAGCACCCACATCGGAGATATTGCCGGAAAAGCCCGGTATTGTCTTCAGTTGCTCTATTTCCCTGATAACAGATGCCTTGCTGCGGCTTTGGATGAACTTACCCTGATGAGCTGCTATGGTGCAGAAACTGCATCCGCCAAAGCACCCGCGGTGAATGGTTATGGAGTTTTTGATCATCTCATAGGCAGGGATGGGCTTGCCCTTGTACCTAGGATGAGGAAGGAATGTATACGGAAGGTCGTAGACAGAATCCAGTTCTTGCTGCGACATAGGCGGAAACGGCTCGTTGACATAAACAAAACCGCCCTGGCAAGGTTCAATCAGACGCTTGGCCTCAAGCAGGTTGGCCTGAAGTTCCACCTCGTTGAAATTCCTGATGAAAGCCTTCTTGTCTGAACAACACTGTTCATAGGACGGAAGGATGGTGGTGTTGGAATCTTCCTCAGGAGGCTGGGTGCTGAAATACGCTGTCTGCAGAAGATTCCTTTTGTCAAGATTATCCTTGTTGCCATCTATGTATCTGGCTATCTGCAGGGTATTCTTCTCACCCATGCCGTAGGTCAGGTAATCGGCACCGCTGGAAACCAGCACGGAAGGCAGAAGCCTGTCCTGCCAGAAATCATAATGAGTAAATCTTCTCAGCGATGCCTCAATGCCGCCTATTACCACCGGAACATCAGGATAAAGCTGCTTGAGGATCTTTGAGTAAACGGTAACTGCATAGTCCGGACGGAAACCTGCAGCCCCGTTCGGAGTATAGGAATCATTGCTGCGGAGCCTTTTGAAAGATGTGTAATGGTTTACCATTGAATCCATTGCACCGGCATTTACGCCAAAGAAAAGCCTCGGACGGCCAAGTTTTTTGAAATCCCTCAGGTCATCTCTCCAGTTGGGCTGGGGAACAACCCCTACCTTATACCCGGCATGCTCCAGAACACGGGCAATGACAGCAGTACCGAACGAAGGGTGATCTATGTAGGCATCCCCGGAAAAAAGAATGACATCCAACTGCTCCCAGCCCAGACGCCGGACCTCGTCCTTTGTGGTGGGCAGGAACTTTGGATGTCTTATTTCTTCTGGACGAAGCATTTACATTCTCTCAGGAAGCTGTATTCCGAGTATATCCATTCCCTTTACAAGAGTCTTTGCAATGGCGCTTGCCATGGCAAGCCTCTGGCTGCGGATATTGCTGTCCTCTTCGCGGAGGATGGAGTAATCGTGATAATACTGGTTGAACTCCTTGGCAAGGTCATAACAGTAGTTGGCAATCAGGGCAGGACTCATGGCATCGCCGGCCTCCTTCACCTTGGAAGGGAAAGAGTTAAGGATCTTCACCAGCTCAATTTCCTTGGCATTGAAGTCTGCCCCGCCGGCCTTGCATTCAAGATTCTGTGAAGCAGCCCTTCTCAAGATAGACTTGATCCTTGCATGCGTGTACTGGATGAAAGGACCCGTATTGCCGTTGAAATCGATGCTTTCCTTAGGATTGAAGAGCATTTTCTTCCTAGGGTCCACCTTGATTATGAAGTATTTGAGAGCACCGAGGCCCAGCATCTCAAACAGCTGCTCCTTTTCTGGTTCTTCCATGTCGGAGAGTTTGCCCAGTTCAAGGGAATTCTCGCGTGCGGTCTCGTACATTGTCTGAAGCAGGTCGTCTGCATCCACAACCGTACCTTCCCTGGATTTCATCTTGCCTTCAGGCAGTTCAACCATGCCGTAGGACATGTGATAAATGGAATCTGCCCACTTGAAGCCGAGCTTTGAAAGAATGAGCTTGAGAACCTGGAAATGGTAGTTCTGCTCATCACCTACCACATATACCATCTGGTCAAAATGGTATTTCTTGTATCTCTCCTGAGCTGTACCGATATCCTGCGTCATATAGACAGAAGTGCCGTCGCTTCTGAGAAGAAGCTTCTGGTCAAGCCCGTCTTTAGTCAGGTCGCACCACACGCTGCCGTCTTCATGTTTTTCAAAAACACCCTTCTCCAGACCTTCCAGGACGGTTTTCTTTCCCAACTTATAAGTATCTGACTCATAGTAGATTATATCAAATCCTACTCCGAGCCTGTCATAAGTCTGGTCAAATCCTTCATACACCCAGCCGTTCATTGTCTTCCAAAGGTCGACAATCTGAGGATCACCCTGTTCCCAGCGGCGAAGCATGCTCTGAGCCTCAACCTGTACGGGGGCCTGTCTTTCAGCCTCTTTCGCCCTTGCCTTTTCCTTGTCAGGATCCTCCTCCGGAGTTCCCTTTGCAAGAATCTCTGAAGCCTGCTCCTTGAGGATATTGTTGAATTTCACATAGTAGTCACCGACAAAGTGGTCACCCTTGATTCCGGTAGACTGCGGAGTTGCTCCCCCGGCGCACATCTGCCAAGCCAGCATTGACTTGCAGATATGTATTCCACGGTCATTGACGATGTTGGTCTTGACAACGTTATGGCCGTTGGCCTCCATAAGTTTCGATATGCTCCAGCCAAGCAGGATGTTGCGTATGTGCCCGAGATGCAGAGGCTTGTTGGTGTTTGGAGAAGAAAACTCCACCATCACGGTCTTGCCGCTTGGAGGCAGTTGGCCGTAATCCTCAGCCTGGGCGATATCGCTGAACACCTCTTTCCAGAAATCCTGTGAGAGCTTGATGTTCAAAAAGCCCTTGACCACATTGAAAGAATCTATCTCCTTGCAGTTGTCCTTGAGGTATTGACCTATCTGGCTTGCAGTTTCCTCAGGCGATTTGTGGCTGATCCTCAGAAGAGGAAAGGTAACGATTGTTATGTCGCCCTCGAATTCCTTCCTGGTAGGCTGCGGCTGAATCATCCTTTCGTCTGCATCAGCTCCGTAAAGCGCCTTTATGGCGTCGGCCACCAAGGGCCTGATGAAAATATCCGGTGTCATTGTCATTTCTTTTTAAAGTATTCTTTGGCTGCGGCCTTTACCCTGGGACTCAGGCGCAGCAGGGTGAACATGGTAGCGCATGCCATCAGAAGGAACGCCAGGTCTATGACTGCAACAGCAAGCTGAAGAGGTATCATGGCACATACGATCAGCATGGCCAGGAAGAAGTAGTTGTAATACTTGCCGTATTTTGTCCCAAAGAGATAGCTTGTGCATTTCATGCCATAATAAGAGTAGGAGAACATCGTTGAAAAGGCAAAGAAGAATACCATTATCATCAGAAGGTACCCGCCAAGCTTTCCGTTGAATATAGGGTAAGGGATGGATGCACTGAATGAATTGAGGGCAATCTCCAGACCCTTTACATCGGAACCTGCCTCAGGAAGCACATAATTGCCTGAAGCTGTGGAAATAAGTATTGCAACTGCGGTAAGCGTGCAGACTATTCCGGAATCCATGAAAGGCCCCAGCATGGCTACCAGTCCTTCTCTTACAGGCTCGTTGTTCTTTGAAGCGCCATGCATCATGCTGGCGGTACCGACTCCGGCCTCATTCACCAGAGTGGCCCTGCGGGCTCCTATGGTTGCCACCATGAAGAAAGAACCGATTGCTCCGCCGGCTCCGGCCTTGAAGTTGAAAGCTCCTCTGAAAATATCGCCGAAGACCTGCGGCACAGCGCTCAGGTTGGTTAAGATGATATATGCAACTATCAGGAAATAAAGGCCTACCATCAGAGGCACTATCCTTGAAGATATGTTTGCTATCCTCTTGATGCCGCCAAGAATCACCACTGCTACTATTGCGCAGATGATACATCCTATGATGAACTTGAGCAGAAGAGTGTCAGGAATGCCTGCAGGTTTGGTGAAAATGGTAATCACGGCCTCGGTCAGCTGGTTTGCCTGCATGATGCACAGGGTTCCTATCAGGCCTACGGCAGAAAAGAAAACTGCCAGCGGTTTCCATTTCTTGCCCATACCCTCGGTAATCATGTACATAGGTCCTCCCTGGATTTCTCCAGCATCATCCTTTCCCCTGTACATTATTGCAAGGGTACCTTCAAAGAACTTGGTGGCCATGCCCACAATCGCACTGACCCACATCCAGAAAATAGCTCCCGGGCCGCCAAGCATAAGTGCTATGGCAACTCCGGCTATGCTTCCCATTCCTACCGTAGCCGCTATGGCTCCCATAAGTGCCTGGAATGAGCTGATCTGGCCCGGAGAATCGTCTTTCTTGCCCAGCGATTTGACCGCCTTGCCAAAATACCTCACCGGAACAAACCCGGAGTAGAACAAAAAGAACAGTCCGCCTCCTATCAGAAGTATGAACTCCGGATAGGTGCAAAGCATGTCGCTGAAACTGATGAAAGCTTTGCTGATTGATTCAAAAGACAGAATGGCAGCCATCTCTCAGTTAGCCTAGGTAGTTCATAAGAAGTTTCTTCCTGCCAGAAGACTTGAGACGGCGGATTGCCTTCTCCTTGATCTGCCTTACTCTTTCGCGGGTAAGGTTGAAGGTCTCGCCTATCTCCTCAAGAGTCTTCTCCTGGCAACCTATGCCAAAGAAGTACTTGATGATGTTCCTCTCTCTTTCCGTAAGGGTGGAAAGCGCCCTTTCTATCTCCATCTTCAGCGATTCGTTTATCAGTCCTCTGTCTGCAGAAGGTGAATCATTGTTAGGAAGCACGTCCAGAAGGCTGTTGTCCTCACCCTCTACAAACGGTGCGTCTATGGAAATATGGCGGCCTGAAACTCTCTGGGTGTCAGCAACCTTCTCCTTGGAAGTCTCAAGCAGTTCAGCCACTTCGTCCGGAGACGGCTGTCTCTCGTGCTCCTGCTCGAACTTGTTGATTATCTTGTTTATCTTGTTGAGGGCTCCCACCTGGTTCAGAGGAAGACGAACAATCCTGGACTGCTCGGCCAGTGCCTGAAGGATGGACTGGCGGATCCACCACACTGCGTATGAAATGAACTTGAATCCTCTTGTCTCGTCAAATTTCTCGGCAGCCTTGATAAGGCCGAGGTTTCCTTCGTTGATAAGGTCAGGAAGGCTCAGACCCTGGTTCTGATACTGCTTTGCCACTGATACCACAAATCTCAGATTTGCCTTGGTCAGCTTCTCCAAGGCAGCCTGGTCACCTTTCTTGATCCTCTGGGCGAGTTCTACCTCGTCCTCAATGGTAATTCTCTCTTCCCTTCCGATTTCCTGAAGATACTTGTCCAGCGAAGCACTTTCCCTGTTCGTAATGGACTTTGTGATTTTTAACTGTCTCATCTATTTTGTCAGTCTTGTTTATATCCTATATACTGCATTCATAAAGTGTTGTAAGACTTATACGAAAACAGGACGACCTTAGTTACAAGCATAATCAATTATCGTTTGTCCCTTTTATTTTTTATATTTGTACAAACATATTATCCAAATGGACGAAATGACTACGACCAAGGAACTTTACGGACTGTATGTCAGTAGGTTCGGAAGCTGCCAAAGGACTCCTTACCAGGCAGATTACTACAGAAAATGGCTGGATCTTCTCAACTCATGTTCCTCCAATGAAGAAGCAGAAGAAAAGTCCAAGGAAAACGGCCTCTATACCGCCGGTGCCTCAGCCGTGGCCATGGACCGCATATTTGCAAACAAGCAGGCGGCCATGGAGATGGGATGGACCGATGTAGCCGAGTTCTGTGACGAAATAATCCAGAAAATCAAGGCTGATCCTTATTACACCTTCACTCACACCAGCCTGTGGGCTGACCTGCAGGCTAAGAAGAACGGATGGATCTGGACCATCGAGGCGTTCCACCGCCTCTTTGTAGACTTCAGGGAATTCGATGACACGAGAACCGACCCTGACAGGGCCATTGCAAGCATTGCCAATGACCTGAAGATGCTCTCAAAACCGAGTTCAGATTTTGCCACGCTTGCCGCCATGCCATCATTCAGGGCCCTTATAGACTGCAGCGACGAGTACTACAAGGAATTCACTGACACGGTCCTCAAGGCCGCAGCCGGCCATCTGGAACCTATCCAGTGGAGCGCACAGTCAAAGCAGGATGAGATTGAAGATCTGTGGAACAAGCGCGACACCCTTACAGAAGAATGCAGACAATGGTACAGCCAGGGCGTCAAGCCGCCGTGCCTGAGGCTTTCTCCTGAATCAGCAGACGGCAAGTATGAACTTATAGACATTGAATAATATGGATCCTACTATACAGATGATGATCCAGGGCTATATAGACGGCCTGGAAAACATGAACACCAAAGATGCTTCCATAAAGCAGGAGATAGAAGACTACAAGAAGGAACTGATTGCCTTCGGAGAGAAAGAGAGCGATCCTGTAACTTTCTTTCCAAAGTTCCAGGAATCCGGACTCATGGGAAAGTACATGGACCTCTCAACCAAGATAACCATGGCTGCCCAGGCTGCCGATGCAGCGGCTTCAGGCAACAAGGAAAAGAAGCCCAAGGCTACACCGGAGCAGTGGCTAGAACCGTTCAGGACCTCCTATGACTACATAAAGAACATGCCGATCAGGGAACGCGGTCTGGCCGTTTACAGGAAACTGTTTGAAATCGGAGAAAAGCACTCGGACATTACCGAATTCCTGGCGGAAGTGGAAAAGGACAATCTCCTGTGGAAAATCACTTCTGAAGACACGCTGGGAATACTGGCAATCTCGCTCACCGGAATGGATCCGCTCAGCAAGGGACTGACCTACGCAACGCTCAAGAACATAGAGGCTTGGGAGAAATCTGTATGCGAAGCCGATGCTTACTACCTTCAGGACATACTGGCCGAAGACGTTGCCAAGAATGCAGCCCGTCTTCTCCAGCCTGAACACTACGTAATATGCCTGGGCCTCCATATGATGGTCTACAGAGGGCCGAAGGGAAAGGAAGGACTCATGGAGATGATCGCCACCGGAAACTGCCCGAAGCCAGCTTTCGTGGGAGCCGCCTCCAATATGGTCGTAGCCAAGCAACAGGCCAGGCGCACTATGGAAACCATCAAAAAGGCAATAGGACTCAGTTTTGACGACATACTCACAGACGAATACCTGAAGTACAAGCTCTTATCCACATCAAACGTATGCGGACTCTCCAAGGCCTATGTACAGAGCAACTCCAATGTCCTGGACCTCCTGGCAGACGCCTGGCGCAATGAGATAGTTCCCGATATATCCCTCATTGATTCCATCCGCCGTGAGCCGTCACTCAAATTCGGGCGTTGGAGGATGCCTGAAGACCAGGAGCATAAAAAAGCCGAGGAACTCGCCCGCAGAAGATTCCAGGACCTTCCATATTTCAAATACGAAGACCAGCTCAAGGACGCCAACATCCATGTGGGCACAGGCGAAGGATTTGACATAAAACTTTAATACATTTTTATTATATTTGCTAAATAAGAATCCCGCGGGGGTTCCTTTACTAGAAAACTTAAAAAACAACAGATATGAGGTTTACAGCAACAAGCACAGATTTTTTACAGGCTTTACTGTCTGTTTCCAAGGTAGTTCCACCAAAGAGTTCACTCCCGATACTGGAGAACTTCCTGCTTGAACTCGAGGGCAAGAGCCTGACAATCACCGGTTCAGACCAGGAAACAACTCTGAAGACCATTATGGACATTGAGGAAGTAGGAGAAGAGGGACGTATTGCTGTTCCTGCCACTCTGCTGACCAATTCTTTCAAGGAACTCCCTACCCAGCCGGTAAAGTTTGAGACAAACGAAGACAAGAACATACTTACAATCACCTGGGCAAGCGGTACAGCCAGCATCCCATGCATTCTTCCAGACGAGTATCCCGAACTCCCTATGCTTGTGGATCCCAAGAAGATAGAGATTCCGGCCGGGGTGCTCTGCGAAGCTCTCAACGGAACCATCTACGCTACTGCAGAAGAACCGCTCAGACCGGTAATGAACGGAGTGTTCTTTGACATCAATGAAGGAAGCACCACATTCGTTGCCTCCAATGCCCATAAGCTTGTATGCTTTGAAAGGAAAGACGTTAGCGGCGCAAAAAGCTCTTTCGTTCTGCCTAAGAAGCCGGCCAACATACTCAAGAACAACCTCGCAAGGCTGGATGAGGAAACCGTTTCAATAAGCTTTGACAAGAAGAACGCCTTCTTCAGCTTTGACAAGCAGCTTGTAGTATGCCGCCTCATTGAAGGCACATATCCTGATTATACCAAGGTTATTCCTAAGAACAACAACAACATCATAACAGTCTCCAGGACAGACATTCTCAACGCCACAAGGCGTGTAGCCGTCTGCGCCAACCAGTCTACCGGACAGATAGTCTTCAAGGTAGCAGACCAGAAACTGGAAATCACAGCCCAGGACCTGGACTTCTCAATGAGTGCAAAGGAGACCATAGGATGCAACTATCAGGGAGAACCTATGAGGATAGCTTTCAAGTCTCAGTTCCTGATTGAGATCCTTGCCAACCTGCCGTACGACCAGATCTGCATAAAGCTGGCTGAACCTACCAAGGCAGCCCTGATGCAGCCTGCTGAACAGACTGACGCAAATCAGGAAATCTGTGCATTGCTCATGCCTATGAGGCTCTAAAGGATCAGTCATGGAAATAAATCTTACCCGACCGCTGGTATTCTTTGACATAGAGAGTACCGGCTTGGACGTGTCAAAAGACAGGATCATAGAAATATCCGTTGTAAAGCTCCATCCTGACGGGCACACTGACATAAAGACCCGCAGGATCAATCCTCAGATGCATATACCTGCAGAATCAACTGCAATACATCACATTACAGACGAGGACGTAAAAGACTGTCCGGAATTCAAGCAGTATGCAAAGAGCCTTGCGGCATTCCTGGAGGGATGTGACATCGCCGGCTACAACTCGCTGAAATTTGACATACCGCTCCTGGCTGAGGAGTTTGAAAGGTGCGGAGTAGACTTTGACTTTACCAAAAGGAAACTGATAGACGTCCAGAATATCTTCCACAAGATGGAAGAAAGGACACTTTCAGCCGCGTACAAGTTCTACTGCCAGAAGAATCTGGAAGATGCTCACAGCGCCGAGGCCGATACCGTGGCAACCATGGAGATACTCAAGGCACAGCTCGACCGTTACAGCGGGACACTTGAAAACGATGTTGAGAAACTGGCTGAATTCTCCACCAAGACAAAGAACGTGGATCTGGCTGGCAGGATAGTGCTCAACGAAGCCGGAAAACCTGTCTTCAACTTCGGAAAGCACAAGGGCCGCCTTGTGGTTGAGGTACTGGAAAAGGAACCAGGCTATTACAGCTGGATGGAACAGGGAGACTTTACCCTCAATACCAAGAGGGTGCTCACCCAGATAAAGATGAATCCAGACAAATACCGGTAGATGAACCTGTTCATATTCCCATACCAGAGCGAGAATTTCTACACCTGCCCCGACACTGCAATATACAGGGAAGCGGGAGCATGCGATTATTTTGTTCCGGATGGAATAGAAACAGTCAGGGCGATTCCTTTTGTCTATGTGAAGATATCCAGGGCCGGCAAGTGCATAAGGGAGGAATATGCCCACAAGCATTATGACGTCTGCGGCTGGGGCGTTCACCTTTCATCATACGATGTAAACGAAGGCAATACCCTTGACAACAGCATATTCCTTTCAGAAGCCACAAAAATCGAAGGTTCCGGCCCCTACGAGGGTTTTGATTTCTTTGACTCAGCCCTCCAAAGGGCGTCACAGTACATGTCGCTGAGAAGTGGAGATGTTGTAATCCTTGAACTGGAAGATATCCAGGCTTTTGAGATACAGCCTGACAATGTTTGCAGCCTTTCCTACAAAGACATTACCTTAACGCTTCACTCATAGCGCTCTTTGCAGCCAGAACCGCAGTTGAGAAGGCTATCTGCAAGTTATAGCCTCCGGTATCACCGTCAAGGTCAAGCACTTCCCCTGCAAAGAACAAGCCGTCAACGAGTTTGCTTTCCATCGTCTTCTGGGAAACTTCCTTGGTTGAGACTCCGCCGTTGGTGACTACGCATCTTTCAAACCCCACGTACGATACAATCTCAAACCTCAGCCTCTTTAGCAGGGCCGGAAGGAGTCTTGCTGCTTCACCGTTCTGCATATCCAGAAGCTGGCGGTTCATGGAGAGGAACGGGGCGACGAGCTGCCTTGGTAGAAGTTTTGAAAGCAGATATTTAACAGAATTGTTCCCACAAGATGCTTCCCTCTTGATCCTCTGCCCTATCTGCTCCTCTGAAAGAGCCGGTTTGAGATCCAGCAGCAGGGCCACCTTCTGGCCGTTGTCCAAAGATTCCACCGCCTTGCGGCTCAGGCGGAATCCCAGGGAACCTTCAATTCCTCCGTCGGTAAAATCCACGTCGCCGAACTCCTCCTGCACCACGTTTGAGTTGACCTCCAGGGAAAGAGATACGTTCTTGAGCTGGAGACCGTTCAGGGAT
>CACZFO010000027.1:10392-31439 GCA_902780455.1 uncultured Bacteroidia bacterium | reverse complement strand
TGATTCCCAATTCCCAAGCGGATCAAATTAAGATATATAGCCTCAGATTGTCTGCTATCCACAGTTCAGCAACAATTTACTTCCTCCAGACCATCTTGTTCACCACTCCGGTGTAGGACTGTATGATCTTTACAACCTTGGTTGATACGTTCTCATCCAGATAGTCCGGAACAGGTATTCCGTAGTCTCCGGCCTTGTTCATTGATACGGCGGTATCAACTGCCTGAAGCAGGCTCTTCTCGTCTATGCCGGCAAGTATGAAGCAAGCCTTGTCAAGTGCCTCCGGACGCTCGGTTGATGTACGGATGCAGACTGCCGGGAACGGATGCCCTATGGATGTGAAGAATGAACTTTCCTCAGGCAGGGTTCCGGAGTCTGAGACTACGGCAAAAGCGTTCATCTGAAGGCAGTTGTAGTCATGGAAGCCGAGCGGCTCATGCTGTATTACCCTGTGGTCCAGCACAAATCCGGAAGCCTCCAGCCTCTTCCTTGACCTAGGATGGCAGGAGTAGAGGATCGGCATGTCGTACTTTTCTGCCATTGCATTTATTGCAGAGAACAGAGAAAGGAAGTTTTTCTCGGTATCTATATTTTCTTCGCGATGGGCGGACAGGAGTATGTACTTTCCCTTCTCCAGCCCCAGGCGGGCATGTATGTCTGACGCTTCTATTGATGCAAGATTGGCCCGCAGCACTTCAGCCATAGGGCTTCCGGTAACGTAGGTCCTCTCCTTCGGCAACCCGCACTCTGCCAGATACCTGCGGGCATGTTCGGAGTAGGCCATGTTCACATCGCTGATGATATCGACTATACGACGGTTGGTTTCCTCCGGCAGGCACTCGTCCTTGCAGCGGTTGCCGGCTTCCATGTGGAAGATCGGGATGTGCAGCCTCTTTGCCCCTATAACTGAAAGGCAGGAGTTGGTATCGCCGAGCACAAGCACGGCATCCGGCTTAACGGCCACCATCAGCTTGTAGCTTTCTGAAATTATGTTGCCCATGGTGGAGCCCAGGTCATCTCCTACGGCATTCATGTAAACCTCAGGGTCAGAGAGCTTCAAGTCTTTGAAAAACACACCGTTAAGGTTATAGTCATAATTTTGTCCGGTGTGCGCCAGCAGGCAGTCGAAATACTCCCTGCATTTATTGATCACCGCTGCCAGGCGGATGATTTCCGGCCTTGTTCCTACAATGATCAGAAGCTTTAGCTTGCCGTTCTCCTTAAAAGAAACCTTACTGTAATCCATATCGCGATCAATTAATTATCAAATCAAAACACCTATTCTACCGGTTCAAAGTACGTATCCGGCCTTCCCAGATCAAACTGCTCGTTTGCCCACATGAGAGTTACAAGCGGCTCGGTATCAGACAGGTTGATTATGTTGTGAGTATAACCCGGCAGCATGTGTACTGCCTGTATCTTCTCTCCAGAAACTTCAAAATTCATCACCGAATCAGATCCTATCTTCCTCTCCTGTATCAGAGCCTTTCCGGATACTACTATGAAGAACTCCCACTTGCTGTTGTGCCAGTGCTGGCCCTTGGTTATGCCGGGTTTTGAGACATTTACGCTGAACTGTCCGCAGTCCAGGGTCTTCAGCAGCTCGGTAAAGCTTCCCCTTTCATCTACGTTCATCTTGAGGTCAAACGCCGTCTTACTCTGAGGCAGGTATGACAGGAACGTGCTGTACAGCTTCTTTTCAAACGATCCCGATGGAATAGACGGCATCACAAGAGAAGACCTCTGGCCTTCAAACTGATGCAGCAGGTCCACTATCCGCCCCAGTGTAACTTTATGGGTTACCGGCACATAGCAGTATCTTCCTTTTTCCGTAGGGAACACTCCAAGTCCGTCAAACTCGCATCTGTGCTCCCTGCCCTTAAGGCATCCTATCATCTCATCGACCAGGTCATCTATGTACAAGAGTTCCAGTTCCACCGTAGGATCATTCACCGTATACGGCAGGTCGTTTGCCACTGCGTTGCAGAAGGTTGCCACAGCCGAGTTGTAGTTCGGCCTGCACCACTTGCCAAACAGGTTCGGAAACCTGTAAACCAGCACTTTGGCTCCGGTCTCATCTCCATACCTTAGGAACAGGTCTTCACCGGCCTTCTTGGAACGCCCATATTCTGAATTTCCAAACCTTCCGGTCAGCGACGCCTGCTGAGATGAACTGAGCATCACAGGACATTTGTTCCCATGCTTTCGCAGAGTATCCAGCAGAGTGGAAGCAAATCCAAAGTTCCCTTCCATGAACTCTGAGTTGTCCTTCGGCCTGTTCACTCCTGCCAGGTTGAACACAAAGTCACAGCATGAGCACCACCTGTCCAGATCTTCCGCAGAAGAGTCCAGGTCATATTCAAACACCTCGGAAACAGTCACATCTCCATAGAAACGCGCCTTTCCGTCTCTTATGTTCTTCAGTTGAGCGCAGAGGTTCTTTCCAACAAACCCTTTAGCTCCGGTTACCAGTATCTTCATATATTACTAAGACCTCTTAAAATATGCCTATAACGCCTTTTTAAACTATTATACTCATCCTCGGTTGTCTCTGTCAGACTCATTAAATATGCAACCGCTTCTAGAGAGCCACCCTCGAAAACTTTTCGATCATACTGTGCTCTTTCTTCTCGATACTTTTCCCAAATTTTAATATAACCAAATGAATCAAAATCTTCGGGGTCGAAGTTCTGTTTTAAGTTTTGAATTACCGCATTTAGCTTCTCCGAAGATGCTTTAAAACAGGAACTTTCATGAGAAATTTGCTCTATAGTTGTACTAGGTCCTTCAGGTTCTATAAACTCATCAATATATTCAATAAAACGAATTGTACTGTTCAAATAATCTATCGCTTTTTCTTTAGATATTTTAAACGAAAATGCAGCTTCATGAGCGTAAATATGACGTATTTTAAATAATTCGTTCATCACTACCAACAAAGACGTACCATCCTTCTTTTGTTTAATTCTATCAAAAAAACTGCATCCGTAAAAAACTGATAAAGTTTCAATAATATCTTCAACTTTATTACAAGGAATCTGGAATGAAATGAAATCGCCCAATGACAAATAATTACTATCCAGAAGGGCCAAATCTTTCAATGAAATACTCCAGTCTTTCCATTTTGATGAAATACGATTACGAACTTCATTATCTGAATCAATCAAATCGGCATAAATATCCCGACAGTAGTTTTCTAAGCATGCAACGGTCCTAATTGGAATAATAGAAGAATATCGTTTCTCATATCGCTTTTGTACCATATCTCTAATACCAATAAGATGAGATACTAAATCATAACGACTATTTTTATTCCTCTTAAAGTAATCGGAAACCTTATCAATAGAGACACTCTTATTCTTCATAAACAACATAAATACAAAAAGTGACTTGAAAACTAAATATCTGCTACATAATACACATACAAGCCAAATAATATCAAACGGACAACATCTACCATTAAGATCTAGTCTTTTTCCGAAGCGTCAACAATGACTTAGAAAATCATTAACATTTTACCCTGCCAGGAAGAGGATCTAGAAATAATACTCATTAGGACTTAATTGTTCCTCCAATAAGCATCAAAAGTACTTTCAACTGTCCTTTTTTATTTACTCAAATAATAAACTATATAAAGTTAATAGACCGTCTCTTCCTTCTTCATATCTTTTACGCAACAAAAGAAGTAACCTCTTATGCGTTGGATGTATAACAAACTTACCCATTGCTTGATTCAGACTGAAAAACAGCTTCAAACTCTACCCTCAACTTCTCCCATTTCTCCATCCGTTCTCTCACAAAATCCTCAAACAGTCTCTCCAACAAATTCAAATTCTTTTGGACGGTACTTAAAACATCTTGAATAATCCACGCTATCTTCATTAAGGCAAACATATTGATTACACCCTTCCCAAAATCGCATTGCTTGTATGCCTCTATTTGGGACGTAAATGAGGAGGATTTATGCGCATCAATATTATTCCGGACCCTTTCTGCTTCTCCTTCACTCAACATCAAGCGCATAACGCTCCTAATTTCTCGCCATAATTCATCCCTTAGTTCTGCCGGCAACACCTCCTCCGGTAGATTCCTCATTTCCTTGGATACAAAGCTATATATCCCCTTAATTTTAGCCTCATAAATAATAGTGTAGGCATGTTTACAAACTAGAAAACGCTCAACATCAGACTTGGCTTCCAACATATCAATGAGAGACATCATAGCATCCATCTGAAGTAATGCCAGATATCCACTAAGGCGATTAGCCCTCTCGCCAATTTCTAATAATAGCAACCGTTTCTCATTAATAACGGTATCGCCTTTACCTTCTTTTATCAATCTGCGGCACTCTGTCAGATTCTCTTCATAATAAGTAGATAACGACAGACATAAATCACATAATTCGCCACCAGCAACTAGAGAAGATCTGAGGTGGTCTACATCGATTTTTGCGATATTTTTTGCCCACTGTAATATCCCCGCCACTGTTGATTCCTCAATCGAAAAGAACTTTTCAAACTCAGACTCTTTTGTTTTATTCATAAGAAAACATCGCCTTCAGTAAATGCCTCACTCTTTTCTGTCTCGAGCGAGGTAAATATCGACTACTCCCGCATCCTATCCACCAGTATTACGATAAACAAACCCCAAAGATTCAGGCTAAATGATCTTCGAACAAACGTACGTATCAAAATCCACTATCGGAGGGAAACTCCCGAGACGCCTCACTTCAGCGATGAAGGCATCAGCCTCAGCCCTGGTCATCAGCCCTCGCTGGATAGCAAAGTATAGAAAATCGCACGTGGTCAGATATGTTATCCCCTTTTCGTCGCAATAACTTGTCACATCCTTGGTGTTGCTGCTTCCCAGCACGTCGTTGTGATACAGACAATACACCATGCAAGCACTCTCCCCACGGCCCAAAGCCAGACCGTCCTTCGAAATCAACCTGGCGTACTCCTTCATCTCCCCTGCCGTTTTTCCGAACACCTCTTCTACAATGGTCTTGTCCTGGGCTATCACCTTCTGCAACAAAGACATCAGCACAAGAGGAATCTCCCTCCTAACTACATCTAGTACCATAAACTGGTACTCGGGCAGTATCTTCGGAAGCATATCCAGCCTGCTACCTTTGGCAAAATGGATAATCACGTCTGCATCCAGCACAATCTTAGTCTTCTTCCGCCTCACCGCCATAGAGTATTTTCATCAACTCGTTATAATGACCTTCTGAGATTCTTCCACTTTCAAACAGTATGCGTGCTTTCGCACCAAAATCGCTAATTACCACGCCTTCGTTTCCATACTCATACAGAGCGGCATCATAGCCCCACTCGCGAGCAGCCTCCTTCACCTTGATACAATTCAGCACTTGGAAACGTGTAGATGTAATCAGCCCCATATCCTTCAAGCGTATAAGCAGAGTGCTATGCGATACCCCAAAAAGTTGCTCCATCCTAAAGACGGTAGCAACGTTTACGTCGTGCTTCGCAATTTCGTCCCTGCTCACACAGGATAATATTCCCTCACGAGGCATCAGGAGCGCCGAAGCAAATCGGTTGGCATTCTTCTCCTCGCCAGTAACAGGATCGCCACAACAAATATGCGGTACGGGATGTTCATCGAAATATAGGTGATAGAGTTCATGGGCAATTGTAAAATGTTGCCGCCCACGCGTACTCCGACTATTGATAAGCATGAAACGCTTCTCACCTGAGCGACAGCTGATACCGAATGATTTTTCCGACAATGGTCTATACACCAGAGTTATGTTCAGCTTACGAACCAGCATCTTAGCGTTGATGGGCTCCGACTGGCTAAGGGCTTCCTGATATCGGAACTTGGCGGCCAGAGTTTCAGCTTCTGTTATAGTCAGGGTTTTCATCTGGAGAGCAGTTTGTCCATCTTCAGAGAATTGCTCACAATGCGCTTGAAGGCAGCAATCTGTTCCATGTCCTCTCGCGAAAGCGTATCGGCTCGAAAAGCCGTGGCAAGCATTGCACTCACCACATCCTCATTTTCGCTATAGAGGTCATACATATCGCAGCCGTACAGGTCTGCAAGTTTTTCCATCAGGTTCAGTGGCAACTCACGTGCTCCCGTTTCGTAATTAGCATATGCGGAACGATTCACATTCAGGTAGTTAGCAATACTCCCCTGAGTAAAACCGCTAGCCTCTCTAAGACGCTTGATATTACTAGCTATTATGAGTTTCTCTTCCATATTATACTCCTCTGATATCTGCCTTGGCGTGGCAAACTTACACATTTATTATAAACTTCTATCAATTTTGCCACATTTTTTTATTCGTTTTGCTTCTTTTCACCATTTACCCCATCTTATCATATCCCCTGCCCCAATCCATAAAGTTCATCATGAACTTCCAGAAGCCTGTTCTAGCGATATGCGTCTTCCTGCCTATTGCACACATCCTTACAAAGAACCTTGTATGCTGTCTTTCATGCCACCGCATGAACTTATAGAACACAAACGTAGACAACACTCCGCATATTATCACAATGTACAGCTGCCAGTCTATTGAAGCTCCCAGCCTCCATGAAATAAACCACACCAGTACTATCAAAAAGTTCATCAGCAAGATAGACACGGTTGTTCCTATGTGTGAATACTTCATGTCTATGAACAGATGGTGAAGATGTGTCTTGTCTGCATTAAACGGCGACTGCTTTCTCAAAATCCTCATTCCCATAACCCTTATCGTATCAAATACAGGAATCGCCATTACAGCCAGGGTAAATGGAATCAGCCCCAGATTAAACTGTTCAAACTTGTTTCCATAGGCATTGTGATACAATATATTGAAGACAAGCATCGTCAAAACAGTTCCTAGCATCAGAGTTCCACCATCGCCTATGAACATCTTGCTTTTCCGCCCAAATACATTGTGCAGGAAAAATGGCAGAAGTGCTCCTGCCATACACATAGCCAGATAAGCTGTGGAATAACTTCCAGCCTTATACTGGAAGACTGCAAATATCAACGATGCAAATATTCCAAACCCAGATGACAGTCCGTCTACTCCATCCATCAAATTTATAGCATTTATAATGCCTACTCCAGCTATCAGTGATAGCGGTATTGATACAGACGTAGGTATCATATCCAGCCCCCATAAACCATGGAAATCATCCACATATCTCTTTCCGATGGCAATAACAGCCCAAATCACTGCTACTTCTATTAAAAACCTCAGTGCCGGAGACAGGTTATAGTTGTCATCAATTATTCCTACCAGCAGCAGCATGGTCATCGCCACTACTGTCACAATCATGTTATTGGAATGCAGGTAAAACAGGAGGTATGAAAAACCTGCGAGAAAACCAAACCACACTGCAGGTCCACCGAACACAGGCACCGGATGTCTCTGTAATTTCCTGGCATTTGGATTATCTACAATATTATGCTTTCTGGCAAACTTCAGCAAATAAGGATAAACCGCCAATGAGGCACCAAATGATATGATAGTTGCAATTATTATTAAACCCAGCTTAGACATTATGCTCGATTTTTATGCTCGATTATATTCCTATTAACGAATCCTATTAACGAATCCTATTATAAAACCTAATTATTGACAGAATTATTACTAATCTCCCTATCTAAAATCTCCATGCATATTTCTTTGGTAAAATGCTCTTTGTAATATGCATAGCCATTATTCCCTAAACGCTCCAACTCTCTCTCAGGCAACTTTGCCAAAGACAAAATCTTTTCTGCTATTGCCTTAGGATCATTCGGATCCACACTCCACCCGCATTCTGCCTCAGCGATTATCTCCGCCCCCTCTCCTTTCAGAACTCCTAGAATCGGCTTAGATGCTGCCATGTATGACTGCACCTTGGCCGGCAGTGTCATATTGAAAACAAGAGAATCATTAAGCGAAACTAGCAGCACGCTTGCCTTCTCAAAGAACCTCATCATGGCCGATGCTGGATATCTTCCTACCAAATGAACTGTTCCTGACAACCCTTCTGCTTCCACATAATCTTCCATCCATTGTTTTTTTCTTCCTTCTCCAACAAAAACAAAATGTATGTCAGGATATTCTTGGCACAACTGAGCTGCATTAAGCACATTCTCCAAGTTCTGAGCCTCGCCCAAGTTCCCCGCAAACATTACCACAAATCCAGAAGGCAACTCTGGTACAACCACATTCCCTTCATCAGAGCCTACACCCTCATTCTCAACTGCTTCATCGCACCAGTTTGGCAAGTAAACTATCTTTTCGTCAGGCACTCCCCTCTCTACAAGCATCTTCCTAAATCCTCTGGATGTGATAAATATCTTCTTATCCCGCCTGTAATACTTCTTCATTTTCCGAAGTACCACATTATAAATCCACCCGCCGTTTATTCCTCCTGCAGTCAAGCTTTCTGGCCACATATCCAGTATCCAGTGATAAACTGGTATCTTCTGCATTCTTCCTACCAACTGTGCCGGTGATGATATAAAAGCTGGTGATGTATCATGCACAAACACAGCATCATACTTATGAAACAGTGCTTGGTATAACCCATAAAAAAAGAAAAAGAACAGTGATGATCCATAATTGAGCATCATTCTGAACTTTCCTCCCTTTCCTCTTGGTATTATCGGCACCCTAACCACCTTAACTCCACTTACAACCTCACATCTTCTCCTGAACAGGGAATATCCTTTATGAAATCTCCCCTCTGGATAATCAGGAATGGCTGTCAAGACAGTTACCTCATCTCCTCTGCAAACACGGTCAAAGGCTATGTCATTAACCCTAAAGGATTCAGGGTTAAAATGGTTAGTAAGAACTATAAGTTTCACTTTTATATTCAAACGATTTCCTCACCCTCAAATAACCCCTCATGTTGAACTCTGCTATTTACTTCGCACCCTCACAACTGCCGAACGATGTACTTCTCGTCCTTCTTGCTCTTTTTAGCAAGCTTCTTCACATATACACGTTCAATTGTATATGGGATTGTCCAAAGACATTTAGCCAAGAATTCTTTAAATGCAGTTTTTTCACCCATAAACATCTTCGCATACATGTGATAAATACGCTTAATCAGAAGGATGCCCTTAGGCAGATCTTTACTGGTAACACTCTGTATTTTGCTTATAATTAGTTGAGTGCTTCATGCTCCCTGATTGCATCAATTGCAACCTGAGCTTTGAATTTTGTATCATAGACGCATCTTGACCGTCTGTATTAAAATTTAACTTAGGGACCTGTATTAATTTGTGACAGAAAAATAACTATTTGATGAATTACAAGTCTTTCTCACATCATGGAATTATACAGGCTCAGATAGTCTGTATGTAATTAAAATATTATTTCCTGATCCTATGATCAAGTCCCAATGCTTGATAAATCTTAATGCCAATCTTATATGCCCAGTTGCTGGTTTTGTACTGATGACCATCATACCCCTTATCGAAATATGACTGCAGCTCATCGTCACTTATCTGAAGTTTTTTGGCAATATTCTTGAACATCTGCTTCCCTTCCTCTTCAGAGATAGGTGGTTGTTCCATCTGCTTCAAAGCTTCTTCACGTGTCATCTGTCCTGTCATCACCAAACTGCTATTCCATACCATACGGATGTCCTGACCATAGCGCTTTAGATTCCAGTAACCTTCAATGAACTTGGTAATTTCATCTTCCTTAATGGCCTCAGGGCGAGTTCCAAAAACTAGCATTACAGTTTTCATCTGTCCTTTTTTTACTGGAAGGTGACTAGTCTCTCTTAAAAATATCCCGAGTATAGACCTTATCTCTGACATCATCAAGAGCTTGGTCGTAGCGGTTGGCGATAATTGCCTGGCTGCGGGTTTTGAAATCGCTGAGATTATTGACAACTTCAGAGCCGAAGAAGGTTGAACCGTTTTCAAGGGTAGGTTCGTAAATGATAACCTTTGCACCCTTGGCCTTGATGCGCTTCATAATACCCTGGATAGCAGACTGGCGGAAGTTGTCGGAGTTGGATTTCATGGTAAGGCGGAAAACTCCGATAGTGATTTCTTTCTCTTTCGCTTTGTTGAAATCACTGGAGGCCGTATAATAGCCTGCCTTTTCAAGAACGCGGTCCGCAATGTAATCCTTACGGGTACGGTTGCTTTCTACAATGGCCTGGATCAGGTTTTCCGGAACATCCTCATAATTGGCAAGGAGCTGCTTGGTGTCCTTTGGAAGACAGTAACCACCATAGCCGAAGCTTGGATTGTTGTAATGGGAGCCAATTCTGGGATCAAGGCAGATGCCATCTATGATTGACTGAGTATCAAGACTCTTCATCTCAGCATAGGTATCCAGCTCGTTGAAGTAGCTGACTCTGAGAGCAAGATAAGTGTTGGCAAAAAGTTTTACCGCCTCAGCTTCCTTCATGCCCATGAAAAGAGTGGGAACATCCTGCTTGATGGCTCCTTCCTGAAGCAGGGCGGCAAATTCTCTGGCCTTTTCTTCAATATCAGGCCTGACAAGCTTGGCTATTGCCTCGTTTTCTTCTTCGTATCCTGGAATAGCCTTCGGAATTCCAACTATGATGCGGCTAGGATAAAGGTTATCATAGAGGGCTTTGCTTTCCCTGAGGAATTCCGGAGAAAAGAGGAGGTTGAACTTCTTGACCCCTTTTTCTGAATATCTGAGATACAGGCTCCTGGTATAACCAACAGGAATGGTGGATTTGATAACCATCACAGCATCAGGATTAACCTCAAGGATAAGATCTATAACTTCTTCAACATGAGATGTATCAAAGAAATTTTTCTTGGGGTCGTAGTTTGTTGGAGCTGCAATGACTATGAACTCAGCGTCTTTGTAGGCGTCTTTACCGTCAAGTGTTGCAATAAGGTTAAGAGGCTTTTCTCTAAGATACTGTTCAATATAGTCATCCTGGATAGGCGATATCCTGTTGTTTATCTTTTCTACTTTCTCCGGAATGACATCAACTGCTTTAACCTGGTTGTGCTGGGCTAAAAGCGTTGCAATACTCATTCCTACGTATCCTGTCCCTGCTACCGCTATCTTTTTGTTCATTGATGATTGAATTCTTTGTTATTACTATCGGGAGGCTTGAGTCCCTTAAATTATCTTATCGGATTGTTATCCGAGTTATACCACTCAGCAAAGGAGGATATTCCTTGCTGGAAGGTTGTGTCTGACCTGAAACCCAGTTCCAGTTCTAATTGCTTTGTATAAGGAAGAACCTGACTGAAATCCCCCATCTGCATCGGGAGGAAGACCTTGTCAGCTTTTTTATTGAAGTCTTTCTCGAGTTCCCCGATAAAATCCATGAGGCTTATTTGAGTACCAGATGCAACATCGTAAATGCGGTATCTGATGCCCTCTTCATTTGGGGTCGGTTCATGGTCAATGGCTTTGAGGGTAGCGTTAACTGCATCGTCGATGTAGGTGAAGTCGCGCTTCATATCGCCGTGGTTGAAGACCTGGATCGGCTGCCCCTCGGTAATGGCTTTGGCAAAAAGCATCGGGCTCATGTCCGGCCTGCCATATGGGCCGTAGATGGTAAAATACCTGAGGCCGGTCATGCTGATGCCGTAGAGCTTGCAGTACGAGTAAGCCATCAGTTCGTTGGATTTCTTTATGGAAGCATGGAGGCTCACAGGTTTGTCGGTCCGGTCCTGCTCTGTATCAGCGTTGCCGTAAACGGAGCTGGACGAAGCATAAACCAAGTGCTTGACATTGTAGTTGCGGCAGGCTTCGAGAATGTTCAGGAAGCCAAGCATGTTGTTGCGAAGGTAGGAATCAGGGTTGATGATAGAGTACCTGGAACCAGCCTGGGCCGCAAGATGGATTACCTTGTCAAAGTTGCCTTCATGGAAAAGCCTGTATAGCGAAACCTTATCGGCAATATCTACTTTCTGGAACCTGCAGTTTGGGAATATGGTGCTGGTACAGATAGAGCCGGCATTGAAAGGTTTGGTATCAATAAAACCGCAACGGGCAAGACGGGCATGCTTGAGACGGATGTCATAGTAATCGCTGAGATTGTCTATGCCTATGACATCATCGCCCCTCTTTGCAAGCTCATACATCAGATGAGCGCCTATGAATCCGGCTGCGCCGGTAACTAGCAGATGCATTATTTAGCTACGTTAGGAAGGCCTTTGAGTTCGTTCTGGATGTATTCCAGGGCAGCTATCTTGGCCTTGGTTTCATCAAGGTTGAGGCGGCGGGTGTTGTTTGAATTGAATTCCTCAATGTCTACGGCCTTAGTGTTGCCCTCCGTAAAGAACTTGTCATAGTTGAGGGTACGGTTATCGGCAGGAACACGGAAGAAGTTGCCCATGTCTTCTGCCTTGGCGCACTCTTCCTTGGTGAGGAGGGTTTCATATAGCTTCTCTCCATGGCGGATACCGATAACCTTGATGTCTTCCTTGTTGCCGCCGAAGAGTTCACATACAGCCTCAGCCTGGGTCTGGATGGTGCAGGCAGGAGCCTTCTGGACGAGAATATCACCGTTCTGGCCATGTTCGAAAGCAAAAAGAACAAGATCAATAGCCTCGTCGAGACTCATGATGAAACGGGTCATGGACGGCTCAGTGATGGTAATAGGCTGATGGTTACGGATCTGATCTATCCAGAGGGGAATTACACTTCCCCTGCTGCACATGACGTTGCCATAACGGGTGCAGCAAATCTTAGTCGTTGAGGTCTGGCGTGATTTTGCAACGGCAACCTTTTCCTCAATGGCCTTGGTGATACCCATGGCGTTTATCGGGTAAGCAGCCTTGTCCGTAGAAAGGCAGATCACGCACTTGACCTTCTCCTCAATGGCGGCAGTAAGAACGTTATCAGTGCCTATAACGTTGGTTTTTACGGCCTCCATCGGAAAGAACTCGCAGCTTGGAACCTGCTTTAATGCAGCGGCATGAAAGACATAGTCCACGCCGTACATGGCAGTCTTGCAGGCGCTCAGGTTGCGCACGTCGCCGATGTAGAAACTTATCTTGTGGGCAACGTCAGGAAACTTGGCCTGGTATTCATGGCGCATGTCGTCCTGCTTTTTCTCATCTCGTGAAAATATGCGGATTTCCTTGATGTCCGTAGAAAGGAAACGGCGGAGGACAGCATTTCCAAAACTGCCGGTTCCGCCGGTTATCATCAATGTCTTGTCTTTGAAGATTGACATATGCTAGAAAAATTAAAAGTGCTTGAAAACCAAACACTTTATAACAAAAAATTATTCAGAATATCTTTTTTCCAGCTCTTTCCAGTTTAGGATGGACCAGAGGGCCTGGAGATGAGCCGGACGGCGGTTCTGATAATCAAGGTAGTAGGCGTGTTCCCACACGTCAAAGGTCAGGATTGGCCTTAGACCTTTGGTTACAGGGTTGTTGGCGCCTGTCTCCTGGGTTATCTGCAGGCTGCCGTCATTTTTTGCGGAAAGCCATACCCAGCCGCTGCCGAAAAGGGTTGCACCCTTGTTTGTGAACTCTTCCTTGAAAGCATCTATGCTTCCCCACTGGGCCTCTATCTGCTTTGCCAGTTTTGGAGCGGCCGACTCGATTGCAAGGTTTTCTGCGTCTTGCTTGTTGGCTGCGGCAGGACTGAACTGCTGGAAGTAGAGATTGTGGTTCAGTATCTGGCCGGAGTTGTTGAAAACAGGATTTGGGGCGGTTGTGGCAGAAGCCTTTACAATCTCTTCAAGGGGCATTTTCTCATATTGGCTGCCCTGTATGAGTTTGTTCAGGTTATCTACATAACCCTGAAGGTGCTTGCCATGGTGAAAATCAAGGGTTCTGGAACTTATGACAGGTTCCAGAGCCTCTTTATCGTATGGTAAATCTATGAGTTTGAACATAATGTAATATCCTTATGTGAAATGCCTTCTATAACGAATGCTGCTATGTTACCTATTGAAAGGACGAACTTGCGGTCCTTCTTTATGCGTTTTACATGTCCTTCAAGGCCTTTGAAAGGGCCGTCTATGACTTTGACCTTATCGCCAAGCTTAATGTCTTTAGGTTCTCCGAGGTAAGTAACGTCGTTGTCTTCAGTGGTTAGCCAGATGAAAGCCTGCATCTGGTCATCGGGAATTACGGCAGGAACTTTTTCCAGCTGCTTTCTTGGACTTTCTGCTTCCCTCTCGGTTTCCTTGTCAGCATATCTGGTATAATAGCTGAACTCGGAGAGGTGGTTTTGCTTTAGGGACTTGAGGAAAGATTCTGTGCAGCGTAAGAACAACAGCGATGCAACAAGTGGTTTCTTAACCGTAATGGTACGGGATGGTTTGTTGGAATCGTTGATGATGGCACGCTTGGTTTTAGGAACAGCTGACAGTTTGTTGCCGCTGTAGGAAAGATTGGCTGAACTCGAACTGGATTTAACTGATACAATACGCTCGGTGGAAGTGAGAGCAACGTATGTTTCAACAGTGCAGGAGTCATGTTCATTGCTGAACTCGGCCGCCGCCTCCGCTTCCTTGCGGATAGTCTCCTGCATCTGCAGAACCTTGTTGTTGAATACGCGCAATGCGTACCAACTTCTCTGTTCAATATGTCTGTTCGTTGAACTCATATTGCAGTCTCAATGCTTTTTCTTGCGTATATCCCTCACTCCCTCCATCAGCGATGCAGGCAGGCTTCCGGTTCAAGGCATTTATCTTCCTTACAGCATCCCCTATCCAAGGGACCTCTGCTAACCGTTGGGTACTTGGCTATTAGTAAGCCTCTGACTTGTGGTCTTTGTCGGAACCATAGTAGCCATAATGGCCGTAATGGTAACCGTACTTATAACCGTAGCGGTAGCCGTATCTTCCGGTAGAAGCCATCTCGGTACCGTTGAGGATGACAGCAAGGTTCTTGTACTTGCCGCTCTTGTAGTTGTCTTCCAGTTCGGAGAGCATGCTCTTGTCAAGCAGGCCGGCCCTTACCAGGAAGACGGTCATATCTACGCTCTTGTCTATGATCTGGGTATCGGCAACGATGTCAACAGGAGGACAGTCTATGAGGATGTAGTCATAGTTGTTCCTGAGAGAGTTGATTGCCTGTGCAAACCTTGCATCGGCGACAAGTTCAGTCGGGTTAGGCGGGATAGGTCCAACAGGTATGTAATCCATGGTCTTGTACTTGTCGCTCTTGATGATCAGAGAGTTGAGATCATCTGTACGCTTTGACAGGTAGTTGCTAAGACCGGTATGAGGCTTGCCGAAGAAACTTGACATGGAAGCGTGGCGGAGGTCACCGTCTACGATGAGCACCCTCTTGTCCTTGATTGCAAGTGCAACGGCAAGGTTTACTGTGGTGAAGCTCTTACCGGAACCAGGGTTGTAGGATGTTACCGCTATTACCTTGGTATCGCCTCCGGACATGAACTCAAGGTTGGTCCTGAGTACCCTGAAGGCCTCGTTGATAACATTACGGTTGCCAGGTTTTACAACTATAGGGTCATTGGCCTCCTCTTTCTTGCCGGTTATCTTGTGCCACATGCGGGTACCCCAGCTAGGACGGTCAAACGCATAAGGAATCTCTCCAAGGAACGGAGCTGTCACACTCTTTAGATCGTCCTTGCCCCTGACCTTGTTGTAGAAGGTCTCAATCAGGTATATGATTGCCAGAGGAATAAGGATACCGAGCATCAAGGCAACAAGGAGGATCATGTTCTTCTTAGGAGCAACAGGATTGAAGACTCCTGAAGGGGTATCGATGATCCTGGTATTGTAAGCCGTAAATGCCTGGTTGAGCTCGTTCTCCTCTCTCTTCTGCAGGAGGAAAAGGTATATGGCCTGCTTTACGGCCTGCTTCCTTTCTACGGAGAGCAGGTACTTGGCCTGCTGCGGGTTGGCTGAAATCCTTGCGGATGTCTGTGCGCCAGCCCTCTGGAGAGACCCCATCTGGGTGTTGAGGTTGGTGATCTGGTTGTCTACAGAAGAAACTATGGCATTTCTCATGCCGCCCAGTTGGGCATCCATTTCCTTTACGAGAGGGTTCTCAGGGCTGGTTGAATTGGCCAGGTTGTTACGGTAGAGAAGCTTCTCGTTGTATTCCTTAATCTGGTTCTCGAGACCGGCCGCCTTGCTGCCAAGACTGGCAGGGAGAACCTTGTTCTGGCTGTCGTCGTTGGTCAGGTAGTTGCGGATGTACTTGGCCATGTAGAGCTCATTGCCGAGTTCCTGCTGTTGGTTGCGGATCTGAGCACTCTGCTGCATGTACATCGTACCTGCAGTTGCAACGTCAGGGATCATCTGCTGGCTCTTGTATGAAGAAACATCGCTGTCCACGTTGGAAAGCTCGTCTTCAATGACCTCGAGACGGTCGTTGATGAACATGGATGTACTCTTTGCAATCTGGTTCTTGTCTCTTACCCAGTTCTCGTTGTAAACACCAATGAGGGTGTTGAGGATATCCTCTGCCCTTGCAATGGAACGGTCTCTTACAGAAAGGGTTATCACCCTCGACATCTTGTCTGATATGGCTGTGGAGAGTTCTCCGCGATATCTTGAAACCGCGCCGTAGAGTGTTGACTTGCGCACAATTATCTGCTTGATGCTAGGATCGGCGACCCTGCTCGGAACAACCACGATCTGGCCTACAGGAGAATCGACTGCTACGGTATCTGTTCCGTTTATAACTCCTTCTGCAGAACCTGGTACCTTTTCTCCGTTATGGAGGAACTTGTGCATGACGAACTTGCCGTCGTTCTTGAAATTGATTTCAAAAGAAGCGCTCTCGGTATCGGTGAGGTCCGGAAGCTGCACGGTAAGAGGAAGGCTGTTGGCATAGAGTACTTTCTCGCGGAAACGCATCGGGGTAGAGTAGTCTATGTCAAGATGGAGCCTCTTTACAACCTCACGCATGGTGCTCCTGGCTCCAAAGGCCTTGATTTCATCGTAAACGCTTGATTTTGACTGGAAGAGGCTGAAGTCCGTCATACCCTCTATGCTGGAGGAGAGAGAACGGCGCTGGTTGTCTTCCTTGATCTGAACCTCGGCGGTACGGGAGTACAGAGGCTGGAAACGCACGATATATACAATCGCGATGAAAAGGCATATTGCTACGCTGAGCACAAACCACTTCCAACGTCTAAGACATGCATAGACAAGGTCTTTGATGTTCAGGTTGCTGTCCTGTTCGATGTTATTCTGTGCCATGTTACTTTCTGATGAATAAGAGGGTTATGGATGTAAAGAGAGATGCCAGGCTGATCCAGAAAGAAGTACTTCTGACATTGTTGCCGTTGACGGTGCTCTGGCGCATCTTCACTTCGTTTGGTTCTACGTAGATGATATCGTTCTGCTTGAGGAAGTACACCGGTGAACTCAGGGTGGCTTCTGCACTGGTGAGGTCTACGTTGTAGGTCTTCTGGATGTCGCCCTCGGTACGGATGACCCTAACGTTCTCGCGGTTTCCGTAGATGGTGAGGTCTCCGGCCATGGCAAGAGCATCGAGTATGTTCAGGTTATCCTTGTTGAGGGAGAAGTGGCCCGGACGGGTAACCTCGCCCATGATTGAGATGCCCAGGTTCATGAATTCAACCGTAACCACAGGATTGAAGTCAGTTGTTGCATAATGGGCGTCGATGATTTTCTTCTTGATTGTAGCCGCAGCTTCGCTTCTTGTGAGGCCGGCCATGTGGATCTTGCCGATCATCGGGAAATCAACGTTTCCGTCAGGGTCCAGGGTGTAGCCGGACATCTGAGCGTTGTTGTATCCTCCCTCCCTGGAAGAAGCTCCCAGCCTGTTGGTGATGTAAGGAAGGTTCAGGACTCCGGCAGACTCCGGGTCTTTTGTGTTAACGATGATTGAGATCATGTCTCCTGGCTGCAGGCGGATTGTAGCCTGAGCCAGGTTGATGGAAGTGTCCCTTCCGGCTGTGTCCTGGAAGTATGCTATCTTGGAAGGAGTAGCACACGAGGCCACAAGCAACGCCAGAAGGAGAGCCGAAACTCCACCGGCCAATCCTTTAGAAAGCTTGTTTTTCATAAAAGCATTACTTTTCATATTTCAAATATTTTCAATTTTCAATTCACTTTTTAAGCCAAAATACTATGACCTACAAATTTAACCTTTTTCTTGTAAAGAAAAAAGTAAAAAATCAGATATATGAAACAGCCCACTTCAGGAACTCCCGAAATGGACTGTCATGAACCAGATACCTCCCACTTAAGAGGCCTCGACAGCAGGTTTGCTGTCAGTCTTTATCTGTAAGTAATTTGTTCTTTACTATCGGCTTAGCCCAGAAAGCTATGAACAGGATGTATGCAATGAAGATGAATATCAGGCACATGCCGATACGCTGGGATGATACGGCATCGCTGAGCATGCTCACCAGCAAAGGACCGGCAGCGCCTCCTACGATGGCCGAGCACATGATTCCCGCAAAGCTTCCGTGATGCTTGCTTACGGAGTTCAGGGCCAGAGACATGATTATAGGGAACATCAGGCTCATGGCAAAACCTACTGCAGGAAGTGCGAATACAGCAACCGGATACCCTGCAATCCTCATGCTGTCAGGAGCAAACAGGCCGGCAGCCAGAACCGCAGCAGATAGAACACAGCAAATCTTCAGCAACTGCTTGGAATCTATCAGTTTGAGAAGAAGAAGACCGATTACGCATCCTATTAGCATGCTGCCCCAGAACCAGGAGACGCATGTGGCTCCAAGGGTATGCGGATCAACACCGTGGTAGCGCTCCAGGAAGAGGCTTATGTTGTTGGACATGCCCTGTTCGGTTCCGGTGTAGAAGAAAAGTGCAAGGGCAAAAAGCCAGACCTTCCGCATACCGAAAAGTTCCATGAAGGAAGACTTGTCACCGCTCTTTTCATCGGACTTGAGTTCAATCTTAGGGAACCTGGTGACAAGTACGACCGCCAGGATTGCAACAAGTATGAATCCGAAGAGGTAATACAGTGAAATCCAAGGCATTCCCTCAGGAGCAAAGCTCATCGGATTGGTTACGTAGTATGAATAGACTATAGGGCTGATGAACGATGCCGCGCTGAAGACAACCTGGCTGCAGTCAGATACGAAAGCGTAATTTTCCTCACCTCCGACAGTTCTCTGAAGAGGATTCATAACTGTCTGAAGCATGGCCATGCCAAGGCCTATCACAAAACATGAAACCAGGAGCACCGGGTATGTGTGAAGGAAGGCAAAGAGAACGGAACCAGCAAGGACTATGGAGAATCCTATGAAAAGGACCACCTTCTCGCCTACTTTCTCTATCAGGATGCCTGCCGGAATGCTCATTACGGCATAAGCCACGAAGAAACTCGTTGGAATGAATCCGGCAAGGGTGAGCTTGCTGAGGTTGAACGTATTTATGATGTCCGGGATAAGCGGCCCCAGTATGTTGGTTATGAATGAGATCACAAACCAGAACACCATGATGATGGCCAGCAGGCCTATTCTGTTGAATCCGATTTTTCCTTTGTTACTCATAGTATCTTTTAGCTAAGATGTGGATTATTCGACTGCAAACTGCTTGTCTATGGCCGCAGCCTTGGCTTCCACATCTTCACCAGGGTTGCAGCGCAGGTTGAAGTAGAACTTGATCTTTGGCTCTGTGCCTGAAGGTCTGAGAGAAACTATAGTACCATCTTCAGCGATATACTGGAGGACATTGCTCTTGGCAAGTTTGACCTCAGGGGCATAGTAATCGCCGAGGAGATAGTCTCTGAATTCAACTATCGGGCTTCCTGCTATGTCCTTAGGAGGGTTCTGGCGGAACTTCTCCACAAGCGAATCTATCTTCTTCTTGCCTTCTATGCCAGGGAATGTGTAGCTGCGGAGCCAGTCCTTGCGCTCTCCAAAGAGGCTGTAGATGTGCTGCAGAAGCTCCCACATCGTGATGCCAGAATCTTTGCACCAGGCTGCGCATTCGCATATGAGAGAGACCGTTATAGGGGAATCCTTGTCACGAACATACTCCCCTACCGCAAATCCGAAGCTTTCTTCTCCGCCGCATACATATATGCCCTTGCCCTCGTTGTGGAGGATGACTTCCGCTATGTTCTTGAAGCCGGTGAGCACGTTGTAGCACTTCACTCCGAAGTGGGCGGCTATGTCGCTCATTATATTGGAAGTTACGATAGTCTTGATAATGTACGGGAAACGGTTGTCAAGGGAGTTGGCGCCTGAGTCGGAATTGGATTTCTTGTCCAGACGTCCGAGGTCTTTCCAGCGGCGCAGCATGTAGTAAGTGAGTATGCAGTTCATCTGGTTGCCGTTGAGAAGGACCATCTTGCCTTCACCATTGCGGATAGCCATTCCGCAGCGGTCTGCGTCAGGGTCTGATGCACACACAACTTCAGCACCTACTTTTTCTGCAAGGTCCAGAGCCATCTTCATTGCCGTAGGTTCCTCAGGATTAGGACTCTGCACTGTTGGAAAATCTCCGCTGTTGACACACTGCTCCTCTACCAGATGGACGTTGGTAAAGCCCATCTCCCTCAGTGCTCTCGGCACAATCTTTACTCCGCATCCGTGCAGCGGAGTGTATACTATCGGAAGGTCGTGATGACGCTTGACGCTGTCTGGAGAAACATGCAGGGTGGCAATGTCTTTAAGGTAAGCATCGTCAAGCTCCTCTCCTACCATTTCTATGCAGCCATATCCCTTGGCCTCAGCGATTTCGGCATTGCTTAACCCTTCAGCGACCGGGCAGCAAGGCTCTTCCTTGTGCCACTTGACCTGGGAGATGTCTGTAATCTTGTTTACCTCTGCGATTATGTTCTTGTCGTGTGGGGCGATGACCTGCGCACCGTCTGACCAGTAGGCCTTGTAGCCGTTGTATATCTTTGGATTGTGGGAAGCCGTAACCATCACACCGCCCTGGCATCCGTAGTAGCGGATGGCGTAACTGAGCTCAGGAGTCGGCCTGAGTTCCTTTGTAAGGTATACGTGGAATCCGTTGGCCTCAAAGATCTCGGCCACTATCCTGGAGAAATAGTCTGAATTGTTGCGGCAGTCGTGTGTTATGGCAACCTTGATCTGTCGGAGTTGCCCGAAGCACTTCTTCAGGTAGTTTGCAAAGCCCTGGGTGGCCATGCCAACCGTGTAGCGGTTCATACGGTTGCTTCCGGCGCCC
>CACZFO010000027.1:0-10324 GCA_902780455.1 uncultured Bacteroidia bacterium | reverse complement strand
ACTCAAGATTCTTGTAGAATGCATCTTCCAGGGCCTTGGGGTCCTGTTCCATCATGCGCCTTACTTCAGCCTTGGTCTGCTCGTCATATCCATCGCCGAGCCAAAGGTTGGCCGCATCTAATATCTTCTGTTCCATATAATTGCGTAAATAAAAATAACCTGTTTATAATTTTGTGCATTACCTTCATTTGCAACTATCTTCAAATTTACGAAAAAAAGGTACATTTGCGTATTGCACGGCAGAAAATACTTTGCCCTCAAAACACTTTAATTATGAGCGATCAGATCAAACACGAATGTGGCGTGGTTCTCATCCGCCTTCTCAAACCTCTTTCTTACTATAAGAAGAAATACGGCTCGGCTTCCTACGGGCTCAATAAGCTTTACCTGATGATGGAAAAGCAGCACAACAGGGGCCAGGAGGGTGCCGGACTGGCATGCGTGAAGATCAACGCCAAGCCTGGTACGGAGTACATCTTCCGCCAGAGGGCCCTTGGCAACACCGCCATCCAGGAATGCTTTGCCAACGTGGGCAAGGAAATCGAGCAGGCCCGCAAGGACGCTGCCGGAGCCGGCAATGAAGAAGTGAACAATGAGGGTCTGGAGTACGACCTGCCTTACATCGGCGAGGTCTACATAGGGCACCTCAGATACTCAACCACGGGAAGGAGCGGAATGAGCTACGTTCACCCGTTCCTCAGGAGGAACAACTGGAGGAACAGGAACCTGTGTCTGGCTGGCAACTTCAATATAACCAACGAGAAAGAACTTTTTGCCAGCATGGTTCAGGGCCAGGGGCAGCACCCCAGGAGCGATGCCGACACATTCCTGATCCTGGAGCAGATGGGTGCCCTTCTTGACGAGAACCACTCAGACCTTTACAGGAAGTTCAAGAAGGAGGGCCTGAAGGGAGAGCAGCTCAATGCCAAGATAGAAGACAACATAGATGTTGAAGGCATAATCTCCGAAGCCTCCAGACAGTGGGATGGCGGTTTCTGCATCGTGGGTGCCACCGGTAGCGGTGAGAGCTTTGTCTTCCGCGACAGATGGGGCATAAGACCGTGTTTCTATTATATTGACGACGAAGTAGTTATAGCAGCATCCGAAAGAGCGGCAATCCAGACTGCCATGAACGTCAAGTACGAGAAGGTTCAGGTTCTCCAGCCAGGAGAGGCCATAACCATACACAAGGACGGAAAGTACAACATCTCCTGCCTTGTAAAGCCGGACAATCCGCGTCCTTGCTCCTTTGAGAGGATCTATTTCTCAAGAGGCAGCGACGCTGACATCTACAATGAAAGGAAGATGCTGGGAAGACTCCTCACCCCACAGATCCTCAAAGCCAGGCCAGATCTGGACCACACGGTATTCTCCTTCATCCCGAACACCGCGGAAGTGGCCTTCTTCGGCATGCTGGAGGGTTTGAACGAGCATCTCGACGGAGTAAAACTCAAGCAGTTGAAGGAACTCTACTCTCATCCTTCAGGCAAAGGGGCTGCTGGTGATTCAATCGCTGAGAAAATACAAGAGATTCTCTCCCATAAGGTGCGCAGCGAGAAGCTGGCAATCAAGGACATAAAGATGAGGACCTTCATTGCCGAGGGCAGCACCAGAAACGACATGGCCGCCCATGTTTATGACATCACCTACAACAGCATAACTCCGGGAGTGGATTCCATAGCCGTGATAGACGACAGCATAGTAAGAGGTACAACCCTCAAACAGAGCATCATAAACATCCTCTCCAGGCTGGAGCCACAGGAGATTGTAATTATATCTTCTTCTCCGCAGATCAGGTATCCCGACTGCTACGGCATAGACATGAGCCGCATGGGAGAGTTCATAGCCTTCAATGCCGCCGTTGCCCTGCTCAAGGAAAGAGGCATGGAAAAGGTACTGGACCAGGTTTATTCCCAGTGCAAGGAAGCCGAGAAGCATCCTATCGAGGAATATGTCTGCACGTCTTCTTCTTCAAAAGACCTCTTCACCGGAAAGAAGCGCAAGATTACTCCGTGGATAGAGAATTACGTAAAGGGCATATACGCACCTTTCACAGACGAGGAAATTTCAGCAAAGATTGCCCAGATGGTAACCCCGGAAGGTCTGGGGTGCAAGGTCAAGGTACTATTCCAAAGTATAGCAAACCTTCACAAGGCTTGCCCCGAAAACAACGGCGATTGGTATTTCAGCGGAGACTACCCTACTCCGGGCGGAACCAGGACCGCGATACAGGCCTATATCAATTATTATGAGGGAAATCCCTACAAGAGAGGTTACAGCAGATAATTTGCTTTTGGCAAAATAATAATCTATATTTGCCCAACATTTTAAACAAATTATTTGTCTATGAACATTTTTGTTTCCAGTCTGAGCTTCAGAGCAAGAAGGGAGGACTTAGAAAAGCTTTTTGCCCCATACGGGGAAGTGTCATCAGCACGTATCATCACTGATAAGGAAACCCACAGATCAAAGGGTTATGGTTTTGTCGAAATGAGCGAAGAGGAAGGTCAGAAGGCCATCGAGGCCCTGAACGGATCAGAGCACATGGGAAGAACCATCAATGTAGCTGTTGCAACATCCGTAAGGACTCCACGTCCGCAAGCTGCACCAGAGACAGGAAACGCTACACCTGCCGAGTAACATTTCTCCAAATAAGAGCAAAAAAAGGGATGGCCAGAACGGTCATCCCTTTTTCATTGTCCTTAGCACCCGGGCTTATTCAGCAGGTGCTCCGGCCTCTTCTGCAAACTTGCGGTACTTGTCATAGTTTGCCTGATACTCCGGCTTCTCGTCGCGGAAACGGAAGAAGATGTTCTTCAGGTACTCTGCGCAACCTCTCTTGATTTCAACATCGTCTGTGATGGAGAATGCCCTCTCAAATGGCTCGATGGCCTTCTTGAGGCAGTCGTTGAGCTGAGCTGCAAGCTCCATGTACTTGTTGTCGTCAGGTTCGCTGGAAGCCTTCTCCTGAATGTCGAGAGCCATCTGATAATAAGTGTCACCCTCGCTGAAAGGAGCAAATACGTACTTAGGATCAAGCTCGCCGGCCTTGCGGTAAAGCTCGATGGCCTTCTCGTAGTCCTTCATGTTACGGTGGAGGTTACCCTCGGCGTAAACCAGGGAAGCGTTGGTAGGTTCGTTCTCCTGAGCCTTGTGGATAACGCCGATGATCTTCTGAGGATCGTCGTTGGTCTCAAGGTAAACGTTGATCAGAGAAACGAGAACGCCCTGGTTTGTAGGGAACTTCTCAAAGCCCTCTGCCAGAACTTCCTTGCACTTTGCAGTATCGCCTACCATCTTGTAGCTGTCTGCCAGCTGGGCAAAGATGTCACCGTCTGCAACACCAGGAATCTGACGGCACTTCTCAAAGAGGCTGATAGCCTTTGGAGCGTCCTTTGCCATAACGGCAGCAATTCCTGAATAAACGAGAGCATTGGTGTCAAGCTTGCCTACAGCAGGCTCTGCATAGATGTTGTAGCTGTTCTCAAAGAACTGGGAAGCATCCTTGTAGTCGCCAAGGTTGTAGGCGCAGATTGCATTTGTCCAATGCCTTCTTGCCAGAGACTCCATCATGGAAGAGAGGTCCTTTCCGCCTCCTCCGAGCTCCTGAGCCTTATGGAAAGCCTCAAGACTCTTTGCCAGGCAGTCCTCATCGGTAGCGTTCTTCAGGATCTTGTAAGCCTGAAGGCTTCCGTTCTGGTCTAGATAAAGTTCCTTGTCTGAATACTTCTCTACGTTGAAAACCTTGCCGTTGACTTCCTTTGACTCAACTCCGAGTTTGATCTGTCCCTTGGTCAAAACTGCAAGACTCATAGGATCCATACCAGTTGCAAGTCCGTCTACAGGTGCCTCGTAAGCATACAGGTAAGCAGTTCCCAGCTTGATCCAGGAAGATGCATCGTTCTTCCTGCTTACAGCCTCCTTGGCCTTGGCAAGCTCCTTGAGAGCCTTCTGAACGGCCTTAGATTGAGCATTGACGGTTGGAACAATCATCAACGCTACAGCCAGTGTGATAAAAAATCTTTTCATTTTTGCTAGTTATTTAGTTTGTTTGTTCTTCATTTTCAGCAGCTTCCTGCGCCTTGTAGTCTTCACTCTTAGGAACCGCGCAAACGGCAGCTATGCTGTCTGTGTCTTTTATGCTTATCAGCTTCACTCCCTGGGTATTCCTTCCGGCTACCTTGATTGAGGAAGCATCTACCCTTATGACTATTCCGGAGCGGTTGATGATCATAAGGTCATTTTCATCCGTCACACTCTTAAGAGCAATAAGCTTGCCAGTCTTTTCGGTGATGTTGATAGTCCTGACTCCCTTGCATCCGCGGCTGGTGATCCTGTAGTCTTCAAGCTCGCTGCGTTTGCCGAAGCCGTGCTCGCTCACTACCAGGATTGTATGCTCTTTGTCTTCTGCATTAACACAAATCATACCGACAACCTCGTTGCTGCCCTCGATCTCGATTCCGCGGACTCCGGTACCTGTCCTTCCTATGGCCCTTACGCCTGATTCATCGAACCTTACGCACTTGCCTTCCTTGGAAGCGAGCATGATCTGGCTGTTGCCGTCTGTAAGGATAGCCTCAAGGAGTTCATCGCCTTCCCTGACGTTTACGGCTATGACGCCATTTGCCCTAGGACGGGAATAAGCCTCCAGGGTGGTCTTCTTTACAACTCCCTTCTTGGTGGCAAGCACTATGTAATGGTTGTTGATGTAATCCTGGTCCTTGAGGGTCTTGACGTTCAGGTAAGCGCACACGCTTTCTCCCTGTGCTATGCTCAGCACGTTCTGGATTGCCCTTCCCTTATTGGTCTTGCTGCCCTCAGGAATCTGGTAAACCTTGAGCCAGAAGCACTTGCCCGTATTGGTGAAGAAGAGCATGGTTGAGTGCATATTGGCAACGTAGATGTGCTCTATGAAGTCTTCATCCCTTGTAGCACTGCCCTTGCTGCCCTTTCCTCCGCGATTCTGGAGGCGGTATTCGGCAAGCGGAGTCCTCTTGATGTAGCCCATGCGGGAGATGGTGATCACCATGTCGTCATCGGCGATGATGTCCTCATAGTTGAACTCGCTCTCGTCCGGCTGTATCTGGGTCTTGCGCTCGTCTCCGAACTTCTTCTTGACTTCCTGAAGTTCATCCTTGATGATGCCCATCTGCAGACTTACATCGCCGAGTATGGTGTTGATCTTGCTGATCAGAGCCCTGAGTTCTGCAAGCTCGTCTTCCAGCTTCTTCTTTTCCATGCGGGCCAGCTGACGCAGCCTGATCTCAACGATGGCTGAAGCCTGGATGTCAGTGAGTCCGAACCTCTGGCAGAGGGTTGCCTTTGCCTGGTCTACGGTGTCAGACTCGCGGATTATCTTGATGACTTCGTCTACATAGTCAAGTGCAATTATCAGTCCTTCAAGTATGTGTACGCGGTCCTCGGCCTTCTTGAGGTCAAACTTGAGGCGGCGCACCACCACGTCGTGCCTGTGGCGGACGTAGTACTTGATGAGCTGCTTGAGGTTGAGCTGGCGTGGACGGCCGTCTACCAGGGCAACGTTGTTTACGGCAAAACTGCTCTGGAGCTCGGTGTGCTTGAACAGGTTGTTCAGAACCACCTGGCTCACCGCTCCTACCTTGAGCTTCACCACCAGTCTCATTCCGGACTTGCGGTCAGACTCGTCGTTTATGTATACGATGTCTTCCAGCTTCTTGCTTTCAACCAGCTGGGATATCTGCTTGAGAAGCTCGTTCTTATTGACCATGTAAGGGATTTCCTTAATCACGATGGTCTCCCTTCCGCTCTTCTCGTTCACTTCTATGTCTGTGGTACCGCGGATGATGATCCTGCCCTTTCCGGTCTCGTAGGCTTCCTTTATGCCCTGAAGGCCCATGATGGTGCCTCCCGTAGGGAAATCAGGACCCTTGATGTACTGCATCAGGCCTTCCGTATCAATATCCGGGTTGTCTATGTAGGCTGTGATACCGTCGCAGACCTCGTTCAGGTTGTGAGGAGGCATCATCGTAGCCATACCTACGGCAATACCGTTGGTTCCGTTCAGAAGAAGCAGAGGAAGCTTGGCCGGAAGTACGGTAGGCTCCATGTGCTCTCCGTCAAAGTTAGGTGCAAAATCTACGGTATCCTTCTCCAGGTCTTTGAGGACCTCTTCTCCGTAAGGAGTGAGCTTTACTTCAGTATATCGCTGAGCTGCAGGAGGATCGCCTCCGACAGATCCAAAGTTTCCCTGTCCGAACACCAGGGTGTATCTCATGTTCCATGGCTGGGCCATGCGGACCATTGCGTCGTATACGCTGCTGTCTCCGTGAGGGTGGAACTTACCGAGCACGTCACCCACAACCCTGGCAGACTTCTTGGTCTGGCCGCCGGAGGTGATGTTCAGTTCCTTGCCCATATCGTACAGAATCCTGCGGTGTACAGGCTTCAGGCCGTCTCTTACATCCGGGAGCGCACGGGATACGATCACGCTCATAGAGTAGTCTATATAGGCAGACTTCATCTGGTCCTCTATGTTTATCCTCTGGATAATGCCGTGGTTGTAACCATCGCCCCCTTCTGGCACCGGTGTGCCGTTCAAATCCTTGTTCTCGTCCATTTATTACTAATTAGTTTTAACTTTCAAATTTACTATTTCCGGGCAAAAAAAACAAACTTTCCAGCCAGTAATTTTCCCCTTGGGCGGGAAGAGTGTCAAACCTCAAATTTTCTGCTTCAGAAACCGGCTTTTTTTAGTATATTGGGCCAAATTTGCAAGTTGAACGGATAACAAGAAAACACATGCATATTGAGATTCCTGAAATTCTGAACGCCATAATAGCCTACTCCAAGGAGGAGGCCATCAGGCTCGGAAGCTACGTGCTCACCACAGACCACCTGGTACTTGGCATGATAAGGCATACCGACAACGCAGCCGTGTCCAGGCTCATGGAGCTTGGCATAGACATTCCGGACATGAAGAAAGCCATAGAAGACGCCATAGGCAAGGGAGAACCTGTTCCGGAGAACAAGGCAGACGAGATAGCACTTTCATCTGCCAGCAGCAATGCCCTCAAGATCATGTACCTGGAAGCCAGGAGCATGAAGGCTCCTTCTCCAGGAAGTCTGCACCTTCTGCTGGCCATCATGAGAACCCGCTCCAGCGCGGCCATAGACTATCTCAACATGCAGGGCATCCATTATGCAACGGTCAAGAACCTCAGCCCGGAGGAAGAAGGCTATGCCACGGAGCAGGGAAGGCCTAAGGGAGAAGGCGGAGAGTCCGTGGGAGGGCAGGACCTGTTCTCCACTCCTGCAAACGAAGTGAATCACCGTCCGGAATCAGAACCGTCCCAGGGAGCCGCTCCGGAAGGTACCGCCCAGAAATCCCAGTCCAAGACCCCTGTCCTGGACAGTTTCGGATTCGACCTCACCAGAGCCGCTGCCGCAGACGAACTTGACCCTGTAGTTGCCCGTGACAAGGAAATAGAACGCGTAGCCCAGATCCTGGGCCGCAGGAAGAAGAACAACCCTATCCTGATCGGCGAACCGGGAGTTGGCAAGAGCGCCATTGCAGAAGGGCTTGCAAACAAGATAGCCCACAAGGAAGTTCCCTACTCGCTTTCAGGCAAGAGGATCATCTCACTGGATATCGGCAGCATTGTTGCCGGCACCAAGTACAGGGGCCAGTTTGAGGAAAGGATGAAGGCCATCCTAAACGAGCTCAAGAAGAACGACGACGTAATACTTTTCATAGACGAGCTTCATACACTCGTAGGTGCTGGAGGAGCCTCAGGCAGCCTGGATGCAGCCAACATGCTCAAACCCGCACTTGCCAGAGGCGACATACAGTGCATCGGAGCCACTACGCTGGACGAATTCAGGGAGGTCATAGAGAAGGACGGAGCTCTCGAGAGGCGTTTCCAGAAAGTGGTTGTCGAACCGACCACCTTTGACCAGACACTGCTCATTCTCCAGAACATCAAGGCAAAGTACGAGTCCCACCACAACGTCACCTATACCGACGATGCGCTGAAAAGCTGCATATCGCTGAGCCAGAGATACATATCAGACCGCTGCCTGCCAGACAAGGCCGTGGACATCATGGACGAGGCCGGCAGCCGCGCCCATATCAAGAACCTCAAGGTACCTAAGAGCCTGTCCGACCTGGAAGGAGCAGTTTCAGTACTCCAGAACGAGAAGAGCAAGGCCATACGCGAGAAAGACTTCAAGCAGGCCTCCATGCTCCGCGATATCCTCAAACTCAAGGAAGAGGAGCTTGAAACCGCACGCAAGAAATGGAGGGCGAAGATGGAAGGCAATCCGGTGACCGTAGACAAGGAAGACATAGAGGCCGTCCTTAGCATGACAACCCACATCCCGATCCAGAAGCTTGCCCAGAGCGAGAGCAACCGCCTGATCAACATGAGCAAGACCCTCAAGGAAAGCGTAATCGGGCAGGATGACGCCATTGACAAGGTCACCAGGGCCATCATGCGCAATTGACACCGAGGATTCACTCATCCGCATAGACATGAGCGAGTTCATGGAGAAGTTCTCCGTAAGCCGCCTGATTGGAGCTCCTCCAGGCTACATAGGCTACAACGAAGGCGGAGAGCTCTCAGAAAAAGTACGCCGCAAGCCTTACAGCGTGGTTCTGCTCGACGAGATAGAAAAAGCCCATCCGGATATCTTCAACCTCCTTCTCCAGGTACTTGACGAAGGCAGGCTGACAGACAGCAACGGAAGGAACATCGATTTCCGCAACACCATCCTCATCCTTACATCCAACATCGGAACCAAGGAACTCAAGGACTTCGGCCAGGGCGTCGGATACGCCACCCAGACCAAGCTGGATGTTGCCAGCAAGAACAAGAGCATCATAGACAAGGCGCTCAAGAACCACTTCTCTCCGGAGTTCCTCAACCGCCTGGACGAGCAGATACTGTTCAACCCGCTTACCAAGGAAGACATTGAGAAGATCATAGACATAGAACTCAAGGGACTGTATTCAAGAGTAGAACAGATAGGCTTCAAGCTCAAGATCACTCCGGCGGCCAAGAAGTACGTGGCAGAAGAAGGTTATGACCCTCAGTACGGCGCCAGGCCTCTCAAGAGAGCCATCCAGAAACTCATAGAAGATCCGGTTTCAGAAGCCATCATCTCCAAGAAGATCAATCCTGGAGAAACCATAGAGCTGACCTACTCAGACGGCCAGATCTCCGTTAAGCAAAAATAAAAAGCCCTGGAGAAATCCAGAGCTTTTTCTGGTGACCCGCTCGGGGCTCGAACCCGAGACCCCAACATTAAAAGTGTTGTGCTCTACCAACTGAGCTAGCGGATCTCCGTTTAGGGTTGCAAAAGTATAGATTATAATTGTCTTATGCAAATTTTATTTCCGTCTTTCGGGCAGGAAGTTGTTGAGGTATTGAACCTCAACGGCATCCGCTATCGCATTGACGGAAACGCCGTTCTCTTTCCCGAGCACAACCTGCGTATGGTACTGGTTCCGCTGGAAGAAACAGCAACCCTTTCCCAGGCAACAGCTCTCACATCTTCAATCAAAGCCGGTCCCGGACCTGATGAGGAAACGTTCTTCCTGTATGAAGACAGGTGGAGAAGCTCCAGGACCGTGACATCGCAGAGGATGCTCTCAAGACTCGGACTCTTCAGAAGGATCCACGCAAGACTCTGCAAGGTAGTATCACTTCAGAACTGCAAAGACTTCGGCCTGTCTCCAGAAGCCTTCCACACCAAGGTCCAAAAGTTTCTGGATGCCTTCCACACATACGGCTATCTAAGAGGACAAACAGACTATCTGCTTATGTACAAGGAAGATACCGTAGCCGCAGCCCAGTTCAGGCATACATACTACAAAACCGGCATGAGCATCGGGCAGGTGCCGGCAGCCAATGAGCAGACAATCCCAGATTCCCAGACGGCCGGCATGCATCCACAGCAGCTATGCGCCTACGAGTGGACCAGATACGCCAGCCTCCCCGATGTGAGGATTGCAGGTGGAATGGGAAAGGTACTCAAACACTTCCTCAAAGACGCCGGCAAGATAAATGTAATCGAGGTCATGAGCTATTCGGACAACGAATGGAGCAACGGGGACGCCTACTTGAAGCTGGGCTTCAAATATTCAGGATGCACAGAACCAATCACCTACCACATAGATCCAAAGACCTGCAAGAGAATAAATCCGAGGCAATGGGCAGACATGCAGAAGCGGCTCGCTGGGCAGGAAATCCAGAATTTCATGACTATCCGCAACCGCGGCAGCAAGAAATGGGTGCTATGCATCGGCGATATGACGGCTCGAGAAACTGTATTACCGGTTCTTAAA
>CACZFO010000026.1 GCA_902780455.1 uncultured Bacteroidia bacterium | reverse complement strand
TCACGCCGATGATCTTTACATCTTTGGAAAAGTCACTGAAGCCCTTCAGAAGGGGAGCAAGCGAATATGCAGTGCTTTTGGCGTCTACGACCAGTATCACCGGAATTCCCAGGATGGAAGCAATCTCGGCTGCCGATCCCCTGGAGCGCGAATAGCCGTCGAATAGCCCCATCATCCCTTCCACGATGCAGATGTCTGCCTCCTTGGAGTATCTGTTGTATAACTGCCTGATATGATTTGGATTGGCAAAGAACGAATCCAGGTTTACGGAAGGTCTTGAGCAGGCTTTCTGATGGAACTTGGTGTCTATGTAGTCCGGCCCGCACTTGAATGGCTGGACCTTGTATCCCTTTCCGGCAAGGAAGCCCATGAGCCCTACGCTGACCGTGGTCTTTCCGCTTCCTGAAGAAGGCGCTGCCAGAAGAAACTGTGGGATTGCTTTCATGCGCACAAAGTTATGCAGAATGTTTTTAATAAATGCAAATGGCTTTTTGTTCCGGATTTTGCTGTTTTGAAACAAGGTTGTTACAAAAATAATTTGCATTGTCGAGATAATTGTATACTTTTGCTCCCGATTCAGGTAATCAGGGTGATTTTCTCCCTGATGAAAGGGAATCCGGTGAAAGGCCGGAACTGTACCTGCAGCTGTATTTCCCATTTTGTGTCCGTTACGGATTTGCCACTGGATTTTTCCGGGAAGGTGTAGCGGATGGGAAAAGTCAGAAGACCTGCCTGCCTCAATTCGAGTGGCCGCCTCTCAGGAAGAAGAGCCTCGGCGATCAACATTTTTAGCGTAATGAAAAGATTTTTGTTGTCAGGCCTTTTGGCTCTGGCTTTGTGCGTTTGCCAGGGTGCGGCGGCTCAGGATACCTTGAAGAAGTATGACCTTCAGGAACTTGTAGTCACCGGTACAGGTACGCTCCATCTGCTCAAGGATGCCCCTGTGCAGACCGAGGTCATAACATCCAGGCAGCTTAAGAATTACGGCGGAAGGAGCCTTCAGGACATCCTTTCCAGCCTTGCAACGTCTTTTGACTTCAACGAAGACGACATGGGAAGCCATATCCAGATGAACGGTCTGGGCAATTCCTATATCCTGATACTGGTAGACGGCAAGCGTCTGAACGGAGACGTGGGAGGAGACAATGACCTCCAGCTCATAGACCCTCAGAATATCGAGAAGATAGAAATAGTAAAGGGTGCTTCATCGGCGCTCTACGGCAGCGACGCCATAGCAGGAGTAATCAACATCATCACCAAGAAGCATGATGAAGGCCTTTTCCTGGAGAACTCCACCAGGGTTGGCAGCTATGGTGACATACGCCAGCATAACGGAGTGGGGCTCAGGTCCGGACGCTGGCAGAGCTATACCAATTTCCAGCTTCAGCACACAGACGGCTGGAGGAATACTTCAGTAGAGCATACATCTCCGCTGGAAGATCCTATCCTGGATTCCAAGAACAAGACACGTAACCGCTTTACATCCTGGCAGGCCGGCCAGCGGTTCACTTACGATGCCGGGCGGAAGGGAGAATATTACGCAGAAGGCAGCATATACGGAAAGCGGATCTTCCGCCTTAGCGGCAAGTATCCTCACTATGACGTGAATACCTACGACCTTGCATATAAGAATGCCGGAGTTTCAGCAGGCGGAAAGTGGAATCTTGGCGGCAAGGACTACATGACTTTTGACGCAGACTGGAACCGTCACGCCTATTATTATCACTTCACTGACGTTACCCTCGTGGAGGATTATGAAAAGAGTGCGGGCACCAGCTACTATCCATATTTTCCTTATCTAGCGGGACAGGAGGCTCTCCAGAGCGACCAGCAACGAACCCTAATCTCTGCCAAAGGGGTCTTTACTCTGCCATGCAACAACAGGTTAAGCGGGGGAGCCGAGTTCCGCTACGATTATCTCAAAGCCCCCAACAGGGTTTACGGCGGCAAGGCCGACGACTGGACGGCTGCCGTGTATGTGCAGGATGAGTTCAATCCTTCAAAGGACCTGAATTTTACAGCCGGACTGCGCCTTAACCAGAACCACCAGTTCGGATTCAGGGCAACTCCAAAGTTCTCGATGATGTGGGCAGCGGCAAACGACCTGAGATTCAGGGCTTCATGGAGCCAGGGTTTCAAGACTCCGACCCCTAAGGAACTGTACTATATGTACGTGCGCCAGATGAGCGGAACCTACCTCTACCTTGGAAACAAGGACCTCAAGGCGCAGAGCAGCAACTACTTCTCATTCAGTGCAGAATATTTTGTAAAGGATCTTGTCGTAACTGTAGGAACCTATTACAACAAGCTTGACAACATGATAACCCTTGTGACCATTCCCAACTATGAAGCTCCATCTGACCTCATAGCAAGGTACGACCCGGTGAAAACCCGCCAGTACCAGAACATGGACAGGGCCAAGACCTATGGGGTTGATTTTTCTCTGCGATGGAAGGTCAGGGAGTTCATGGTCAATGCCGGTTACAGCTGGCTGGATACCAAGGCGGACCGATACGACTCAGACCATGAAAAGATCCGCAGGGTGAAGATAGACGGAGTGGCCAACCACAAAGGCAGCTTCTCCATTGTCTGGAATCACAGCTTTTCACCGGCATACGACATGAGTGCCGGAATTTACGGCAGGATGTCATCCAAGCGGTATTACCAGACCAACGGAGACGGAAAAGGATATCAGCTCTGGAGGCTTGCAACCACTCACGACCTGAAGCGCAGCCGCAATTTTACCATCAGTATCCAGGCCGGCATAGACAATATATTCAATTACAAGGACAAGACCCCGCACGGACTGCATCTTGGAACAACTTCAGCCGGAAGGACATTCTACGCAGGCATCATCTTGAGGTTTACCAACGGAAAAAAGACATTGGATAAAATAAAGACGAATTTAAATCAGAACGAAAATGAGAACTAAATTTCTTTTGATTGCCGCAGCAGCAATGCTGCTCGGCCTGACTTCCTGTTCAAAAGACAGTGAGAAGTCTAACTACAGCGAGTACCAGAAGACCGTTAACAATACGGTAAAGAGCCAGAAGAAGCACGACAAGGCCATTCTCCTTGTAGCTTTCGGAAGCACATGGCAGCAGGCATACGACGCATTTGACGCAACGGTTGCAGCCTACAAGTCTGCTTTCCCCGGCTATGACATTTATCTGTCATTCTCTTCAGCAATCTGCATCAACCGTGCAGCAGCCGGCGAGAATGTCGCCCCTCGTAACTTCTACGCTCCTCCTTTCTGGCTTACCGCATTTGCACAGGACGGCGTAATGTATTCAGAGATTGTAATCCAGAGCCTCCAGGTCATCCCTGGCGAGGAGTACACCCGCGTCATCAACTACGTCAAGGACTTTGCAAACAACTCCAACGGAGACCTTTCAGACAGCTATCTTTCAAGAGTGAAGCTGAAACTCGGCGTTCCGCTCCTCCAGGATGCTGATGCAGACGTAAACGCTGTTGCTAAGGCTCTCAATGACCTCTATAAAGACAGGGTAGCAAGCAATGTCGTAGCGTTCATGGGCCACGGTAATCCTGATTCATACGATACCTACAAGGCCAACATCCGCTACACCCAGCTGGAAGAGGCGCTCCAGACCTACAGCACCAACTACTATGTCGGAACAGTAGACATGAAGGCCAACTTCAAGACCAACGTTCTTGCAAGAATGCAGGCCAACGGTATTACTTCAGGTACCGTTTACTGCCATCCACTGATGTCCATTGCCGGTGACCATGCCCATAACGACATGGCCGGTGACGACAACGAGAACGGAGATCCTAACGAAGAAGGCGAGGTAGAAGACACCAGCTGGAAGTGCTACTTTGCAGCCAATGGTTATACCTGCAACGACGGAACACAGATCGTAAAGGGTCTGCTTGAACTCCCTACAATCCGCCAGATCTGGATGAACCATACCTCAGCAGCAATAAGCGGTGAACCTCTTGATTACTATCACTCCAAGAATCCGGAATAAAAAATAGGTTATATTTGCTACTCCAAAATCAGTTTTGGACCTTACATCCAAAACTGATTTTTTTCTTCTGATAATTCAGCAGACATGAGAAAGTTTATTTGTTTATTTATCGCGATACTTTCATTTGAGACCTCATTCGGACAGGTACACGTTTCATCAGACAGCGTGGCTGCCAGCAAACTGAACCCGATAGTGGTGACCGGTTCCGGCCATCACCAGAGGCTGAAGAAGACGGCTTCTCCGGTAAGGGTGCTGCCGGCACTGGAAATCAGGGAGCAGGGGACCATTACCCTCCAGGATGCCCTGATGAGGATGCTTCCGCAGGTTCAGACAACTCCCTCTTCAATGGGTAATTTCCTGAGGCTTAACGGTCTGGGAAACAAATATGCCCTTATCCTTGTCAACGGGAGAAGAGTTGTCGGAGACATGGCCGGAAACGTAGACCTTGAGAAGATAGACCTGTCAAGGGTCCGCAGGGTTGAGGTGCTTGACGGAGCCGCATCATCTCTGTACGGCAGCGATGCGATAGGAGGTGTGATAAACATAATAACGGACCAGCCTGCTTCTGACAAGGTCAGTGCCCGTTCCTTTACTTCCGTCAGCGGAAAGGGGCGTTTCAACCAGTCTGTGAACATAAATGCCGGAGCCGGAGGTTTTACTTCCTCAACCTCCTTCACCCACAGCAGGGCAGACAGTTATTCCAATAGCAGATATGAGGAGACCAAGAAAGGCGATGAGATTGAACTCACCGAGACCATAGCTCCTCTTTTTTCCGGTTTCAGGGCCTGCAACCTCGGAGAAAGGCTCTCTTACAAGCCTACAGAAAGTCTGGCACTTAACGCCGGATTTGACTACTATCAGAAAATTACTTCACGTCCGCGTACAAGGGAAGATGTAAAGGGCGGTACTGATTACGAGATGCGCTATCGCGGAGCAAAACTGGCTCTGGGTGGCATTTACAAGATAAACCGCAACTATTCCGTCCAGATGAACCTTGACGCAGACAGGTACCGCTACGGAAGGGAGTACCAGGTAGATGGCAAGAGCTATGAAAAAGGCGACTATACCCGCTCCAAGAGCCAGAGTGCATATTCCGGAAACATCCAGGGAATCATGCACTTCATGCCCGGAAGCACTTCGATTGCAGGTGTTGATTTCAGAAGGGATGAACTGGTTTCATCAAGCGGAAACATAGACAACGGAGCCAATACTTTTGCAGCCTACGTCCAGCATGAGATGCAGATAGTCAAGGGAGTGAGCTTCACTGCCGGTGCAAGGCTCACTTCACACGAGGATTTTGGAACCAATTTCTCTCCGAAGGTTGCCCTTATGTTTTCTCCTAAGAACTTCAACTTCCGCCTTACATACAGCCGAGGTTTCAGGACTCCGGGACTGGATGAACTTCATTATAACTATTTCAGCGTCAACCGCGGAAAAGCCCAGGTCTCCATTGGTTCTACAGACCTCGATCCTGAAACTTCCGACTATTTTTCTGCAAACGCCGAATATCATACAGACTTCCTGACCGTTTCTGCCACCGGATTCCTCAACTATGTGGATGACATGATCATAAAGAAGAACATCAAGGTAGATGATGCCAAAAGGGCTGAGCTTATGGATATGTTTCCTGAAATGACTCCCGAGCAGGCCGCCAAGCTGGAGCAGTATGCCTTGTATACAAACAGCGACAAGGGCCGTGTGCAGGGTTTCAACGTGAGTGTCAGCGCACTGGTTACTGAAGACATTGATTTTGGAGTGAACTACGCATGGAACTATGCAAGGACCAAGTCGGATGATGCATGGAAAGCCCTGGAGCGCTCAGTAAGGAACACCCTGACCTTTTCTTCAAACTATCATCACAGATGGGGAATCTACAAACTTAACGCCTGCCTCAGCGCAAGGCTTCAGAGCAAGACATATTATCCAGGCTACGAGAATGCTCCTGGATACGGTGTGTGGAATCTCAATACTTCCCATACCGTCAAGGTGTCAGACCGTCTGACCCTGGAACCTAGTCTTGGGATAGACAATATCTTTGACAAGGTGGACAAGAGGCCGGATTCATCGCTGAGGAAATATGCACTCTATAACCCGGGTAGGATGATAGTTGCCGGTCTGCGTATCTTCTTCAACTGATTTTTTGTAAATTGCACGATATGGGAAAGATAATTGTTGCAGGCATCGGACCTGGTTCTGAGCTGGACATTACTCCGGCCGTGATAGAAGCCATCTCAAGTGCAGATGCCGTTGTGGGCTACAAGTACTATTTCCGTTTCATACAGAAGTATCTCAAAGACGGTGCAGTCTGTCTGGATACCGGCATGAAGCAGGAAAAGGACCGTGCCGCCCAGGCCATGGAACTTGCCCGTTCCGGCAAGACTGTGTGCGTGATTTCCAGCGGAGATTCAGGCATTTACGGTATGGCCCCGCTTCTTTACCAGATGCGCAGCCAACAGGCCGGATCCGACGTTGAGATTGAGACCCTGCCCGGAATAAGCGCATTCCAGAAGGCCGCTTCTCTGCTTGGAGCTCCCATAGGGCATGACCTGTGCATTATCTCCCTGTCTGACCTGATGACTCCGTGGCTTCTGATAGAAAAGAGGATAAGGGCCGCGGCCCAGGCCGACTTCATAACTGCCGTTTACAATCCGAAAAGCCATGGACGCTACTGGCAGCTTTACCGTCTGGTTGAGATTTTCCTTGAAGAGGGGAGAAGTCCTCAGACTCCTGTAGGATGTGTGCGCCAGGCCGGCCGTGAAGACCAGAAGGTCTGGACGACAACGCTTTCTGAATTTGATCCGGAGCAGGTTGATATGTTCACCGTTGTGCTTATCGGGAATTCCCAGACATATCTTGAAGGCTCTGCGATGATAACTCCAAGAGGCTACTACTCGGAGGCAAAGGAATCCGGGCGGAAGATTGGACAGGATATCATGCATGAGAGTTTCCGCACAATAGCATCCGAGCTCAGGCGCAAGGACTATCCGCTTGGACACAAATGGGCGCTGCTGCATGCCATACATACGACAGCCGATTTTGAGATGGAGAACATCCTTCATACAGATGAGAATGCAGTTGAGCGCTTGTATGATATGGTTTCCGAGGGCAGGATAAAGACCATAGTCACCGATGTCACCATGGCAGCAACCGGAATCCGCAAGGGGGCACTTGCCCGCCTTGGCATTGAGGCCAAGACTTACCTGATGGATCCCAGGGTTGCAAAAATCGCTGAGGAAGAAGGCATTACCCGCTCGCAGGCTGGGATCAGGCTGGCGGTTGAGGAACATCCGGATGCCTTGTTTGCTTTTGGAAACGCTCCGACCGCACTTATGGAGCTTTGCTCCCTGATCAGGCTGGGCAAGGCTCATCCGGCCGGAATCGTTGCGGCTCCGGTAGGCTTTGTCCACGTGCAGGAATCAAAGCACATGCTCCTGCCGTTCAAGGACATACCAAAGATTATAGTCAAGGGCAGGGAGGGCGGCAGCAACCTGGCCGCCACACTCTGCAATGCAATCCTTACATTTGATGATGCCAGAAACCTTGACCCGGGAAGAGACTTATAGACTATGGGACTGAGTTTTACCATAATAGGAATGTCTGACAGTCCGCATCCTTTCTTTGCTCCGGATGTGCTGGAAAGGATTTCTGCATCAAAGGTGTTTTCCGGCGGAAAGCGCCACCGGCAGATCGTTGAGAAACTTCTGCCTGACGGTTTCAGATGGATAGACATAACCGTTCCCCTGGATGATGTGTACCAGCAGTATCGCCAGGAAGACTGCCATATAGTTGTCTTTGCCTCAGGCGATCCTCTTTTCTATGGTTTTGCCTCTACTCTGCAAAGAGTCATGCCCGAGGTTCCGATGGAGGTCTTCCCGCATTTCAATTCTCTTCAGATGCTTTGCCACAGGGCTTTGCTTGCTTATCACGATCTTCATGTGGTATCTCTCACCGGAAGACCCTGGAAGGAGTTTGACAACGCTCTGATTGAGCATCGGAGCAAGATCGGAATCCTGACGGACCGGCAGAAGACTCCAGATGCCATAGCGCGAAGGATGCTGGAATATGGTTTCACTTTTTATAAGTTCCATGTAGGGGAGCATCTTGGAAACCCCGAATCTGAAAAGGTTTCCCAGTTGAGCGTTGAACAGGCAGCCGTAACAACCTTCTCTGCTCCCAACTGCCTGGTACTTACCATAGATGGCGATGCTCCGGCAAGACGCTTCGGGATTCCGGAGTCGGAATTCACTCTGCTGGACGGAAGGGTAAAGATGATAACCAAGATGCCTGTAAGGCTGCTTACTCTTCAGAGGCTGGAACTTTACTCAAAAAAGACATTCTGGGACATCGGATTCTGTACCGGAAGCGTGAGCATAGAGGCCAGGCTAGGATTTCCTCATCTTGACATCACGGCTTTTGAAATCAGGCCTGAGGGGCAGCAGCTGATAGAAAGCAATTCACGGAAATTCTCCGCTCCTGGAATAGAATATTCAATTGGAGATTTCCTTGAAACCGATATTCCAGATGACATCTTCTGCGATTCCGCTTTCATTGGCGGCCACGGCGGTCATCTTGAAGATATCATGCGGAAGGTTTACTCTCACTTGACCCCGGGAGGCTGCATGGTGTTCAACAGCGTTACCTCCAACCTTGTTGCCGCAGGTAGCAGGGATGAGTTCATCCGTGTGGCAGATGCCCTGGGAATGAGGCTGGAAGAGCCAACCCACATAGAACTTGACAATAACAATCCGATAGACATACTCAAGGCAGTAAAATGAAATCAACTGTAGTTTTAATATCTGAGCAGGGCAGGGGAGTTGCCCAAAGGGCGGCATCTTTCCTAGGTGCAGAAATCATTCGCAGATCTGAGGTTCAGCAAGTCTGGGAATCTCTTGACTGCATTGTTTTTGTCGGGGCTATGGGTATATGTGTCAGGACGATCGCTCCCCTTGTAGAAGACAAGCATACAGATCCTGCAGTTGTGTGTGTTGATTCCGGCGGGCATAATGTGATTTCCGTGCTCTCCGGACATGTCGGGGGCGCCAACGAGATTGCCTCCAAACTGGCGCTTGAACTCAATGCCCATCCGGTGATAACCACTCAGACAGACGGCAGCGGTCTATGGCCGCTGGACCTTCTGGCAAAGAGATTCGGCTGGGCACAGGAATCGGATGACATCAATCCCCAGATATTCCTCTATGCAGAAGGAAAACCTGCAGCCCTGCTGCTTGAGGTGCAGGATGAAGGAACAAAGTATCTTGAAGAAAATCCTGCCGGAAACATAGAGGTTTTCCATAAGTTTGAAGATGTTGACTTGTCAAGATTCAGTCTTCTGCTTTCAGTTTCGCCGATCAGGAGGAAGGTAGACATTCCAAGCATACAGTGGGTTCCCAGATGTGTGCATGTGGGTATCGGTCTTGCCCGTCAGGCCGGGCCTGTGGACAAGGTAATCGAAGAAATATTCAAATGCCTGAATGATAACGGAATATGCCGTGAGGCCATTGCCAGTATCAGCTCTGCCGACATCAAGAAGGAAGAGCCTGTGGTAAAGGCTCTGGAGAAAGAATTCCATACCGCTTTCTTTTCTGCCGATAGCCTTTCATCCGTTGTTGTGCCAACTCCAAGCCAGGTTGTGGAAAAGTGCGTTGGTACTCCATCCGTGTCTGAAGCCTCGGCGATTCTTTCTTCAAACAATGCCAGCCTGCTTCTCTCAAAGCAGAAGGGTGCAAACTGGACCGTTGCTGCGGCTGTAGGTTATGAATATCTTATGCATCCTCACATAGAGATTGTGGGCGCAGGCCCGGGAGATCCCGACCTTGTGAGCGTAAGAGGCCGTAAGATGCTCCAGAAAGCCGATCTGATACTTTATGCCGGAAGCCTTGTGCCAAAGGAACTTACGCTTTGTGCAAAGCCTGGCGCAACTGTCGTTTCCTCTGCCGGGATGGACCTGGAGCAGCAGTGTGAACTGATGAAGGATTTTTACGACAGGGGAAAATTCATAGTTAGGCTCCATACCGGTGATCCTTGCATCTTCGGGGCTATCCAGGAGCAGATGGCTTTCTTTGACAAAAACGGCATGAGTTACCATATTACTCCGGGCATATCTTCTTTCCTTGCTGCAGCAGCAGAACTCAGGAGCCAGTTTACCATCCCTGAGAAATGCCAGACCATAATCTTGACACGAGGTGAAGGCCGCACGCCGATGCCTGAGAAGGAAAAACTGCATCTTCTGGCCCGCAGCAACTCTACGATGTGCATATTCCTTTCTGCATCAATCGTTGATGACGTGCAGAAGGAACTTCTGATGGAGTATCCGGAGGATACCCCTGTTGCTGCCTGCTATCATCTTACGTGGCCTGACCAGAAGATTTATCGCGGAGTATTGAAGGACCTGGCAAAGATTGTAAAGGATAACAGCCTTACCCTCACTACCATGCTTGTAGTGGGTGAGTCAATAGATAACCGCAAGGGTCTTTCTGAATTGTATTCCAAGAATTTCACTCATCTTTTCCGTAAGGCACGAGTCTGAGATGATACTGGTTTTCGGTGGAACGACAGAGGGCCGCATGGCTGCAAAGGAACTTGAGGAATCGGGTTCTGCGTTCTGGTATTCCACCCGTGGTGGAGAGCAGCAGCTCACCTTCCATCATGGCATTCCCATAAGCGGAGCGCTTGACTGTGAGCAGATTGTTTCTTTCTGCAAGGACCATGAGATAAGGCTGCTGGTTGATGCTGCACATCCGTTTGCCAGTGAGCTTCACCGTAATATCGCCGAGGCTGCATCATCTTTGAAAATTCCTGTTATCCGTTTTGAGCGCATATATCCTCAAAGGAGCGGCGATATCATCTGGTGCCGTGATTTTCAGGATGCGGTCAGAAGGATGCGTGGCGTAAGGCGTCTTCTTTCTACTGCAGGCGTTCAGTCCATTCCAAAGCTCAGGCTCCTTCAGGATGGTGGAACGGAGATTTTCCACCGCATACTGGACCGGGATTCTTCCCTGGAACTTGCGGCAAGATACGGGGCTGACCGTTCTCATCTGTGTTTCTACCACCAGGGTGAAGACGAATTTGAAGAAATTGATAAGATTGATCCCGATGCCATTCTGGTCAAGGAAAGCGGGCTGAGTGGCGGATTCCTTGACAAGACAAATGCTGCTATCAGAAAAGGAATCAAGGTTTTTGCCATAGAGAGGCCTGCGATGCCTGATGGATTCCTGACAGTCAACGGGCCTTTTGGGATGAGGCGGATGATAGAGAAACTTCTGCCTGAGTTCTATCCTCTGCACAGCGGCCTGACAACCGGCAGTTGCGCTACGGCGGCGGCAGTTGCCGCAGTTGCGGCCTTGATGGAGCGTTCACATCCGGCATCTGTTGATATTGTACTGCCTGACAGAGAATCAATTACGGTTGAAACTCATTTTACGGATTCTTCTGCTTATGTCGTCAAGGACAGTGGAGATGATCCCGATGTTACAGACAAGATGGAGATACATGCGAGCGTTGCAAAACTTGATTCCAATGACATTGTCATAGACGGTGGAGAAGGCGTGGGACGCATAACTCTTCCGGGGTTTGATTCCCTTCCGGGCGAGGCTGCCATCAACAAGGGACCTCGGAAGATGATTGAGGACAACATCCGGCGTCTGTATCCGGAACAGGGCTTTAGGGTAGTCATCTCCGTTCCTGGCGGTGAGGAGATTGCCCACAGGACCTTCAATCCCAGGCTTGGCATAGAAGGCGGCATAAGCATAATAGGGGTGTCCGGAATCATAAAGCCCTTCTCTGAGGAGGGATTCATAAATTCCATCCGCAAGTGCATGGACGTTGCCAAGGCCAGCGGACAGGACCGGGTTGTCATAAACTCCGGAGCCAAGAGCGAGAAGTATCTGAGGAATTATTACAAGGATCTTCCTCCACAGTGTTTTGTCCAGTACGGGAACAAGATAGGTGATACCGTAAGGATAGCCTATGAGCTTGGATTCAGGAAGATTACGCTTGGTATAATGCTAGGTAAGGCAGTCAAGTTGGCGGCCGGGAACCTCGATACCCATTCCAGCAACGTTACCATGGACCGTGATTTCATTGCCGGATTGCTGGATTCATGCGGATGCCCTGATTCTGTGACATCCAGGGCGCAATCCATCACCCTTGCACGGGAACTTTGGGACATTGTTCCTCAGAACCGCCTGCAGGCTTTTGTAAATGAGGTTTCATCGCGATGCCGAAATGCATGCCTGCCGCTTTGCCCGGAGGCTGAGCTTACGGTCCTTCTTATAGACGATTCGGGGTCTATTTATTGATAATCACCCTGAGCAGATCTTTGTCAAAGGTGATTCCTTCTCTTTCTATGAATGATTCGAGCGCACCGCTTTGTGCAACTTCCCTTGGGCTGCCTATGGTGATTCTGTCTTTTTGCATCAGCCAGATGCTGTCCGCTATCTGAAGCGTAAGTTCCAGGTCATGGGTAGAGAGGAATACTGTCTTTCCGTTATTCTTGCACAGGCGTCTGAGCAGCTGCATGGTTTCTATCTTTGAAGGAAAATCCAGGAATGCAGTTGGCTCGTCGAGGAAAATGATAGGGGTTTGCTGGGCTATTGCCTTGGCTATCATTACTTTCTGTCTTTCGCCGTCGCTCAGGTTCTGGATCATCCTGTCTTTCAGGATTTCTATTCCTATCAGCGATATTGCATCGGCGACAATCTTCTTGTCTTCTTTTTCCAGCTTTCCCCAGAAACCGGTGTAGGGACTCCTGCCAAGTGCCACAAGTTCTTCCACGCTCATGTTCTGTATCTGCGGGCGGTGGGTGAGTACGACTCCTATTTTCTTTGACAGTTCCTTGTCCTTATAATCTGACAGTTCCTTGTCCTGGATGAAGATCTTTCCGCCAAGTTTCTCCTGGAATGCGCACAATGTCCTCAGCAGTGTGGACTTGCCTATTCCGTTAGGTCCTATCAGACAGGTAAGTTCACCTGCGTAAAGGCTTGCATTTATGTCTTTTGCTACTTCTTTTACGCCGTGCTTTCCCCTGTATCCGATGCAGAGGCCTTCGAGTCTTATGGTCTGCTTATTCTCTGACATCGTCTTTCCTCCTTTTGAATATCACAGAAGCTATTACCGGCGCCCCTATAAGTGCCGTAACGGAATTGACAGGCAGGGCTCCTTCAAATCCAGGCATCCTTGCCACAAGGCTGCAGAGCAGGGCAAGTGCCGCTCCGGTCAGGATCGTTCCTGGTACCAGTATGCGGTGGTCGGATGTCTTGAACAAGGCCCTGCACAGGTGAGGCACGGCCAGTCCTATGAACATAATCGGTCCGCAGTATGCTGTAACTATTGCAACCAGCACTCCGGAATTCAGGATGACAAGCGTCCTGGACCTTGATACGTTCAGGCCCAGGTTGCGGGCATAGTCATCGCCGAGCAGCATCAGATTCAGTGTCTTGACAAGCAGGAATGACAGCGGCAGCAATACCAGCATCATTCCCACAAACAGCAGCATCTGGTCTCCTGATACCCGGGCAAACGAGCCCAGGCCCCATACTACATATGCCTTGATATCTTCTTCCGCACTGAAGAATTTCAGTACTCCTACTATGGCTGTTACCAGATATCCTATCATTACTCCTATGATGAGCAGGGTTACATTTCCCTTGACCTTGCGGGCCACCCATACTATCAGGGCCATTACAGCCAGAGAACCTATGATGGCTGCAATCGATATGGCTGCATCTCCTACATAACCCATCCTGCTCAGCGATACTCCTGCAAGCGAACTTGACATGAGAACCACAATTGCCACTCCCAGGCTGGCACCGTTTGATATACCCAGCACAGACGGTCCTGCCAGCGGATTCCGGAAAACGGTCTGCATCTGAAGGCCGGAGACTGCAAGTCCGGCACCGGCTACTATTGCCACCAGCGCCTGAGGCAGTCTTGACTTTAATATGATGTTTGAAAATATCTCGTTAGAGCGGTCTCCCAGCAGTATGCCTAGAACATCTGCCGCCGGAATCTTCACACTTCCAAGCAGCAGGTTCAAAAGTAGCAGCACAATTATGACAACCGCTACAAAAATGAGTTTTCCGCTGTTTCTGAACATGCCTCAAAGATACTGCTTTTCAGCTTAAAATCTACATTGATAAATGTGTTTTCTTAAGTTCCTTAAGAACCTATATGTCAGGCACTGTACAGTTTAAGCAACGCTATGATTCACAAAAAGAGATTACAACAGCAGATATTTGAAAAATGTAACGTAAGCATTATCTTTACCCTTGACAAGCAGAATGAGTACAGTTATCACTATTTTGAAAGGAAAACACGTTCAAATAATCAGCCTAAATTACCCCAACCAGCGCCTTTGGTTGAATTTTTTGAACTTATAGTTGCTAATAGCTCCTATTATACAGTACTTTATGTTTCATAGGTTTGATTTTAGGTAAAAAAATGATTGGTTAAAACAATGGAAAACCAATAATAAGTACAATGTATGTCATCGAATAGTTATGAACAATTGTTAAAGGATGCAAATCAGCTTGAGAAGAAGGAGCTATTTGAACAAGAGGTCAATCTCCTGGATACTTTCTTATGTAAAAACAAAGGCAAACTGACTAGTTTTTTTGTGGACGTATATATAAGAATTTTATATGTACTGGTTCATATTGTCATTGATGGAATTAAATTAAAGCATTATTCTTACGATGATTTATCAAATATCTTCAACAAACATTTTTCTATTTCAATAAATCTATACAAAAATAATGCGGAGTATCTCTTTTATATTGGCAATCTATTATATATGTCTGAGGTTTATATTTATTATGACATTAACCAAATAGAGAAAATTCTTAATCGAGCATATATAATCAATAATGGCATATTGTATAAATGGGGCGCTATAAACTCTAAATCAAAATCAAAAAAATCTAGTTGTCTTTTGGCACAAGAAATCCTGTTGATGCATGACGATGTTTTAATTAACCTCAAAAAAAAAGGATTGGCAGGAAAATACATCTTAGACCAATTACTTACTAATAGTGTCAAGCATAAATGAAAACAGAAGATTTTAAGTTAATAAATAGATTGATTGAAAACCATTCGTATCAACATGCTTTAGATACAATTGAGAGTATTATTTCTCAAGGTAACGACAAAGAAGCATATATATTCGGTATTTATTTGTTACATCATATAATTCTCTTCGATAATTATTCACAACTAGATGAAGAAAAGGCAAAGAATAAGTTATTAAATTATTATAAATCTTCTTCAATGATATTTAGCGAAGACCCAGATTATCTATTCATTCTAGGTTTTATTATGCTTACAGGAAGTAATCTATTTAATAATAGGTCTTATTATACTCGTTATAAAAAGAGCATGTCATCTTTTATGATACAATGTTCATTAAAAAAGGAGCGTAATAATACCATATTTCTATGGGGATCCTTTTTTATTAAAGGAGATACTATATCTTATTACATTGCTAGACATATTTACAACAGTAAGATCACAAATTTATTTATATCTAAATGGGGAGTAGTAGCTAAGTATATCATACACGAGTATATGAGAAGAGATGCATTTATTAATCAGGCAAACAATGTTATTACACGTGCGATAATTTATTTGCGATTGTTATATTACCATTACAAAGTAATTCTATTAAAATAAGGGAACTTCTTGTTTGATTTTAGTTAAAAAAAATGATTGGTTAAAACTTATAAAAACACAAAATGACAACCTTAGAATGTGGCATAATAATTGAAAATTGCTACATTTACAAAAAAATATTCTAAGAAAATGAAAAAGAAGATTTTATTGGTTATGGCAGCCTTCCTGTTTTTGGGCGCCATATCAGCATCCGCACAAAAGAAAACTGGAATGAGGCTGGAAGTAGCCGAATCAGAGACAGACCATGGAGCTTACTCTATCTTTACCTATCGCGATGAAGACGGCTCCATGTCATACTATATGAGTCTGGCGCGGACAGGCAAATTCCTTGGAGGCGATGAGATTCTCGGCATGGAAGTCAAGAACTACAAGGAGACAATCATCCGGCTAGGAAACACTACCGATGAAGCCTTCAAGACAATTGACTCTATACTGGATTTATTTGACAAGGATTTGGAAACCACTGCGGAATTTCAAGGAAGGGCCGCCACTTCCGGCGAAAAGCTGGGTGAGCCTATTACAACCCAATGTATTGTGGTGAAGAAAACTTTGGGCGGCAAGCGGCTGGAGTTCACATACACAGTCAATGGTCATCAGGCTCATACATTTCTGACGAAATCCACTCTCAAGGAGCTGCGCAGAGATTTCAAGTTAGACGTGAAACTGCATCCAAAGCAGCACGTCAAAAAGTGAATCAGCAAATGATTCACGCCTTCAGGTTCTCCTTCGCCTGAGGATTATTCTGCCAGAGTTTGATTTTAGTTAAAAATGATTAACTTATACAAAAAGGCTGCTGCATTAATATTTATTTTGTTTCCGGTTTTGGTTCTGGCTCAAAACCAGAATACTTGGCACGGATATGCTATACCTTCTGGATATGAAATAACTGACAGTTTGGCTATTGATTCTTCATGCAAAATAGCGCTGATTAGGCAGAATCCTGAAATTCACGATTTTTTGGATATTTATTATTCCCTTCTAATCGATTATCGCGGAAGAACTAAGGTTTATGATAGTGTGGCGGTTTCTTTTCCTCCAATAACGTCTATATGGCTTGAAAAAGGGGAAAATGATAATCTCGATGAACGCAGTCATGATGTCATATCCACATCTCCAGATTCTGTTATCCTGAGAAGAAGTGATTTTGTCCTCCATTTCTATGGCGGACAAGGGTATAAGTTTATGTATAGTACCGGTGTTGTGATTGTGGATGGAGAGCCTTTTGTTTCAGGCATATACATTAGCGAGCACGATAGTTCTTTGTATTATCGCAAAGATGAAATTCAACTATTTAGAGTTGAACAAAAAGCTTTTCCTCTTGAAATGTATAATTACAACATTCCGGAAAAGTTCCGTGATGATGGTGTAGTAAGCTTTCCCAACAAATAATCAAATCATCCTTTCCATTACAAGAGGCTCTTCCCTGAGACCTTTGATAGTGTTTGATTTTAGGTAAAAAAATGATTAATAAAACAACTATTTGTTTAATACCGCAGCATATGATGGTAATTTGATGAACAGCATTGATTCTCATAATTTCATTTTATTTTACAACAATGAAAGTGAATAATTTCATGCTCTAGTGGTTGTTGGTTATGAAGCTGATGGTAAACAAATTGTTTATGACCCAACTTATGGATATTTGATAGAAGGCACCTATTATATAGATTTAGACAAGTCAGTTGCAATAGCAGGTGCCAAGGATGGCAAATAATAATATAGATCATATTATGAAACAAATTAAAATTATTCTTTTTCTGCTGCTGTTTTGCAATATTTCATTTTCGCAAAATATAAGTAAAGGGATAGATACAACAAAGTCCCTTTCAAATGATTTTTTACTTAAAAACCTAACGGAATATAAATGGACAGCATTAATTGCTAACCCGAAAGGTAACGCCTACGTTTCCATAACATGGATCTTCGATAAAAATGGCACTAAAAAGATATCAATATTTGTACAAAATAGTTTGGAAGAGGTAATCAAACATGTTAAATCCTTAAATCAGAAAGATTTTAAGAACCTTTCTGGGGCCTATATATCACCTAAAGATTTATCAAAAGGTACACTCCATAGTATTAACCTATTAAACAAACCAGAAGAAATAAAAGAATTATCTGACAGTCTTTTAGTTATTAAATCTCCATCAGGGGGTGGTAGGGATGATTCCACCAACTATTTCTATATAAGGGAAGACTACTTGTCAGATATAAGTTTTGTAAAGAGGCATTTAACAAAGGTACCAAAAGATTCTGTAAGGAGAATTCGGTGATTAAAGATGTCATTAAAATGAAAGTGTTTGATTTCAAGCAAAAATGATTGGTTAAAAATTGAAAGATTTTTATTATATTTGAGAGTCCAAACCTTTTAACCATGAAAAAAGAGGAATATTTTTCGCCGTTAGTTTCCACTGATGAGGTGGAATGGGAAGGCATATTGTGCGCTTCCGGAGGAGACAATTCCGGTTTACCGGGTAGTGATTTTGATGACTCAACCATTTACGATGGTGATGAATTTTAATTAAGGAGGAAAGAGTTATGAAGAAATTATTTATAGCCCTGACAGGTGTGCTGACCCTTAGTTCTCTTTTTTCTTGCCAGAAAGAGAATCTGGAAAAAGAAGAATTGCCAAATAAGGAAGGCGTTACCGTTAAAATTGTATCCGGCCCTGGAACCAAGACTTATGCCGTAGATGGAGAAATCCCTACAATCTACTGGTCAGAAGGAGATTATGTAGCATTCTTTGAGGTAGTGGATGGAACGATCCATGATGCCGTTAATTCCAATGAAGCTGTCATCAGCGGCAGAAAAGCCAGTTTTTCCGCCAACCTCACTTCAACAGATCCCGCAGGTTCATCATACAAGTATGCTGCAGTTTATCCAGGTACTTGCATTAGTAATTACGGGGATCTGGATGGAGACGGAGAGAATGATTGGTTTGTTTTACTTCCTGATGAGCAGAAACTGAACAAGGGCAATATGGCCTTGAACTCAGACATTTTGATTTCAGATCAATTAGACAATGGTTCTAGCAGAATTGAGAACAACACCGAAAGCCTGTTCACATTCCACCGTTTGGGTACTGTAGTGCGTCTCGAGTTGAAAGGCATAACCCCTGGTGAAACAATCAGGACTGTTACTATCCATGCTCCTACGAATGTTGCCGGATATGTTAAATATGAAGTTGCGACCGGTCAGGTAGCCAGCGATTATTACGCGGGGACAGGTGATATCATCCTCAATTTGGGAGATGTTATCGCTACTGGCGACGATGTAATATGGTTCCGTGTCTATTCTCCTGCAGACTGGAATAGTTTTGGTATTGAGGTTGTTACCAGTGATGCAAAATATCTCCGCGATGGTTCCGATGCGTCTCACAGCACGATAGACGCTACCGGTAAACCTATCCGGTTTATAAACGAAGGTCTTACCAAATTCGCAGTTAATCTGGCGGGTTACCGCGTAGGAAATGTTGTAAAGAGCGTTCCTTACGTTGAGAATTTTGATACTGACAATTCCTCTGAATGGGTTTTCATAGACTCCGATGAAGATGGCTATAATTGGAATTGGAAGACCAACTCCTCATTTACCATTTCCGGTTCCGGAATTCTTCAGAGTGCATCTTACGCAAGTGATATAGGTGAAGCACTCTCCCCTGATAACTGGGCTTTTACACCGGCTATACAACTTACCGAAGGCAATGTCCTCAGTTTCTGGGTGGCTGCTCAGGATCCTTCTTACCCAGAAGAGCATTATGCTGTCTATATTTCAGAAGAGAATCCTGGAGTCGGTTTACCTGAGTCTAGCACTCTGCTTTTTGAAGAGACTATTGGTTCCGGGTCATATACCCCTGTACAAACCCGTGTTGTAGACGGCAGAACTTACAATCGTTACTTCGTCAATATCCCTGCTGCTTTCAACAACAAGGTTGCTTATATCGGTTTCCGTCATTTCAATTGTTCCGACATGTTCATACTTAACCTTGATGATGTGATGGTAACCGAGGGCAATCCAGATCTTGAACCGGAACCGGAACCAGAACCGGATCCAACTTGGCTTGAGAACTTTGATGCTACCCTTACCGGTTGGACATATATAGATTCAGATGGAGACGGTTACGGTTGGCAGGTAGGTTCCTCCAATGTGGGCTTTACTACTCATTCCGGAACAGGCTTGTTATATAGTCAGTCTTATGATAGTAACCATGGCGCATTAACCCCGGATAACTGGGCATTTACTCCTGGAATTACCTTAACATCGGGGAACTATCTCAGTTTCTGGGTGGCTGCTCAGGATTCTGACTATCCAGAAGAACATTATGCTGTTTATATTACAGATCAGGCACCTAACGCTTCTAATTTGACCAGTTGTGTCAAGTTGCATGAGGAAACAATTGATGGGGCAGATGCCGCCACTCCGGTTGAGACATCTGGCAAATACAGGCGTTTTATTATCGCCATTCCTTCTCAATTTGCCAATAAGACTGTTTATATTGGCTTCCGTCACTTCAATTGCACCGATATGTTCTACCTGAATCTGGAGGATGTGGCAATTTACGACAAGAATCCTAAGGAAGTTTCTTCAGGAACTATCCTTTCTGCTGCTCCTGTGAGGAGTGTTTCCTCAAAGCCAAAGGGCATTTACTCAGCTGATAGGAAAAATGTCAAATCCAAGTCATTGACCAGGAAATAGTTCAGACAAGAATCCGGGCTTAATCGCCCGGATTTTTTCTTATGATTGTAATGCTGTACGACCTTATGAGTTTGACTTTAGGCAAAAAGGATTAGTTAAGACTAAGAATAATCGGAATTTATGCGTGAAGTAAATCCAAAAGACACCAGTCGCGCCCAAGCCTTCGAGTTATGGATGAAGGCTCCAAATCCGATGGTCACGTTCTTCAAGACGATTGATGTTACGCGATTGGTAAGAATATGCCGGAAGAAGGGATACAAGTTCAACATGCTGCTGGACTGGTGTATCGGCAAAGCCGCTTCTTCCGTCAAAGAGTTCTATCTACTGCCTGTCGGCGACAAGCTAATGCAGTACGACTGTCTTGCAGTCAACACCATCGTCAAGAACAAAGAGGGCGAGGTTTCTTCTTGTGACATCCTCTTCAACGAAGACATAGAAGTTTTCAGTCAGCAGTATATGGAATACACACTGAAGGTTGCTGAAAGTTGCTCGGACAGGGATTTGTCGGATGAATGTATGGTTATTGGCACATCGGCCATTATAGATACTGAGATTGACGGGGCTATTGGCATGAACAGTGGGATTTATAATAACCCGTTTATGATTTGGGGACGATACAGAAAGAGGTGGTTTCGTTACGAACTTCCATTCTCGTTCCAATTCCACCACACGCAGATGGATGGTGCTCATGCAGGAATGTTTTTGGCCAAACTTCAGGAAGTGATTAATCAGCTATACAAGTAAATTCCAGTTTATCGGTATAATGCATAAATGAACTGCTGAATTTCCAGCAGACCTTCCAGGAAGCGGAGGTTCGAGATTCGGAGTGTTTGGTCTACGA